>NZ_JBJLWK010000034.1:0-425 GCF_046591535.1 Chryseobacterium proteolyticum | reverse complement strand
ATGTCCTTATCCTTATGGCTTGTCATATTTCCATTATTATCATAAGTAATTTCATTTGGAGTTGCAAAATAAGGATATCCTGATGAATTCTGAGAAGCTTCTGCGACTTTTGATAATCTGTTTCCAGTGTATGAATACGTAAGATTATCTATCTGCATGGCAAGGCCATTGGTTGTGTTTTTTGTATTTCTGTATAATCGTGTAATATTTCCATTTAAATCATATTCCGAAGATTCCCCGAAATGATTTTCCTGTGGTACTGTACTATTAGGTTCAGAATAATGTCCGTAATTAAGTCTGTTTAAAGTATCATAGGAATAAGAATATCGTCTTAATACGCTATCTACAGAAGTTTTCCAGTCTACTTCTGCAATATTTCCATTGTATCTTGAAATAGCAAATAACGTATTAACTGGATTATTATA
>NZ_JBJLWK010000033.1:0-429 GCF_046591535.1 Chryseobacterium proteolyticum | reverse complement strand
ATAACTTAGCGTATATCATCTATACCTCTGGAACAACGGGTAATCCAAAAGGGGTAATGGTAGAAAACCGGAATCTGGTTTCCAGAATGAGTTATTATAAATCATTCTTTACATTATCTGAATCGGATGCTACTTTATTCTACAGATCTTATTGTTTTGACGGAGCTATTGAAGAGTATTTAATTCCGCTTCTTACAGGAGGAAAGAGCGTAATAGCCCATAAAGAATTTTATGGTAATATACATGAGAATTTAATGGAATTGGCTGATAAACATAATATTACAAAAGTAAATATGCCGCCGTCTCTATTAAATGATCTATTGTCTAATCCTGATTACAGTGAAAAATTCTATAATTTAAAATCATTAAAACATGTTGTTTCCGGAGGTGATGTATTAAATACCCGTCATTTAAAGAAGGCCAAAATGA
>NZ_JBJLWK010000032.1:0-532 GCF_046591535.1 Chryseobacterium proteolyticum | reverse complement strand
TCCGGACGATTTAATCGCAGTTAAATTGGAGCGAAATGAATTCCTTCTTGTTAGCTTATTGGGAGTACTGAAATCCGGAGCAGCCTATGTGCCGGTAGATTTAAATTATCCGCAACAGCGAATTGATTATATTGAAAAAGACAGCAATAGCAAAGTGGTCATTGATCAGGATCTATTAAATCAGTTTTATGAAGTTCAGGACAATTACAGCCCCTCAAATGTAGAGCAGCGATCAACATCCAACCATCTCGCTTATATTATTTATACATCCGGAACTACAGGAAATCCAAAAGGTGTAATGATAGAGCATCATAATGCCGTTGAATTGATTAACTGGTCTAAAAAGGAGTACAATCCTGATACATTTGATATAGTTTACGGCGTTACCTCTCATTGCTTTGATTTGTCTGTGTATGAATTTTTCTATACCCTTTCGACAGGTAAGAAAATAAGGATTTTAAAGAACGCCCTTGAAATCAATCATTATCTCGATCAGGACACCAATGTATTATTAAATACGGTTCCTTCTGTG
>NZ_JBJLWK010000031.1:0-544 GCF_046591535.1 Chryseobacterium proteolyticum | reverse complement strand
AGATCAGTGTAAAAGACAATTTTTATAATTTAGGAGGAGACTCTATCAAATCTATCCAGGTAGTTTCAAGGATAAAGCAGAAGGGCTATACTTTAAAAGTTGCCCAGATTTTAAAAAATCCTGTTGTAGAGGATTTGGCCAAACTGGTCGAGGCAGACGCAGTGGTTATCAGTCAGGATGAAGTAAAAGGAATGGTTGACTTAACCCCAATCCAGCAAATTTTCTTTGAAAGTGAGCAGGTCGTTAATAAAAACCACTACAATCAGTCTGTGCTGTTAAGAAGCCGGGAAGAGATTGATCCGTCTGTTTTAGAGAAATCCATAGCTGACCTCGTTAAACATCATGATGCTTTGCGTATGGTGTATAAAGAAAAGAATGGATTATGGACGCAATACAATGAAGATACTTCAGAAGCACATTATAAGATCAGTTTTTATGATTTACGGTCAGATTCCAAAGAAGTTGAGTTAGAGTCATTGCGCAGCATTGGTAATGATCTGCAGTCAGGATTTGATATTGGATCAGGCGTTTTGTTCCATGTTGG
>NZ_JBJLWK010000030.1:0-721 GCF_046591535.1 Chryseobacterium proteolyticum | reverse complement strand
CTCCTTTAATTGGAATAAGAAATTACTCCCATCTTTAATAGCTGCATATCTTTCTGCATCAATTACAAATGAAGAATTAGTAAATGTCCCAAAAGAAAAACTCTCGCTATTAATAGTGAGAGTTAAGGATGTTGCGCTTCCTGATATTTCTACCACTGGACGTGATACTTTCGAACCTGCATTTTTGACACTTAAATTCTGCGGTTCGGTTACAACATAAGAAGAATCGCTCCCACCAAGAAGAATATCTGACATAAATGGAATATTATCTCCCCACAATACATCTTCAGTGCTTTCCACAATTGAATAAGCATGAGGATCATAAGCTATCATAGGTAATTCAAACTTACCCATACTTAAATACCGTTCAATTGGCATTGAACCACTGTATCTAGCTAGATAATATTTATCAGGTTCGTAATCATAAATTAATTTCACTTCTTTGGGCTTTCCATAAGGATCAATAAAGGCAGCCACCATTTTTCTGACAGCTGCCGCTAATTCAAATCTATTTTCTTGCGGTTTAACAAGTAAAGGTAGGTTAAATTCCATAGGATCTATGTCTGAGCCAAAATAATAAGCACCAGGACGACCAGGTATAGAAACTGTGTAGTCACGAATTGGTGGGGCTGCTGGATGTTGGAATCCTGGTAAAAGCGCTAAGCCTAATTGTTTTAAAGGTTTCCCATCTATAGTTAAACTCACAGTTGTCCCACCCTTC
>NZ_JBJLWK010000029.1:0-725 GCF_046591535.1 Chryseobacterium proteolyticum | reverse complement strand
TGGAGGGACGTAAAAATGATTGAAAACGGAATGTTAATCGGAAACCATCACGATTCATCAGCTAGAGACTTCATTGAACTATGTTGCGGTTGTGAGGGTGAAATCTACTACGGAGAAAGTTGTTTAGATTTCGGTGGAGATTACTTACATACAGAAACAGAATGCATCACACAGTATGTAAAGTCTCATTCTACAGAGAAAGTAGCAGGTGAATAAGATGGTCCTACAAAAACAAAATTGAAGCTGAAATTCAAATAATGATGAATTTAGTTGAACGATATAAGCAAAGTAAAGAGCCTAACGCTGCATCTTTGGTTGTAGCTTATGAATACGGATTAAAGTCACTCATGGAAGTGTATGAAGCTAGTAAACAAGTAGAAATAGCACCATTTTAAAAGAGAGGGAGATTCATATGACAACTGAAAATTACTTTTCTAAATTAGCTCAAATAGATTGTTCGGAACATGTTGAAAAGAAAGGTCGATTTAGCTACTTATCATGGGCATGGGCTGTTAAAAAGCTTCGCGAAGTAGATCCAACAGCAACATGGGAAGTTAAGCGATTTGATGGTGTTCCTTACCTTAAAACGGATTGCGGTTACTTTGTAGAAGTTGAAGTAACTGTACAGGGATTACCACTAAGTCAGATTCACCCGATACTTAACAATCAAAATAAGCCGATTGCAGAGCCAAACAGCTTTGACATTAACACAAGTATCCAACGTT
>NZ_JBJLWK010000002.1:0-1017808 GCF_046591535.1 Chryseobacterium proteolyticum | reverse complement strand
CATCTTTTTTATCTATTCCCTTTCCGGAATATGAGGTTCCTGAAACTAGAAAGCCTCCTTCCTGGGTAGCTACGGTAGAAGACAAATAATCATGATTGTTTCCTGAGAAATATTTTTCCCAAACCTGATCTCCTTGCTGGTTCAGTTTCACCAAATGAAAGTCGTAACCATTATTTTGCTGGGTACTTCCAGCATCCTTCTTTTGGTTTGCTACCTGTATAGCACTTCCTGTTATCAAATACTGCTGATCGATTGTTGTGGTTACCTGGCTCAGGAAATCCTGGGTAGAGGATTTGATATCTTTTTGCCAAACCACTTCCTGGGCCGATAGCCCGGAAATAATGCACATAGAAAGTGCACTCAAGTAGAGTTTTTTCATGTCTAATGCTGAGTTAAATACATATAGTTTTTAATTGCCGTAAAAGTAATCTTTTTACCTCACGGTGGAAAGATTTATTAAGAATATTTAATTTCATCCTTTTCATTTTTACAAAGTTACGATTACAACACGACAAAACTTGACGTATTAATTTAGATTCTTTAATATAGTTTTAATCCATTAAACTTTCCCGGGAAGAAGATAGGGTGTAACTTTGCGGAAAATTTTTATAATGAAGCGCGGAATACAAATTTTACTTCTGTTTATTTCTGTGATAGGGTGGGCTCAGAAAGCTCCTGTTGATACCACGCAGATCATAACTCCAAACCGATACAACAGCGTTGATGCTCAAACCAAACCATATGTGATCATGATTTCTACAGATGGTTTCCGATATGATTATGCTAAAAAATATCATGCTGAAAATCTTTTAAACTTATCCAATAACGGGGTTCAGGCAAAAGCAATGATTCCAAGTTATCCGAGTATCACATTTCCTAACCATTGGAGCCTGATCACAGGATTATATCCTGCCCATCATGGATTGATTGATAACTTCTTCTATGATTACAAGAGAAAGGAATTTTATGCAATGAGTGACAAGAAAAATGCTGAAGACGGGAGCTGGTATGGAGGGCTTCCTCTTTGGGGGCTGGCAGAAAAACAGGGAATGATTTCTGCGACAATGATGTGGGTAGGCTCAGCAAGTGATGCCGGTGGAGAAAGACCTACTTATTATTATGCTTACCACGACCAATTTACTCCTTCTGAAAAAGTAGATAAGGTGGTGAACTGGCTGAAATTACCCATGGATAAAAGACCTCATTTTATTACATTGTATTTCCCTGAAGTAGACGGGAGCGGCCATCATTTCGGACCGGATTCAAAAGAAACTGAAGGTGCCGTACATTTGATAGATAAAGCCATCGGAGAGCTTGTTCAGAAAGTAAATAACTTAGGACTAAAAAATGTGAATTTCATTTTTGTTTCAGACCATGGAATGATCAAAGTAGATAGGGGAACCCCTTTGGAAATTCCTAAAATGCTGTTCGATAAAAGTAGGTTTGATTTCTATAATTCCCAGACGTTATTGAGGGTTGTGGTAAAGAATCCTGAAGAAACTAAAACTGTTTACAATGAACTCAAAGCCGGTAAGACAGACGACTATGACGTGTATTTAGATAAAAGGCTTCCAAAATACCTGCATTTTGGAACCAGAGATGATCAATACCATAGGATCGGACAGATTCTTTTGATACCAAAAGCACCCAAGATATTTTTGGAAAAAGGAAAAACAACTTCCGTTGGAAAGCATGGATATAATCCAAGGCTTGTACCTGAAATGAAAGCAACATTTTTAGCCTGGGGGCCGCAATTTAAAAGTAATGTGGTGATTGATGAATTTGCAAATGTTCATGTTTATCCTTTAGTAGCAGAAATCTTGGGTTTAAAAATGATCAGCCAATTGACGGAAAACTAAAAGTTCTGAAAGGAACTTTAAAAGATAATTAGAGTTTACTTCTTAATAAAAAGTTTCGGCGCACCAAAGGTGCGCCGAAACTTTTTCTATGATTCAGATTGTGATTCTTCCGCATCATTTTCTGAAAAGTTAATTTTAAGAATTAAATTGAGTTGCAAACTCTTTAGCAAACTCTTCTAATTTAGTTTCTCCTGTGACAGGCGAGCCGTGTTCAACAAAATCTTTTTGGACAACTCCTGTTCGTATTCCTCTTCCCATTTCAGTATATAATTCTGCCATTTCCTGAGGAAGGCCTCCTTGTAGTGCTCCGTTCAAATACTCTTCATCTGTAAATTCTACCCAAGGCAATTCAGGTTTTCCTATGGCTAAGCCTAAAACAGAGGCAAAGTCAGAACCTGGACGGATATCACTTACGGCATATCTTATTTTTTTACCATCGGTATTTTTAACCAGTTCTTCAGCAGCTATTTTTGCAATATCAACCGGGTGAACTACAGGAATATTTGTGTTTTCAGGATAATTTCCTCCTATAATTCCTGCGTTTTGTATCAATGGAATATCATTAAAGAAATTATTATAAAAATAACCAGCACGAACGAATGTTACCGATGTGTTTTCTAATCCGTTATAAAGATTTTCAATCTGATGGAGACCTTTAATCGGACCATTTTCTATCGGAGAAGCTGCACCTACACTGCTTAGCATAACAACGTGTTTCACATTTGTTTTTCTGATGGCTTCTGTATAGTTTTTTCCAACACTGATTGTATCTTCAACGATTTGAGTAGCTCCCAAATTAGGTGGGGTCATTACAAATACGGCATCTGCACCTTCAAATGTTTTAATTAAAAAGTCCAGATCTGTTATGGATCCGATGGCTGCTTTTGCTCCTAAGGATTGTATTTCATTTTTTTTTAGCTTCGCTGCTGCTGATAACGGTAATATCATGCCCTTCAGCAATAAGTTGCTGAGCTAATGGTTGGGCAACATTTCCTAATGAACCTGTGATGATGATTTTCATATGTAAATTTTTTATTGTTTGTATTTTTTTATTTCTGAGAACAAAGTTATATTTGTACTTACTTTTATACAAGTACTTACCCTAAAGTATGTGTCATGACAGCAATTAAAGAAAGTTCTACAATTCAGGAAAACAAAAAGAATATACTGGACCAGTGCCCGGTAATGTACGTTATGGAAAAAATCGGAGGTTTCTGGAAACCAATTATATTATTTCAGTTGTCTACAGGAGGGAAACGTTACAGTGAGTTAAAAAGGGCAATCCCGGAAGTCACAGAAAAAATGCTCATCCAACATTTAAAACAATTGGAAGCGGATGGTTTGATCATCAGAACTGCAAAGCCTGTGGTGCCTCCTCATGTGACCTATGAACTTAGTGAAGCAGGGAATAAGCTTGCTCCTGTAATCGATGCTATGGCAGACTGGGCTTTTCAGGATATGAAGGGACAGCATAACTGGAAACCTGTTTAATACATATTTTAAAATACAACATAACAAAAAGCCCTTCATCTGAAGGGCCTTTCTATTAAAAAAAATATCCGAAGAATTATAAAGTCTGCATATCAATCACAAAGCGGTATCTTACGTCGCTTTTTAACATCCTTTCATAAGCTTCGTTGATTTCGTTCATTTTGATGATTTCAATTTCAGAAACAATATTATGTTTCCCACAGAAATCAAGCATCTCCTGTGTCTCAGCAATTCCCCCGATTACAGAGCCTGCTACAGATTTTCTCCCCATGATCATTGGAACCGTTTGAAGGATAGGTTCAAGACCTCCGAGATATCCTACAAGAACCAATGTTCCGCTGATATTTAATGTTGTAATATAAGGGTTAACGTCATGAACATAAGGAACGGTATCGATGATCACATCAAATTTTCCCTTTACAGAATCCATTTCTGCCTGCTCTGTAGAAATAACCACATGATCAGCTCCTAATTGTTTGGCATCTTCTGTTTTTCCGGGAGTTCTTGAGAAAAGAGTTACTTCAGCACCTAATCCTTTAGCCAGTTTAATTGCCATATGTCCTAATCCTCCCAATCCGATAACAGCAACTTTTGATCCTGGTCCTACATTCCAATGTCTTAGTGGAGACCATGTTGTAATTCCTGCACAAAGAAGCGGAGCCACTGCTGCTAGATCAAGATTTTCAGGAATTCTTAAGACGTGGTCAGAATCTACAACCACTTTCTGTGAATAACCACCAAAAGTATGTCCTCCCAAATGTTTGTCTTTTCCGTTATAAGTTCCTGTGAAACCATTTAAACAATATTGTTCAAGATCATGTTTACAGCTCTCGCATGTCCCACATGAATCCACAATACATCCAACACCTGCAAGGTCTCCGACTTTGAATTTTGTAACTTCATTTCCGATTTTAGTAATTCTCCCTATAATTTCATGTCCGGGAACTGCAGGGTAGATCGTTCCTCCCCAGTCGTTTCTTGCTGTGTGAAGGTCAGAGTGGCAAACTCCGCAATAGAGTATTTCAATCTCCACATCATTAGGAGTTGGTTCCCTTCTTTCAATATTCATTTCTTTCAGGTCCGCTGTGGTAGACTCTGCTCCGTACGCTTTTACTGTGAATGTGCTCATTTGTTTTTAAATTTTAAGTTAGTGTTTTTGTTTATAAATTGTATTCTTCTCAGTCACCGGATCCGTATATTTAATAATACCGTTTGGAGTATTCGGGTTGATGGTACTATTTGTAAATTTACTTTCCGGACTAGTAACTACCTGGAAGAATGTTGATGATAGCCTCAGGGTTCAGAAATCCATCCATACTATCCTTTTTCAGGATGATAGAAAGTTTCTTGTTATTAAGATCAGTCTCAGGCATAAGAATGTCGTTATTTCTTCGCATACCTTTTCGGTCTGGTATAACTTTAAGGGTTTAAGATGCGTACCCGGTAATACCTCGGAAAAAGTATCCAATTGACTTTCTTATCCGGCAAACATCTTTTTGTTTTCTAATATTATCATTACAATGCAAAAGTCGATTCTTTTCGTTAAACAGCACTTATACAGATTACAGAAACATTTACCAATATTACAGACTCTATTAAAAGTAAAACAGAAAGTGGTAATTTTGAATAAGATTTAAAACGGATGCTATGGAAAATCAGGATATTAAAATAATCAACAGTGTTTCTGAATATAATAAAATGATGAATCATGAAACCTTGCATCCTTTGGTGAGCATTATCGACTTCTCTAAGTCCAATCCTATTTCCCAATATAGAAGGAGCTATGGTTTTTATACCGTATTTCTGAAAGATGTAATGTGTGGGGATATGTATTACGGAAAGAACAATTACGATTATCAGGAAGGGACGCTGGTTTTTATAGCACCGGGGCAAGTGTATGGGATGAGTAATGACGGGACCTATGTGCAACCAGGAGGATATGCTCTGATATTTCATCCCGATCTTATCAAAGGAACTAATCTGGGGAAAAATATTAAAGATTATTCTTTCTTTTCTTATGATGTTCATGAAGCTTTACACCTTTCCGAAAAAGAAAGAGAAATTATCCTGGAATGCTTTAAAAATATAAGGCTTGAACTGGAGCAATCCATTGATAAACACAGTAAATCCCTGATCGTAAACAATATCGAATTATTTCTCAACTATTGTATGCGCTTTTATGATCGGCAGTTTATTACCCGTGATCATGTAAATCAAGGCGTTATCGGGAAGTTTGAAAATCTTCTGAATGATTACCTGAAATCCGATAAACCCAAGAATATTGGATTTCCAATGGTCAATTATTTTGCTGAACAACTTAATCTTTCGGCGAATTATTTTGGTGATTTAATTAAAAAAGAATTAGGAGTTTCTGCCCAAGAATTTATCCATAATAAACTGATTGATGTTGCAAAAGAGGAAATTTATAATCCATCGAAATCAATCAGCCAGATTTCTTATGACCTAGGTTTTAAGTATCCCCAGCATTTTACAAGATTGTTTAAGGCAAAAGTCGGAGTATCACCAAGTGAATACAAAACTTTAAATTGATTGAATTATTGCCGAAGTTTGTTTAGAGATTTCTATCATTTGTAGTTAAACGAATCGTGAGAATAGGTAATTTCTTTCAAATAGATTCGGATTTTTCAGAAAAGTGAATTATTTTTAAAGGAAGAAATTTCCGGATAATGAAATCACAGCAGAATATCGGTACTCATATTTTTCAAACCCCGTTCGCGAAAATTATTGCTTTAACAGAAAATGGCGTTATCAAAGCCAAAAGTATTCGCTATGCAAGGTCTGTAAGATTTCAAAAACCTATTCCTGTACAGCCGTCATCCTCGGAACTTCTTTTTCCGGATAAAACACCGGTCAGTCCACAAAGTATAAGCCCTTTAATTGAAAAAATGATTGGCCCCACGGATCTTAATGGTTTTGAGATTGAAGAATCTACTCAATTTCTTTCTGTTATTCGTCCCGATAATGAGCATACCAGTTTGCCTGTGATTGTTTGGATACATGGAGGCTCTCATGAAATAGGGTGTGGGGATCTTTCCACATCAGATGCAAGCAATTGGGTAAAGGAACAAGATATCATTGTAGTGTCGGTTTCCTATCGCCTGGGGTTGTTCGGTTTTTTAGGAGGCGATGAAGAAAGGCCTGCTAATCTGGGGTTATTTGATATTATTGAAGCATTAAAATGGATTCAAACGAATATAGAAAGCTTTGGAGGAAACCCTGAAAATATTACACTTCTGGGGCAATCATCCGGCGGAGATGCGATCGCCCATCTGATGATTTCAGAAGGCGTTGAAGGCCTTTTCAAAAGGGTGATCATTCAAAGTGCACCGTTAGGTCTTCGCCACAAAAGACAAAAAATGTCAGCCGAATTTCTGAAAAATACGGATTCAATAAAACATGAAACCGATGTCTTAAAGATGATGGAAGAATACAAAAAAAGGATTCCTTCTGTTATTAAATACGGATTAAAAGCAGTGATGCCTTTTGGTATTCAATATGGATTTCCTCCTTTATGCAATGAAGATGAGGCAGAGGAAAGATGGAAAGAGAGTGCTGGAAAAATTGATGTTTTAATTGGACTCAATAATGATGAAACTGCATTTTATCTAAAAACTTCCGAAGCACTCAATACTTATTTTGGTAAAGGTTTTGGTCAGAAGATCATTAATAAAACAGTTCAGCTGACTACAGAAAAAATCTATGGGAAACCTGCAGAACTTTTTGCTGAAAATTATGCTAAAGCCGGAGGTAATGTTTATTTGTTCAGGATCTATTCCAGAATTACAGATAATGAGATAGGAGCTGCTCACAGTATTGATCTTCCTTTGCTTTTTGGTAATGAAGAAGCATGGCAGTCTGCCGGGCTTATAAAAAACATTCCCTGGGAGTATATCCATCATAATGGAAGAAAATTAAGAGCTGTGTGGGCAGAGTTTTCAAGAACTGGAAGGATATCCGGAGAATCATTGAAACCCGATATTTTGGAATTGAGAAAAATATAGTTTGGGTCCGACCTTCGTATCACTAAATATTTCTGAAAATTATGTAAGGCAGGGGTATGGCTACTTCATTCCTTGTTACCACTTATTTTTGTTGCTTTGGTTTTGTGTTTTTCATGTGTGAAATCCAGTATTTGGTATTTTTTATTCAATATTGTGTGTGTTATTTTGTTATATTTGAATTATTAATCCCTGGAATGTAATAATTGTGGAAAATATTTTCACAAATTATTAATAAAATAAATGCTGAAACGGTAAGGCGGTGAGAGAGACAATTAAAGACTAAAATCTTTTAACCATATAAAACCAAGCAATTATGAAAATAAAATTTCAATGGAATGAATTAAGCCGGGAAGTACTCAAAAACTTACTGGCCGGATCTCCTGGGGAACCTGCTTATTGTGTTTCGGATACGGGTCCGGGAGAAGGAGGATGCAACCCGGGTTATATCTGTGAGAATGGCAAGTGTGTTCCTTATAGCCCTTCCGGTGGCGGAAGTACTGGAGGTGGAACAGGAGGAGGGCCGACAGGTCCAACGCATACCTGCTACTGCGGAACTTACTCGTATATAACTTCTGATCCATGTCCATATACTTGTTTTAGTGACTAAACTTAATCAAATATTTTACAAAATGAAAAAAACTAATTTACCAGCAGGCCGTATAAGAAAAATAGAGCGGCAGGAACTTAAAGCTTTAAAAGCCGGAGGAATTATCCGTGACAGAGTATGCTGTACTTCAAATGAAGACAACCAATGCTGTGAATGGGCAAGTGATATCTGGAATTGCAGATATATCTACTGCTAAAAGCCAATAGTATAAAGACATTTCAAATGTACATAACCGGATGATGCTTTCCTGGTTATGTACATTTAATTTAATTGTATCTATTCAGGAACCCAGACGCTTACATTTCCAGCAGGAACAGGAAAATTTCCCCAGCCTTTTTCATCAATAACTACTCTGTCTTCGAATCTTCCAAGCAGATCATAGAAACTTTGCCCCGAATACTTTTCCCCCATTTCCATGGGTTTATTGTAAGCATCTTTATTACTTAGGACAACAGCACAGCCCGTGTGCTCGTCATCTCCTTCACGAACCCATCCCAGGCAGTTAGCATCCTCAAAATAATCTTTCTGGATTCCGTAGGCATGTTCTTTCCGGGCCTTCAGCAGTTCTTCAATTCCATTTACTTTATTCAGGAAAATTTCCTGATCATTTCCCTCCCGGTCCTTATCTACGTAATGGGCTCCGTACAAATCGGGATAAAATACACAAGGATAGCCGTCTTCCCTGAGGAGGATCAAAGCATAGGCAAGAGGTTTGAACCACTCTTCTACAGGAGCTTCAAGATCTTGTAAAGGCTGGGTATCATGATTATCAACAAGACTTACGGAATGCAGCGGATCAGCCTGAGTAAGAGTGCCATCAAAAATCCTTCTCAGATCATAAGATCCTCCCTCTTTGGAAGCATTGTGGAAATTATTTTGAAGAGAGCTGTCAAATAAGCTCATGCACCCTTCCGTAACTTCAATATATTTTTGGAGTAAATTCAAATATCCAGGTGCCCAGTATTCTCCAACGGCAAAGATATTTTTGCCTGAATTAGAACGGATAAGTGTTAGCCATTCTTTATAAAAATCAAAAGAAATATGTTTTAAAGCATCCAGCCTTACCCCATCAAAGTCGGTCTGATCAAAATACCATTTGGCCCATGCGTTGAGTTCTTCACGAACAAATGGATTGCGATGCTCAATATCATTATACATCAGATAATCATAATTACCTTTTTCATCATCAATCATCTCTTCCCAGTCGTTTCCATATTCAGATTGTATTTTGAAGATATGCGAATCCATTCCTTCGGCATAATCTACGCCGCTGAAACAAGTTGCATTCCATTCAAAGTCAGAATATTTTTTATTTCTTCCAGGGAAAGTAAACTTGGTATAGGACTGTATTTCGATAACATCTGAAATTACCTTTTCTCTGTTATTTTCATCCACTTTTACTGCTTTCATCGTTTCCAGCTCGTCACCACCGGCTTTATGCCCTAATACAACATCTACAATAACCTGGATATTTTGTTCCTTTAAAGCCTTTATTGCTTTTAAGTAATCATCTTTGGTTCCATACTTTGTGGGAATACTTCCTTTCTGGTCGAATTCTCCCAGGTCAAAAAGGTCATAAGCATCATATCCTGTTGAATAACCTCCACTAGTTCCCTTGTAAGCAGGTGGGAACCAAACTGAAGTTATACCAAGTTCGGCTAAATAAGCAGATTGTTTTTGAGCCTCCTTCCAGAGTGTTTGGTTTCCGTCTGAGTACCAGTGGAAAAACTGAATCATCGTTGGGTTCATACATTATAGAATTTGGTTACTACAATGTAGTGAAAATTTCTAATTATTAATGCCCAAACTCCTGAAACGGTATTTTTAGTTGAACAGAAACCTGCTTTTTTTCCTCAGTATTAAGGTGGGCAAGGGATAAGCCTAATAACCTGACAGGTTTATCAAAGGGTCTTAATTCCCAAAGCTTTTTGGAGGTTTTGTAGTACTCTTCTTCAGAAACATAGTAATCTTCTTTTGTCATGCTCCTGGTAAACAGTGAAAAATCTTTATACTTTATTTTTAAAGTGAGGGATCTGCCCAGAATATTATTTTTTTGTAACCTTTGATGTAGTTCTGCACTTAAGCTTTCCAGTTTCTCATTGATTTGCTGTTCATCATAGAGATCTTCAAAAAAAAGTCCTTTCTACAGCTACACTTTTCTGGATGCGATGAGGTTTAACTTCTGAATGATGAATTCCACGAACAACATTGTAATAGTAGCTTCCGGATTTTCCGAACAGGCTTACTAATTCCTGTAATGTTTTTTTCTTTAAATCTTTTCCCTTGAAAATCCCCAGCGTAAACATTTTGTTGGCCGTAACTTTTCCTACCCCGTAGAATTTTTCAACGGGTAGTTCTTCCAGAAAACTTTCAATTTTGTCGGGGTGAATGGTTTTTTGTCCGTTCGGTTTATTGATATCCGAAGCTACCTTTGCTAAAAATTTATTAACTGAAATACCGGCTGAGGCAGTAAGACCTGTTTGTTCAAAGATTTTTTTGCGGATTTCTCTCGCAATATCATTGGCGGATTCTATTCCTTTTTTGTTTTCAGTCACATCCAGATAAGCTTCATCCAGGGACAATGGCTCTACCAGGTCGGTATACTCATGAAAGATCTCTCTTATCTTTCTGGAAATTTCTTTGTAACGGGCGAAGCGGGGAGGAACAAAAATGAGATGCGGACATTTTTCTTTTGCTGTTTTACTTGGCATGGCAGAACGGACACCGAATTTTCTTGCTTCATAACTGGCAGCTGAAACTACACCCCGATGCTCTCCTCCCACGGCAATTGGTTTTCCCCTAAGTGCAGGATTATCATGCTGCTCCACAGAAGCATAAAATGCATCCATATCTACATGTATAATCTTGCGAATGGGAAAAGAAAAATCCATATCACAAAGATATGGATTCATTTATTTCTATATTTCAATAAATTAATATCATTTTTTCAATCTCATGGTAAGGAGCACAGGTTCAAATCCTACTTTTTCATAAGCTTTTACAGCAGATTCATTCTGATCATAAACATCTAATCTTATTTCTTTCATTCCCCTTTCTTCTGACCACTTTATGAGTCTATCTATAACGGATTGATTGATTCCCTGTCCCCTGTGTTCCGGTTTTACATACATAAACCCCAGATATGAATACTCTTTGAAATTAAAATAATCCTTTTCCGCTTTTTTAATCATCGCATATCCCGACGCAACGATTTCATGATCCTTTTCCGCTACAATAAGGGTAGCATCTTCAGACTCAATCAAAGAAACTAAATCATAATAATGAATGGTACCGTTAATAAGGGTAGGATTATAGGGTCTTTCTGCAGTAACTACACCTTGTTCGAATTCAAGAAGAGTTTTAAGGTCTTCTTTTGTTGCTTCTCTTAAAGTTACCATATTATTGTAAAAGTTTATTGATGGTGGCTTGTATTTCAGGATCTTCCGGTGAGATGGCGTAGTATTTTGCAATAGCTGATTTCTGGTCGATCACCATGTATCTCGGAATCCAGTTGAGGTCAATATAATTATTAAAGTCATTTTTCCATCCTGATGCAAACCAATAATTATCTTTGTCTTTCATATCAAATCTTTCAAGGCTTTTATCGAAACCTTCTTTCGATCTTTCCAGAGAAAGAAATACAAAGTCTATGTTCGGATTATTTTTTTCGAGTTCCTGTGCTTTTGGAAGTGCCTTCAGGCAATCTCTGCACCAACCGGCCCAAAAATCAATGACCACCACTTTTCCTTTGTGCTGGTTAAGAATTTCCTGCATAGTAATGCTCTTTCCCTCTTCATTTTCAAGCTTTTGTTGTAAAGCTTCTTTGGAAAAACTGGTTTTAAGTACTTTAGGAACCTCCTGAGAATAAAATGTCCCAAATGTTCCAAGCATAAAAAATATGAATAGCTTTTTCATTTTCAATTTCATTTTTTACAAATCTAAACAATGAAACGAAGTTATGAATTGCTTTTTGGATTAATTGGCAAAAATTTAAGAAATCGAAAAATTCGATAAAAAAGAACTACTGATAATTTTTAACCAGACCTTTTACTACCGTGATTACGTTGGGCATTGCTTTATTGGCTGCATTAAGAACTTCTTCGTGAGAAACGGCTAATGCAATATCGGGTGCGCCAAGATCCGTAATAACTGAAATACAAAAAACATCCATATCCATATGGCGGGCCACAATAACTTCCGGAACAGTACTCATTCCTACCATATCACCACCTATAGCTTTTATCATTCCATATTCTGCGGGTGTTTCAAAGGTAGGTCCCTGTAATGCGACATAGATTCCCTGGTGAATTCTGATGTTATTTTCTGAAGCAGTGCGTTCTGCGATACTGATCATTTTTTTATTATAAGGCTCGCTCATATCGACAAACCTCGGGCCTAGTTCTTCTATATTCTTACCACGAAGAGGATGTTCAGGCATCATATTGATGTGATCTTTCAGAATAACAATGTCGGCGACCCTGAATTCAGGATTTACTCCTCCGCAGGCATTGGAAAGAAGTAAGTTTTTAATACCGATCAAATGAAAAACCCTTACAGGAAATACCACAGTTTCGATAGAATGGCCTTCATAATAATGAAAGCGTCCACTCATTATCAATACCTTTTTACCTTCTAAAATACCATATATCAGCTGACCTCCATGACCAGCCACTGTTGTTTGAGGAAAGTTAGGAATGTCTTTGTATTCCAATATGTGTATTGGCTGAACTTCATCTTTCAGTTTTCCCAGGCCGGATCCTAATACGATTGCAAAATCAGGTGTATCCTGAATGATGTTTTTGATGAAGGCTGCGGTTTCTTTAATTTTTCCTAACATAATCCGAGATGATTTGATTAAACTCTTCCTTTTTGTCAATGATTACATTGATAGGCCAGTAATAAACAATATCTCTAAGATAGTCAAAGGTTTTTAAACGAACATAATCTTTCTCGGTTGTTAAGATCAATTTATATTCGCCCAGTTTCTTATATTCAGCAATTATTTTTTTGATGTCGTCATCGGAAAAATTATGATGATCCCTGAATTTGAGGTGTTTTACTCTATGTGAAAATTTCGCCAGATGTTCCAGCAATGGTTTTGGATTGGCAATCCCTGTAATTAAAAGAATGTCATAATAATTCAGGTTGTTGTCAGGAAGCATTTTTTCTCTTCCGTATACATTTTCGTCATATCCGATAGATGAAAAGAATACTTTCTGATGACGCTCAGGTCTTATTCTGGAAATATAATACTGTTTGGTCTCCTCCGTCAGTTCATCAGGACATTTGCTGACCATAATAAGATCGGCTCTTTTTACCCCGGCTCTTGATTCCCTGAGATCCCCTGCCGGAAGAAGGTGGTCCCTAAAATACGGGTCATTAAAATCCGTCATCAGAATATTAAATCCTGCTTTGATCGCCCTATGCTGAAAAGCATCGTCCAGTACAAGAACATCCAGGTCCATGTCATCAATGAC
The DNA here is from genome assembly GCF_046591535.1 of Chryseobacterium proteolyticum. NCBI lineage: Bacteria > Pseudomonadati > Bacteroidota > Flavobacteriia > Flavobacteriales > Weeksellaceae > Chryseobacterium > Chryseobacterium proteolyticum. The sequence continues at coordinate 1,004,352 of NZ_JBJLWK010000002.1, read as the reverse complement.
TTTTTTGGCTCCAGGCACTCTTTCCTCAGAAACTGCAATAACGAAACGGTTCTTAAAACGTTCAAAAAGCTGCATCGCTTCATCACCTACCATTTTGTAGTTGCTGTCATAATTGGTCACCTCATAACCTTTTGTAAGTCTTCCGTAACCTCGGGAAAGGACACCGGTTCTGTAATGTTTGGATAAAAACTGAGCAAGGTACATCACCATTGGCGATTTTCCACTTCCGCCAACGGACAAATTGCCGACATTGATGATCGGCGTTTTGAATTTCGTAGATTTAAAGATCCCCAGATCATACATTGTGTTTCGGATACCCGTTACCAAATGATAACCTACAGAGAAGGGATAAAGGTACCATCTTTTCATACGATTGCAAAAATAGTAATTTTTAAGAGGATTTGGCTGAATATTCTCAATGACTTTTCAACAAATATTTCATAAAATTAAAGTATTTTTGTGGAGTTATTATACTACATTGAGGTACTTTATAGAGTTTTCTTACAACGGTAAAAATTATTTCGGTTATCAGATCCAGCCGGACGCCAATTCTGTACAGGAAGAATTGGAAAAAGCACTATCCACTATTTTACGGGAAGAGATTAAAATTACAGGAGCCGGAAGGACGGACACCGGTGTTCATGCAAAAAAAATATTCGCCCACTTTGATATCCAGGTGGCTTTTAATGATCAGCTCAGTCACAGGCTGAACAGCTTTCTTCCGCCTGATATTGCTGTTAAGAGGATTTTTCCTGTAAAAGATGATTTTCATGCCCGGTTTGATGCCACCTACAGAACATACGAATATTATATTTCTTTAGAAAAAAATCCATTTACACTGGAATCTGCATGGCAACATTGGAAAAGACCTTTGAGCATCGATGCAATGAATGAAGCCTGTAAAATTTTATTCGAGTATGAGGATTTTACGAGTTTTGCCAAATTGAAAACAGATAATAAGACCAATATCTGTCACATTTACAAAGCAGAGTGGGAACAGGAAGGAAGCGAACTTAAATTTACCGTTTCTGCCAACCGTTTTCTCAGGAATATGGTACGGGCAATCGTGGGGACAATGGTGGAAATCGGTGCAGGAAAAATGAAGCCCGAAGATCTGAGAAAAGTTATTGAAAATAAAAACCGTAATTCGGCCGGCACTTCTGCTCCGGCACAAGGATTATTTCTCGTAGATGTAGGCTACGAATTTTAAAAAAAACAAAAAACTATAATCATTATGATGTCTATTTTTATCCTGATTGGAGCGTACAGATACTATGCTGCACTGGCAGAAAGATTTGGGAAAACCAAATGGCATTTTGGCCTGTTGGGTATAGGGATCTATCTGGGGTTTCAGGTTGCGTTTTTATTTTGCTATGGTTTCTATATCGCACTTACTAACCCAGGTTCTTTACAGGATAACGATTATACCGGATATAGCCTTGTGAATGTAATAAGCTGGCTATGTGCAATAGTTGTTGTGTGGGGAATTTACCAGTTTCTTGAAAAAAAGTTTACAAAAGAAACCATCCATAAACCAAGCCTGGAAATTGAGGAGATAGGTAGCAAAGAAAATGTATAACAATAGGATATTCATATTTTAAATAATTAATATCCGTTATTTTCTATTGGTATTTGGATAAGTTGTTCTCGCTTTCAAATTATAAAGTGTTATTTTTGCATGGAATTTATTTAATTCTTTTCTTTCAATTTGTACAATGAAAAAACAAGATACCTGGGGAATTATTAAAAGGCTTTTCTTTATCGGAATGAAATTCCGGTCCTGGTTTATCCTTACTTTAATCATTTCCGTTTTACTATCCATCGTTTCTACTTACAGACCTTACCTTACCATGGAGGTTGTAGATAATGATATCACCAGGCTGCAGGATAAAGCTCTGATGATGAAGCATATCTACATTTTGGTAGGATTGGTTGTTGCAGAAACTGTTTTAAACTTTTTCCTGGTCTATTTCTCCAATTATATTTCTCAGAATGTAATCAGGGATATCAGAGAGAGGTTGTATTCTAAACTTATTTATTTCAGGACATCATTTTTTGATAAAACACCTATAGGACAACTGGTAACACGTGCCGTTGGGGATGTGGAAACCATTGCTACAGTTTATACGGACGGATTCCTTATGGTTTTCGGGGATATTTTGAGAATCGTCTTTGTATTAGTGATGATGTTCAGTACTAATGTTCATCTGAGCTATATTACACTGGCTATACTTCCTTTGATGGTGGTTATTACCCGTTTTTTTCAAAAGAGGCTGAAAAAAGCATTTGGAGATGAAAGAACCTGGACGGCGAATCAGAATTCCTTTGTTCAGGAAAGATTAGCCGGAATGCCAATTATACAGGTGTTCAACAGACAGGAAGCTGAATTTAAAAAGTTTGATGATATCAATATTACCCTGAAGGCTGCATTGCTGAAAACCGTTTTTATCTTTTCATTATTTTTTCCTGTAGTAGAACTTATTTCATCCCTATTTATTGGGTTTATCCTTTTCTATGGAGGATATATTACCATTAGTGCGGGGGTGGTTATTGCTTTTATCCAGTATATTTCAATGCTGATCAGACCTTTACGCCAGATCGCAGACCGATTTAATAATATCCAGCGTGGAATTGTAGGTGCAGAAAGGGTACTGGGATTAATGGATGAGGATTATGCGATGCCTAATCACGGAACAGTAAAAAAAGATCACTTCAATGGTAAAATTGAATTCAGGGATGTTCGTTTTGCTTACGATGAAAAGCAGGAAGTACTGAAAGGAATCAATTTCAAAGTGAATCCGGGAGAAACAGTTGCTATTGTCGGAGCTACAGGAGCAGGTAAATCTACGATCATCAGTCTGATCACGAGGCTGTATGATATCAATTCCGGAGAGATTTTTATTGATGATGTAGAGCTGAAAGATTATGAATTATATAATCTCAGAAGTCATATTGGGGTGGTATTACAAGATGTTTTCCTTTTCCATGGAAGTATCTTTGAAAATCTCTCTTTTGGAGATGAAAGTATTACCCTGGATAAAATAAAAGCAGGGGCCAGAGAAATTGAAGTGGATGAATTCATTCAGCAGCTTCCGGGTGGTTATGATTATGTAGTCAGTGAAAGAGGCTCGTCGATCTCATTAGGGCAAAGGCAGTTATTGTCTTTCTTAAGAGCTTATCTGTCCGATCCGAAAATTTTGATCCTGGATGAAGCTACCTCTTCAATTGATCATGAAAGTGAAAAACTGATTCAGAGGGCTACGGAGAAAATCACGAAAAACAGGACTTCGATTATTATTGCACACAGGCTTTCAACCATTGAAAAAGCGGATAAGATTATCGTAATGGAACATGGTAAAATTGTAGAAGAAGGAAAGCATTTGGAGTTGCTTGATCAAAATGGGTATTATTCCACATTGTATAAAGCACAGCTGAGACATGAAGTAGAAATGGAAGAAGAAAACCGGGCGTCAAAATAATAATCGTCATAGATAACAGAAATAAAAAAGAGAGCTGAAGTTGCTCTCTTTTTTGTTTTTAGAATTTTAGTTTTTGGGTGATCACTTTTCCGTTTTCCAATGTTGCCCGGACTGTTACTACTACATTTTTGGCATTTAATGGAGCGGTAATTTCTGTAGATTTCATATTGGTTTGGTTCACCAGAATTCTTCCTGAGGCATCATAGATTACCAGCGAGGTAATTTGCAGGTCACTTTTTATGTACACTGAATTTTCTGCCTGTGTAATAAAGGTTTTGTTTTCAATTGCATTTTTAGCGGACAGGGTTCTTGGTTCAATGATCACTGAATAATCTTCTATCTGTCCGTATTTAGGAATATAACAAGCGGTAACGGTTGTTCCGTTATATTCACCAATTACCCTCATTCTTAAAGGAGTATTGGCTACAGCATTTGAAGGTGGAGTTACTGATGCTGTTGCAGTGGAACCTGCTGCTATATTGCTTTGGTTCAGAACCAGCTCCGTTGTTTCATTAAATTGTCCATCGTTATTGTAATCGATGTATGCTTTTATAATATGAGGATTGTTTGTTCCGGGAGTAATGGTAAGGGTCGTTGAGGTGCCTGAAGGTATTGTGGTTTTGGAAATTCCCAGGCAATAATTTCCCGTAAAATTTTCGTAGAAATTATTAGTGGCAGCCTTGTAATTGGTTGAATAATTATTAATGTTTCCAAATTTGACAGAAGTGATTCCTATGTTATAATTTCCTGGATTCGTTATTGTTGTTGGGGTGCAAGTTGTGGTTAAAGATGTATTGTTGTTAGGTCTAGTGCTACTTGCGACCGGAGAATTGATTAAAGATTGTCTGTACTGTAAAAGCTGGGCTGTAGCTCTGTCGGATTGTCCCAGGGTAAAGAGATCTCTGAAACAGAAAGTATAAGACATTACATTCCTTTCACCTCCTGCATAGGTAACGCTTGTACATGGGTTGATCTGACCGGTCTGACATGTATAGGGAACGGAAGAGTGGTAAAGGCTTTTCATTGGTTCTGTATCGCATACCAGGTCTCCTTGTAATGTACAATCGGTATTAGCAGGACAGGCCCCGGTAGAGTCGTTGAATCCTTCATGGGTGTGACGGAGTCCTAACGCATGTCCGAATTCATGTGCCAGTGTTTGCGCATTTACAGATGATGCACTTGTAGACATAAATGCATAATCATTGCTGCCACCCGGGTAATAGGCAAAGCCATTAAGGGTCCCTGAATTAGAGGCTAACTTTTTTACCACATAAATATTATAATACTTGCTGGTATCCCACATTCCCAGGGCTGTAATTTCGGATGCCGTTACAGCATTGGTCGTATTATCATTGTTTACACCACCGCTTACATATTTTGGAAGATGGGAAGCATTGATCCTGTTGATCCCGTTGGTCGCTGTACAGGTGGGACTGATTTTCGCAAAAACAAATTTTACAGGGAGTATGGCACTGGATGATGACATGCCGCTTGAAGAACTTCCGGAAAATACTCCGTTAGTATAATTAACCCATGCAATAATGTCGGCATCCGACTTGTTGTTTACTGTTCCGACCGCGCTTCCGTCCCCTACAACATGGACAACAGCGGGAATTTCATATACCTGATTTTTATTAAGGGTAGAAGCTAGTTTTCCACTTTTAATCAGTTTGGATAACTCTAAGTTAAAAGCATCATCCCGAGCCTTTTCTTCTGGATGCCGTTCATAATGTTTTCGCATTAATTCGTCGGTACCGCATTCTATTAATTCAGTTTTTTGAGCGTAAAACTGGCTGCATGAAGAGCCTAAAATAATAGCTAGTAGTAGTTTTTTCATAATATAATTGTTAGTGGTTTTAATATAATCATATTAAAAATAAACAAAAATATCAATAGTATGGGAAATAATTTAAGGCTTTTATAAAGACCTTGAAGGATTCGAAAAAGATGATGTTGAATATTTCACAATAGCCTATTTCTTTAATTTCATCGTCCATTATTATTTTGTGGATACAAATCAGAATTTAAATCCGATACTAAAATAAGCCCGCCAGAAATTAAGTGCATCGTTTCTGGATATATTTACGTTAATGGGACCTAAAAGCGATTCATATCCCAGATTAAGTCCATAACCAATAAGTTTGGAATTGCTCTTGAAAGGGGATAGCTCGTCACTTATTGCAGCATAGTGAAAAGAGGGAGTAAGGAAAATCCTGTGACAAATCCGGTACTGAACCTCAAATCCTATCTTAGCAACGGAATTTATAGGAACTTCTTTTTGCCTGAACCCATTAAATTCAGGATTCATTCCGTCAAAATTATATTCACTTCCTCCCAGATTGAATTTCTGATTGAGAAAAAGATAAGGGATACCCTCTGAAGATCCCAGAGTTTGAGGAGAGAAGTTGGTTCCTAAAAAAGCATTTGCCTTAACAGATACCTTTTTATTGATTGGAATAATATAATTTTCATTGAGCGTTAATGTGATCAGGTTCTTGGGTTTATAATATCCTTCAGCCCCGGGATTTAAGTATTCATAGAGTGTAGGTTGTATTTCTTTCAGATCATAAAGGTTGTATTGATCTCCAAAATAATACTTCGTTATGAACTGAAAATTGTTTCCTGAAGTAGGATAATATCTGGTATTGAAGTTATTTTGATTGAATTTAAAATACAGGTCAAGATTGGTATGATAATATACCTTTTTGCTGTACAAGTCTGTAAAGGTCTGGCTAATCCTGTCTACAGACCGGTTTAATTTTTCAGCGTTGAACTCTAAGCCGAATGAAGCCATTGTATTCGGATGAATCGAATAATTGACCGCTGTATTCGCTTTAATGCTTCTGTAAATATAGTTAGGGAAAAATAAATTATTTTCAACATCATTGTTTTCTGAGAATCTCAACAGGAGGTCATTACTTTTAAGAAAAGAAATATTTCCTTCTGTACTTAACCACCAGCGGTAATCCGTATCCAGGAATTTCTGGAACTGCAAACGGGCCTTGAAACGTTCCGAAATATCTACAGTTGCTATGGCCCTGAATTTTGCTTCTGCATAATCCCGGTAGGTATAATTCAGGATGATCCCTACGGATTGTTCATTATCATAGTGTAGGGCTAATTTAAGCATGCTTGGTGTGGATCTCTTTACGAAAATGTTCATAATTAAACCGTTTTCCGAATCTGTGTAAGTATAATACACCCTGTCATACTGTCGAATTCCAAAAACCTTGTCGATAGCAGCATTTACTGTTTTGGCATCGTAATATACACCCTCCTTTAATCCCATCAGGTTTTTAATAGTTTCAATCTCGGACGAATTAGTGATCGGCGTGCCATTGTCTTCACTATAAGTAAACTGTATGGTCGGTTTTTTAATCTCTTCAACAAGTTTGTGCTCATAAGTAATTCCCAGTCTGCGTTGCTCATTGGCCAAAGCTATAAATTCAGGAAGGTGTCTTTTAGCTTCTGCTTCTCCTATTTTTATGATTTCCTTGTATTTTCTGAAGTCTTTAGTGGTGTAATCATTAAGCGGAGTTACAAAATCCACCATGATATCCGACATCTTCTTTTGTTCATTGAAATCCTGTACGGAATGGAATGCATGTGTCTGATAGATCATTTTCATTGGATTTTTGATCTCATCTTTTGTGAAAAGCCTGAATCCTGTATAGCCTCCGATAATATAATCAGCTCCCATATCTTTTACTTCCTTTACCGGAAAATTACGGTCGAGGCCACCGTCTACAAGAAGTTTTCCATCAATATAGACCGGTGCGAAAGCAGCAGGTATGGCTAAGGTAGAACGAATCGCCAGTGCAAGAGAACCTTTTTTCTGCATAACCAATCCACCATTCACAATATCGGATGATGTAAGTTGAACAGGAATAGGAAGCTTACTGAAATCGTTAATATGTTTTGCAGGAAACGTCAATGTATTGAGAACTTCACCCATATATTGCCCTTCTATAAAGGATCCCGGTAGGGAAGGCCGGCCATCGTTCACCGGAAATTCAAGAATATATTTATTGTACTCATCTTTTTCGCTGATATTGACCTTGTTGTAGGGGATTTTGTTACTCAGGATCCTTTTCCAGTTCATGCCGTACACCATTTTTTTCAATTCTTCACCATTATATCCCATAGCATATAATCCGCCTAGAATTCCACCCATACTGGTCCCGGTAATATAATCTATTTTAATCCCTAGTGAATCTATTGTTTTTAAAATTCCCAGATGCGCAAAGCCCTTGGCACCACCTCCGCTAAGCGCTAACCCAAACTTTGTATCTTTTGTCATGGGAGGCATTTTCTTTATGGTGTCTTGTGCAGAAAATAAACAAAATATGCATATAAGAAAGACAGTGAGGAAATTTTTCATTTTAATAGGCTTACTTCAAATTAGCAAAAAAGACGATCGGGGTCTATTAAGGATTTCAATAGGGGATCTTTTTTTTTAAAACTACAGAATGTGAAATTTTGAATCGTGTCAAAAGGAGTTGTATGATCTGATGAAATACACTGTATCTTTTCGAAATGATTGGCGAACTGCTTTTCCATGGACTCCTCATCGTATTGCTTAATCTCCAGACCACTGCATTTTGTAGGTCCGTTTTTTGAAAAAGTTCCTAACACCATAAATCCTTTTATGCTTTTCCCTGCAATATCCAGATAGCTGGAGATTTGTTCTTCTTCGGTTAAAAAATGAAATGTGGCCCTGTCGTGCCAAAGATCATATTGGAATTCAGGTTCGAATTTAGTAATGTCCGTAACAATAAATTTCACTTTTTCGGATTTCTTTCCTAAACGCTTTTTTGTCTTTTCCAATGCATTCGCAGAAATGTCCAGCACCGTGATATCCTGATATCCTTTGTCAATCAAAATATCTACAAGATGACTTTCACCTCCGCCAATATCTATTATTTTAGCGTCTTTTTTTTAAGTCAAATGATGCAATGAAATCCAGTGATATTTCAGGTTTTTCCTGTGTCCAGCTTACCTGATCAGGGCTTTTTGTTTCGTATACTATATCCCAGTGATTTTTATTCTTTGACAAATCCATAAGGAGTGTTGTTTTTAGCAGGGCTAAATTACAAAAGACCTGATGAAAGAAAATATTTTAATTGATTTATTTTTATTCAACCAGCTGTTTGTTGATTTCTTCGAATTTTTTAATAAGCTCATGGAGTTTTGACTGTTCTTTCCTTATGGTTTTAGGTCTTATGTAAAACCAGTTAAAGGCAATCCAAATAAAAGTTAATGAATACGCAAAAACAGCCATAAATGTTGTCATCCTTGAAGTGTATTCATACATGTAGAGACTGATTCCTGCCAATAACATAGTGAAGTAAAGATTGGTCATGAACGTTTGTACAAAACCCTGTTTGCTTTTCAAAACATACAGGCTATGCAAATAGTCACTGTTGGATTGGTCGGTGTTGGTTTTATAAAAGAATGTAAACAGCCTGTTGTAAGCAAACAGGAAAATTACCATTGCCAGAATAATCAGTACGATTCCGATTTTTGTGCTGAGTAGCTGAGGTTGATAATGATACCATATCAGACCTATAAATATACTGGTTAAAAGTAACATTACATTGGTTAATATAAGCTTTTTCAGATTTTTGCTTTTGTAGGACTCCAGTTTAGCAAGCAAATCTTTAAGGTCGGGCTTATTTACTTTTTGTTGTTGCCAGATATTTTTAAAATCTATATTAGTAGGTTCCATGTTCCCTGAATTTTTGAGTTAATTTTTCTTTTATTCTGTGGATTTTTACCCTGACATTGGATTCTGATAATCCCACGATACTGGCTATTTCGGCCTGTTTTAATTCTTCCAGTTCTAAAGAAATAATAATACGGTCTGTTTCCGGCAATTCGGAGATGAATTTATAAAGAAGTTGTATCTCAGATTCCATGGATTCCTGTTTCTTTTCCTCTAAATTACCTGGTAAATCAGCTTTTGTGAATCTTTTCTCCCTTTCAATCTGTCGCAGGCAATTATTGGAGGCGATCCTGAAAATCCAGGTTCCCACAGAAGATTCATTTCTGAATTTAGGAAGTTGCTGCCATACAATGATAAATGTTTCTTGTGCAATGTCCTGTGCCCATTCGGAATTGTTTACATATCCCATACACAGGCGGAATATTTTTTGCCAGTATACTTCGTAGATTTCCTCAAATACCATTATTTTGCAGATAAGAAGTTATTCAACTGGTTGAAATACCATTCCTTATCATCATACATGATGAAGTGTAAACCTTTAGTAGCATATTGTAAATTTGCATTTTTCATATTTTTATATTGATCTTCCATGGCTGGTTTAAAATTAGTAAAATAAGACTCTAATAATATAAGTGAAGGGCATTGTACATTTTTTATTTTTTCCCGGAGGTCAGTATTCGAGAAGTCACAATACATTTCTGCAAAAGTCTTACGGTCTGATTGCTGACTCCATCCGATCACAGTTTCCTGCATGGAAGTATCCGCCAAAAGCTGGGGGATAGATTTCAGCTGCATCTGACGAAATTGATCATCTGTCATGGCTGTCATTTTATTGATGGTAGCAGAGCAATCATTGTTTTCCTTAGATGTAAAAGAAGGATTCATTAATGCCGATAAGCACGGCAAAGCATCTACAACGATAATCTTACCCACTAATTGTGGATGATCTGCAGCCAGAGCGAGGGCAAGGCCTCCACCCATACTGTGCCCGATGATAACAGGCTTGTCAATTCTCTGGTCACTGATGAATTCTGCAATTTTGTTTTCCCAGTTTTTAAAGCTGGCGCCGGGCTGAGGCTTTGCACCTGCGAATCCTGCCATTGTTAAAGTATAGCAAGTAAAATTCTTATCAAACTTTAGGGTCGTTTCATTCCATACATCTCCGGAAGAGGCAAAACCGGGGATTAAAATCAGGGCTTGTTTCCCACTTCCTGATTTTTTAACCTCAAAAGGATAGGATTTTGTTTGTCCGAACACATTAGCACATAGAGCTAAAAATAAAAATATCACGGCAAGGAATGTCAATTTTTTCATTTCATTTAAGATTTAATGGTTAATTTACCTTTTAGATACAGGCCTGAAAAAAATGTTACAAAATTTTTAAAATAATTTTAAATCTTATGAATAATTCCTGCAATACCCCTTTAATAAAGGGTATTTTAAATTGAAAGAAATCAGATTAAATCCTTGAATTTTCGGTTAGTCCTCATTTTGTGGAGGTTATCGGTTATTTTTTTTTAAAATATTATGCATTACTTATTATAATAGGTACGGTTTTTGCAGACTATAGAAATTAATAAAAATTTTGTGAAGCCTGTTGTTTGTATTCGAAAATTCACTAAATTTAATAAATATTTACAATTGCCCCTTATAATGATAGGGGTGTTGGAGATAAAATCGTAGTTTTTTAATTAAATCCAAAATACCAATGAATAATATACAAGATGAATTTCAAGTTCTGAAGGACGAGCTAAGAAAATTGAATATTGAAGTAAAGAAAGTAGTAAAAGTAGGAAACGGAAGCATGGACTTTCATGAGGTTTTCTACAAATCGCCAAGATATGAAGAGGTAAAAACAATTTATGTACAGCGTCATAATCTGGATGATCTTATTGTGAAATTCAGACAAGCTTATAGCTAAAATAAAAGACGCGCCGCAGATTTCTGCGGCGCGTTTCATTCAGGGTCAGTATATTTTTTAATCCTTGTTTAATGCTGATGTTTCTTTGGTATCTTTCATTCTGGCATAAACAATCAGTGAAAAGAAGATACATGCTGTAATATACCAATAGAAATAAGGTTCCATATCGGCCTGCTTAAGCCAAAGGGCAATATATTCCGCCGTACCTCCAAAAATGGCGACTGTTAAAGCATAAGGTAAGCCAACACCAAGTGCCCTTACTTCCGATGGGAAAAGTTCTGCCTTAACTACTGCATTAATGGAAGTATATCCACTTACAATAATCAACGCTGCCATAATTAAAAAGAAGGCTCCCCACATTGAGGTTGTTGTGCTTAATGCTGTAAGCAAAGGTACTGTGCAAAGAGTTCCTAAAATTCCAAATCCCAGAAGCAAAGGTCTTCTTCCTATTCTGTCTGATAATCCACCAAAAACAGGTTGAAGACAGGCAAAAATAAATAATGATACGAAAGAGATAAGGGTAGACTGTTCTTTTGTCAGATGAACCGTATTTACTAAAAATTTCTGCATATAGGTGGTATACGTGTAAAAAGCCAACGTTCCGCCTAATGTTAAACCTACTACGGTGAGAAGGGCTTTAGGATGTTTAAGCAATTCTTTTATAGTTCCTTTTTTCTTCTCGCTCATTTCCTTTTTGTTTTCAAAAGCTTCGGTTTCATGAAGGTTAGCCCTCAGATATAATGCAATAACGGAAAGGGCTGCACCGATGATAAAAGGAATCCTCCAGCCCCAGTCTTCCAGCTGTGCCTCTGTAAGAAGTAGCTTTTGTAAAACCAACTGGATCCCCAATGCAATTAATTGCCCTCCGATCAGGGTTACATATTGAAAGCTTGAGTAAAACCCTCTTCTGTCTTCTGTCGCCATTTCACTGAGGTAGGTGGCTGAAACACCATATTCTCCTCCTACACTCAATCCCTGTAGTAGCCTTGCAATTAAAAGAAGGATCGGAGCCAGAATTCCTATAGTTTCATAAGTAGGTGTAAGGGCAATAAGTAAAGATCCGAATGACATTAGTAAAACTGAAAGGGTCATCGCTCTTTTTCTCCCTATTTTATCTGCAATACTTCCGAATAACCATCCGCCGATAGGTCTCATCAGGAAACCAACTGCAAATATTCCGGCAGTATTCATCAGTTGTGCATTAAGATCCGAATCAGGAAAAAATGAATTGGAAAAATAGATGGCAAAGGCAGCATAAGCATACCAATCGTACCATTCCACTAGATTTCCGATAGAACCACCCACAATGGCTTTAATCCTTTGGGCTGTTGTAATTTGAGTAGTATTCATAGGGGTAATATATTAAATTTTTAAAGTATAATCTGAAGTGATAGTAAAAATTCTCCTTTTCTGTCAAAAATTGTTTTGGAAACGAGATCATAGAGTGGTCTGCTGCTGTATTGTACAACAATTCTGGCATTTTGGCCGTACAAGTAAAAATTTGCTCCCACGTCATAATAGCTGCCATTCTGATTTAATGCTTTCATGTCCTTTAAAGCATAATTGAAGAAAGGCTGAACCTTCAGTATTTTACTGAATTTAGGAAGAACAAATCCTACCTGTGAAAACCAGATATTTCCCGTACCCATCAAAATCCTGTTGTTTCCGGCACCTTCCAGTGCTTTTTGCCCTGTGAATTGTGGATCAGGAGTTCCTGGATTCAGGAGTCCGCTTACTCTTAAATAGTTGGGTCCGTAATTATAATTATAGAATACGGAATACAATGTCAGTCCCATTTCCTTACTTTTATTTCCTAAAGGCAACTCCGAGTAGATATCTGCTCCGAAGACATTGGCAGCATGAGACTCAAAAACATTTTCTGAGGGTTGAGATTGTGTTGCATCTTTAGTACTGTAAAAACCCGTTCCGATATTCAAAACTTTTCTGGCAGCCAGATTATTACCCGGTAGAAAAGAAGTTACCGTTGTTTCTTTATTGAAAAACTGATAGAATGCATAACCTGAGTAAGATAGCTTTCCGCTTTGGTTATTATCCACAGCAGGTCCTCCTACAACGGGCTTCAGATTAGTAGCAAAAGGCTTGTTGATACTGAATCTGTAATTTAACCGATCAAATTCTCCATGTACAAAAATACCGAACTGTCTTGAAAACTGATCTGCAATTTCGATGGCCGGAAAATTAAAAACAGGGATGTCACCGGCAAGCATTTTTGTCGTACTTGCATTAGTCAATCTGCTTACGCCATTCCAGGAGTGAAGCCCGGCACCCAGATACAAATTGTTTTTATTGGGTTTTCCGGTCTGAAAATCATTTCGTGGTATAATAGCCAGCTCATTATAAGCATCATGAAAGAAAAAAGGGGCTTTCTTTCCGGCTCCATTATTTCCTGTTCCCGATCCTCCTCCGGAAATAAAAGATTGGTTATTAATTCCCATTTGTAGAAAAACTGAATAAAATGGTGTAATCTGACTCTGAATAGTTAGCCTCATTCTTCGGATTCCTGCATCATATGTTTGCTGCTGGGGAACGCCATTCACGAGTGTTCCCGGATTATTGTCAATACTTCGCAGCCAGATCTGACTGGAAATACCGAATTTCAGCCATTTGTCTCCTTTGGGATTCAGGTTGATTTTAAGCTCTCCGATATCTAAAGGATTTTTTTCTGATATAACTTCTTCAGGATTTGTACTGACCTTTGCAGTATCCTGGCTGTATAGTAATTGTAAGGCAGCCAGGCCGAAAATGATGAAAAGTTTTTTCATTGATGCTATTATTTGCACCTAAACAATACATAAATTCTGAAGTTTTTCTGAAGTTTTGATCAGAATTGAAGATTTGTTGTTATGTTTTTGAATTTCAATCTTTTATTTTATGAAATTGATCTTTAAAGTATGAAAATTGTTTTCAAAATGATAAGTAATTTCAGTGTCATAAATCTCCAAAATCTTCTTCACGAGTGCCAAACCGATCCCAATTGAGTTCTGATCAGGGTTTCCGCGCTTGAATCTTTTGAACAATTCTTCCGTAGGAATAGTTGGAGGATTTCCGGTATTGGAAATCTCAAAATAATCTTCGGTAAGAGTTACTGTGATCTTTCCATTTTCGATATTATGCCTTTTTGCGTTATTGATGAGGTTATTGATCACAATAATAGCCAAATTCTCATCGAAATTAAGGTAAACCTCTTCCCGGATATTTCTGGTTAATGATAGGTTCTGAATTTCAAAGATATCCTCGAAATACTGAAGTCGTTCACTAAGCAGTTCTGAAAAGTTGATATGATTCGATTCGCTTTTTTCAAAATGCTCCAGCTTAGCTAATAGAATAAGGGATTGATTAATAGAAGAGAGCCTGTCCAGTTCATCGTTCATTGATGAAAGAGTAAGCAGTTGTTTTTCTGAGAGATCGCTATCCATCAGTAACTCGATCTTTCCTTTAATGGAAGCCAGTGGAGTTTGGAGCTCGTGGGAAGTGTTTTCCGAAAGTTCTTCTAATAAATGATAGTCCTTTTTTGAACTCTCGGACATTTTTAGCAAAAACCTGTTTAAGGATTTAAATTCCTCGGTCTCTGTTTTCATAAGGCTCATAGGCCTGTTATTCTTAAGACTGAATTTTTTGATCTCTTCTATGGCATGATAGAACGGTTCAAGAATCTTCTTTGAAACCAGGACCCCGACAATGATCGTAAGAATAATAAGGAAGACCATGATCCAGGCAACCACCATAATAATGCTTATCAGAAAATGGTTTTCAATGATGGTGATGTATCTTACGCTGGTTATGGCATATCTTTTTTTTATGAATGACAGGGTAGGTTATAACGGTAATTTTATTGATGTAAGACTGTACACTTTTATTCCAGATGTACTTTTCTTCAATAATTTTTTCTTTGGTATTCTTGTAATCGGACGGTAGGATCTTAACCTGGGTTTGTCTGTGGTGTATGGTAAGATAATCGTATGTGGAATCTTGTGCCAACTTATTGGCCACATAAGCATTAAGATCTTCAAGTTTGAGGATCGCTGAACGCATCGTTGCCCTTTCAAAGGCAAAATACAAAATCGTAAAGCCTGTGGTAAGGACAAAGAAAACCAGGATAGTAAATGCTCTGGCAAAACGAAAGCTTAAATTCATTTATCAATCCATTTATAACCCAACCCATAAACAGTCTGCAGATAATCTTTTCCTCCTCCGTCAATAATCTTTTTTCGCAGATTTTTCAAATGCTGGTATACAAAATCTATATTATCCACACTATAAGTATAATCTCCCCACAGGTGACTTGCTATAGCCTGTTTGGAAAGCATTCTGTTTTGATTATTAATAAAATAGATCAGCAGGTTGAGTTCTTTTTTGGTGAGATTCAGCAGTCGCTCATTCACTTTACATTCTTTTGATTCCAGATCAATAGTAAATTCATTGAAACTTAAGATGCGGTTGGTTTCCGGTGTTTTTCTCCTGAGCACGGCTTTTATTCTGGAATGCAGTTCCGGTAATGAGAAAGGTTTGGTCATATAATCATCGGCTCCTTCATCCAAACCTGTCAGTTTGGTATCCAGGGAGTCTTTGGCGGATACAATGATGATGCTGGATTCCGGAGCATCATTTTTAATATGTTTCAGGATTTCCAATCCATTTCCATCCGGAAGCATCAGATCAAGTAGGATGCAATCATATTCGAAAAGCTCAATTTTTTCTAAAGCTTCTTTTGCATTAGTCGCCACTTCACAAACATAGTCTTCTTTTTTAAGATAATCTGTGATGTTGGAAGCAAGATCTTTATGGTCTTCGATGATAAGGATTTTCATAAAATTATAATCCGAAATACATTATTAAGGCTTAAAGATATAAAAAAAGTGTTCTAATTTCCAGAACACTACCTGATCAATCATTTTTTATGTATCCCAGTTTTAAAAACGATATCCTAGTGATAATCCGCTTCTGAAGCCTGCCCAGGGACCATCTACTTTTATCCGGGCTCCATTGGGATTGGTTTCTACGGTATATTTTACAAACGGGATGTCCAGATTTTCGATCTCTTTTTTTAGCTGTTGTTGCATTTCAGGGGTCAGCAGATAATCACTTGTAAGCGTAAAGTCTCCTTTTCCACTACCATAATGTGCACCGGCAATCCATAGATCTAAAACAAGATTTTGGCTTTTGGTAAGAAAGAATTGTACCCCGACCATTAATCCACCACTATTACCATTGGTATTCCCTGATCCTTTCAATGGAATCTGATAAGTAACTCCATTGGTGGGTTTATAATCATAATAGAAATCAAAAGTATTAGAACTTACTTTTGAATATCTGTAATACGGGGCTACGTAAAAGCCTTTTCCGTATCCTGCTCCTAAATAGAAACGAGGCTCTACAGTAAAATTAGTTGCTTTAACCCTTAAATTCTGAAACCGCTCTTCATCTTTATCTTTTAAAAATGCATTAATGAACGGAACCTTTCCTTCAGGCATTGTTCCAAATCCTACATTCACAGAGAACCACTGATTGAAGGCTCTTTCATATGACAAATTAATATTCCTGAATGCATATGCTGTGACATTGGTTTTAATGATATTCATTTTTTCTGCAGAAACAGGAGTGACCTCCTGTGAACAGACTTTCGAAAAAAGAAAAGGGAGGATAAGCAGGAGATATTTTTTCATGATTCTAAGTTTAATAATGGAGTTTATAATAATAGCAGCAAAAAATGGGCAATAGTGTATAGAAATGAATAATTAAATGAAAAATAAACTATTTATATAAAGTTAGTTAGGAATTTATTGATGACTTGAATCCGTATACCATGTAATACATATCAGATTCTGCTTGTCCTATTTTATATTATTCAATTTCTGACATGAAAAAAACAGTATGTGCCGCCCTTTTTCTTTGTGGAGTTTTTGTGTTTTCGCAGGAAAACATCAAAAGCGATACTATTGATCAAACAAAGACGGCAGAAATCCAGGAGGTGATTATAAAGTCCCAACGTAAAAAACAGTTTGCAGACAAAGCAGTATATACTTTTGATAAAGCAGCGTTAGAAAAGGCCCGTTACGCAAAGGACCTATTAAGGACATTACCGGAATTACAGTTGGATCCTGTTTCGAATACTTTGAAAAGTACGAAAGGAGGAACTTCTTTATTTCTTATTAATGGAATTGAAGCAACGGATATGCAGATCCGGAGTATAGCACCCAGTGAAGTAGTAAAAGTTGAATACTATGATATTCCACCCGCAAGGTGGGCAACAAGAGCAGATACGGTTATTAATGTGATTACCCGGTCTACAGAGACAGGATATGTTTTTGGAACCGACGTAATGACCGCATTGAATACAGGATTCGTAAATGGATCAGCATATGCCAATTTTACAAAAGGCAAAAATAATTTCGGTTTGGAATATTCCATGAATTTAAGAGATTATGACAACCGGAGAGTACGCAGTATCTATGACTATCAGCTTGATAATTCACATTATCTTTCCGATGAAAATAAGAAAGATCATTTTGGATATACCTCTCAAAATATTGCTTTAAGGTATACCCGTATGGTGCCTGATAATTATTCATTTCAGGCAAAACTGAATATGGATATCCTTCAGACTTTCGTAAATGGTAAGGGAGAAAGTACTTTCACAAAAGATGATGTTACGGAAGGGCATACCATGATGAAAAGGGGAGGGACGGATTACGTAACACCGACACTTGATCTTTACTTTTCAAAAAAACTGAGTAAAAAAGATGAATTAAGTTTGAATGTCGTGGGTTCCCATTTTACCACAGATACTTCAGAATTTACAAAAGAATGGATCACCTCTTCAGGGAATTCAGTTTTTGATAATGATATGAATCTTACAGCTAAACAGACGGGTTTTGTTGGAGAGATTGCCCATACTCATGATTTTGAAGGTGGAAAACTTTCTTCAGGGTATCGTATCTCGAACACCTCTATTTCCAATGATCTCCAAAACCTTGCAGGATTTTCACAGTACAAAGTGAATTATTTAGAGCAATATTTCTACACAGAATTTTCCGGTAAAATTGAAAAGTTTACGTACCGTGTTGGTGCGGGTCTTACCAACATTCATAATAAAAGTGCTGAAACTACTTTTGATGAATGGTCTATTACTCCAAAAGTTATTTTAGGATATCAGCTGAAAGGAAATCAGAGTCTTCGTTTTACAAGCAGCTATAAACCAAAGAGTCCATGGAGTGCTGCATTGAGTAGTAATGTGGTTCAGATGGCACCGAACATTGTGCAAAAAGGAAATCCATTTCTTAAGTCACAGCTGACATGGGGAAATAACCTGATCTATTCACTGAACAATAAGTATTTTGATTTTAATGCTAATTTATTTTATTCAGATACCCGACGTACGATCAACCAGTTTTATGTGATGGACGATACTTTTGGAGGATATGCCCTTACCTACGAAAACGCAAAAAGCTCGAAACAGTATGGACTACAGCTTACAGGGTCCTATAAGCCTTTTGGGAATAATCTTCTTGTGATCAAAGCTATGGTTGCTCCTTCATCTGAAACCGTAAGAACGAGCAAGGGCGCATTGATCAAAAATAATTATATCGCCAATAATCTGGAATTATCTTCGGAGTACAAATCATTCTCACTACAATATCAGGTCAATATTCCTGTGTATTTACTTAGTGGTGCATTTCTCAATACCAATGAGAATGCGAATCATGTTTTCGTTAATTATAAACACAAAGACTGGACATTCTCTACAGGATTGTACTGGATAGGAATGCCTTCGGAATACAAGACAAAAAGCCTTCCTGAAAGCGTGGTCAACTATTCACGAAATAGCCAGATTATGAATAATAAGTCGATGTTTGTTCTGGGCTTCAGCTATGATTTCTCAAAAGGAAAGAAAACGGATATGCAGAAAAAACTTAATAATTCTACAGCTCCTGCGGCTACTTTTTAATCATGCATATTTTTATCATAAGAACAGCTCCGGAGAATCCGGAGCTGTTTTCTGTACGTTAAATATTTTCTGTTTTAATTTTGCGCGATCATTCTGCGATAAGCATGAATGTCTTCAATAGTGACTACACTCATTCCTTTTTTTTCCGCGAAATCTACAATTTCGGGTAGTCTTGCCATAGAACCATCTTCATTGGTCAACTCACAAAGAACTGCATCGTCACCAAGATTTGCCATCTTTACCAGATCAACACTTCCTTCCGTATGACCTCTTCTTTCAAAGACGCCTCCTTTTTTGGCAACAAGAGGAAAGACGTGTCCCGGGCTTGCAATATGGTCCGCCAAAGCATTTTCTGCTATGGCAGTTCTGATCGTGGTTACCCGATCCTTTGCAGAAACACCGGATTCCACTCCTTCTTTTGCTTCAATGGAAATGGTAAATGCGGTTTGATTTTTACTGTTGTTGGTCTCTACCATTGGTCGCAGATTAAGATGCTTGCTTTTTTCTTCCGAAATGCATAAACAAACAATGCCGCTGCATTCACGGATCAAAAGTGCCATATCCTGTTCTGTAATGATAGAGGCAGGGAAGATGATATCGCCCTCGTTTTCGCGATTTTCGTCATCCACAAGAAGGATGCCTTTGCCCTGTTGTAATTTTAAAAGTGCATTTTCTACACGTTCTCTGGAGGAAACTCCGAATTTTTCTAATAATTTTTCCATGTTATTTTACTTTAAAAGTTAAAATACACTTCGGTACATGGAAATGAAATACGCACCAATAAGTCCATAAGGCAAGCTTATTGATCGTTTCATTTTCTTCTCCCATCCAGACTTTAACTGTCGGTTTTGGAATTTCACCAAATCAGTCCTTTAATGAAAAAGGAGTCGCGGACTATAACCGCCGGTAGGGAATTTCACCCTGCCCCGAAGAAAACTTATGCTAAGTTTTACTGTATGTCTTGTTTACTTGTTTTTTTAATTCATTAATTACTATTTAACGCACAGGCTGCTAATTTCGGGAAGTTTTTTGAAATGGGAAATGATTTTTGAAATTAATTAAGGATATCAGGATGTTTTTACCGGTATATTTTATATAGAGAAATGCATGCAATTACAACTCCGGAAAGAAGTATCAATGAACGGATCCAATTCATGTGGCTCCATTCTTTCCACGTTTGCAAAGCAATTTTGGGATCGACAGGTTTTTGTCCGAAAAGAATATTGTTTCTCGGAAAGAAATAGATTACTGTAAATACATCAGCAAGAACAAAAAGGATGAATGCCGAAATTATATACCCCCGGATCTGAGGATATGGATTCCACAAAAAAATGATCACCGCTAATCCGATGAGGTGGTGGAGAGGTCCTGTTATTTTAAAGAAATTTGCCGGTGTTTTCTGCTGAAAATAATTTTTTGCCGTTTCAAGGGAATCGGGAATGTTTCTACCCCAGTTCGGGGCATCGACAAGGGAATTGTAAAGGTTAACAAATAATATTCCGCTTCCGATCATGATGTAGAGATATAAAATAAAAAGCTTCATAATAAAGTATGGTATTATGAAACAAAATTATTTCATAGAGGACATTGAAAATTGTATAAATCGGTCTTTTTGAATGGAAAAGATATTTTTTTGGGACAGATCATCCTATAAGGGAATGCTACTACTTTTCGATTGTTAATTAAAGAATGCTATAAAAATGGTATTTTCATAAGGTAGAACTTGTTTCTGTAGCGCGTTCTGTGCTCTAAAATTACAATCCATTCAAGACTTTATTTGAATGGATTGTTAGTGATCTTTTAGTATTAATTTTGATGCTCAGTTTGTTTGTTCCAATATATTTTCCAAGAGTATATTAAATTCCTGAGGCTTTTCAAGCATAGGGTAGTGGCCTACATCACTTATATTTACATAATCGAAATCCTGTAAGTATTGGCGGTTGGCATCAGCATTTGTAGGTGAAGCATCGGAGTTGATTGCTCTTACGGGCACTTTAATCTGCGATGCGGCTTTCCGGAAATCGGTTTTGTATAAGGGAATGAGCAGTTCTATTGCCATCTCTCCCGTATTCTGAAGAAATTCTTTTTGTACTCTTTCCTTTACTGTTTCCGGAGTTTTTTCCACAAAAAGGAATTGGGGAAGAATATTTTCGACCGCATTTTTAAAATCATTCCGGTAATGAACAAATAGAAGCTCTTCCACCTGTTCCATTGGGAAAGTTTCGTCCAGGTTTTTTATGGTATCCACCAAAATCACTGACTTTAAATTGGGAATTTTCAGGGCAGCTTCCAGAACATACGCTCCCGACATTGAGTGGCCAACTAATATAATGTCTTTTGAATCGATCTGGCTGGCAACGGCTTTAATATCTTCAGCATATTGCTCACTCGACCAGTTTTTTCTGGATTTGTCAGATTTTCCATGGCCTGCAAGGTCCATCTGAACAATACGGTATTTATTTTTAAAATATTCCTTCTGGTTTTCCCACCATTCCGCATTTCCCAGCCATCCGTGAACCAGGATTAAGGCTGTATCTCCGGTGCCTGTTTCTTTGTAATGAATTTTTTGTCCATCCGATGATGATGCATATTTTTCCATATTATGGGTTTGTGATTTTATAAATTTTATTTGAAGTCAACAACTTTCTGATGATTTCCATTGTAATGTATTGACAGTTTATTAATGGTAATATATTTCCAAATACTATCCGATATTACCGGTCCAATATAGGCAGATAGTTTTTCCATGGGCCAACGTCATACTTGTATTGTTTTGCCATTACCCTTGATATTTGTGCAATATGGCCAAGATCATGAGCAACCCATGTTGATAACAACTGTCTTAAAGTTGTATCACCAAATGCCGGGTGAATTCCGGTTTTGTCAAGATCTTCATCAGTTATATTCTTAGATTGTAAAGTGATGAGGTTTTTCTTTCTCAGATCACGGAACTCTGTCAGTAATTGGGATAGTGTTTTGCCTTTGCTCTCTTCAAACTGTGCAAATCTGTCAAACGGAGTAAAAGTTTTCTCCGGTCCGTCGGATAGGGTTATTTCTGCCCGGATCATCCAATCTGTTTTTTCTCCGTGGATCAAGTGGCCGATTATATCAAAAGGGCTCCATGTTTCTCCTCCTTCGTTGGTATAGATCCATTCATCACTTAATCCCTCCAGTAATGATGTTAAAACATCGGGGGTACGTTCAAGGATTTCTGTTGCTTTATTTAAATTGAATGACATAATAATTTTAAATTTGCTAAGGTTGAAATTATTGTTGATCTTTATAAATATTCCAGTAATTATAATCTGTCATGGGGGCGTCTGTGATCCCGATATTTCTTCCCATGGTTACAATCTGTCCTCTATGGTAAGTTCCGTGGATAACTGCATGCTGGATATACTCATATTTAGAGAAATCACATTGAAACCATTGAGACTCTATTTTTACATTTTTTGCTAAATCCTCTTCAGATAGGCTTTCTACATAATCTACAAGTTTCTGAGAGTTATTTTTGATTGCACTGAAAACTTCATCTTTAGTATTGGTTGCTGAGATTTTAGCAAAATCGAAGTCATTATTTTCGTTAATGTGGCTCCACCAATATTCCTGAGTTTGCCAGATATGATGCAGGGTCTTCAGGATGGTAGGGAAACTGGAAATCGTTTCCTGATTAAGCTGTTCATCCGATTTGGTAGAAAGCCAGTCAATATATTTGTTCACCACCCAGTTGTTGTACTGAACACTTTTCGTGACTAATGTTTTTAAGCTCATAATTATTGTTTTATTGTTATGGTGTTTTTTTACTGTATAATTAAGCACTAAAAATAAGTAAAATACTGATTGAATTTTTTCAAATTGAAAAACCGGTTAAAAAACCGGTTCCATTTTTATGATAGCTAAAAAGTAATGTTACTTAAGCTGGGCAAATTGTACCTGAAATTCATCCGCACTCACCAATCCTATCGCAAAATCATATTGAAGCAATTCGTATTTTTCATTTTTTGTTAATGGACGATTGTGAATCTTGTTCATTATCTGCTCTTCATCAGACAATATTCCTATAATATTGTTTTTTTGCTGAAAGGCTTTAAAATATCTGATGCCCAATTTTCTTTGAGAAACAGCATCAAAGTGGATATTGTCCGGATTACCTGTTAAACCTTCTGCAGATACAAAATAGGCATGCTCGTTATCTTTCGCATACTGAACTAAAGCCTCATTAATCCTACTGTATTCACTAAAGTATTGTCCATATATACCTTCCGTTAAAAAGCTCCCTAATCCTCCAACGATCAATGGAATTTCCGGAGTATTAAGCTCTTCTCTCAAAGTATTTATGATGTAGCTTAATTTTTCGGTATATGACCTGTATTTTTGTCCATGACTGTCACTTTCCCCCTGATGCCAAAGAATGCCACTTAATGTGCTGATTTTTTGTGCCGTTTTAGCTTGAAAAATAGCATTTTGAAATAATGCTCCCTCCACTGACCAGTCATCCAGGCTTGTTCCGCCATCAGCACAAGGAATCAATCCGATATCATCTTCCTGATTATGGAACAACCGCCATGATGAAGCAAATGTTGTAGCCAGGCTGATTCCTGAAGTTGGTCTGTCAAAATTGATAGGTTCTGCCATCATTTGCCACCTCCCATTTCTTAGCATTTTAATTTTTTCATCAAGGATTGGAGGAACATCTTTTAGAAATCCACGTCCGGCCATATTAGACTGACCTATCATTAAAAATGAATGTGTCATTGTATTTATTATTTGATTTAATTATTTTTTTAAAGCTTTACACACTTTATGAAAGGTTGTCCATACCATTTCATCTGTGAGGGCAAAAGGTAATCCGCTGATGCTTTTTCCTTGTTGATGAAAACGTAGTAAATTATACAGAGGAGCAAATGCAATTGACCAATAAATTTCAAATGGGGTATCATCAATCTCTCCCCGCTGTATCGTATTTGAAATAAAGTTCAAAAGGTTATTTTTAAATTCACTCATAAACATTCCCGGTTTCTCATTAAACATTTGAGCAAATTGCTGACTGTAATGAGAATTATTGATTTGCTCAAAGAAGGGTAGGAGCAAAGGGTTTTTAATAGCATAGTTGTATCTGTTTGCCCACTGTACGCGCAACCCATCTTCCAAACTGGATTTTGGATCGAATCCTTCATTGATGAGGGTTTCCATTTTGTTTCCTTCTTCGATAACAAGTTTGATAATGAGGTCATCTTTATCCTTATAATATACATAAGGTGTACCTACAGAAACATTGCAGGCCTTCGCTAATTTGCTGATGGTAAAACCATCTAATCCATCTTTTACAATGATTTCAATAGCTTTTTGCTTTATTATATTTTCTTTGTTGAGATCTCGATTACGCATATTTAGTTAATTATGAGTTATTTATAATTAAATGAATATTCATTTAATTATAAATGCAAATGTATATTTTTTTGAAGTAAGTACAAAAGTTACTTGCAACATTTTTTGTGAGAGATCATTTATAGAGGGAAAGCAGAATTATAAAACTACATCGTTTTGCTCATTTCAGGATAACTTAACTCATTATTGTAAACGATATCGACAATATCATCAATGAATTTGTCTCTTGGATATCTTTCCCCATTTATTATTAACGATATTGATGTTTTTGTTTCTTTGTTGAATATCAGGATTGTATTGGTACCATAAGTACCACCTGTATTTCCATAAAAATCAAGATTATGAAATTTAAATGTCATCAAACCTCTGCCATATTTTTCTTTTCCAATAATGGGCTGCATTTTTGAGACGGTCTCCTTTGATAGGATTTTATGATCAAATAGCAGATTGATAAATGTATTCAAATCCAAGGTATTAGAAGAAATATCTCCAACCCCTACAATATTTTTAAAATAAAAATCTTTGGTTGTGTTCCATGTATTATTTACAAAAATATATGATCCTGAAACATCGTTAGGACTTTCAAGTGCAGATTTTGTTTTATTAAGTTTGAATGGGGTTGTAATTTCTTCTTTTAAAACATCGCTGTAATTTTTATAAAACTCTTTTTCAATAATTTTTCCTAAAAGATAATATCCTGAATTGGAATAAGCCACATTTTCATTGGGTGAAAATAAAACTCTTTGGTTTATAATTTCTTCAAAAATCTCTTCATTAGTTCTAGGTTCTTTGAGCCAGATTATTTTTTCGTCTTTTTTTTACATAATTATTTAAGCCACTGGAATGTTCAAGCAGATTCTGAATAGTAATTTTATCAGCATTTTTGACTAAAGGAAAATATTTGTCAAGCGTAGAGGTCAGCGAAATTTTATGTTGTTCAATAAGTTTGAAAATTAATGTTGCTGTAAAAAGTTTTGTTACTGAGCCGACCTGATATTCAGTGTTTGGTCCAAACTTTTTATCCGGTATTTCTCCGAAAGACCTAAAATATATTTCTTTTCCATTTTTAAAAATGGAAATAGAGCCAATATCAAGGTTATTTGTTTGAATATAATCAATGTATTTATCTATTGATTTAGAATGGATGTTTTGAGAATATATATTTTGAATAAAAAAAAATGTAATTGCTACAATTAGAATTTTGCTTATATGTTTCATAAATGCTTTTAATAAAATTATTTTCTGAGAATTTTATCCATTGCTTTTCCCTTGGCGAGCTCATCAATCAGCTTGTCGAGATAACGGATTTTCCTCATGAGGTCATCTTCAATATCTTCCACACGGTATCCGCAAATAACTCCTTTTATCAACGAAACATTGGGATTAATTTGTGGGGCTTGTTCGAAGAAATCCCTGAAATTGGTTTTATTCTTAATTATTTCCTGAAGTTCTTTTTCAGTATAGCCCGTCAGCCAAAAAATAATTTCATCTACTTCTTCTTTTGTGCGCCCTTTCTTTTCTGCTTTGGTAATATAGTGAGGATAAACCCCGGCGAACGACATGTTGTAAACCCTTTCGTAATTTGTGTTTTCCATCTTTTTGTTTTAGTGGTTCATCAATGAGCTTATTTCTTATTGGCTTTTATGCTGTCAAGTTTTTGGGCAATAGCCGAAATATTTCCTGCTCCGCATGAAGAATGGAGGACTTTGCCATCTATGCCAATAAGTACTTTTGCCGGATTGCAAAATACATTATAATTTAATTTCTCAGATTTATTGTACGACTTTGTATTGTCAATTTGTTCAAAAAGAACATTAGAGTGGGCAAGGTAATCTTTAAACTCTTTTTCATTTTCCACAAATCCTTCTACAATACCAATAAAATGAGCTTCCTTATTGTATTTACTGTATAAAGCATTAAATTCTTCCGCCATATCATAGGATTCGCTCTTTTTCAGATAAGATTTATCGTAAATAAAAATAATAAGGTTTTTCCCCTCGTAATCCCGTGAATTAAAAGAAGTCCCACTGATCGTTTTAGCTGAAAAAGGTATGGGCTTTGAACCCACAAACAGATCGATCTGATTTTTCTTCATGGCCTTTGCCTCTTCCTGGAACTCTTTAAAAATCCTTTCTTTTTTTGCTTCCTTGCTTTCACAGGATAGCATTAATAAAATAACTGATACTGCTACAATATTTTTCATAGTACATTTTGTGATGGATGATGCTTTGATAAATATACGTGAAAATCAGGTGATCAAAGATGCCGGGATATATTTATCCATGTGATGTTATTATTTCTCATTTTACAACTATATCTTCCGTTCATATAGCTTTGCTTTTTCAAGCCCGTAATTATTGATCCTAAGAGTCAGTGCATTTGAATCCCAATCAGGAAGGTTTTGCTCGAGCATGTGCGTCAGTTTTGTGATTCCGGGTATTTCCTGATCGAATTCATACTGATTTTTGTCGGTTATGATTTCAAGGCCTGTCTGTCTGTCGTCAAAAAAAGGGATGCTGAATGAATAGACAGAAACAATTTCATCCCATCGGATAAATTCTGGCTGATTTTTGTGCTTATGGTAAAAACCATCTGCAGTGTATTTAAAATTCCCATCTAATTTCTCTAATCTGTCGGTTTCCTTTTCAATTGATTCATAATCTGTTTTAGTGTCAGAAGAATATATTTTAGCAATGGAAAAACAAAGAACTGTAAAACAGGAAAAAATGATAAAATAAGATATCCCTTCACTGTCAAAAACCGGATAATACATATAAACCCACAGTACAACAAGACAGCACATGATGATTATTATTTTCATGAAAGCGGGGAATTTAAAGAGGTTGTGTAATTACTTTTTAGACTTTAGCTGGAATACATTTCCTTCAGGATCAGTTCCGTCACATAACCAATAATCATAGTTTTCAAAGGTTTTAATTTCTCTCATCAGGATATTTTTCGATACGAACTCATTTCTTGCCTGTTCGATGTCTGTGTCAATTTCAAAAACGATCTTTGTATTATTATCGAATTGATGACCTGCATTAATTTTTTCCAGATAACGGTCTCCGATTTTATGAAATCCGATTTGGACCGATCCTGCATTAAGGAGCAGCCAGCTGGCGTCTTCCTCAATCACAGGGAGATTAAAATTTTCAGTATAAAATTTTTTTATCAATGGAATGTTCTGAACATACAGGATCAAGGTATCAAATTTTACATTCATTGGTCTCTTTTTTTAACAACGATAAATATAACAAAAAACCACTCCTGAAAATAGAATGGTTCTTTATTTTGATATAAAATATCCATGAAAGCCGGATGGTTTATGGCTTCATATTCTCCATAAAAGTTAAGGTATCAAAATACAGGGTTAGAGATTGTAACTTCCCATTTTTCACGGTCCAGTTTTCAGAAACATTACCATTAATTTTAGCGCCGTTCGGGAATTGGAAATCATAATTTCCGATGACGCTGGCTTTATCATCTTCAATTACCATTTGTTTCACTCTCATGGCTTCAAAACGTTGTGAAAACCGCTTTATAATTTCAATATAAGCCTGCTTTCCAACAACAGGAGTTGTGTTGGTCATATCACAGCCGGTATATTCGAAATCGTCGGCTAATGTACTCTCCCAATTGGCTTTTGCTGCAAATCCCTTGTAATAAGTTTCAAGAAGTTGCCTTGTGCTTGTTTGATTTTCCATTGTATTAAAATTTGTGATTATCTTTGTTGTTGCAAAATGCAATAACAAAGATATAAAAGTTATTGCATTTTGCAATAACTTATTTTTTGTATGGATAAACAGAGATCAGATTGCCCAATTAGTTGTTCCCTTGATATTTTCGGGGATAAGTGGTCACTTTTAATCATCAGGGATGTTATGCTGAGAGGTAAAATGTCGTACAGCGAATTTTTACATTCTGAAGAGCGGATAGCATCAAATATACTGGTTAACAGATTGAGTGTTCTGGAAGCAGAGAAAATCCTTGTTAAGGAAGTATCACCGCTCAACAAATCAAAATTTATCTACAGCCTCACAAAAAAAGGAGCAGATTTGTTACCAATTGTCATTGAACTGATGGATTGGGGAGCAAAATACAATGCCAACTGCCCACGAAAAGAGCTGGGGAAAAAAATCCAGCAGGACAAAATAGGTGTTATCCGCGAGTTAAGTGATGACCTGAAGTCAAAGATCAAGTAGTGCTGCTTGTCAGTTTATAATTTCTGCATCAGGGTTCTCACGGATTTTTGCAATGTTTTCACGCCATCTCTGAAGTTCATCATCTGTTAGTTTGATCCATTCTTTCACTTCGCCGATAATCTTTAAAGGTTCCTTGCTGCGGTAAGAACGGGTAGGGTTACCTGGAAATTTTTTGTCTGTTACATTAGGGTCGTTTTCAAATTCACCGGTTGGCTCCACAATGTATATCCTTTCACTACCATCTCCATTTGCCAATGCGGCGGCAAGTCCTGCGCCGTTTTTTAAAGCGGTAAAATAAATGTGATTCATAATAATTTCCGGATAGTAATTAGATGCGAATCCGGCGGTCAGCAGGTCTCCAGTTTTCAGATCCGCCTTTGTTCCATGATAAAACGGCCCTTTGTCTAAAACTTTATTTTCAGGTTCTTTGTTATTCATTTCCATGATACTCATATTTTACTTAAGATTTGATTTTTTCAATTTTGGTATTCATTATTTCCAGGGCACTCCGGAAATATTTTTCCAGGGTTTTTAATTCTTCCGGTGAAAAAGAGGCAAAAAGCTGATCTGTATTATCCTGGAAATCCTGATATTGAGGAATAATAAGTTGGGCTATTCTGGCGTTGTCCGGGACAATGATTATTTTTCGCCTGTCATCCTTATCCGGTTGGCGGCGGACGAGTTTTTTCTTTTCAAACCTGTCAATCAGGCCCGTGACGGCACCTGTTGTCAATCCTGTGATGACAGCCAGTTCTCCGGCAGTCATTGATCCCTTTTGCACAAGAAATCCCAGATACTTATGATCGGTTCCGCTAAGGCCTATTTTTCTACCGATACTTTCGTGCATTTGGATCGAAGTATAGGCAAATTGTTGACTAAGTTTTCTCAGTTGAATTGCTTCTTCACTAATTTTCATTATTCTTATTTGCTAAATATCTTAGTTACAAAGATAAATTAATTTTGTAAATAAAAAAACCACTTTGAAAAAAACAAGGCGGTTTTAGATTGAATAATAATCCTCTTTGAAGTCTGAAGACTTAAGAGCATTGTATGGACATTAATTTACGGGGCAAAATTGGAAGTGGTTGATATAGTGATTGGTTCTGAAACTGATTTGATAGTTTCAATATCCTTTATAACCGTCAGGAATTCCTTTTTTATAAGAAAATATTGTTTATGGAGAAAGTAAGGAAGTATGTTTATTGCCGTTATTAATAGTTGCAAATTAGCCGTGATATACTGATCGCTGCTGAAATAGACGAGTTCATTCTCGATGTAATACTTAAGATCTTTTAAGGTTTGTTCTTCAATATCATCAACTACTTGTGTATTCTCTAAATATGGGAGAATTTCATTTTTCAATTTTGTTTCAAGAGGTTTCAGGTTGGTAAAATTCTTTTTGATTTGTTCAAATTGAGTTTTTTCATTAATAAATGATGTTGCATTGATTAACTCAGAATATAATATATATTTATCTTCATATTTACCATCGTATTCTTCAAAATTACGGTAGCTATTTTCAAATTCATTTTTTCTGTTAAGAACAGCGGAAGATTTCAGGAAGTAGGTGTAAATATCCGAGTCATTCTGGTGGATTTGTTGTTTGATTTCCGAGATGGTATCATTCAATTGTGGAACAAGTTTTCCTGCTTCTCCGGAATTATATTTTTTCCCGTCATAATCAAAGGTCTTTAGAATGATTTCTTTTTTAGCGATGGCTTCTATTGTTTTTTTATCATTTTCCAAAGCAAGCAAAGTATAAACAAGTTCTACTTTGTCTTTTGAAAAAAGCTCTTCAAAAGAAAGATTGTCATTGGAATTTTCCGTAACAGTGAAATCAGGGTTTTTATTATCATAATAACCATTGAAGATTTTATCAAAGGAATCTCTGTTATATTGTTCTTCAAATTCTGTAGTAAATGTTTCAAAATTAAGTTCGGTTCTTTCCTTTTGGTACTTTAATCTGGAAAAAAGTTTTGCGGTCAACTTTTCTTCTGTTTTCTCAAAATCCCTGAAAAGGTTTTTAGCCGGTGTGCTTTCATTATCTTTTATGATATTAAGATTTCTAAGCCTTATGATTCTGTCTTCGTTGGAGGGATGTGAAGCCCACTGATTTTCAATATTCAGTTTTGACTTGTTGAAAAGTCCGGATTCAGAAAGTTTTACATAAGGAAGCCCATATTGGGTTTCGAGCTCACTTTGTTTTGCGAGGAAATTCATTACAAAAAATTGTTCTTTGTAAATATTTGGACTTGCCTGGTTCTTTGAAACCTTAGCATCATAAAAATTGATAACATTCTGGTATGAATTGTGAGCCAGCTCCATTCTTAATAAAGACTCCTCCAAAGCCAGTGATCCTGCAATATTCGCGGCTACTTCATCTGCATGAAACTCCATCTCTCTTGAAAGTGCCATATGTCTGATGTTCACAAAAGAATACATTTTGGTGAGCACCCACTGGATTTTATTTGTGATAAAAAGTGCTAATGCTGCAAAAATTGAGAAGTAACCACTCATATTTGACCATTTCTCAATAGAGTTACGGTACGATTCATCATCATTAACCAGATTAAAGATAATTTGATTCACATTATATACATAACTTCCAACTTTCATCGAGCGTTGGGAAAAATGCCCAAACTCATGGGAAAGGACAGCTTTCAATTCCTGTTTTGTCGAAGTATTAATCAGCCCAAGTCCGATGGTCAGATTTTTCTTAATAGGATAGAACATACTCCAAAAGCTGGAGTCATAGAAGACACTTGCATTGACATCGTATGCTAAATATACTTTTTTAGGAAAATCAGTCTCAGCCTCCTTTACAATTTCATCGATCATTTTAAAAAGCTCAGGTTCATCTGATCTTCTGATTTCAGTCAGAAAGCTTCTGTCGTTAATGTGTTTCTTAAACAAAAATTTAATAATAAAAAAGAATACGAAAACTCCTGTGCCTGCAAGCCCAGCTCCCAGCATGATGGTAATAAACATGGGTTTTACAGCAATTAATCCTATCCCTCCGATAATGCATCCTACTGCCAAGGCTATGGTAAAAAGGAACATGAGAAGATATATGAGGATGAAAACAACAATGGCTGAAACAGCAGATTTACTTTTCTTTTTGAAATCCTCAGAAACCTGAATGTACATGATAATAATTTTTTTGCAATAATACATTCATAAATTTAAAAGGACAAGAAAAACTGTTCTGAAAATCAGGATGATTAATGAGATCGGTTTTTTTAGGCAGTATCTTTTTTTATATAATCCTTCTTATTTCTTTGTAGCGAAAATTATGGTCTTTATTGTGTTGTAGGAGTAATTCAATCGTTTTATTTCTGAGCTGTCCTTTATTACCTTAACGTTGTTTATCTTATCCCTCTGAATAAGATCTGTCAGCCTTTTGAGATCAGATTCTTTTTGATTTATGAGCACTAAGGTTTGTTTATTTTGCCTTTTAAGTTCTTTCGAAAACGAAAGCATGCGTTCATTTTCTGCATAATTGGTGCTATAATCAACAATAGGTTGAGTCGTTGTTTTATTGCAACTTGCTAATACGAGCATTAAAATAATTGTAAAATATTTCATAGTGATAAAGTATGAATAAATATAAGTATTCTTCCAAAACACAGATCACTATCTCACAATTTTAATGCTTTCTAACTCCCCTTTTTCATTTTTAAAACGGAAAATATAAGTTCCCTTTCGGAACTTTGATAAATCTATATTTTGATTATAGTTGGTAAAACCTTTAAAGATTAATTTTCCATTTATTGAGAAAATGGAGTATTCAAATTGATTGCTATTATTTTTATTACTGATTATAAAGCCGTCTCTATAAGAATTGACATAGGCTTTTGTTTTCAATGCCTGATCTTCCGCAGGTGTATCTCCAGAAAGTATATTTTCACTAATATCTGCCACTTGTATACTTTTAATAGCTGAACTGGTTAGAGACGTTGTACTTCCACCGATGATATATAATTTATTATTATATACTTCCGCTGTAGCATGTCTTCTCGGAATCATATTGGAGGATAACTGATGGATTTTATTGGTTGTCGTGTCAAAATAGGCAATGAAATTTTGATAATTATAGCCCCCTACAATGAAAATTTTATTCCCGGATACAGCTAATGAATGTCCGGATATACCAACAGGCATCGTATATTGATCGATCCAACGGTTAGTCTTGAGATCGTAAACATTGATCAGGCGGGATGGAGTGCCATTAAAACCGCCAATTACATACAGCTTATCATTAACAATTTTCCCCTTTGTTTCCCTGGCTGTAGGCATATTAGGTAATGAATTCCAGGTGTTTAAAGCAATATCATAATACTGGAATTTATTAGAAAATACAGTGGTTGCGGCTCCGTTTAATCCGCTGCCACCAAACACATATATTTTGCCATTATAGATTGCAGAACCTGAATTTCCTGTATAGGAACGATTGGTCGCACCCTTCGTGATGGTATTGGTGTCAAGATCTACAATTTCAAGATGGCTATTTCCCCAACCGTTAAAAATATAAATTTTATTATTGTAAGTTTCTGAATTAGCAAATCTTTTAGGAAGTAGGGTAGAATTGAAAACACTCCATTTGTTATCGGTAATATTGTATTTCTCAATATACTTGGCATCGCTTGCTTTTTCCTGATACCCATTGCTTACATAAATATTATCATTCACGATTACACTGGTTATAGCACCTCTGCCAATGGACATATTCCTGAGATTTTTAAAATTGAGCATTTGTGCATGCGTTAGCAATGAGCCAAAAAATGAAAGAAGTAATAATTTTGTTTTCATGCTATGAAGTTAATTAATAATCAACATATATTTTTTCCAAATTCGACATCATAAATAAGAAACCATCAATCTCATCTTTTGAAGGTTCTTTTGCATACTGTTTCCTTATTTGTCTAATTTCCTCTTTTGATAATTCTTTTGTGTTTTCATGGGATAGATCCCATTCTTTGTCTTCTTTGTGACGCTTGAGATAGTTTTTATATTCAATTCTATATTCCTCGGTTTTTTGAAATGCTTTGAACTGATTTATTTTAAACTTTATGTAATCCTCTTTTTGTAACTCTTTGCTTTTGATTAAAATATCATTACTTAAAGTAAGAATCAGATAACTTGAATAGTAGCTTGAAAAACCAAAATTATCAGAATCAATAAAATCTCCATTCGGTACGGTAAGAATTCCTGAATAATTCAATTTAGTTTTTTTATCAGGAAAGATTTTATTGAATACAGAAATTTGTGTTTCTGAATCACTGTCCGGATCTGCTATTGTAAGATCAATCAGGAATAACTCATTATCTATTATTTCAAAATAGGCAATATACCCACGATGGTTTGAGGTAGTCATTAAAAATGTTTCATCTCCGTTTTCATTCTTTCTTACAAACTTTTCTCCATAAACAGGATGATCTTCTGGATGTTTCACAAAATATCCTTCTAAAGGATCATTCAGTAATTTATGGTTTTTTCCGTCTATTGTGATAAAATTAGACTGCTGGCCAGTTGCAAAAATTTTTATAGATATGATTAGAAATAGAACTAAAAATTTGAATTTCATAAGTCTGGGGTAAGAGTAAATGTATTAGAATGGCAGAGTTGTTTTCGGGATGGTTGCAGCCTTTTACGTCATAAAAGTATTAGTTACCCTTTTTACTTCCCAGCTTCCATCTTTTTGCTTTTCCAGCAGATAACCAAAACCAATTACAAAAGAAGTGTCATGATACTTATATTCTATGTAAGCAAATCTATCATTGAAATATAACGGATTTGAGAATTGATACAGTTTTATAGGATGATCAACCTCTTCCTTATGAGCAAGCCTTATATTGGAATTTATTTTATCATCAATCTTCAAAGAATCCAGGATATATTTATTTTGTATTAATAAATACAGCGAATCAGATTTTCTTTCTCCTGATTTACTATTTTTTAAATCAAGTAAGTGAACAACACTTTTATTAAAAAACGGTGGCGGTCCCGGCTCTTCTCCCAGCATTTCTTTTGGACTGGGAGTGTAGATTTTTAATTGTAGCAATTTAGGATCAACTAAATAGGGATTCTCTTTTGAAGGATTACGATTGGATTCGTATTTCAAAACAGCACTCACTATTTTGTTTAGTTCTGTTTCTTCTTGTTTTTTACTTTTGGAGCAGCTCACCGTAAAAAGAACAACAATTAACACCCAAAATATTTTTCTCATTCCATTAATCTTCAGGTTATGTATATTTAATGTGGTTTCGAAACAAATATAAGTAAAGTTGCGGGAGAAGCTGCTTTTTCAAGGACAACTCTCGTTACTTTAGTTGGGTCAATGATCCTTGCTTCAAGAATGTGAACATACTCTTCTATAGAGAAAATGAATGCAAAGACTTATTATTTATGGTGCTTTTATTATTCAAAGGGTTCCCAACTTTTATAGTCAAACCATTGTTCTTTATTATGTTTAATTTTTTTAATAATTCTTTTTGAAGGTCTGCTTGACCTTTTGGTTTTTGGATCATATATCATATCTCCATCATTGTCATAATAGATGATTCCTTTTTTGTCGCAAGTTTCAATGATTTTTACTTTAATGAGAAAGTCCTTTTCATTACGTTCGGTAATTATTCCTGTTGCAATACAAATATCATTATCATATTTATCTTCCTGTTCCTTACTCACAAATCCTTTTTGATAGTTGAACTTAATTGTATCACCAATTTTATATTTTGAAAAGCTTTCTGTTTTTCCTTTCAATTCGGTCTTTTTAGCATTCTCCCAATAATCCTGATAGTATTTTACCTGCTCTTCGAGCCTAATCTCTCTATTGTTTAAATGTCTGTGATAACTTACCAAAATAATTCCCGACATATTATCCGGATGATAAATATTTAAATCATTAAAATATTTTGATAGTCTTGAGCCTCCCCAAAGCTGCCAGTTATTCCTCATCCACATTCCAAATCCTAAATGAACTTTACCGGTAAACTCTTTTTCTTCCAAGGTTTTAACTTTTGCTTTTATACTATCATTCCAAAATGTATTGATCTGAGCAAAGCAATCCTCCAAGTCTTTGGGAATGTAAACTTTGTCAATGGTGTCTGTAATATATTTTATCTTGTTTTTATCATCTAGTTGTTTTTGAAGTTTAATATACTTGTTAAGAATATCTTTTTCTTTGATTTTACCATTTACAAGATATTGCTTAAAACTATATAGCAAGACTTGAGAGTGATGATCAAAAATTCCTTTTTTATCTAAATATTTAGTGATTTTTGGATTACCATTTTCACTTGTCCAATTAAAAATTGTTTCATAGTTTTTATACGGTTTTGTTTTTGCAAATGGATAAACAGTATAAATTAAACTGTCTTGATGAGTATTTTTAATTTGTATTTTAATACTATCCGGGCAGTCTTTATCTAAATACATTACAACTTGTTTTAAGTTTTTGGGTAATTTATTTTGGGCAAATACCTGTAATTGTGCTAAAAATAGAATAATGCTTATGAGGAATATTTTTTTCATGATATTGTAGATGGTCCAAATCTACGAATTACAGAAATATTATGTACGTTTAATTATACTAACAATGTTATTTTCGAGAAACAAAAAACCGTTCTACAAAGTAGAACGATGTATATAAATTGTCCAATATAATTTTATCTGTAAGAAAGAAATTTTAATCCCTTTCCATTATCCGGTACCAGTTTTTTTCTAATTTCCAATTATATTCTGGTTTTACTTTTATTAGTTCTTCATATTGCTTTTGTGTCTCCTTATCATTTGTGAATATAAAATAAGTTTGTGGTGATTCGAAAAAGCCACGAGAAATCCAAAATTTGATAGTTTTTGTGCCTTCAGTTTTATTCTGATAAATCCAAATATCATTTCCTCCATTTGAAATAATCGGGAAGTCAAATGAAAGTTTATAGATACCATTATTCGTTTTTGTATTTGGTTTCAATTTTTCTGTCAAAACTTCTTTTACTATTTGATTGCGCTTATTATATGAAATACGCCAGTCAATTTTTTCAATAATGGAGTTTGGGATTTTGTTGAAATTGTAAGACGTTAGAACTAATAAAATTAATGTTACTGAAAGATTTACTATTCTATTTGTCTTTATGTACTTTCTTTCCCTAATTAATTTTATTATTTGTCTTACTGTTAAAATTAGCAAGATTATACATACTAAAAACCAAGAAAAGGGTTGGATAAAATAGGGAAGATAAAAGTAGTCGACAAAAACAAAAACTAACCAGATTATTACCAAGATTACTATTTTTTTTATCATTCAATTCATTATTAAGTTTTGTCTGTCATTGGTTCATCGGATTGCCACTAAGATCCAAATTTAAATAATTGCAAATAAAATTTCAATGAGAAAGTTCCTTGGATTTTCTGTATAAAAAAACCGCCCCACAAAAAGTAGAACGGTTAGTATATTAAATTGTCTCAACGACATGTTGTTACATCATTCCTGGCATTCCACCACCCATTGGCATAGCAGGTTCGTCTTTTTTCACTTCAGTGATTACACACTCAGTTGTTAAAAGCATACCAGATACAGAAGCTGCATTTTCAAGGGCAACTCTTGTTACTTTCGTAGGGTCGATGATTCCTGCTTCAAGCATGTTTACATACTCGTCAGTTTTAGCATTGTATCCGAAGTCTCCGGAACCTTCTGCTACTTTAGCAACGATTACAGAACCTTCACCTCCTGCGTTAGCAACGATTTGTCTTAATGGCTCTTCGATCGCTCTTTTTACGATTTTGATCCCTGTAGTTTCGTCAGCGTTGATTCCTGAAAGGTTTTCTAAAGCAGAGATGGCTCTTACTAAAGCAACACCACCACCAGCTACGATACCTTCTTCTACCGCAGCTCTTGTTGCATGAAGTGCATCATCTACTCTGTCTTTTTTCTCTTTCATTTCCACTTCAGAAGCTGCTCCTACGTAAAGAACTGCAACTCCACCAGCTAACTTAGCTAATCTTTCCTGAAGTTTCTCTCTGTCGTAGTCAGAAGTTGTAGTTTCCATCTGAGCTTTGATCTGAGCTACTCTTCCTTTGATTTTCGCTTCGTCACCACCTCCGTTTACGATTGTTGTGTTGTCTTTATCGATTGTTACTTTCTCAGCAGTTCCCAACATATC
This sequence comes from Chryseobacterium proteolyticum, assembly GCF_046591535.1. Taxonomy (NCBI): domain Bacteria; kingdom Pseudomonadati; phylum Bacteroidota; class Flavobacteriia; order Flavobacteriales; family Weeksellaceae; genus Chryseobacterium; species Chryseobacterium proteolyticum. Next base: position 966,507 of record NZ_JBJLWK010000002.1, on the reverse strand, counting down.
TAGAGAGATGTTTTCCATAGTGAAACCTTGCTCCTCAGAAATTACCTGACCACCTGTAAGGATCGCGATATCTTCTAACATTGCTTTTCTTCTGTCTCCGAATCCAGGAGCTTTTACAGCAGCAATTTTAAGAGAACCTCTCAGTTTGTTTACCACTAAAGTTGCTAAAGCTTCACCTTCCACTTCTTCAGAGATGATCAATAGAGACTTACCACCTTGTGCGATTGGCTCAAGAACAGGAAGCAATTCTTTCATTGAAGAGATTTTCTTCTCTACTAAAAGGATATATGGGTTTTCTACTTCAGCTACCATTTTCTCAGGGTTAGTCACGAAGTAAGGAGACTGGTATCCTCTGTCGAACTGCATACCTTCTACAACATCTACCGTTGTATCGATACCTTTAGCTTCTTCTACAGTGATTACACCTTCTTTACCTACTTTTCCGAAAGCTTCAGCGATCAAAGCACCGATAGTTTCGTCGTTGTTCGCAGATACGGAAGCAACCTGCTTCACTTTATCTGTAGAATCTCCCACTTCCTGAGACTGGGATTTTAAGTTTTCAACAACTGCAGTTACTGCTTTGTCGATCCCTCTTTTAAGATCCATTGGGTTGGCACCCGCAGCTACATTCTTAAGACCTTCTCTTACGATAGCCTGTGCCAATACAGTAGCGGTAGTTGTACCATCTCCTGCAATATCATTAGTTTTGGAAGCTACTTCTTTTACCATTTGAGCTCCCATATTTTCTACCTTGTCTTCAAGTTCGATTTCTTTCGCTACAGAAACACCATCCTTCGTTACGTGTGGAGCACCGAAAGATTTTTCGATCACTACATTTCTACCTTTTGGTCCTAAAGTTACTTTTACTGCATTTGCTAATGCATCAACTCCTCTTTTTAAAGCGTCTCTTGACTCGATATCGAATTTTATTTCTTTTGCCATTTTATTTAGATATTAGATGTTAGACGTCAGATGTTAGACGCCAAGCATTATTTGAAAATTATTTTTTATTCAGTTTTAAATCTGAAATCTGGTGTCTTATATCTGGAATCTTATCCGATGATTCCCAGTAAGTCTCCTTCTTTTACGATTAAGTAATCTTTTCCTTCCAATTTCAATTCGGAACCTGAATATTTTCCATAAAGAACTTTGTCACCTACTTTCACAGTTGTAGGCTCATCTTTTTTTCCAGGACCTACCGCTACTACTGTACCCTCTTGTGGTTTTTCTTTTGCTGTGTCCGGAATAATAATACCTGAAGCTGTTTTAGTTTCTGCAGCGATGGGTTCGATCAAAACTCTGTCTGCTAATGGTTTAAAGTTTACTGACATAATATATCTGTTTTTTTAATTATTTCTGCTTTCAAATTCTCTAAATGTGTGCCAAATGAGGTTGGTACTTGTCAGGCGATGCTTCATGGTTAAAAATGGCAGAATTTTATTTTTGGTGTGAAATTTTGGCAGATTAAAAAAAATAAAGCCGGAAAAATTCCGGCTTACTTTACTGATCAATTTATCAGACTAAGGACAATATTGTCCCGGTCCGATCCATAATGTACATTTTCCGTTTTCATCACGTTCGCAGCAAACAAGTCTTGCAGCTCCACCGTGGATGGTTTTCTGAGCATCTCTGCTTAATAATTTAGCATTTTTCATAAGTTAATATTTTGTTTTTCTGATGTTCCTGAACATTTATTGTCAATCAGGAGTTTTTTGACATGATCAAATATAAGCTTTTTATTCAATTAAAATGATGTTGTTTGTAGATAGTTTTTGGTGTTTTGTATTTTGATAACCAGTGGATTATACTGTAAAGGGCAGCAGGGTTAATACTGTGCAAAAACAGGGATATTACTGTGGTATTTGGTGATGTATTCCTTCAACTTTGTGAGACCAAATATCATAAAAACTGAAACAATGGAAAAATTAAAAAAAAATCTTTCGTGATGCTCCGGCTGATTCACCGGTTCCCCGGGAATTGCTATTGGAGTATGAGAATCCGCTTCCGACTAAAGAACCGGATCGCAATTTATTTATTACGGATTCTGCCAAAAACTTCAGACTAACCGGAAAAAAAGACTCAGCAAAAATCTCAGTATCAAAGCTGAACCGGGAATTTTACCAGCTGGACCAGATTTCACCTTTTGACTGGGGTATTCCCGGGAAATCCGAAGAGATCATTACCGTAGAAAAGCTTCGTGCTACAATTAAAACTAAGAAAATAAAAGTGACCGAAGCTGAAGCTTTTGTGCCGGAAACTCATATACTGGGACTTCATCCTAAAGTGGTTTTTCCGAATACGAAGTCTGTCAAGAGAAACCGTTTGAACAGATTGGTTACGAAAAGTGCCAATCACGTAACTATTTTCGGAAATGATGACAGGGTAAATATTTATCCTAATACCTATCCGGAATGCTGTGTGTGCAGGGTAGAAGTATATACCAAATTAACCAGTGCCTCATCATGGAATTATCAGGGCAGGGGAACCGGATTTATGGTAGGCAGAAAAATTCTAATGACCTCTGGACATATGAGGCCTCAAAAACCTTATGCATCATGGATGATCAAAGTGATTCCTGCATATTACGATGGACGATCCATTTATGGAAATTCATTTTATACTTATGGAGAAAGCTATGTGGCTTACCAAAGTGACGTGGGAAATGATATGATGGTGGTGAAACTGTATGATAATATCGGAGATACAACAGGTTATTTCGGGGCAAAAAGTTATAACGACGATTGGGAAGATATGAATGTGTGGACCATGACGGGATATCCTTATGATAAAGGAGAAAACAGACCGACTTATCAGAGCAGCATCAGTGTTGTGGATGATGATGATGGAGATGATGTAAAGCTTCCGGATGGAAATAGTGTGGATAGTACACAGATAGAAAGCTACGCAGACGAGGCAAGTGGTGCATCGGGATCACCGTTATATAGTTGGTTCACCAATGGACAGATGTATGCCATAGGCGTTCATCATGGTAATGAAACCGACTGGGAACTTTTCGGATCTGATCTTCATTCTGTGGCTTCAGGGGGAGATATGTTGCCCGCACTTGTGATCTGGGCAAGAAATAATTGGGGAAATTGAAAGGATCACCTTGAAAAAACAAAACACAAGTAATATAAAAAACGCTTCATTTTTATGGGGCGTTTTTTTCTACGGGCTGATTTATTTTTGAGATAATGGCTCCGGAAACGGCAATACCGATAAAATTGGTTACTGACCTCGCCTCGTTCATGAAACGGTCTACACTATAAAGCAATGCAATATCATTCGCAGGGATCTTTCCAAACCTGTTCAAAGTAAAAATAAGAGCAAGAAAACCTGATCCCGGAACCCCGGAAGCTGTTTTAGATGTAACAGAAATGATAACAAAAAGCCATAAGTAATCATTGAGGCTTAATGAGATATTATAAAACTGAATCAGAAAACAGCAGGCTACAGAAATATAAATGCAGGCACCTGCGAGGTTGAAATTGTACCCCAGGGGAATAATGAATCTTAAAATTTTTTTGCTGTATCCCTCAGATTCCATCTTGTCAAAAATGATCGGAAAAGCTGTTTTGGAAGAAGAAGTGGTTATAACCAAAATGATCTCTTCTTTAATGCTTACCAAAAATTTGAGCAAATTGAATTTAAAGATATAAGAAACCAGTCCTAAAACTCCGAAGATAAAAGCAATATCGGCAAGGTATGCGGTTCCCACAACTTTGCTTAATGGCAGCAGGGTATTAATTCCATATACAGAAATGCCGTAAGCAATGTTACAGAAAATGATAACCGGAAGAATGATATATAAATATTTAATAATATGATAAAAAATAACAAGTCCTTTATCAAGGATATTCAGAAAACTCTTTCGTCTTTTTGAAAGGTTCATGCATATGCCGATAATGATTGAAGCTATAAGGAAAATAGCGTACCTGTTGCGATAGATCACAGAAGATAGGGAGGAGTCATTAATTTCAAACCTACTGGGAAGAATTACTTTTGTTTTAACGATCTGAATTCCCGTATGGGAACCGGGCTGAATAGCAATTCCAAAAATAAATCCTATGCTAATAGCCACAGAGCTGATGATAAAAAAGTAGAGAATTGTTTGCCATACAATGCTCCCTGCATTTTTTATATCTGCCAGGTGACAGATCCCGTAAATAACTGCCATAAAAATAATAGGCAGGATGATAGACTCCAGAACCAAAAAAAAAATACTGGCTGATTATCCCTAATTTACCGCTTATCTCGGGAAGGTATTGTCCTGTAAAAACACCACAGATAATAGCCACGAAAACATACAAAGAAAGATTCTTTAAATATCGGCTGGTGAATGTTTTTTTTGTATGGAAAAGATTCATTTGAGTTTTTTTCGCTGGATAAACGGACAATTCAATATAAATATATATAAATTTTATATTATCCCAAGAAGCAAAGCTCCTAATAACATGATAATGGAAGATCCGATAGCCCATTTCAATGTGTATTTCAAATGATCAGAAAATTCCACACCGGCGAGAGAGACCAATAAGTAAGTTGACGGAACTAATGGGCTCAGAAGATGAGAAGCCTGTCCGACAAGACTTGCTCTTCCCAGAATATCAGGTGGGATTCCCAGTTGTTGTCCGGTTGCTGCAATAATGGGTAATATCCCGAAATAATAAGCATCATTAGTCAGGAAAAAGGTAAGGGGAACACTGAAGACAGCAGTAATAATATTTAAAGAGCCTGCCATGCTTTTCGGAACAATTTCTATCATACTATTTCCCATAGCCTGCATAATACCCGATCCATTGAGGATCCCTGTGAAAATCCCTGCTCCAAAGATCATTCCTGCCACAGATAATGCATTTCCCGCATGTTTGGACATGAGTTTCTGCTGGTCTTTTAATTTAGGGTAATTGATAACAGAAGCTATGCAGAAAGCAATCATAAAGGCAATTCCCAAAGGAACAATATCTAAAATCATTACCGTTAACAATACGATGGTAAGGGCAAGATTAATCCAGATCAGTTTAGGGCGAAGAAGGGCCGGATCCGTTTCACCTGCGATATCACTATTGCTGTACTTTGTGTATTTTCCATATTTTGCAATACGCTTTTTTTCTTTCAGTCCTAAAATATAAGCCACAAAGATTACCCAGCAAATACCAAGGACCATAATTGGAATCATAGGAACGAAAATCTCTGTGTGACCCAGTTTGAGGGAACTCATAACCCTTGCTGTGGGGCCACCCCATGGAAGGATATTCATGATACCTCCTGCAAGCATTATGATACAAGTAAGGATCAGGGGATTCAGTCCCTGTTTTTTATATAGGGGAAGCATGGCAGCCACTACAATAATATAAGTAGAAGAGCCATCTCCATCCAGAGAAACTAATGTTGTAAGGATCGCTGTTCCGATGGTTGTTTTGATTGGGTTGTCTCCGACTGCTTTTAAAATAAGGTTAACTAAAGGCTGAAATAATCCTGTATCGATCATTAAACTAAAATAGAGAATTGCAAAAATCAGCATTACGCCTGTAAGTGCGATTTCTTTAACCCCATTTTTCATCATGTCACCCAGCTCATCGCCAAATCCTGCAATAAGAGCAATCACTACTGGAACAATTACCAAAGCAGTAAGTGGTGTCATTTTTTTATTCATGATAAGAACCATGAAAATAAAGATCATCAGAAACCCAAGAAATGTTAGCATAGCATTATATTAAATATTAAATTTTTTAAATTGATGTCTGGTTATTTTTGTTTTTTTCTCCAATCAAAACTGTTTCTGAACCCTATGTATCCGTAATTACTGGTTCTGCCCGGAGATAACTGATTAATGAAAGCCAGTTCAATTGCCGAGTTTTTCCCTGTTTTTATTCCAAGCCCTGCGGTGATACGGTTACTGTCGAAAGGGTCTTCCTTTTTGATGTTCATCCTTATCTCATTTTTTAGAATTCCATACAGTCTTTCTTTTTCACCCTTTCTGTTGAAAGGGATTCTCATGGAGATGAGATACCGGACCCTTAATACAAATTCGTCAGGATTATTCAGGAAACGCTCTTCTACACGGAATCTGCTGGAAATGGAAGATCTGCCGATATCATGGTCCAGGGTTACCTGTTGAAAGGCTCTTTTCTCATAGCGGGTCTTTTTCTGATCTTCTGTCTGGTAGGAATCCAAAATGAGAAACATACCTCCTAAGGCAGGTCTTACTCCTTTGGTTACTTCATAATCCATATATGCATTGACAAGGAAAAGTCTTTTGTCGTAAGCCAGGTCAAAAGAACGGTATTGTGTAAGGGCCGTTAAAGTACTTTTGTCAGAAACCTTGGCAGTCATGATATATTGGAACCACATATTGTAGGTATCAGTGCTTTGACCTTGATAAAAATGATGAAGCACTAATAAAAAAATAAAAATTAATTTTCTCTTAATTTTCATATAATATTGGGTTAATATTGTTACTTCTCAAATATATTTATTCGATTTACCGGGTTTTTAATTTTTCAATCAATGACCTATTTTATCAGCGAACTGCATTTTCTGTTAAAAAACATCTTATATTTGAGAACCCAAGAAATCACGTTTTTAGAATGTTTTTAATTGTAAATATTATACTTATACTGTTGTTTTTCAGGGTTTTATTTAGTGATAAGATTCTGAAAAAACTGATGGACTACCGTTGGGGTTTTCTTTTGAGGTTTCAGCATGTTTTCTTCTTTTTTGTCTTTATTTTAATCACTTTTTTTTACGGAAAATTACTTTCTTGATACCCCGGAGCTTATTTGGAGTGTTTTATCCGTAATGATTTTTAATATTGGGATTTATTATCTGGTGTATTATTATCTGGTTCCTCACTTTTACCTATCGAATAAATATCCGGAGTTTATCCTGTATGCCTTGATCTGTTTTTTGATGTCAAGTCTTTTCAGGATTTTGTTACAGCCTACCATTTTTAAAATGAATTTTAGTGAAACTCTTTCCAACACCAACTTCCTTTTTAATGTATATACGGCGCAGGGAATTGTGATTCTTGTTGCCTCCTTTTTAGGGATTACAAAAGATAAATTCCTTATAGAGCAGAATGTTGTGGATCTTGGGGAACAAAAAGAACAGCTTTACTTTGATCTTTTAAAATCAAAGATGAATCCTCATTTCTTATTGAATACTTTAAATAATATATATGCGAACAGTTTTATCCCATCGGGAAAAACTTCAGATTCCATCCTGCAGCTCAGTAAGCTTCTTCAATATATTATCTATGACAGCGGAAAAGAAAGAATTAGTCTGGCCCAGGAATTTTCGTCGATTCATTCTCTTACCATGTTGTACCAGTTGAAATATGATAACCAACTGAATATAGATTTTGATATCCGGAATGAGGAAACACTGGAATTAATTGAAATTCCACCTTCTGTTTTTTTGACCTTCTTTGAAAATGCTTTGAAACATTCAGGAATCGGTCTGGATCCCAATAGCTTCATAAAAGTTATATATGCTATTAACGACCGTGATTTGTTCTTCGAAATTATCAACTCTGTTCCGGAAAAAAAAGCTTTGGGAGAAACCGGATATTACGGGTTGGGAAATGAAGCAATCACCCAGATACTGGAAAAATACTATCCGGGAAAATATATTCTTTCTTCAGAAATGATTGAAAATAACAGATACAAAACAACTTTAAAAATTGATCTGAATGGCTAATCTATCCGTGATTAATGTGGATGATGAATATCCTGCGTTGCAACTTGTCCGGCAATATTGTGATCAAATAGAAGGTGTAGATCTCCAAAGCTCTTTTCAGGAACCGGAGAAGGCATTGGAATATTTAAAAGAGAATGTCGTTGATCTTGTTATTTTTGATATTAATATGCCGGGTATTAATGGAGTAGAGCTATTGCAACAGCTTCCTTATAAACCTCTCTGTATTTTTATGACCCTGGAGACCCAACATGCGGTAAAAGCTTTTGAGCTTGATGTTGTGCATTATCTTGTAAAGCCTGTAGATTTTGAAACCTTCAGGAAAGCCATCAACAAAGCCAAAGATTTTTTACAGTTTAAAAATTCTGCAGAACACTCAGAAAAAGAAGATTTCATCATGTTTAAATCCAATTATATCATGAATAAGGTTTTTCTTAAAGATATTCTTTGGGTACAGGGATTTGGGGAGTATATTATTTTAGTAACTTCTTTGAAAAAATATATGATCCTCGACAGGATGTCAAATTTTGAAGAAAAATTTCAGGCTTTTGGATTTATCAGAGTTCATAAATCTTATATCATATTGGCTTCTCATATTGAATCTTATGATGTGAAAAGCGTCTACCTCAAAAGTGGAGATAAAATTCCTCTGGGAAGAACTTATAAAAAGATACTAAAAGAGCATTTGGGAAAATAAAAAACCGCTTTTAAAGCGGTTTTTTATTTTTTTCCTGCGGCCTGCATCGGATTTACTTTTCCATTGGCACCGCCTCTTACTGCCCCTTCATGTTTTTGTTTGAATACCTGGAATCTGGAAGTCTCGGACGTACTACCATCATTGCTCCAGAAATTATTTGAAGTGTCAATATCTGCTGTTTCACGCATTGGGTCCAGCTGAATAGACTTTAATTTTTTCTCAAAATAATAAGTCTTTGTAGCCTTTTGTTCGTTAAGCCTCCAGATCTGAGCGGAAGATTTATCGTATAATTTCGTTCCATCTTCAAAAGTAAATTCCAGAATGATTGGCATCACCAGTCCTCCTTTGTTTACGAAGTCAATTTGATAAGCTTGAATGTTTTTGAACTTTTCTTTTTGCTGTTTATCAAGAGCCATATCATTGTCCTGTGTAAGGGAGTATTCTTTATTCTGGTCCACTTTTTCCTGGCCACGATCGTAACGATAGTAGAAATCCTGAGCTTCTTTATCCTTGTCTACATAGAACGTAATATTTTTATCTTCTCTGTTTCTGATTTTGGAAAGGTCTTCAAAATCATTAACAAGAGCTTTGTCGACTTTGTACTTTACTTCTTTAGGTGCAGGTACGGCATCTAAATCGGGAGTGGCAATGGTTACCTTATCAATAGCTATGTCAACAGGATCTGTGCCGTAAAACCATCCTCTCCAGAACCAATCCAGATCTTCTCCGCTTGCATCCTCCATTGTTCTGAAGAAATCGGCAGGTTCCGGGTGTTTAAAAGCCCATCTTTTTGCATAAGTTTTATAGGCCTTATCAAAAAGTTCTCTGCCCATAATGGTTTCACGAAGGATATTCAGGCCAGTTGCGGGTTTTGAGTAGGCATTAGGGCCAAACTGAACAATGTTTTCAGAGTTACTCATAATAGGCTCCAGCTGATCTTTTGGTAGTTTCATGTAATCCACAATAGTCCATGCAGGTCCTCGTTTTGAAGGGAACTTGTTATCCCATCTTTCTTCCGTAAGATATTCTGTAAAGGTGTTCAATCCTTCGTCCATCCAGGTCCACTGTCTTTCATCGGAGTTAATGATCATGGGAAAGAAATTGTGTCCTACCTCATGGATGATTACTCCGATCATACCATTTTTGGTTCCTTCTGAGTAAGTTCCATCTTTCTCAGTTCTTCCAAAATTGAAACAGATCATAGGATATTCCATACCATTTGCCGCTTCTACAGACTGAGCAACCGGATAAGGGTAAGGAATCGTGAATTCTGAATAAGTTTTTATTGTGTGTGCAACAGCTTTTGTAGAGAATTTTCTGTAAAGTCCGTAAGCCTCTTTACCATAGAAGCTCATAGCCATTACTTTATTATTGTTTTCCGGTATTACCACGCCCATTCCATCCCAGATGAACTTTCGGGATGACGTCCATGCGAAATCCCTTACATTATTGGCTTCAAAAACCCAGGTTTTTCTTTGTTTTGATCTGTTTTTTTCTGCTTTCTTCGCTTCATCGAGCGTTACAATTTCTACAGGCTCTGATGAGCTTTGGGCTTTTCTATATCGGGATAGTTGTTCTGAAGATAATACCTGTTCATAATTCTTACACTCTCCGGTACCTCCTACAACATGATCTGCAGGAACATTCATTGAAACTTTAAAATTTCCAAAGGCAAGGGCGAATTCTCCTCTTCCTGTAAACTGGTGATTCTGCCATCCATGAAAATCACTGTAAACACACATCCTTGGATACCATTGTGTCATTGTGTACAAATCATTTCCATCTTCAGGAAAGTTTTCATAACCACCACGGCCACCCATTTTAATTCTGTTGGTGATGTTGTAATTCCAGTCTATTTTTAACGTGAATTTTTCTCCTTTTTTCAGGATTTTAGGCAAATCAATACGCATCATGGTTTTGTTTACAGTATACCGTAATGCATTACCGGTTTCGTCGGTTACTTTTTCCAGATGAACGCCGTAGCCATTGTCCTTTTCCGGAAGTTCCGTTATCTTTAACTTCTGGTCATTTATGGTTTTAGGAAGGGTTGTAGAAGTAGGATAATTGGCTTTGTTGATGCTTGATGCCTCGTTCTCATCCAATTGTAACCATATATAATCTAAGTCGTCAGGAGAATTGTTATAATAAGTAATCGTTTCGGAGCCCTTCAGGTTTCTTTTATCCTCGTCCAGATAGGCGGAAATATTATAATCTGCTCTGTTTTGCCAGTAACCATGTCCCGGAGATCCGGAAGCAGTTCTATAAATATTTGGAGTAGGTAAAATGGTTCCTAATTGTTCAAACTTATTTCCGTGATTACTTCCCGGGTTATTTTGAATATTTTGGGCTGCTAAACCTGCAAATGTGAATACAGAAAGTAGGGTTACTTTTAGTCTCATGACCGAAATGATTTAATAATTTTCAAATATAACAATAACTACTTGAAAAAATATCAATCAATAAGTCTTAAAATGGAATTCTTTCTATTGTCATTTTTAATGCCAGGGCAAAAACACCGGACGATATAAAGAGTATCCAATCTTTTCTATTAATTTTGAATAATGTTAATGCAATAAACAGCAAGATTAAAATAGCACAAACAATTACAATCTGTCCTACTTCCAAACCAATATTAAATCCTAAAAGAGGAATCGCAATACTCTGGCTTTTTGCAATCATCACTCTTGCAGTATTGGCAAATCCCATTCCGTGAATAAGTCCGAAAAATAAAGCCAGGTAATAATTTGTTTTGTCCAGGGCCTGCTTTTTATTCTTCATAATAATATTACCTAATGCTGTAAGGACTATTGTTAGCGGAATTAAAAACTCTACCCAATTTGAAGGCACTCTTACTATATCAAGGATACTTAATGCTAATGTTATGGAATGACCTATTGTGAATGCTGTCACCAGGATTAGAATTTTCTTGAGATCCTTATAAGAATAAACCGCAATTAAAGCTAAAACAAAAAGTTGGTGATCAAGCGCATCTAAAGAAATGATATGTTCCCAACCAAGTTTTAAATAGAATAAAAAGTCCTGCATGATATAATGTACTGTAAAACGTACGAAAATAATGATTAATTTCGAAAAATAATTAAGTCTGTTTTTATGAAAAGTTTGTGGATACTGTTTATTCCTCTTGTTTTTTTGTATTCTTTTACTATTATAAAGCATCCCTATCATGTAGGTTCCGTTGAAATCAATTATAATACAAAATCAAAGACATTCGAGGTTACCGGGCGTTTTTTTTCTGGATGATCTGGAAAATGCCCTTGGTAAAAAATACAACAAGTCTTTCCACTTTAATGATCCGAAGTATAAGGTTCAGTTGGATGACGCTTTAAAAAATTATAGTGCAGAATATCTGAAACTAAAGTCCGACGGTAAGTTCTTAAGGGTAAATTATCTGGGATATGAAGAGGATAATGAGTCTGTGAATATTTTTTTGGAAACGGAATCTGTTAATATGCCTAAGAAAGTTGAAGCTGCAGTTAGTTTTTTGTATAATCTGTTTGATGATCAGATCAACATTGTCCATATTATTTTGAATGGGAAAAGGAAAAGTGAAAAATTATCCTATCCCAATCGATATCTGTATCAACAGTTCCAATGATGTATTTAATACGCTTTCAAGTGTATATGTAATTGTACATGTGTATTTTTTCTAATAATATTCTTTTTTGATGAAAATTAATACACCATTGCGTGATAAATATTAAATTTATATATTTGAGAAATATTAAAATAAAGGATTTTTATTTTTTTTTAACATTTATTTTAGATATTTAAAGGTCTTAAATATTTGCAAATTAAGGATTTTCTATATTTTGTTAAATCTATTAATAGTGACTAATTAATATTATTAATATTTTTTAATATTTGATCTTTATGTGTGTTTATTAAATAATTTTTTTTATATTTGATAGGGTTTAGATATGTTAATTTTTTATAAAATTATATATATTATATATTTTGTATTGGATTTAAAGAAGTTTTAAAAATTGTATTAATTCTTAGTTGTTAGAAATAACAATATTGCATATGGAAAATAAAGAAAGTAATTTTTTCTTGCATTTTTATCCCGCATGTACTTTAATTAAAGAACAAGTAGGGGTTAATACAATAAAGACATCAGGTGTTTTTTATGCAGATGAAGCAAAAGATTATTTAACCCGGATTCTGAAAATAGGTAATCCTCCAAATGACACAATTGGGCTATCGATGGATTCAACGTAATTATAAAAATTGGAAATAGTAAAACAGAACATTATATTTTTATTTTATTGCTATTTGGAGAAATAGTTCCCACAAACTCCGGATAGGATCAGGCACAAAAAATTCTAACAACACAAATTCGACATATATATAGCGCTTATCTTAATGGTAAGTGCTTTTTTGTATGGATTTCAATATTAGTTTTTCTTTGCATAAATGGGATAAATGTTTTTATTTTGTAACTAACAAATGTTTGTTTGTAACATTTTGGCAATAAAATTGACTAATTAAAATATAATCTTCATATCAAATTATTTTTAGCGAAATACCGAAGATTATTAAGCGCTTACTCACGTAAGTGCTTTTTTATTTTAAAGGTTAATTGTCTATTTGTAAAAGAGCATTGATTCCTCTTGTGTGCTCAAGTAAATCCGGAAAAAAATTATTGTAACATTCCTGAAGAAGATCTTTATTTTTTAAAAATGCTTCGAATACAGGAATATCTTTCTCCAGATATTGTGCTTTATTAAGAACATTTTGAATGCTGAATTTTATTCCCCAATCTTCTCTGTAATTATATAGCCAATCTTCTGTTTCCATCTTTGCTAACATTCTCTTAAAATTTTCAGGAAGCCATTCTTGATTTTCATTAAGAGCCTTGTAAACCCGGAGGGAATGGTTTTTCCAGCCTTGCAGTGAGTTAAGAGTAAAGTCATTAGCCAGAAAATGATCCATAGATACATCTACAAATGCTCCTGCATATAGTCTAACCAAAGGGCTGAATATTTTTTTAGCTTCATGAATAGCCGGATGGGAGTCTGTAAAGGTATCGATAGCTCGGTGTAAGGTAATCCCATCCTGAATTTCTTTTGGAAATGAGAACCGCTCTTTGTTTCTGATGAAATCTTCGAGAAACTGTCCGACAATTTGCTGATCTGTAAAAGAGAGAAAAGAATGTGCTAAATAATTCATAGGATATCAGGTTATAAAAATAAAACCTTCAAATAAAGTTAAGGTATTTGAAGGTTTATAAACTAACTATTTAAAAGAAATTATCTAACAATAAACTTTTTACTTTCTATCAAAGAATTTTTGTCATCATAAATACTTAGGAAGTACTCTCCGGAAGTTAATCCTTTGAGGTGGATGGTAGTTTCCGTAGTTGATATTACGTTTTGGCCTGCAGAATTGTATACTTTAAAAGAATACTTGCCGGTTCTGTTTCCTGAAATCTGAATCATATCATGAGCAGGATTAGGATATAGTAAGAACTCTTGTGTTTCATGAATAGCTTCCTTTGTGGCGAGGAAAGATTGTGTTTCAGGCATAAAATTAGAAACGACACAAGCGAAACGTGCAAATCCAAAGGCTTCATTAGCCGGCTTGGTGTTTCCTATTGCTACCCCCGTAGGATCACTATTGTAGTTAATGTCCGGATTTGCCCACCTGTTGATTCTGGTACAGTTGAATCCTTTAGAGGAACATTCATCATTATAAGCCATTATAGTTCTCCATCTTTGAGAAGAAGTGCTCGAAGTTCCAAGATCTATTGCTTTTTTATTGGTGTATCCATGATGATGATCACATGGTGTGGTGCTGGAGTCTACGTACCAGTCATGTCTTAATCCCATATTGTGTCCAAGTTCGTGGGCAAGTGAGTAGTTGGATACAGCACAATTGTATAGGCTTACACAAAACCCTGAATTACTGCTGTAGTTGGTAGAACTTGTATTTACATAGCCTAAGCCGCAAGTGTTAGTTGGTGTTGAGGTAACTAAAGCGCATAGATCCGCTCCATAGGTGGTTCTTAGTGTATGTACATCATCCATATACCCATCATTATTATTTCTAAGCCTTGGAAGATCCGTACTCAAACTTCCGGATTCAGTGTAGCTGATCTCTCCGGAGTATACAAGATTAATGGTGACATTGGAAACCCCTGAATTGGTTAATGCAGTATTGAAATTGGTGATAGCAGTTGCTACAAACGAATTACTCTGTGAAAGCCCGCCCCATGCGTTTTTTGCTGCGGTAGTGAAAACTACCATCACATCTACTCTGGTAGCAGGGCATACAGGGGTTGTTGATAAGCAAACGTTAGAATTTGCTTTATTAAAGTTTTCGTTTTTGTCCATTACATAATCATCAATCGAGTCCTGATTGAGGATTGTAGAATCGCTCACTTCGGATAATGCAAAAACGTTTGCATCAGTTTGGTGGAATATTACTTTTTCACCTGTGCCTGAAGCGTACATTCCTGTTACCACGCGATCATATTGTGAAAGTACAAGTTCGGCTCTAGGATCATTTTCAATAGTGTAAATATAAGATTCACTCTTATTGCTGTACGTTAAAGAACGGCTGAATTTGGCTGTGATCTCTTTACCGGTTGGGAGGTTGATTTGTAAATCGGATTTTAAATTAAAGGGAGCTTGGGAATAGTATTTTGTAACTAAATAAGAAGAGGATAGCTCCCTGCTTACTTTTTGGTTACTTTTTAAATTATTCTCATTAATAGCTGTTTGAAAAATTTTGTTTTGTCCAAATAGCATGCCGGCGCAAAACAACACGAAAATAGTGAATTTTGTTTTCATTTTATGTGATTTAGTATGGTGATATACAAATATATATAAAATATCAACATGTGGTGATTTTTTTTTCAATAGATGATCGAAATTTCTGCGAAATATTTAATTTCAGAGCTTTGTTGCTATTAAATTGATCTAAGAAACCGCGGTTGAAGATTGTTTTTAATAACATCATCACTCTCTATCGAATATTCATATTCATAAAGAGTGATGATGCTTTTTATTTAATCCTTGTCTGGATTTTGGCGATAAATTGGAAACTAGTACGTTTTCTTGGTAAATTAAATAAGGATGTTTTAGGACTGTCTTTTAATTAAAAGATTCGTTCATGGAAATCTTCAATTTTACTGACTTCCTCAATTTTAATCCCGAATTTTCTTTTAGGTATTTTGTTGAGGTTGGAGACAAAGATCTTTTCATATCCCAATTTTTCAGCTTCCGAGATGCGTTGTTCAATTTGAGCAACAGGTCTGATTTCGCCGCTAAGTCCGATTTCCCCGGCAAAACAAAAATGTTCGGATATTGCAATGTCTTCATTAGATGAAAGGATAGAGGCTACTACAGCGAGATCAAGGGCCGGGTCATCTGTCTTTATTCCCCCTGTAATGTTGAGAAAAACATCTTTAGCACCAAGCTGAAATCCGGCTCTCTTCTCCAGTACGGCAAGCAACATATTCAACCTTTTAGCATCAAATCCGGTAGAACTCCTTTGAGGTGTTCCATAAACAGCCGTGCTTACCAGTGCCTGAATCTCCAATAACATAGGACGATTTCCCTCAAGCGTTACAGCTACGGAATTTCCGGAAAGCTCCTCGAATTTTTTTGTAATTAAAATTTCAGATGGATTTTTGATCTCTTTTAAGCCCTGGGAAATCATTTCATAGATTCCAATTTCCGAGGTGGAGCCAAAACGGTTTTTATTAGCCCGTAATAATCTGAAAAGATGATTTCTATCCCCATCGAAATTTAAAACTACATCTACCATATGTTCCAAAACCTTTGGACCGGCAATCTGTCCGTCTTTAGTAATGTGACCTACCAGAAAAACGGGAGTATTGTTCTCTTTAGCATATTTAATGATCTCATTCGAACATTCTCTGATTTGGGAAACGGTTCCCGGTGAGCTTTCTATCAATTGGGACTGTAAAGTTTGAATGGAGTCGATAATGATAAAATCAGGCTCTAATTTTTTGGCTTCATGTAATATTTTTTCCAGTGAAGTTTCGGTGTAAAGGAAGCAATTTGGGTTTTGAACTTCAGATAACCGGTCTGCTCTCATTTTAATCTGTGAGGCGCTTTCTTCTCCTGAAACATAAAATATTTTCTTCTTCATTTTTAATGCCAGCTGTAAAAGCAATGTTGATTTTCCGATTCCCGGCTCTCCTCCGATCAAAGTAACAGAGCCTAAAACAATTCCACCTCCCATTACCCGGTTGAGCTCCTCGGAGGGTGTTTTAATCCTGGGTTCTTCAATTGCTTCAACTTCAATGATATTAATAACGTGTTGTTTTGTTTTCGAGGAAGGAAGACTTCTGCTGGATACCTTTTCCACGACCTCTTCAACTAATGTATTCCATTGTCCGCAGTTTTTGCATTGTCCCATCCATTGTGAGTATTGGGTTCCGCAGTTTTGACAGAAATATGCTGTTTTAAGTTTTGCCATACTGCGAAGTTCAAAATTTTTTTTTGAATTTTACTTCTGAATTTTTGGTTAATTTTCTAGTATGAAAAATATTTTAATAAAAAGCGTGGTTATATTCTTTATAATGACAATCCTTACTACATGGCTTGCAGATTGGCTCGTAGGATATTTGCATTTACCCGGCGGTGATTTTGGAATGCTTTCGTTGGCTGTTCTTATTGGGTGTATAATAAGCAGCGGAGTGGGACTTGTAACGGTTGTCATATTTAAAAGCACATATCAATCGGTGGTTAGGATTGCTATTTTATTTGAAGTACTCTACCTTTTTATGCTGATGATATCAGGAACTAATCCTTTTACTTATTTTTCTGAGAAAACAAACGCGAAACTTCTGAATGTACTTTTGTATATGAATGCAGTTGTCGTTTTTCTGATTGTAATTGCTATTCATTTTATGTATGTGAAAATAAAATCAAAGAAAAAATTATCATAGGTCAAGAGGTGGATGGGTTTATCACTTTATCTTTGGTGGGTAAAAAATAAAATATATTACAATGAAAAAGATACTATTAGCTTTTATGCTTGCTTTTTTAAGCATCGCAGGCTTTGCACAATCAACCTGGAAAGTAGATCCTATGCATTCTTCAGTTAACTTCAATATCAAGCATATGGGGATTAGTTTTGTGCAGGGAAGATTTGATAAATTCGATGGTAGAGTTGTTTCTTCAGGGAAAGATCTGGATAAGGCAACCTTCAATTTTAATGTGGTAACCGGATCGGTAAACACAGGCGTTGAAATGAGGGATAAGCATTTGAAAAGTGCAGACTTCTTCGATGCAGAGAAATTTCCGACCATGACATTCGAAAGCGGGTCTATTACGAAAGATAAAAATAATACCTACATTCTTAAAGGAAAACTTACTATTAAAGATGTGACAAAAGAAATCAGCATTCCGGTAACGTATGGTGGTGTAACAAAAAATCAGCAAGGGAAAGAAATTTTAGGCTTTCAAACAAAATTTACAGTAAACCGTTTAGATTATAATATTAAATATGATCCAACAGGAGCGGGTGTTGCAAAGGATGTAGATGTTAATTTATATTTTGAATTAATAAAGCAATAATTTTTTTAAATATAATTTGGTTTGGTTAAAGGTTTCTCAAGTAATTTTGAGGAACCTTTTTTTTTATTTCTTAGCAAATAAATTGCCTCGTATTTCTTTTTCCCATAACTTTGCACAAACCTAATCTAATGAGTAAAAAGAATACTAAATACATCTTTGTGACAGGAGGTGTAACTTCATCTTTGGGAAAAGGAATTGTTTCTGCTTCTCTGGGACTATTGCTGAAATCACGCGGTTTTAATGTAACGATCCAAAAACTAGATCCTTATATTAATATTGACCCAGGAACTTTGAATCCTTATGAACACGGAGAATGCTATGTAACCGAAGATGGTGCGGAGACGGATCTGGATTTAGGTCATTACGAGCGATACTTAGATGCTCCCACTTCTCAAAACAACAACGTTACTACAGGAAAAATCTACCAGACTGTAATTGAAAAAGAAAGAAAAGGCGACTTTTTAGGAAAAACAGTTCAGGTAATTCCTCATATCACTAACGAAATCAAACGTAGGATTAAAATTTTATCCAAGCAGAACTACGATATCATTATTACTGAAATCGGAGGAACTGTAGGGGATATCGAATCTTTGCCATACATTGAAACTGTACGTCAGCTAAAATGGGAATTGGGAGAAAAGAATTCTATGGTAATTCACTTAACCCTGTTGCCATATCTGGCTTCCAGTGGAGAATTAAAGACAAAACCATCTCAGCATTCTGTACGTCAATTGATGGAAAGCGGAATTATGGCAGATGTTTTGGTTTGCAGAACAGAGCATAAAATACCAAAAGATCAGAGAGCTAAATTAGCTCAGTTCTGTAATGTTCCTTTGGATAATGTAATTGAGTGTAAAGATCTGGAAACTATTTATGAAGTTCCTATGTACCTTCAGAAACAAAACTTTGATGATGTAGTTCTAAAAGAATTGGATCTTAAGAGTGATAAAGAAGCGGATCTTAAAGATTGGAAGAGTTTCCTTAAGAAATTCCAGAATCCTAAAAAGACTGTTGAAATTGCTTTAGTAGGTAAATATGTTTCTCTTCAGGATTCTTACATTTCTATCGCTGAAGCATTTAAGCATGCCGGAGCAGATCTTGAGACGGAAGTAAAAGTGAGATGGGTTTATAGTGGGGATATCACCCAGGAAAATATCAAAGAAACTTTAAAAGGAGTTAACGGAATTCTTATTGCTCCAGGTTTTGGAGACAGAGGTATTGAAGGTAAAGTATTGACAGCTCAATATGCAAGAGAAAATAAAATTCCTATGTTGGGAATTTGTTTAGGAATGCAGATTATGACTATTGAATTTGCACGAAATATTTTAGGGTATTCTAAAGCAAATTCTATGGAATTTGATACTGCTACAGAGCATCCTGTGATTTCTTTAATGGAAGAGCAAAAGAATGTTGTTGATAAAGGAGGAACGATGCGTCTTGGTTCTTGGAAGTGTTCTGTGAAGAATAACTCTAAACTTTTCGATATTTATGGAAGTAAGAATATAGCTGAAAGACACCGTCACCGCTATGAATTCAACAGTGATTATTTACAAGAATTTGAAAAAAACGGATTCTTTGCAACAGGTACTAATCCTGAAACCGGACTGGTTGAAGCTCTTGAGCTTAATGATCATCCGTTCTATGTAGGAGTGCAGTATCATCCTGAATATAAGAGTACGGTTGCAACGCCGCATCCGTTATTCAGAGCTTTTATTAAAGCATGTGAGAAGAAATAAAGGAATTTATATCGATTAAACGTCATATTTAAACTCAGGTTGATTATTATCAGCCTGAGTTTATCATATTGTAATAGAGTAAAAGATAGAGTTTTGATAAAAAATCAGTATTTTTGTCAGCTCGAAATCCAGGGTGAAATTTAATGTTGAATTTTACGGTGGATTATGAAAAAATAATTTTAATAAAATCAAAATGCAACAGAACAACGGACTCGATAAAAGTCAAATGATTAGTTTTGCGGTTTTATGTTTGGTTCTCTTCGGATTCATGTTTTATTTTCAGAATAAACAGCAGAAAGAGGAACAGTTGAAAGCTCAGCAACAAAAAACTGAACAGGTAAAAACTGCCGTAAAACAAACTCAGGCAAGTAATATCAATCCAAATGTAACTCCTAACGCTATTCAGGTTTCTACTTTAGGAAATAATGAATTGAAATTGGAATTTTCCAGCTTGGGAGGGCAAGTTTCTAAAGTAGAACTTTTAAAATACAAAGCGTATGATCACAAAAGTGATCAGGCTGATCTCCCTCTTTATTTAATCAATAAGAATAACTCAAACTACGGTTTTCAGTTTAAGGATAAAACGGGTAAGGTTATTAATACGAAAGACCTGGTTTTCTCTCCGACAGTGAATGGAAATGCTGTAACGATGACAGCTAATTACAATGGTGCTGTTATTCAGTTTATTTATACATTACTTCCTAAATATACATTAGACTTTAAAGTAAGAACCCAGGGGTTGGCTTCAGTAACTTCTGATACCAAGGCTGATTTTCTTTGGAATTATAATGTGAGAAATCTAGAAAAAGGTAGAGCTCAGGAACAATCCCACTCAGAATTTTCTTATGCATTTAATAACTATAAGAGCTATGATTACGATGGAAGAACGACCATGGAAGAAGAGAAAGAAACTCTTAACTGGATTGGTGTAAAACAGCAATTCTTCTCTTCTGTGATTGAAGCTAAAAACGGATTTACACAAAGTAAAGGAAATCAAGAATCAATAGAAGAGGGTGAATATTTGAAAAAATTCAACTACGAAGGATTTGTTCAGATGACAGGGAGTGAATTGAATCAGGATTTTACATGGTATTTTATGCCATTAGATTTACCGTTATTAAAATCATATGATAAAAACTTTGATGAGATATTGCCGTTGGGTTGGTGGCTTATCGGCGGAATGAACCGCTATTTCTTCATGCCAATGTATAATATTATTGCATCTTGGGGATTAACAGCAGGCTGGGTGATCTTCTTTATGACGATCATTGTTAAACTTATCCTATCGCCAATTATGTACAAGCAACATAAATTGAGTGCTATGATGAGGGTAATTCGTCCTGAAATTGATGAGGCTAATGCGAAGTTAAAGGATGCGGATCCGATGAAGAAGCAACAAGCTACAATGGAAATTTACAGAAAGGCTGGTGTTAATCAAATGGCGGGTTGTTTGCCGGCGTTGGTACAGATTCCTATCTTCTATGCATTATTCCGTTTCTTCCCGAACTTTATTGATTTAAGAGGAAAAGGTTTCTGGTTTGCAAAAGATCTGACCGCTTATGATGATTTAATCAGATTACCATTAAAGTTCCTTTCCTGGGAGATCACTTGAGTGTTTTTGCTTTAGCGTGTACGGTGGTAATTTTAATCTATACTATCATGACATCAGGAAATATCCAGCAACCTCAACAGGAAGGAATGCCAAATATGAAAGTATTAATGTACATTTTCCCAATTACATTTTTATTCTTCCTGAATACCTCTGCATCTGGTCTTTCATGGTATTACTTTGTATCCAATGCAATTAACATCTTGATTATCCTTGTTATTAAATATGTGATCCTGGATGAAAAGAAAATTCATGCCCAGATCCAGGCGAATAAGGAAAAACCAAAAACTGAAGGTAAATTCCAGAAAAGAATGCGGGAGATGATGGAGAAGGCTCAGGAACAACAAAGAGCTCAGGAACAACAGAGAAATAAGAAGAAATAATCTTATCATGATAATAAAAAAGAGGTGCAAATTATTTGCACCTCTTTTTTATTGCACCTATTTAATCATATTTAAGTCTGAAAGATTGCCTGTGGTGTACTGTGGGGCCAAATTTTATAAGTGCGTCCTGATGTTTTTTAGTAGCATATCCAAAATTAGTATTCCATCCGTATTCGGGAAACTCATCATGTAATTTAATCATCAGCTGGTCTCTGTAATTTTTAGCTAAGATAGAAGCTGCAGCAATTGAAAGGATTTTAGAATCTCCTTTAATGATGCACTGATGTGGAATGTAATTATAAGGGTGGAACTTGTTTCCGTCCACCAGAATTAGTTCCGGTCTTGTTGTTAATTTATCTAATGCCTGATGCATTGCATGGATGCTGGCATTAAGAATGTTGTGTAAGTCAATGAATGCTGGAGGTAATTCTGCGATAGCATAATCTTTAACATTATCTTTTATATAATTATCCAGATCCATTCTGGTTTTAAAATTCAATTTTTTAGAATCATTTACTAAGCTTTGTTTGAAGTTGTGGTCTAAGATGACAGCTGCAGCAACCACAGGCCCGGACAAGCATCCTCTGCCAACTTCATCACATCCTGCTTCTATGTAGTTTCCTGACCAACTTTGTAATAAATCCATTAAAATAATATATAAAACACTATAATATTTTGTAAAAATAAAGAAAAATATATTTTGGGGCAATATGTGTAAATGGCAGTGTATTTATCTTATTTATTTAATATTTCTAGTTGAGTTTTAAAATTTTTATCATATTTAAAAAATAACACGAATTAGTGATTTATGTTAAATTTGGCTTAATTTTATTAAATCGTTAAATATAATTCATATGTGTATTTGATCATTTATTGTTTTAAATCTTTTTAACAATTTATTTGGTTGTTTTAAGAAAGTTTTACATATTTGCATTTAATAAAAAAAATAATCAGTTTAAATATGAAGAAATTAACTACAAGTGTTTTGGCTATAGTTCTGACTTCCTCTTTTATGGTCGTGAACGCGCAAAAAAAGCAGACTGACACTATAAGAACTCAGGACATACGGGAAGTCGTTGTGACCGGAGCTCTTGGATTAAAGAAAAGACAGGATGCGATTACATCTGCTAATCAGGTTGTAAATAATGCGGAGATTACACAGGCGAATAATCCGAATGCAGTGCAATCTCTTACAGGTAAAGTATCTGGTTTACAGATTAATACAACGAATAATTCGGTAAACTCAACTACTAGAGTGGTTTTAAGAGGGCCGAGATCAATTTCTGGGAATAACCAGGCATTAGTTGTTATAGATGGTGTAATTTCTACATTAGGGATATTGCAAAATTTACCTCCGGAAATCATTGATAATATGAATATTATCAAAGGGATGCAAGGAGCAGCTCTTTATGGTGAAAAAGGAAGTAATGGGGTAATTGTTGTTACTACCAAGAAAGGAAGTAGATCAGAAAAACTTCAATTTAGTCTTACTAACTCAATAGACTTTTCTTCTGTTTTTAAACTACCAATTTATCAAAAACAATATGGTCAAGGGTATCCTGGTGATACATTTGACACTACTGATTTTGGGGGAACAAACTGGACTCCTTATGAGAACTCTAACTGGGGGCCTGCTTATTCATCAGCATTAGGAGGTCAGACTTTAATAGTGGGTATGCCTGATGCTAATAATGTTTGGAAGACTGAGACTTTTAGTCCAAAGAATAATCATATTGGCAAGTTTTTTAAAACAGGTGTACTGATCCAGAATGGACTATCGGTTACAGCTGGTGGAGCTGATTCTTATGCTTTCTTGTCATTAAACAGAGCGGAAAATGACTTCGTAGTTGAGCGTGATAATTTGAAAAGAAATAATTTTATTTTTAAAGCAGGTAAACAGCTTGGTAAATTTAGAATTGATGGTAATATCAATTACCTGGACTTGAAAACATCAACAACTTCCTCTGGTTTATATGGTCAGTTAATACAAACTCCTACCAATGTAGATGTTAGGCAATTTAAAAATGCTTTACCGGATGCCAGTTATACGATATATGCAACTAATCCATATTGGACAATTGAAAATGATAGAACGGATACAAAAGACAGAACATTTTCTGGTTTGATTAATTTAGAATATAAATTAAATGATCATGTATCCTTTACTTATGCTGGAACTGCGGTAATGGGGTCTACTGTAACTGAAAGCCATTTAAATGATTTCGCATACGATAGATTATATGACGGAACAGGAACTCCTATCGACGGTACTCACCCTACAGATTATGGTCCGGAGCCAGTTGTTTCTGAATATTATAAAAGCGTTGCATCTAGCTTTAGATATTATGGAGATTTGATGGCTAATTTTAATTATGACCTTACTGATGATCTGAACTTGAAATTTAATGTTGGGCATAATATTCAGGATACTTCTTCTTCAATAACTTCTGTTGGTGGTAAGAATTTGCAGGTGCCAGGTTGGTATCATATTAACAATGTGCTACAGCCTGACAAATTTTATAACCTTGATAATAGTAAAAACCAGCAAAGATCTTATGCTTGGTTTGCTAACTTGGATTTGGGCTACAAAGATTTCTTATACTTCAACTCTACTTTCAGATATGAGAAAAACTCTGTTTTAAGTCAAAATCCGGTAGGTCCTAATAAAGAGAAATTGGGCTTTAGTAATAAAGGTTATCCATACTATTCTTTCGGTGCATCATTCATTCCTACTAAAGCGTTTGCCTCTATTAAGGGAAAGGTGTTGAATTATGCTAAAGTGAGTTTGTCTTATAGTAAAGTGGGTAACGCGGGGACTGTGCCTGTTTATGGATTGGATCGTGTTGGGGTTTTCCCGACTGGATATCCTTTTAATAGTTTATCATCTTATCTACCAGCTACAACTTTATATAATCAAGGGATTCAGCCTGAATTCCTTAAATCTAAAGAGGCGTCATTGTCCTTAGGATTATTTAATGATCGTATTACCTTTGATGGCTCCGTATATAGAAATGATACAGATAACTTGATTACAACAATTACTACCTCTCTAGCTTCTGGTATTGTAGCATTCCAAGATAATATTGGGAATAGCAGAAACCAGGGGTTGGAATTGGATTTGGGATTTACGCCATTCAAAACGAAAGATTTTGAATGGAAAGTAAGAGGGTCTTATACTACTTATGAAACTAAGATCTTAGGATTGGCTGATGGTGCTGATGAAGTAGCATTATCAACCTATGGAACGCCTGGTGTGGGTATTTTTGCTGTTAAAGGAGAAAATTTCCCGGTAATTAAGGGAACTAAATATCAAAGAGATCCTAATGGAAATATTATAGTAAATGCAAACGGTACTCCTTTGGCGACTTCTACTTTTGAAGTATTAGGTAAAGTAAATCCGGATTATATTTTAGGATTTAGTACTTCATTCAAATTTAAAGGGATAACCTTGAGTGCGGTGGCTGATTATAGAACTGGGAATAGCTTTGTTGCTTTCAATAAGTCATTATTAGGAAGTATGGGTTCATCGGAGAAAACTGCTGATTTTGACAGATCAAAAGGGTATGTGGTTCCGAATTCTGTTCAGTTAGTGAATGGACAGTATGTTCCTAATACAACGCCGGTAGGTAATGATCCTTCATATACTGGTGTAAATGCGTATTTCACTGGGCCATACAGGTCTGTCGGGGAAGAATTTGTTGTTGATGGGACGGCATTAAAAGTAAGAGAAATTGCCTTAAGTTATGACCTTCCAAAATCAATCTTAAGCAACACATTTGTTAATTCGCTATCAATTGGTGTTTATGCAAGAAATCCTTTCTTCATTTATGCTAAGGATAACAGAAATTATTCAGATCCTGAAACGGCTTCAACTTCTGGAAATGCAGCTGGTATTGCTCTTAATGGACAGTATCCTAGTATAAGAAATTTTGGTTTTAACCTAAATGTAACTTTTTAATTTTTGAATAACATGAAGAATAATAAATTTTTAACAATACTTTTAGTTGCAGCATTAGGTCTTACAGCAACCTCTTGTTCCAATGATTATTTGGATGTCAATGACAATCCGAATGCAATTCAAGCGGAAGATATTACTCCGGAACTTATGCTTCCAGGTGCTATTAGTACTGCTTATAGAACTCAGGCTGGTACAATGGTGCAGTTTGGTAATTTAATGATGAACAGCTGGGCTGGAAATGCTTATACTTTCACCAGTCCTTTTCAGAGAGAATTTAATCTTAATAGTGTAGATAATACTTTTTATACTGGAATCTGGGGATTGTATCCTAGGATTGCTAATTTCGACCAGATGGAAAAATTTGCAAATCCTGATCATAAACAAGATAATTATATTGCTGTTGCTAAAATTATGAAGGCATACTATATGCAGTATATTGTAGATTTGTATGGAGATGCTCCTTATAGTGAGGCTTTCAAAGGACAGGTAAATACCTCGCCAGTGTATGATAATGATGTAGATATCTACAAAAGCTTAATTTCTAAACTAGAAGAAGCTAATGCTCTGCTGGATGCGGCGCATCCAGATGCTTTGCCAATAACTGCTCCTGATATAGTTTTTAAAGGAGATATGGATAAATGGAAAGGATTTTCTAATACAGTAATGCTGAGGCTTTTGATTAGGATGTCTAAAGTTACGGGAGATTTGCAGACTTATAGAAACCAGAAATTGCAAGCGCTTGCTGCTAGAACTTCGCCTTCGAATCCGGATCAGCATGGTGGATTTATTGAATCGGAAGTGACTGTTAATCCTGGATACTCTTCTGGAAATGATGATCAAATGAATCCTTATGTTCTTACGTGGGCTAGGACTTCGGCAAATACATCAGTACAGAACTATAGTTTTATAGTTGTCTCCGAGCATATGGCAAATGCATTAGAAGGAAATGTTATTTTGAATAGCAGTGATTATGCAAAGTTTACGGGGCTTAAAGATCCTAGAAGAAGTAGATTGTTTACGAATGTAAATTCTGTTGACGCAAATGGGAATCCTTTTGTTGGTTTAAAAGGGATTAGACAAGGGAATATACCTGGGCAACCGGGTGTGCCAGTTAATAATGTTAATACTTCTAAATTAGGAGTAGGTAACTTTACTTCTGCTGCTACAACTTCTTGGCTTACGATACTTACTAATAATAATGCGAGAGGGGGGGGTACTCTTTTCCAAAGCAGAGAGTGATTTACTGCAAGCTGAAGCAGCTCTTCGTTGGCCTACCATTTTTACTGGAATAGTAGGTCAAGCTAAATTTACTGATGCAATTACATCAAATGCAAACTGGTTAGGAGCAAATACTAGTCAGATGGCAACTTATTTAACTGGCATTAGTACAAGGCCAGGACTTGGGTGGATGGGTAGTGATGCTCAGAAGTTGGAGGCTATTATGACGCAAAAATGGATTGCTTTAACGAATATTAATCCTACAGAAATGTTTATTGAATACAATAGAACAGGATATCCGTACACGCCAATGGCAACAACAGCACAGTACCCTAACAAGCCTTACAGATTAGTATATCCATTCTCTGAATATGCTGCAAACTCCGCGCATGTACCAAATATTACAAGTGCACAAGTATTTGTTAAGAATCAATATACTCCATTCTGGAATCAAAATTAATTTAAGAACATTTTTTGATATATTTAAAACCGCCTTTTGGCGGTTTTTTTAGTTTATTATTTTCATAATTTATGCTAATATTAATAAATTAATTGAAAAAAAATATTATTATGCAAATCATTGGATCTGTATGATTGCTTATTTTTCTGTCTTTTAAATTGTATTACTCTTTTTTTTATTTTTTCTAATTGTTTTATAAGTATTTGTTTATTAAATTGTTATTTTGTATTTCTTGTGTTTTTATTCCATTTATATCACTTTTTATTGATTTAGTATAGTGTTTTTGTAGACTTGTTGTATTTCAATAATTATTTGAGCTATTGGTTAAGTGGTTTTTATTAAATAGTTAATTTTTAACAAAAATTAACTATTTAATGATGTTTATTTTTATTGATTATTGAAGTATTGTTAATTTTTTACTATTTTCTTTTGTGTTGTTAAGAAAGTTTTACAAATTTGTATTATCACAAAAATCAATTTAATATGAAGAAAATAACATCAGGTGTTCTGATTATGGTATTGTCCTCATCTATAGCTGTTGCCAATGCTCAGCAAAAGAAAAGTGACACTGTAAGAACGCAAGATATTGAAGGTGTTGTAGTGACAGCCCTCGGTATCAAAAGAGAAAAGAAATCTCTCGGTTATGCAACTCAAGAAGTAAAAGGAGATGCTGTAAATAAAAATCCTACCACCAACTTTCTAAACAACTTATCGGGTAAAGTAGCAGGTCTGGAAATTAAGCAGAGTACAAACTTTGGAGGTTCTATAAATGTTGTTACAAGAGGGTATAAATCTCTCTTGGGAGATAATCAGGCTCTTTTTGTTGTAGATGGGGTTCCTATCCTAAATAAAAATATAAACACGGCCAATCAGGCGACTGGTGGTGGTGGGTATGATTACGGAAGCTCAGTTGCTGATATTAATCCAAATGATATCGAAACTTTAAATGTACTTAAGGGAGCTGCAGCGACTGCTCTTTATGGTTCCAGGGCCCAAAATGGAGCTATTATTATCACAACTAAAAGAGGAAAGAAAAATAAGGAAGGGATAGGAATGGAGTTCTCAAGTTCCATTACTATGTCAACGGTTGACAGATCTACTTTCCCTAAATACCAAACACAGTATGGGCAGGGGTATACAGGTAACAGTTTTAGCAGTGCTTTATACCAGGGAAGTCCAAGGGTTGTTTTCGGAAATGATGCTTCTTACGGATCCGCATATGATGGTTCCATGGTTTGGCAATATGGTGCATTTATACCGGGTTCTCCAACTGAAGGACAAAGAACCCCTTGGCAAATCGCAAAAAATGGTCCTATTAAATTTTTTAATACTGGAACCAATTATGTAAATACCCTTTCCTTTAGTGGAGGTGATGAAAAAGCAACTTACCGATTGAGTTATGCAAATACTGATGCCACAGATATTATGCCTAATAGCTCCTTGATAAAAAATAACTTTAGTGGAAATGCATCATACAAACTCACAGATAAGTTAACGGCAAATTTTTATGCAAATTATGTAACTCAAAAAACAGTTGGGCGTAATACTACGGGGTATAATGATAATATTATGACCAATTTTAGACAGTGGTGGCCAACAAATGTTGATATAAATGATTTGCGAAATCTCTATATGGGATCGTATAAAAATTATACTTGGAACATGAAAAGTATTACGGACTTAACTCCGGCTTTTTGGGATAACCCTTATTTTCAGCGATACCAGAATTATCAGAATGATTCAAGGGATAGGTTTGCTGGAAATTTTAGTTTAAATTATGATGTTACAAAGGATATCAATTTACTTTTCCGTATGGGAAGAGATGGTTATACAATGATAACGGAAGACAGGAAAGCAGTAGGGTCTTATATTGGAAATGATTTTGGACTCAATGGAACTGTTGATCAACCTTCAGGTTATGCCACAAGTCAATATAAATTTTCTGAAACAAATTATGATTTCATTGGTACCTATAAAAAGAATATTACCGATGATTTCAATATTAATGCGTTGTTAGGAGGAAATATTAATGTTCAGAAAGTATATTCAAATCAACAATCGACCTCAGGAGGATTATACATTCCAGGTATTTATACAATCGCCAATTCAGCATCTTCCCCAGTTAGACCATTGATTTCAGATGTTTCCAAATATGTTTATGGTGCTTTTGCTCAGATTTCATTAGGTTATAAAAATACCTACTATTTAGAAGGGACGTACAGAAGAGATCAGTCTACGGCATTGCCTGAAAATGATGCAGTGTACTGGTATCCATCATTATCTGCCAGTGTTGTATTTTCTAATCTTATCAATGCTAAATGGCTTAACTTTGGTAAGATTCGAGCTGCTTATGCTGAGGTGGGTTCAGATACTCAAGCTGATCAACTATTGAATAGATATTTCAGCCAGCCTTCTTATGGAGATATTCCTGTTTATGCATATAATACAACGTTAAGAAATTTTGAATTAAGGTCTCAGAGTTTGAAAAATATAGAATTCGGAATTGAGGCAAGAATGTTTAAAAACCGCCTAGGCTTTGATGTTGCCTGGTTCCGTAATAAAGCCTTCGATCAAATTTTACCTTTACCAGTATCTTTTGCAAACGGCGCTATTGCTAAAACTCAAAATGCAGGAGAATTAACTACAAAGGGTTTTGAAGTATCCATTAATGCAACACCAATTAAAACAAGTAATTTTTCATGGGATCTTAATTTAAACTGGTCAAATCCATGGACAAAAGTTACGGCTCTTAGCCCGGGAATTGAAAATATAACGATGGGTAGATCACAGGGTGGTGTAAGTATTAATGCTCCTTTAAATGGAGATTATGGTTCAATCTGGACTTCTGATTATGTGAGAGATTCGAATGGACAACCAATTGTTGGTGCAAATGGAGCTTATTTAGTAACGGATACGCCGACGTATAATCAGGGAAGTTTTCAAGCGAAGTGGACTGCAGGTTTAAATAATACAATTAGCTATAAGAACTTTTCATTAAGTTTTTTAATTGATTGGAAAAAAGGAGGTAAAGTATATTCATTAGATCAGTTCTATGGATATGGAACAGGTGTTTATCCTGATTCTGTAGGAATAAATGATCTTGGAAATCCAATTCGAAATACTTTAGCAAATGGTGGAGGGGTCATACTACCAGGTGTAATGCAAGATCCTAATAACCCAGGTAGCTATATTCCAAATACAATAAGATTGGATAAATCACAATCAAGCCAGGTACTGGGAACAGATCTTCCGGGAGCTGCTTTTGTTTATGATGCCAGCTTTATAAAATTAAGAGAGGTTTCTATCACCTATAGATTTGATAAAGATTTTTTCAATTCTAAATTTATACAGGGAATGTCAGTGAGTTTAATTGGGAATAATCTATGGATTATGCATAAGAATTTACCATATTCAGATCCGGAAGCAGGGCTGTCTTCAGGTAATATTCAAGGGTATCAATCTGGTCCTATGCCAGCAACAAGAAACATTTCGTTTAATGTAAAAGTTAATTTTTAAAGAATATGAAAAAATATATAATAACACCAATATTAGCTCTTTTATTTGTAGGATGTACAACGGGAGATGATGTAAATTTGGATCCACATGCAGCTTATAATACGACTCAGGAGTCTTTAGTTACTTTTGCACAAAAAGAACTTAGTGATTACATGAATACGCCAAGTGTAAATGAGAATAATTTCAGATTGACGATGCAATACTGGCAGGAAACGATTTATGTGAATGAAAGTAATTATGATTTTACCAATCGGAATGTATCCAATAATGTCTGGACTGATAACTATGTAAATGTTTTGAAAAATTTAGACCAGGCAGAGCAGATAATTAAAGCATATGTACCACCACCTTCGGAATTGTCTACCTGGCCTGCAAAAAAAACAAATCAATTAGCTATAGTGGATATGATGAAGATCTATACTTATCAGGTATTGGTTGATACTTACGGAGATATTCCTTATACGCAAGCTTTAAATATTGATGTATATCCTCTTCCTAAATATGATAAAGCATCTGATATTTATTCTTCTCTGATAAGTAAATTAGAAACTGATTTAAATAATTTAGTTGTTGGAGGAAGCTCGTTTGCTTCCGGAGATATCTTTTATAAAGGGAATAACGCACAATGGAAAAAGTTCGGAAATTCACTGCTTTTAAAATTGGGAATCGCTCTTGCAGATGTTAATCCTGCCTTGGCTCAATCAACAGTTAACAAGGCGATTACTGGTGGAGTATTGGCTTCTTCTCTGGATGATTGTAAATTTCAATATTTAGCAGCATCTCCAAATGAGAACCCTATGTTTCAAGAAACAGGCTCAAGAGATGACTTTATTGCAGGTAAAACGTTGGTAGATTATATGAATAACTCTAATGATGCGAGAATTGCTAAGTACTATACTGATGTTGATGGTAATTATGTAGGTCAGGTTATTGGGGCACCTGGTGAGTTTTCTGAATTCTCGAATGCTGGTGAATTTGCCTATACTGCAACTACTCCTGGTGTTATTTTAAGCTATACAGAGGTTGCCTTCTATCTTGCTGAAGCTGCTGCAAGATGGGGTATAGGCGGAAATCCTGCTACTTTATATGGTGAAGCAATCACTGCTTCCTTTACTGAATGGGGTGTGGGTGCTGACGCAGCTGCATATATAGCTGCTCATCCTTATGATGCGTCCAACTGGAAGAAGTCTATTGGTGAGCAGGCGTGGGTAGCTATGTATAATCAGGCAGTAACTTCGTGGAATTTCTATAGAAGATTAGATTATCCACAGTTGGTTGCGCCTGCAACTGCAATTCCAAATGCTAATGGAAAAGTACCGGTAAGACTTCAGTATCCGGCTGCAGAGGCGACAACGAATGGTACGAACTACGCTGCAGCAAGTGCTGCAATTGGCGGTGACAGGCTTACAACAAAACTTTTCTGGGATAAATTTTAAACTAAGAAATGCAATAGATAAAATAGCTGGAATTTATTCCGGCTATTTTTTTTACAAATCATCTGATCTGATTTAAACTATAATGTTTTTTTTATTCTAAATTTCAGAGAATGATGAATTATTTAAGGTTATAGGGAGAAAAATAAATTATGTAATACATAATAATTATTGTTTGATTACTTCATAATGAGTACTTAATATATAGCTTATAAAGATTAGTGTTTATTTTTTGTTCTTTTTTAATTAGATGATATACAGTTGATTGTATATTTATTTTGAATTTTTTCATACATAAATATCACCAATTAATGATTTAGTATTGCCTTTTAATAGACTGATTCTATTTTTGTAATTAATACAGGTTATAATTATTTATATTTTGTTAAAAAGCATGTTTTTAACATATTTGATATTTTTCTATTCATTAATTTTTGTTAATTTTTGTCTAATCGTTACTTTTTCGTCTATTTCTTTTGTGTTGTAGAAAAAGTTTTACAAATTTGTAACGCTAAAAATAATTTGATATGAAGAAAGTAACTACGGGTATCCTTATACTGGTGTTATCTTCATCCCTAGCTGTTATAAACGCTCAGCAAAAGAAGAAGAATGATACGGTAAAGACCCAGGACATTGAGGGAGTCGTTGTGACTGCCTTGGGTATTAAGAGAGAGAAAAAGTCTTTGGGGTATGCTTCCCAGGAGATTAAAGCGAGTGCACTCTCCGATGGTACTACAAATACGGGTAATATTGCAGCTCAGTTATCTGGAAAGGTTGCTGGTCTTAATGTTACTACCAATAATAATTTTGGAGGGTCCTCAAACCTGCTTATCAGGGGGATGAAAACATTAGGAGGAGGTAACCCGCTAATTGTTATTGACGGATCGCCTGTTAATAACTCCAACACTCAGGAAAAAAATATTGATTATGGTAATGCTCTTTCTGATATCAATCAGGACGACATCGAATCGATCAATGTATTAAAAGGAGCAGCAGCGTCCGCATTATATGGAGAAAGAGGATTAAATGGGGTTATTGTTATCACAACCAAAAATGGAAAAGGAAAGGATGATGGGTCTTGGGGAATTACACTTTCATCTGCTATACAAGTAGGATTTATTGATAAATCCACCTTCCCTGAATATCAGACAAGATATGGAGCAGGTTATTCTCAAAAGTTTGGATCGCAGGCAGCAGATGGTCTTAATAATGCTAATTATGGTGCTGATGCATCATGGGGTCCAAAATTTGACCCCAATCTAATGGTTTACCAATGGGATTCTTTTGATCCAACTTCTCCTAACTATAAAAAAGCGACACCATGGGTGGCTGCAAAAAATGGACCTATTAAATTTTTCGAGAACCCTGCCACATATATTAATAGCGTAACACTGGAAAAAGGACAAAAAGGGAAAAATATAAGTTTTACGTATGAGAATATGATGTCTGATGGGCTAATGCCTAACTCTCATCTCAACAAGAATAATCTTTCCTTAAAAATTAATTACGATCTGACTCCAAAATTGCATTCCACTTTTTATTCTACAATGACTTTGCAGGATACTAAAGGTAGAAGTATTACAGGATATTCAAATAATACAGCAACAGGTTTCAGACAATGGTGGCAAACTAACGTAGATGTGACCGATCTAGAAAGGGCTTATTTTGCAAATGTTGACCCTAGTGTTGCCAGTGCTGCAAATAATTATGGAAATGTTACCTGGAGTAGAAAATCGGCCGCTGATGGACGACCTGCATATTGGAATAACCCATATTTCCAGGCCTATCAAAATTATACATCAGATAAAAGATATAGAAACTTTACTTACGCACAGTTAAATTATGATTTATTAGATAATATTTCTATTACTGGAAAGGTTTCATATGACAGATCAAATCTTTTAGCAGAGAATAGATTAGCTGTTGGATCTTTACCACAGGCTTTCGGGCAATCAAATAATTCTATTGGTTCAGGTTACGCGAGACGTGATGTGTTAAGAACAGAGACCAATTATGATTTAATGGTAAATTATAAGTTTGATATTACTGATAATATTAATGTTTCCGGGGTTGTGGGTGGAAATATTCGAAGAAATTACTATAATTCTGTGTATGCTTCAACAGAGGGAGGATTAATCGTTGCTGGGATCTATGCATTATCAAATTCTAAAAAATCACCATTAGCATCAGATGAAACTGAATATACCACACAAACTAATTCAGGATACGTTACTGCTTCATTTGATTTTTATAAAAAATTCTACGTGGATGCAACATGGAGAATAGATCAGAGTTCAACATTATTAGCTGGTAATAATGTATACAATTACCCTTCAGTAACCGGCTCTTTAATCATGTCGGAAATTCTTAATACGAAAAACTGGATGAACTTTTGGAAATTAAGAGCAAACTACGCAGAGGTAGGAGGTACGGCAGATCCTTATCAATTAGTTAATAATTATAGAGCCTCTGGAATCTTATCTGGAATAGGAATATATAATCCGATTATCAATCAGCCTTTTCTTAATTTACAACCTCAAAGAGCTAAAGAATTTGAGATCGGAACAGAAGCACATTTTTTAAGGATAGAATAACGCTTGACTTTGCTTACTATAAAACAAGAACTATAAATCAGATTCTTTCACCACTTCCTACATCGGCAGCTATTGGGTATTTAGGTAAAGTATTCAATGCAGGTAGAATTGATAATAGTGGAGTTGAAGTACAGCTAGGATTGGTTCCAATAAAATCTAAAGATTTTACATGGAATATTGATGCAAACTGGTCAAAAAATAAGAACCAGGTTGTAAGTATATATCCAGGAATTTCTAATCTTTTAGTAAATAGTTTCCAGGGTGGTGTTTCTTTAAATGCAAGAGAAGGAGAAGCTTGGGGCACCTTGGTTGGTGCTGATTACACATATTTAAACGGACAAAAAGTTATTGATCCTAAAACAGGTAAATATTTACAAAATCCTAATCAGATCATTGGTAACACGACACCTGATTGGATTGGAGGAATTAGAAATAGCTTCAGTTATAAAGGATTCTCCTTGAGTTTCTTGATCGATATGCGAAAAGGAGGTGATGTATTTTCAACGGATATGTATTACGGCCTTTCTTCAGGTCTTTATAAAGAAACAGCTGTCGGAGATTACAGGGATAAGCCTATTGTTCTGCCGGGAGTTCTTCCTGATGGCAGCCCAAATACTATTGCTTTATCGCCGGTTGATAACAATGGATCTATGGGATACAAAACACAACCGGCAAGCGCCTTTGTTTATGATGGATCTTTCATCAAGCTAAGAGAAGCAAGCATCGGATATATGCTTCCTAAATCTCTGTTAGCAGGGACTAAAATCTATGATGCTAAAATTTCAATAGTTGGAAGGAATTTGTGGATTATTCACAAGAATTTGCCATATGCTGATCCTGAGGCGATGGTAGGTGGAGGCCTTAACTCTTATGGGTGGTCTATCGGTTCGATGCCAACAACAAGAGATATTGGTGTTAATGTAACATTTAAATTCTAAATTACTTTACAAATGAAAAATATTATAAAACTAGGTTTGGTATCTGTATGTATTGGGTTGACTTTAAGTTCATGTCAAAGTGATTTAACGTCTCTTAACGATGATCCTAAGCATCCTTCAGTTCTTCCATCTGATAATTTGTTAGCTACTGCAATGTATCAGTCTTCCTACTATATGGATAATCCAAGTGTAAATTTTAATAATTACAGATTTTTTACACAGCAGTGGGCTGAAACTCAATATCCAGATGAAACTCAGTATAATTTAGTGACTCGTAATCAGCCTCGTAACCATTTTAATAGGATGTATGTTTACAGTATTAATAACCTGAGACAAGCAAAATTGAATCTGAAAAACGAGGTGGAGACAGACGATATCAGAACAAATAAACTAGCAACGCTGGAAATTGAAGAGATTTTTATCTGGGAAAATTTGGTGGATACATATGGTGATGTTCCTTATTCAGAAGCATTTAAGCCTGATGAAATTCTAACTCCGAAATATGATGACGCGAAAACAATTTATCTTGATTTGATTAACAGAATCGATGCTGTTACAGCTACCATAAAGCCTGCATCAACTGGTTATGCTGATCTGGTTTACGGAGGTAACATGGCCAAATGGAAAAAATTTGCTAATTCTATTAAACTAAGACTAGGGATGAATTTAGCAGATGTTGATCCTACATTATCAAAAACTACGGTTGAATCTGCAATTGCTAGTGGTGTTATTTCTTCAGATGATGAAGCCTACAAGTTTAAATATGATGGAAATACTTTTTCAAATCCCGTATTTGATAATTTAGTGGCTTCCAATAGAAATGACTTCTTACCTAGCGAATTGGTAGTGAATACGATGAAAAACTTATCAGATCCAAGAATGGATGTATGGTTTACAAAAGTTGCAGGTGCTTATAAAGGAGGTGTTTTTGGTGAGTTAAATGATCCATATACTAATTTTTCTCAATTAGGTCCCTATTTTAGATCTGCAACTGCTTCGTCGAATTTATTGAGCTATGCAGAAGTTGCTTTTCTTAAAGCGGAAGCTGCTGCCAGAAATTATTCAGCTGGGGGTACAGCAGTAGATCTTTATACAGCTGCTGTTACAGAATCTTTAAGAGAGAATGGTGTTAGTACTGCTAATATAGCAACATATCTGGCAACTAATCCTTACAATGCGGCTAACTGGAAGCAATCGATTGGAGTTCAGGCATGGATTGCCATGTTTAATAAAGGATTTGCCAGTTGGAACTTTACAAGACGCTTAGATAATCCAATTCTTGTGAACCCTCCAAAATCAAACTTGTCTTCTGTACCATACAGAATGCCTTATTCCGATCAGGAATATGTATTAAACGGTGCAAATGTGAAGGCAGCTGCGAATAAAATTGGTGGCGATAAAGCAACTACAAAATTATTCTGGGACAAGTTTTAATAATATATTTAAGATTCATATTAAACAATACTTTGTGTCAAAATGGTCGGGATTTATCCCGGCCATTTCGTTTTTTACCAATTAATAGCAATGAACATACAAGATGTAAATCATATTGTCAAATTATAACTATTTTAAAATAAAAGATGTTAATTTTCGCTCTTTTTGTAATGTATATATCCAATTTGATATTCTTTTTTACAGGGATATGCTAATTTTTAACTTACTTATATTTATTTATTTGCTAATTTTTGGTTTAAAATATTAACAAAATAATGGATTAATTTCGTTGTTTTTGAGTAATCGGTAATTTTGTGTCGTTTTCTTTTGTCTTGTTAATTAAAGTTTAACAAATTTGTGAGGCTAAAAAATTAATTATATATGAAGAAAACTACTGCTGGTGTTCTCTTACTTGTATTGTCTTCATCCCTAGCTGTGTCATATGCGCAAAAAGGGAAAAGTGATACAGTAAGAACACAAAACATTGAAGGAGTTGTTGTTACCGCTCTTGGAATTAAAAGAGAGAAAAAATCCTTAGGATATTCAACACAGGAAGTGAAGGGAGACCAGATTTCCGCAGTACCTGTAGCTAATGTCTCAGATGCATTAGCAGGGCAAGTTGCAGGTTTAAACATTACTCAGTCTGGCACAATGGGAGGATCCACCAATATGGTTATACGAGGCATTAAATCATTAACCTCAAGTAATCAGGCATTAATTGTAATTGATGGAACACCTATTAACAATGAAACATTTAATCAAAGTGGGATTGGCTCCGGAGGTGGAGGGTACGATTATTCCAATGGATTAGCAGATCTTAATGCTAATGATATTGAAAGTGTCAATGTATTGAAAGGTGCGGCAGCAAGTGCTTTGTACGGATCAAGGGGGATGAATGGTGTGGTTATGATTACGACAAAAAAGGGAAAAAAGAGCAGAAAAATTGGAATAGAATTTAACAGCTCAACAACTTTAGGATTTGTTGATAAGTCTACACTTCCAAAGTATCAACATGAATATGGTGGTGGCTATACAGGGAATTCTTTTTATAGTGGTGACATTAAAGGGAATGGTGTTGTGGAGAATAATATTGTTTACACCTATGATGATGCTTCTTTCGGAACCCGTTTTGATCCTAATCTTTATGTTTATAATTGGGATTCCCAATATCCTCAATTACCGGGATACCTTAAGACTACTCCCTGGGTAGCAGGGAAAGATCCTAATTCGATCTGGAATACTGCAGCAACATATCAAAATTCCATTGCCTTTTCCGCAGGAAATGAAAAAGGAAAATATAGATTGGGGTATACCAATTTTCTACAAGAAGGAGCTTTGGATAATAGCGAAATAAGAAAAAATACAATTGACTTTTCCGCAGACTATAATTTTACAGAGAAGCTTAATATTTTTGGTAATATAAGTTATATAAATACCAACGGAAAAGGAAGAGTATACACAGGATATGAATCCAGAAATCCTATGCAGGGATTCAGGCAGTGGTGGAATATGTCTGTAGACATGGATAAGCAGAGGGAAGCCTATAACCTAACGGGTCAAAATATAACCTGGAATATTAAGGATTACACAAAGCAAGAAGTAGGATATACGGATAATTATTTCTTTAACAGAAACCAGAATTATCAGTCAGATACAAGAAATAGATATTTCGGAAACTTTGGATTTAACTATAAGATTACTGATTGGATAAGTTTTATGGGAAGATATGCATTTGATACTTTCGACGAGCTTAGGCAGGAAAGAGTAGCAACCGGTTCATCTAATCAGGGGCGTCGCAGTAACGGAGGTAAAGGTGAATATTATTTTATGACCCACAAGGTTTATGAAATGAATTATGATGCTATTTTAAACATTAATAAAAATTTGGGAGCAGATTTTAGCCTGAATGGAAATGTAGGTTTTAATCTTAGAAGAAACGGAAGGTATGGTAATTCAGGACTAACCAATGGAGGCCTAAAGGTGCCTGGGTTATATTCTATCACAAACAGTGCGGAGCCCTTGACAGAAGTGAATGTTGGCGATTTCGATGAAAATAAAAGTGTTGACGGAATCTTTGCCCAGGCTAGTTTAGGATATAAAAATATGTTATTCTTAGACGGATCTATTAGAAGAGATAGATCATCAACCTTGCCGATTAGTAACAATACATACTGGTATCCTTCTGGTTCTGTAAGTTTTGTTTTTTCTGAACTTTTAGCTAGTAAAAATAAAATTAGCTTTGGTAAAGTTCGATTAAATTATGCAGTGGTAGGGAATGATACAGGACCTTATAATTTATTAAATACTTATGCTTTTAATCCTGCATTTAACGGGTCTTTCAATGCAAGTGCAAGAGATGTAGCAGCAAATCCAAATCTAAAACCTGAAATGCTGGATGAGATGGAAGCAGGTTTAGAAATGGGTTTCTTTAAAAATAGAATAAGTTTTGATGTTTCGGTTTACCAACAGAAAACCAAGGATCTGATTACCCCAACCAATATTTCAGGAGCATCAGGTTTTACAAGCAGATGGATAAATGCAGGTGATATTGAAAACAGAGGTATTGAAACAAGGTTAACTGTTGTCCCAATAAAAACTACTAAATTTTCCTGGGAAGTTACTGCCAACTGGTCTAAAAACAAATCAAAGGTTACTAAGATTTATGGAGAAACAGATTTCTTACCATTTGCTTCAATGTGGAATGTTACTTCCGGAGCAATGTTGGGAGAATCTACTGGGACTATCAGAGGAACTAATTATGTTTACCTAAATGGGCAACGTGTAGTTGATAGTAATGGTAAATATATGATAAGCACAAATCCACAAGAAAAAATTGGTGATGCAGTGCCGGATTGGAGAGGAAGTATTATCAATACAATCCGATATAAAAATTTAAGTTTAAGCTTTTTAATTGACGTGAAGAAGGGAGGTGATGTGTATTCGCAAGATATGGCATTTGGTCTTGCTACAGGATTGTACAAAGAAACAGCAGGACTTAATGATCTGGGTAATCCTTTAAGAAATACTCTTGCAAATGGAGGTGGAGTTATTTTGCCAGGAGTGAAGGCTGACGGAACACCTAATGATATAAGGGCTGGCTTTACAAACTATAGAAATCCATATGGCTACTATGGTGGACCGGAGGCAATGCATGTTTATGATGGCTCATTTGTAAAGCTTAGAAATGTAACAATTTCCTATAAATTACCTAAAGAAACTTTTGGAAATTCTTTCATTGACAGCATGACACTTTCTTTAATTGGACGGAATCTATGGATTATTCATAAGAATTTACCGTACGCCGATCCCGAAGCCTTAATGAGTTCAGGAAATGCATTAGGTTTTCAAAATGGAGCACATCCATCTATGAGAGAAATTGGTGCAAGTATAAAAGTTGAATTTTAAAGTTAAGAAAATGAAAAAAATAATTATAGGCTCATTCTTAAGCTTATCCCTGTTTTCATGTACTAATGAAGACTACGAAAATTTAAATAAAGATCCGAAAAATCCTGCAGAAGTTCCCGGGAGTTTTCTTTTTACAAATGGGGTGAAAAGCCTTTTTGATCAAATGGGTAATACCAATGTTAATCGAAATGTATTCCGGTTGTTTGCTCAGCAATGGACACAGACTCAGTATGTCGATGAAACCAATTATAGTATAAGAAACAGAAGTATTCCGGATAATCATTGGAACATTCTCTATACGAAAGTTCTTTATAATTTAAAGCAAGCCAAGGAATCTATTAATAAAGACCCTAAACTTACATTGGGGCAGAAAAAAAAATCAAACTGCCTACATTTCAATCATTGAGGTTTATACGTGGCAGCAATTGGTTGATCTATTTGGTAATGTTCCTTACTCACAAGCATTACAAGGGGTAGAGGGAACTTTGCCTGCTTATGATGATGCTTTTACTATTTATAAAGATCTATTATTAAAAATAACAAAAGCTTATAGTGATATTGATCCTAAGTCGACTGGTTTTGAAAAAGATTTTGTTTTTGATGGAGATCATACCAAATGGAAAAAATTAGCTGCTTCAATAAGATTCAAACTTGCTATGAGAATAGCAGATGCCGATCCTTCATTATCAAAGACAGAAGCAGAAGCCGCTTTCACACAAGGGCTCATCTCTTCTAATCAGGATAACTTTATTCTAAGGTATGAAAGTAATATTGCTAATGCTAATCCATTGTATGCTGATCTGGTTTTAAGCGGAAGACAGGACTTTGTTCCTGCGGATACCTTCGTAGACTACCTAAATGATTTACAGGACCCAAGAAGGAATGTATTTTTTGACAATAATAAAACTCCTTATGTTGGAGGTATTTATGGAAGTTTTAATACCTATACAGATTACAGCCATATCGGGAAAGTT
Organism: Chryseobacterium proteolyticum; assembly: GCF_046591535.1. NCBI lineage: Bacteria > Pseudomonadati > Bacteroidota > Flavobacteriia > Flavobacteriales > Weeksellaceae > Chryseobacterium > Chryseobacterium proteolyticum. The sequence continues at coordinate 924,882 of NZ_JBJLWK010000002.1, read as the reverse complement.
TTTTTTTAATCCTGACCTTAAAGGAGATTTAATGGATTATTCCGAAATCTCATTTCTACTTGCTGAAGCGAAAGAGAGAGGCTATAATGTCCCTTTACCTGCAGCGGCTTATTATACACAAGCGATTACTGCAAATATGCAGTACTGGGGCATCGATTCTGTGGATATAGCGGCTTATCTTGCTAAGGCTAATGTAAATTATGCTACAGCATCTGGCACATGGAAGCAAAAAATTGGTAAGCAATTCTGGATTGCGATGTATAATAGAGGATTCGAAGCTTGGACTGTATGGAGAAAATATGATGCTCCTGCTTTAAGATTACCTGCAGCAACAAAAGCTCCTGTGCCAAACAGGTTTACTTATCCTGTACGTGAAACTACTCTGAATGGAAGTAATTACAATCAGGCAGCAGCTGCCATTGGAGGAGATCAGTTACAAACAAAGTTATTCTGGGATAAATTTTAACACCTTAATATATTTCACATTCATGTTAGGCCGCCTTCGGGCGGTTTTTTTTATTTCCGTATATTTGTACTTCAAAATTTTGAAATGAATCACCTCAAAAGTGTTTCATTTGCTCATGATTTGTTACAGCTAGTATTATAGCGGAAAAATAAAAATAATTACATGAATATTAAAGATATAATAGAGGAAAAACTTTCGGAGGTCATTTTGAATGTATATCAGTTGAAAGAAATCAACCTTGAAGTTCAGGAAAATAAAACTGAATATGAAGGAGATTTTACAATTGTCACTTTTCCATTGGTAAAGCAGTTGAAAAAAAATCCTGAAAGTATCGGAGTAGAATTGGGAGAATCACTTACTGCACAGACCGACTTGTTCGAAAGCTTTAACGTTATTAAAGGATTTTTGAACGTAAAGGTTAAAAACCAATTCTTTGTAGATCAGCTCAAATCAATAAGTGAAGACTTTTCAAATATTGATAAGAAAAATGTTACAGTTATGGTGGAATATTCTTCGCCAAACACCAATAAACCTCTTCACCTGGGGCATATCAGAAATAATTTGTTAGGGTTTTCTGTGGCCCAGATTTTAAAGGAGGCCGGATATGATGTGATCAAGTCGCAGATCATTAATGACAGGGGAATTCATATTTGTAAATCAATGCTGGCTTGGGAAAAATTTGGAAATGGAGAAACTCCTGAGACCACTCATACCAAGGGAGATAAGTTCGTTGGAAACTATTATGTAGAATTTGATAAAAACTATAAAAAAGAAATCTCTGATCTTGTAGAACAGGGAATAGGAGAGGATCAGGCCAAAAAAGAAGCTCCTTTGATGAAAGAAGCTCAAAAAATGTTGCAGGATTGGGAAAACGGTGATGATAAAGTAAGAAGTTTATGGGCAGAAATGAACAGCTGGGTTTATAAAGGTTTTAATGAAACCTATAAAAGATTGGGAGTTGATTTTGATCAGGTTCAATACGAAAGCAATACTTATATTTTAGGTAAAGATCTTATTCAGGAAGGACTTGATAAAGGGATTTTGTATCAGAAAGAAGACGGATCGGTTTGGTGTGACCTGACGGATGAGGGATTGGATCAAAAACTTTTATTGCGTTCGGATGGAACATCAGTTTATATGACTCAGGATTTGGGAACCGCAGTAGAACGATTCAAGCAGAATGATATTCAGAAACTAATTTATACTGTAGGGAATGAGCAGGATTATCATTTCCAGGTGTTGTTCAAGATATTGAAAAAACTGGGTTATGAGTGGGCTGATCAGCTGTTCCACTTATCATATGGAATGGTGGAACTTCCGGAAGGAAAAATGAAATCCCGTGAAGGAACTGTAGTGGATGCTGATGATCTGATGCAGGAAATGTACGAAACTGCTAAATCAAAGGCTCAGGAATTAGGAAAACTTGAAACGCTTTCGGATCAAGAAAGAGAATCTTCTTATGAAACTGTTGGGTTAGGTGCATTGAAGTATTTTATGCTTAAAGTAGATCCAAAGAAAAAAATGCTATTTAATCCGGCGGATAGTGTTGATTTCAATGGAAACACGGGACCATTCATTCAGTATACATATGCACGTATTCAGTCCTTATTGTCAAAAGCTAACTATGAATATAAAGAAGCTTCTGCAGTAGAGCTGAATGAATTTGAAAAAGAGCTAATCATGTTACTGGCGAATTATAAAACTATTGTAGAAAGAGCTGCCGAGGCATTAAGTCCTGCTCTTGTCGCTAATTATGTTTACGATTTGGTAAAATCTTATAATTCATTTTATCAGAATCAAAGTACACCGATTGTAAAACTTGAAGAAGGAGATTTAAAACAAACCCGTTTAAATTTATCTGATCTGACGGCAAAAACTATAAAAAAAATCTTTAGGGTTACTGGGAATAGGAACCGTAAACAGAATGTAAAATATAAGCCTTCCGGATTCGGGAGGCTTTTTTATTAAGTTTGTTGGTTTTGTTTTGATACATCTCTGTGACTGTCTTCATATAATTTTGCATCACTCCATTTGGCATGTTTGGAAGGAACAATTTTATAGCCTTTTTTGTAAGAGTATACTTTAGTGAATTCAGCTCCGAAAAATATCAACATACAGGAATAATTAATCCACATCATAATAAGGATCACGGTTCCTGCCTTTCCAAAGGTCGAAGTCGGTTTGAAATTACTGAAGTACAGGCTTAATAAAAATTTACCCAATGTAAATAAAATAGTTGTTAAAATTGCACCTTTCCATACGGGTTTCCAGCTGATCTGTACATCCGGGAGAAATTTGAACATCAAAGCAAATAGAAGCATAACGAGCGCAAAGCCAACAGCAAAATTGACCAGTTCAACCAGCATATACGTCTCGAACCCGAAATAATTGGTGATCCATGTATTAAAAAGGCTAATCGCTGATGAAAGAATCATCGTGATCATTAATAAAAATCCAAGAATAAGGATCATTCCAAGTGAGTTCGCTCTATCAAGAAGGAATTTGATCAATGCTTTTTTGGGTGCTGATTGAACATCCCAAAGAGTATTTAACGAATGTTGCAGCTGAAAAAATAAAGTAGTAGAACCAAAAACCAAAGAACCGATCCCCACTGCTTTCATGAAAATATTCTGCTTATCGATCAATGCTCCGGCAATCATATTTTCTACACTTTTAGCAACATCTTCCCCCATTAATCCGCTGATTTGAGTACTGATCTGCCCGCGGATGGCTTCTTCACCAAAAAAGTTTCCGGCTATCCAGATAATAATAATTAATAGTCCCGGGATTGAAAAAATAGCGTAATAAGCTAAGCTTGCCGAATCCCTTGATGCGGTTGAACTATTCCATTCACTAAACGTTTCTTTTAAAACTTCCCAGAAAAATTTTATATTATTGATCATATTAAAATGGATATCCGATTGCTATATTTAATACAAGATTATCTTTTCTCCAGCTGCTGTCCCCGAAATTAATTCTGTTAAAAGTCCATCGGTCCCCTTTTTCATAATAAGGAACACGTATCGGCATTGCTAAATCGAGCCTTAGAATTAAAATAGAGAAATCAAGTCTTAGACCAACTCCTGCACCTACAGCTATTTCGCTTAAAAAATCTTTGGAGAATTTTCCTCCTGGTCTATAAGGGTCACTATTGATTAACCAGACATTTCCAGCATCCACAAAAGCAGCAACATTTAAAAATTTATATAAATTTGCTCTATATTCTGCATTTACTTCTAGTTTAATATCTCCTGATTGATCAAATGAAAATCCTTGTGATAGGGACCTTGGATCAAAACTTCCCGGCCCTAAAGTTCTTGCTCTAAATGCTCTGATACTGTTACTTCCTCCCACAAAGAACTGTCTGGAAAAAGGGATGAATTCTGAGTTTCCATAAGGATATGCAACTCCGGCAATTATTCTTGATGCGAAATTAGTTTTTTCTGAAAATTTATGGTAAAATCTAAAATCATTTTCAATTTTTGCATATTGACTGAATGGAACTCCAAAAATTTCTTTTTGTTTATCTTTTTTTGCATTAGCTCCTGTCAGCAAGCCTGTAATATTTCCTGCCAAGTCCAGTGTACCTTTATAATAGATAGTATTGGTTTGGGGTAACATGGTATTGGTATAAGTATAGGAGTATGTAGGCCCGAAAATGAGTTGCTTTTCTACAATTCTTTGCTGTGCTGGTGTGGTTGCAATAGATTTATACAATGGAGTTACATTGGCAGGGGAAACCAACGTAATATCAATCACTTTCAGATCATGTTCTTTGCGAGCATTTTCCTTCCATACATAGCCGAAAGATGCTGTAAAGTTGTTCAATGTGTAATATTGCGTACGGTTCTGGAATTCATATCCTAAACTGATATTTGTTCTTGGAACAAAAGCACTCGAAGAATTAAAGCGGAAAGGAGCAACAATCCTAGGAATTGACAACTGTACATTAGCTCCCGCACGATACATATTCTTAGCTTCAGATTGTTGTCCTCCCATCTGTACATCAAATGCTCCGTATACAGATGCTTTGAATTGTTCAGCACCTTTGAAAAAATTTCTGTGGGTCCAGTTTAAGTTGAGCTCACTACCCGCGTAGCTTGCTGAATTGGTTCTCCCTAAAGCCTCAAGGCGTAAAGATTGTACTTCCCGAGGTGTTAACAGGTAATATGCATCAAATTTGTGTTGCAAAGAATCCGAAACGATAAACTCATTTTTCACAAACTTAAAAACCCCTAAACTAATCAGCCTGTTTAATGAAAGGTTATGATTTGTCCGGTTATAAAGATCTCCTTTTTTAAAATATAATGCTCTGTCAAAGATCTTAGGTTTGAATTTATGCTGCGGATCTATAACGTAGATATCATCATAAACATATTTTGATAGTGAATCCGGATTCATAGGGACACTGTATTTTCCCTGCTTTACATCCTGAAGATTATAATTGGGGAATACAATAACCTTATCGATACCGAACTGTTGTGTTGCAAGTTCAGGTGTATCATCTTTTAGTTTTACATTAAGCTCAACCTTATGATTTTTGGCTACTGTACTGTCTGCCTGAACAATAATATTGTCAGGATGAAAATAATAAAATCCTTTTTCTTTCAACCCGTTATCAATCCTGTCACGTTCCGACTTAATAACACCAAGGTCGAATGGATTTCCATTTTTCAGTAAGCTTTTATCTTTTAAATTTTGAATTTCGCGATTAACCAGAGTAGAATCTTTTTGAAATTTTACGTTGCTGATCAGATATTGGGCTCCTGGTCTTAATGTATAAATGACTTTTGCTTTTTTGTTTTTGGAAATCGTATCATAAGTGGCTTTAGCATTAAAATATCCTTTATTCTCGGAGTAATTAACAATAATGTCTTTATTGAATTCACGGTCAACGTCTCCTAATAAGACGGGTTTCTCACCCACCTTATATTTAAGCCAGTAATTGAATCCTTTTTCTTTTTTAGGTTCTTTGGCAATATTATAAAAATATAACCTTGGTCGTAGGCCCAGAATGGTTGAATTAGGTTTGGGAACCAGATTTTCTTCCAAAGCGGCCTGAAGTTCTTTTTTCTCTTTTTTGGAGATGGTATCATTTTCAATTTTTACTTCACCACCGGTGTATAGCATTTGTCCTTCTTTCAGAAACTTTGTATTGCTACACGAAAGTGAAATGGCAGCGAATCCCGATGCACATAAAGATGTAAGATATATTTTGAATGTATTTCCCATTTATTTAAACTCTACCACTTGGTTATTTTTATTTTCTTTTTTTTGGTTTGTCCTGTTTTGATTTCCTGAAAATATCCCGGAATCGGTCATAATCCAATGTAATAATGAAACCGACACCTGTTTCAATAATTTGTCCTTGCAGGGCTACCTGATATTCATCTTTACGATAAGCCCTCAGCATATATCTGCCATCTTTGGAAAGACTGTAATCCACAGTAACATTTCCTGCGATATTGGTTGTGTTCTCATTTTGTCTGGCATCACCTTCCAGGCCGAAATTGCTTCCCACCGTTACTTTAAGACGATCGTTTAGTAGCTTTTTACTAATATCTACGTTGAGGTCGGTTCTTGTATTTTTCTGCCCGGTAGAATAATCTTCGGAAGATTCCAGCCCAAAATTTAGATCAACTCCTTTAATAAGTCCTGAAGCCAGGTTATTCAGTTGCTGCGAAAGGATTTTACTTACACTTTGTCTTGCCATTGCTTCCGCAGACATTCCTGCGCTGCTTTGGAATGGATTCTCTCCAATAAAACGGTTCAATAATAACAAAGCGAAGACCTGTTTATTCATTTCCGATTCCTGAGTTCTGAGCTGGGTAAGTTTCTGATCAACTGCATCAGTTACAGTAGATGAAACAGCATTATTTTTCTTATCTGTAGTGATGTCAAATGTAATCTGTGGTTTCAGTAATTCACCTTTCATTTTTAACAACGTATTGAAAGGAATTCTTTGTTTGAATTGATTCAATGTAGCAGCATCACCCGTGAATTGTTGCTCAACTAGGTCAATTGGAGCCGTTTCGGTTTTATAAATGGCCGTAATATCCATAATGGCTGCAGTAGGCTCTCCTGTCCAGGTAATGGTACTCCCTTTCTGAATATCAAATTTTCTCTTAAGTACACTTACAGAAAGCTCATAAGATCCTTTTTCCACCTGATAAACACCCACAAGGGTAGTTTTTCCGGATGGATCAATGCCTCCGGTGAGTTCCGCCTCTCCCTGCAGTTTTACAAAATCACCATTGGCCTTATCAATAACAATTGACATTTTTGCTTCTTTACTTACTTCGATATTTACACTTACATCCATGCCTTTAATGCGGCTCTGAGCTTTCAAAGAGTCAGCTTTGATTGTTTTGTTTAAAACCACCTGATCCTGATCTACAAACTCCACGATTCCATCTCTTTCCTGCAATGACGGGCTGGATTGAGGAAGGACAAATGTAAAATCAGTATTATCCGCCACGGCTAATCTTCCATCTACTTTCGGAAGATCCAGATTACCACGGATATGCAGTCCTGCGTCGATAGCAAGAATCCCGTACATCATGGCATCATTGGATTTTTCAGAACTTACAACCTTAAAATCTTTAGCGTTTACATCAAGATTGAAGGCGAAGTCTCTATAGGTTTGTGTAAGGACCTGCCCGTCTACGACAAGTGCATTTCCATCCTTATCATTCACTTTAAATTGATTGAACTCAATTCCACGGCTGGTAAAATCGATCTCATCATTCAGTTTTCTGAAATCACTTCCCGTCTTTGCTATCTCAAGCCCAACATTATTAAATTTTACCTTACCGAGGATATTAGGCTTATCCGTACTTCCTGTAATCTTAAGATTTCCGGAAAGGTATCCTTCCGTATTGGTAATGGCATTCATTGAGAAGCCTTGGGCACTTTTCATCTGAAGCTTATTGATAGCCATGTCTAAATCAAATGTGCTTGATGATGTATTATAATCTCCAATGATCTTTACATCATTATCATTGCCTGATAATGCGATATTGGCATTTAAAAGCTTAGGTGAAGTACTGTTAACCTTTACAGCAAGGTTCCCGATTGGATTTCCAAATACATAAAGATCAGAAACGTTGAGGTCTGAGGTAAATGTCATGTCCTTTGTAAGATCCCTTAACTGAGCTGTACCGTTGATCGTTCCCTTCGCCAGTAGAGAATCCTTTTTAACGATCTCTGTGATTGTTTCTATCTTGAAATCCTTTAATGAAATATTTAAAGGACTGTTAGGAGATGTGCTTTCGGACTGAAGGGAAATTTCGCTTCCCGTGTTGGAAAGTCTGAAGTTATCTGCTACAATTCCTTTGCTACTGATCTGTATTTTATTTCCTTCCGCAACGGTCCAGTCATTATAATTTAATTTGAGGCCGTTTGGATTTAACGAGATTTCTGTAATGTCATTCAGTGATTTGGCATTTCCGGCTATCAGGAATTGCGTCACATCTTTCTGATCTTTGGTCGTGATGTTATAATTGATAGTGTTGTCAGAAATATCTCCGCCAATATTTATTTTATTTAAAGCAAAACTTGAGCTTTTCAATCCGGCAACATTCAAATTATATTGCAGGGCTTCGTTTTCATTCGTTACTTTAAGTGAGGCATTTTCAATGGAGTTTTCACCATATAGTAATTGAGGAATTTGTCCGTCGATTTCAATTTTATGGGAGTCAGCATTATAATTTCCAGCTAGATTGATTGTTTCAAAACTTTTAAGATCCGGAACAAACTTTCTGATCAGATCATCATTTTTAATTTTTGCATTAAAGGTAAAATATTGCCCTGCATCGATCTTTTGAGATTTATCAGGTTTCTGAAACTGGTAATACTGGTTAATGGTCTGAGCCAACGATCCGAAGATCTGCGTTAACCTGTATTTTCCTTTGAGCTCGACATCAGCAATCTGAGAATTGAGGACAATGCTTGTTGAATCATTTGCCGAACTTGCTTTCAGCGTTACTTCCTGAACAGGATAAACTTCTTTGGTATCTGAGAACGCGAAATTTTGGAGATTCAGATAACCATTAAGATGATCCGGATCCAGATTTGTAAAGTCACCCTCTATTTTTCCACCGATAATCATTTGTTTATCGTAGAAGCCTAGTTTATTGAGATCTACTTTGATAATATTTCCATTAACCTTTATCGTAGGATTTTTTTCATTATATATTCCCGAGGCTGTTAATTTCAGGTTGGCATTAGGATCATTAGAATCCAATAGGATATTATAAGCACCATTATCAATTTTTCCGGTCAGGTTCATATCTCGGTACTGGTATCCTTTGTAGGTTGCTGAAGCAACATGTCCTTTAAGATCTGCTTTTGCTTTTTTGAAGTCAAAACTTTCTCCTTTTGCAGAGATTTGTGCTGTAACCGAGCCAATGTCCTTATTCTGTATAATTTTTCCCACCTGTATTCCCTGCAAGTTAGCCTTTACATCATAGAGTTCATGATTTTTTCTGCGCATATCCACCTTGGCAATAACTGCAGCATTTCCGAGAGTGGAATACAGGTTGAGGTTGGTATCAACCATCTTCGTGGTTCCTTTCGCTGTCCCTTTGATGCTGAAATTTGATGGAAGGGAAATATTCGATGGAATAGTATTTTTAGGTACCAGGTTAAAGATTGTTTTTGCAGAAGATGACAGTTCGCCAATTTTCAGATCATAATATAACTGATCGGGATTCATGGCGTTTTTAATTCTTCCTGATGCCGAAACCCTTAGTTGATCAAGCCCTGATAATTTAAAATTCTGGATCAGCAGATCATTTACATTTCCTTTTACATTTGCATTAACTGCAAGTATTGCATTAGGATATTTATTAAACGGAACCGTTGTCCTTAAAGTTGGAACCAGATTTAAAATGTCGGCAAATCCTACTTTGGAATCTTTAATGTTAGCTGATATTTTTACTGCGCCCAGGTTTGAACTGAGTTGTTCGATTGAATTATACTCCAAAACAACCTCATCCCTTAGAATTGTTTTTGAGGTCTGCAAATAAAGATCTTTCAGATAGGCCTGTCTTTCACCATATACAAAATCTGTATTGAATTTCTGTATATCCAGCCCACGACTTTCCTTAATTTCCGCAGAGCTTACAGTTCCTGCAAACGTATTGTTTTCCATCTTGAAACTACGGACCTCCACATTCATTTTTGAAAAATTAAGATGGTTAAAATCCATTCCCTGCTTTGTAGGAGTAATCGCGGTATTATTGTATGCTACTTTCACATCGTTCAAAACCATCTTCCCCAAAAGTATTTTCATTGCTTTTTCAGCATTCGCAGAAGGCTTAGGCTCTTCTTTTGAGTTTTTGGGATTGGCATTTTGAGCCGGCAGATAAAGATTGGCATTAATATCTGCTCCGGAAAGAAACAGATTGGCTACGTTGTAAGAGTTGTTATCAAGATCCAGCTTATTGACCTTAGTACTTAATTCTTTAAATACAATTTTTGCAAAAGTTTTGGTATTGTCATCCCCATAATCTATATCAAAATTTGTCAGCTTAATTCCCCTTAATCCAATACTCATTGATTTTTTCTGGTTAAGAGAATCTACTTTCTTTTCAACTTTTTTTTGAAACCTCTTCTACAATATCCTGCTTTAATTTGAGCTTCAGTCCATCGAGGTTGATATCATTAACGGCGTAGCTATTTTTATTTAAATCAAAAGTTTTTACCCTGGTGTCAAAAGATTTAAAATATAATTTAATATCGTTTCGGGATTGCTGGTCATTAAAAGTAACCCCGATATCTTTTAATTTGATTTTATCCAATGAAATAATAAACGGTTTCGAAGGACTTTCTTCTTTATCAGAAGTGGCAAAGGCATCGATAATATAATCAAAATTGAATTTTCCGTCTTTTTTTTCTTACCACGTTGGCCTGTACCCCTTCAAGATCAACAGAAGTAATATCTGCTGTAGAATTAATAAGTTTAAGCATGTTCAGGCCTACATCGAGCTTCTTTACAGCAAGAAGTGTATCAATATTCTGCCCCTTTAAATAAAGATTTTCCATAACCAGGCTGTTAGGGAAACCTATATAGACCCTTTCAAGGCTTACTTTTGTTTTGATTTTTTTCTCAAGATAAACAATAAGTTTGTCTTTGATGAAGTTTTGAACTGCCGGAAGTCTCAAGCTTAAAATAAGTAAGGTAAGAAATACCAATATCGATATAATGGTAATGGCAGTGCGTCTTAGGAGTTTTCTTTTATTGATTTTCAGTTTCAAATGTGATAGGGTTTAGAACAAAGATAATTAATACTATTTAAAAAATTACCTGGTGTGGTACCCTCTGGAGAATGCAAAAATCCTGCCTTGGCTGCCATTTATGGAATTTTAGTTGTGTCGAAGTGAAGTGAATAATTGAGACAACAGCCAAAGCAAGGATTGATTTTTTTTCTTTAAAAAAGCCCCCTTTTGTTTATTTTCAAGTATGAAAAAGGTATCGAAAATAATATAATGTTAGTTAGTTTTCAAAAGGGGGCGAGACATAGTTGAAAAGTTTAGTTTATATTTTTACTGATTATTATTCTCCCATTTTACTTCTTCACCTTGGGGTGCAGCGCCACCCTGAGTAACAGTAATGGGTGTGGTTTCCTGATTGATGTGATAAACATAAGCGGCAATTTTTTCAGCATCCCTTCCGGTAATTGTCCCTTCTTTAACAAATGGTCTCATAGCTGGATTGTTCGGTGAACCATTTTCAAGCATCCAGAAAACATTTTTAAACAGGCTTTTTTCTTTAATATTGATCCAGTATGTATCCGTTAAATTGGGACCAATACCTCCTCTGCCACCATCACCATGGCAGGTTACACAATTGGTTTTAAAAAGTTGCTCACCTTCTGCGATGTTATCAGCGCTGTATTTTGCTGTTTCCAGATTAATGGTGGGAGCATTTTTTTCGTATTCTTCAATGGAAGCCAGCATTACTTTGGTCTCTTTATCATATTCTGCATCCGGATGTGCATAATCTGTAAAGGCGAAAGCCAGCATATATACAGCACAGAAAATAATTCCGAAATAAAATAGTCCGATCCACCATTTGGGTAATGAATTATCCAGTTCCGTAATTCCGTCGAAACCATGATCGATGAGAATGTCTTTTTCCTCTGTTTGTGATTGCTTTTTAAAAGCAGAATTCCAGAGTTTCTGAAAATAAGGAGTACTTTTTTCCCTAAGGTATTCTTGTTTTTCATACGAACTCAATCTGCTGAATTTTTCATTTTCCACCAGATCTCCAATCGAGTTCATGATCAAAAGGAGAATGGTGGCAATCAGTAATAATGCCCAGAAGAATGGGGAACTGAAATAACCGGAATCGTGAGCAAACATTTCGAATGCCATAACTGTTAATCCTACGGTTACAATGATGTATATAGAAATGGGTGTACGTGTTTTCATTTTTACATGTATTTAATAATTAATCCGCACTTGCTGTTTTAATGTCCGTGGTTTTAATATCAGTACCTAATCTCTGGAGATAGGCTATCATTGCTATAATTTCTCTCTGTTCAAGCGGGATAAAGGCAGAGCCTTTTGCTGCTTTATCTTTCTGAACCTGGTCTCTTACGTCTGTTGCCTCCGAATAAATTCTTTTTACAATAGCCTGGGACTGATGGTCTGCCCACTGGTTTGCCGAATCTATTTCCGCTTTTGTGTAAGGGATGTCAAAATTATTTTTCATCAGTTCCATCTTGCTGATCATTTCAGAGCGGTCAAGTTTGTTGGTGATCAGCCATGGAAAACGAGGCATAATGGATCCTGCAGATGTAATTCTTGGATTGTACATATGTTTGAAATGCCATGAGTCAGGATTTCGGCTTCCCTCCCGGTGAAGATCAGGTCCTGTTCTTTTTGAACCCCACAAAAACGGTCTGTCATACACGAACTCACCTGCTTTAGAGTATTGCCCGTTTTTACCGTCAAATCTCATTACCTCATCACGGAAAGGCCTGATCATTTGGGAATGACATGAATTACATCCCTCACGGATATAGAGATCCCTACCTTCCAGCTCCAATGGAGAATAAGGTTTTACTGCCGTAATCTGTGGCAAATTGCTCTTAATGGTAAGGGTGGGGACTATTTCTACCAATCCGCCAACTGAAATTACAATGAAGGCCAATATAGAAAGTAATTTTGGTGTTCTTTCAAGCCAAAGGTGAGCACCTTCACCTTCCTTTCTCTGGCTTCCAATATTTGCTAAAGCAGGAGCTTCTGCAGGAACTTCTCTTTGGAATGATCCGGCCTTAATGGTCTTAATAACATTCACAACCATTAATATGGCGCCGGAAAGGTAAAGGATACCTCCAATAAATCTCATTTTGAAATAAGGAATGATTGCGGTTACCGTATCCAGCCAGTTCTTCCACAATAGGGTTCCGTCCGGGTTGAATTGTTTCCACATCAAACCTTGAGTAAATCCTGAAATATACATTGGTACTGCATAGAAAATAATTCCTAAAGTCCCCAGCCAGAAGTGCCAGTTAGCCAGTTTTTTAGACCAGAGTTCCGTTCTCCACATAATTGGAATCAGATAATAAATAACTCCAAATGCCATAAAACCATTCCATCCCAATGCACCTAAATGTACGTGCCCGATTACCCAGTCCGTGTAATGTCCGATTTTATTTAAAGATTTTGTGGCTAAAAGCGGTCCTTCAAATGTTGCCATTCCGTAACAGGTCACAGCGACTACAAAGAACTTAAGAATAGGATTTTCTCTTACTTTATCCCATGCTCCTCTTAAAGTAAGAAGACCGTTAAGCATTCCTCCCCATGACGGAGCGATAAGCATGATAGAGAACCCGGTTCCTACTGCCTGTGCCCATGCAGGAAGTGCCGTATACTGAAGGTGGTGAGGACCTGCCCACAGGTAGACAAATATCAGAGACCAGAAATGGATAATAGACAGTTTATATGAGAATACAGGACGGTTAGCAGCCTTAGGCATGAAATAATACATCAGTCCTAAAACCGGAGTTGTTAATACGAATGCTACTGCATTGTGACCATACCACCACTGGACAAGGGCATCTTTTACTCCTGAATATACAGAATAAGATTTCCAGCTTGTGAAAGATAACGGAACTTCTAAGTTATTAAAAATATGAAGCATGGCAACAGCAATCCATGTAGCAATATAAAACCAGATGGCTACATAAAGGTGTCGTACCCGTCTTTTGGCAATGGTTCCAAACATATTGAACCCAAAAATGATCCATGAGAAAGCAATTAATATATCAATTGGCCATTCGTGTTCCGCATATTCTTTTGAAGTATTGATTCCCATCAGGAATGTAATAACCACACTGATGATCATAATCTGCCAAGACCAGAAATGGATCCACGAAAGTGTATCGCTATACATTCTGGTTTTTAGTAAACGCTGCATACTGTAATAGGCACCACAGAAAAATGAATTACATACAAAGGCAAAAATTACGGCACTCGTATGCAGCATCCGTATTCTTCCGAATCCCATTGCTCCCTGTGTATTGATCAGCCCCTGGATATTGCCGCTTCGTAAACTCTGAATCGTTGTGTCATCGGTTCCGAATAAAAATTCAGGTAGCTCAGGGTAGAAAAGCATTAGTGCTGCCGTAAGTCCCAGTAAAAAACCGACCAGACCAAATGCGATAGTAGCATAGAGAAATGCTCTGACAATGGTATTGTCATAATTAAATTTTTGCGTCTCCATAATTCCAATAGTTGTTGTAGAGAAAAATATTTATCATTAATAAGTGATCAGCTCTTATTTGTGAAGCTAAATTCCATTAAGAAATAAATATCATGTAACGTGTATAATGTTTTGCCAAAGGTATTTATTAACTTTGTTAGAGGCTAGTAGATATCCTTCTAAACTATACCAAAAACTACTAAAACAAATACAATGAAAGTATGCGGTCAGAACATCAGGAAAATCAGACGAACTAAAGATTTGACACAGGAGTATATGGCTTTTGAAATGGGGATTTCACAAAAGGCTTATTCGGATATTGAGAATTCTAAAGTGAAGATCAATCTGGATATCTTAAATAAAATCTCGCAGATTCTGGAAATTAAGCCTTCGGATATCTGCAGCATTTCACATAAATGCGGAATGGATGATTATGAAGACAAATACCAGTCTCTTTTGGAATATATGAAAAAGAATAATATTTCGGTTCCGGAAGAATATCTGTAAGAAAACAGAGTATTTTACTTTTTAATTCTTTAAAACTGAATGATTTGAATGTTCATGCTGCTTTATAGAAGCAAATTTCTTAAAGTTTTATATATTTAGGGCTTAATTCATTGTATGAACAACGAACAAAAAACCGGACCTAATGATGGGAATCTGGTTAGGGGATTAACCAACAGACATATTCAATTAATTGCTCTCGGTGGAGCTATAGGTACCGGTCTCTTTCTCGGTATTGGTCCTGCAGCTGTTTTAGCCGGCCCTTCCGTTATCTTAGGGTATGCATTAGCAGGGATCATTGCATTTTTTATTATGCGCCAACTTGGTGAAATGGTAGTTCAGGAACCTGTGTCCGGAAGCTTTAGTCATTTTGCATACAAATATTGGGGAAATTTTCCGGGGTTTGCTTCAGGCTGGAACTATTGGATTCTCTATATTCTGGTGAGTATGGCAGAACTTACAGCCATCGGACACTATATCCATTTTTGGTGGCCTGAAATTCCGCTCTGGGTTTCCAGTTTGTTCTTTTTTATCGTCATTAATGCGTTAAACCTTGCCTCTGTAAAAGTGTATGGAGAAACTGAATTCTGGTTTTCTATTATAAAGGTAGTTGCAATTATAGGAATGATTGTTTTTGGTATTTACTTATTGATTAGTGGTACCGGAGGGGATAAGGCAAGTATTTCAAATCTGTGGAATGACGGAGGATTTTTTCCAAAAGGTTTTTTTAATAAAACAGAAAATGGATATTCCGGACTTTTTGCGGCAATGGCCATGATCATGTTTTCCTTTGGAGGATTGGAATTAATTGGAATTACTGCTGCAGAAGCTAAAAGTCCGGAAAAAACGATTCCTAAAGCTACCAATCAGGTTATTTACAGAATTTTAATTTTCTATGTGGGGGCATTGGTTATTCTCTTTTCACTAAGTCCATGGAGAGAAATTACAGAAGGAACAAGCCCGTTTGTCATGGTTTTCCAAAATCTGAATGGATTTGCATTTACCATCTTTGGAAAAGTAATACACTTTAATGTTCTCATAGCAAATATTCTTAATCTGATTGTTTTAACCGCAGCTTTATCAGTTTATAACAGCAGTGTTTACAGTAACAGCAGAATGCTTTTTGGATTAGCGCAACAAGGAAATGCACCCAAATTTCTTACAAAATTAAATAAGAATAGCGTGCCTACCAATGCAATCCTTGTTTCCTCATGTTTTGCTGGGATCTGTATTATCATCAATAAGCTGGTTCCGGAAAAAGCATTTGAATATCTGATGGCCTTAGTAGTTTCCACTCTTATCATCAACTGGCTTATGATATGTTACACCCATTTAAAATTCAGAACTGAGAAAAATAAATCAGGAACAAAAACCAAATTTCCTTCTATATTTTATCCTGTATCGAATTACATATGCATCTTTTTCCTGTTGGCTATTTTAGTTTTAATGAGCATTACAGGAATGGAGATCCAGGTTATCCTGATCCCGGTGTGGTTGATTTTCCTCTTCATACTGTTTAAATTGTACAAGCCTAAAAACAGCTAGCTTTTTTGCAGAAAATAATATAAAAAAGGATGGATATTTTTCTGTCCTTTTTTTGTGAAGGTGTTTTTTAGTAAATTCATACGGTTATTAATTCATATGTGGCTGGCATTTTGTATAAATTGAAAACCCATGTGAATTATAAAGTACATTCATGCAGACTCATTTTGGTGAAATACAGAAGATTGTTGACCTCATTGAGGAAAACTTTGACAGAGAGATCACGGCTTATGAAATAGAGAGCATGTCTCATTATTCCTATAGGAATTTCCAAAGGATCTTTTTTAGGATTTTTAATGAAACCATTTCCGGATTTCAAAAACGGCTCCGCCTTGAGAATGCTTATAAAAAGCTAATATATACAACCGATACAATTTCTGACATTGGCTGGCAAATTGGTTATTTTAATATTCAATCCTTTTCTAAAGCTTTTAAACAACAATATCATATTTCACCGGCAGTAGCAAGGAAAAATAAACAGGAAATGTTTAGTCAGTTTATTGATAATACCCAAGGAAATCTGCCACATGAAATAAGATATAAAGATCCGGTTTCTATATACTGTAGGTTTATTAAAGCTGAAGATTATAATAATCAGGAAATTAATGATCTGTGGGAAAGTATTGAGAATGAAAATGAAATTTCTGATTCTGCCTATGGGATTATTCGGGATCAGCCCCTTATTACGAGCGTGCCTCACTGCAGATACGGAGCAGGTATAACACATATTTCTTCCGGGATATCGGGATTTCAAAAGAAAGAAATTTTTGGAGGCAAGTATATCAAATTTACCCATTACGGAAGCTTTGATAGTATTCTGGAAACGTACAGGATTTTTTATAGATTTTGGCTGACGGAGTCTTTGTTTATGCTGGATAATTCAGATGTTATAGAAGAATATACACAGTCCCCAACAGGAGAAATTATTACACACATTTATTTTCCGTTGTATTCATGAGGTTGTCCTTTTAGGACAATTTTTTGTTTTTTGACGATATAATTTTGCAGTCATCAATAACAAAGATGATTTATATAAGTAAAGACTTTAGAAAACAATAATGATGAAAAAAATAGTATTTCCCGTAGCTTTTCTGTTTTCATATGGAGCAACAGCTCAAATTTCAGTACAAGGTTATGCAGGTATCAAGGAAACAGAAGTTTTAGGGATTTTTGATAAGGATTTTAAGACAAAATGGAATTATTTCGCTTTAGGAACACTTTCCTACGAGTATGAGTCAAAGAAATGGAATGCAGAGTTATATCAGAATCTTAATTATTATATAGGAAGAAACTGGGGAATTTCAGGGGGAGTTCATGTATCTGCTGAAGATGTAATGCCTTCGCTTGGATTTGCCTTTATTAAAGAGAAAGGAGATTTTGGAATTAATTTATATCCGGCGCTGACTTATTCTTTTGATGGGAAAGAAATGGGATTCGGGCTTTATACATTAATGGAATATACACCCAGGATTAATGAGCGGTTTAGCCTGTATAGTATGTTGATTATAGATTCTGATTTTAGCCTTAAGGAGCATCAGATGAGTAATCAGGTCATCAGATTGGGAATAGAAACCCAAAAGAAGATGCAGTTCGGAATCGGAAGTACCGTTTCTCAGACCGGAAATAATTTTGAAACCACAATTGACTTTGGAATATTTATAGGAAAGAAATTTTAATAATATGAATAATAAATTTTTTGCATTTTTTTTTAACATTAAACTCAGTGTTTTGTATGTCACAAACGTATTATTTCCCGGAAGAGTCATCCCTTCACGAAGGAACATGGCTACAGTGGCCACATCATCACCAGCATGGTAAGGTTTACAGGGAAAGGGTCGAGCAGACATGGATTGATATGACCAAAGCTTTACAGGTTAATGAGAAGGTCCACATTATTGCTTATGATGAGGTAGAGAAGAAAAGGATTTTACATATTTTAGAGGAGAATGCCATACCGATGAAAAATATTGATTTTAAGATCTATCCTACAGATGATGTATGGATCAGGGATAATGGGCCTATTTTCGTGAAAGATAGTAAAGGACACCTCCTGATCGAAGATTGGGGATTTAATGGTTGGGGAGAAAAGTTTGATTTTGAAAATTGTGATGAAACTCCACAACGTATCGGAAAAGACATCGGGGCAAAGGTTATAGATCTGAATGAAGAAATGGTAAATGAGGGAGGTGCAATAGAAACTGATGGAAATGGGGTTTTAATGGCATGTAAAAGTTCCGTGATCAGCCAGAAAAAAGGTTCGGTAAGGACAAAAGGGATAACACAGCAGGAGGCTGAGGAAATGTTTAAAACCTATTATGGAGTATCAAAGGTGATTTGGTTGGATGGCGTTACAGGACTGGATGTTACTGATATGCACATTGATGGATTTATGAAGTTTATAGACAAGGATACCATGATTACGATGGATGACGAGGATCTTGCAGAAATGGGGCTGTCGGATAAAGATATCAATACATTGTATACTGCCACAAACGTGAAGGGAAAAGAATATAAAAAAGTTTATGTGCCTGCTACAAAAAACAAGGTGAAAACAGCTTATGGTAAACAACTGGATGAAAAGGGCTCGTATGTAAACTATTACGTGGCCAATAAAATTGTTCTCGTTCCAAATTATGGTGACCCCAATGATAAAGTAGCAAACAAAATTATTCAGGATCAGTATCCTACTAGAAAAGTGATTGGAATTGATGTTAGAAACCTATATGAAAATGGTGGGATGGTACATTGTGTAACCCAACAACAACCTGCCGGAGAATTGGCTAAATAATGATTATAATATTAAATAAATACCCCTGATCCATTAGATCAGGGGTATTTATTTAACGTCTCTTTGTGCTTTTCAGACAATATCAGTGGTAAATTAAAATTTATCCGGGAGTGTGGCTGTTTGATGGATATGTTACGTTTGTTATCCAAAAATTTTGATCAATAATAGAAAAACAAAAGCCACTCTTAAAAAGAGTGGCTTGTAGACCCACAGGGATTCGAACCCCAGATGACTGAACCAAAATCAGTAGTGTTACCGCTACACCATGGGTCTGTGTTATTTTTTGTGGTGCAAATTTATAAATTTTTTCTTGATACACAAAAATCTGGCATAAAAAAAATCATTTTAATACATCCTGAAATAATAAGTAGTTGTGTACTAGTATTTTATTAATGGGATTTTAAACATATAAAATAAAAAACCACTCTTAAGAAAGAGTGGTTGTAGACCCACAGGGATTCGAACCCCAGATGACTGAACCAAAATCAGTAGTGTTACCGCTACACCATGGGTCTGTGTTGTTTTTAGTGGTGCAAATTTAAAGCTTTTTTCTCTACATACAAGAACTTTTTAAACTTTTTTTTACATTTACATCACATTTTATTTGCGGAAAACATGGTGATAGATTTCAATAATCTCAAAATTAATAACTTATATCCACATACGGAATTCGAAAAAAAAAGTCATTCTTTTTTTGGAAAAATGGACTTCCGGTTCGGAAACAGTTGATGTCCAAACTTCAGGATCAACAGGAGTGCCTAAAGTTTTTGAAATTGAAAAAAGGAAAATGATGAATTCAGCAGTGATGACGTGTAACTTTTTACAGTTAAAAGAAGGAGATACGGCTTTGCTGTGTTTACCTGTAGAATATATCTCAGGTAAGATGATGGTAGTTCGCTCCTTTGAGAGAAAGATGAAGCTGCTTGTGGGAGAACCATCTTTACAGCCACTTGAAGAAATTACTGCAGAAATAGATTTTTGTGCAATGACTCCTCTACAGGTGGAAAACTCTGTGGATAAACTTCACCTTATAAAGAACCTGATCATTGGTGGAGCATCCGTTTCAGAGAGCCTGAAAAAAAGGATATCACACCTCAATACAAACATATTTGAAACCTATGGAATGTCAGAAACTTTATCCCATATTGCCTTAAAGCAACTGTCGCCAAAGGCTGAAGATTACTTTACCGCTTTTGAACATGTTGAAATCTCTAAAGATGATCGGGGATGTCTCCGGATATTTGCTCCGGATGTCAACAGTGAGGTCCTGCAAACTAATGACTTAGTTGAAATTAAAAATTATAATCAGTTCAGGTTTTTAGGACGTATTGATAATGTAATTAATTCCGGAGGGGCTAAAATTTTTCCTGAAGAACTGGAAGGATTGGTCAAAAAAGAAATTGCAAACGAAGTTGTATTTTTAGGATTAAAAGATGAAATTTTAGGCCAGAGATTAGTATTGGTTATCGAAGGGCAACGTTCGGAAAAATTGATTGAGAGGATTTCACAAATACCATTTGAAAAAAACTTTCATAAACCTAAAGAAATTATTTTTGTGGACGAAGTACCGAGGACTCCGAATGGTAAGGTGAACCGGCTAGAATTAATGAAAATGCTGTCATGAAATTTTTATCTGTAATCCTTGTTTCAAAACCATGAAAGATTTTTCAAAAGAACTTAGCTATAGAACTTCCAGGAGCAGTGGAGCGGGAGGTCAGAATGTAAATAAGGTGGAAACATCTGTCACCGTACTTTGGAATGTAAACGGATCTGAGTTTTTTACTGAAGATGAAAAAGTTTTAATTCAAAATAAATTAAAAAACAGAATCAATGCAGAAGGCTTGATGTTTTTGACGGTTTCTGAGAGTAGAACTCAATTGATGAATAAAAATAAAGCAGTTGAAAAAATCATAGAAATTGTAAATAAAGCTTTAATAATTCCTAAGAAAAGACTCGCAACCAAACCTTCCAAAGGTCAAAAGCAGAAAAGGCTTGATAATAAAAAGAAACTCTCAGACAAAAAGGAAAACAGACGTTTTAAATTCTGATTGTGCACTTCGGAAAAAATGTTATTTTTGCCGAAATTTTAAAACAAATGATAAAAAAAAATTACACTTTTAGGGATGTTTTCAATTACTGCTATGTCCATGGCACAACAAAAATTTTCAATCATTCCATCCGTGGGATATGCGTGGAGGGTAGCGAAAACTCCATCCAATATTTCAGGGGATACAAGAAACTACATTAAAGGGTTAAAAAGCGGGATGAATTTTGATGTTTCTGCTTATTATAATGTGAAGGGGAATATACATTTAGGATTAAAATATTCCAATTACAGTGCATCCAGTGATGGAAGAATTACCGTAAGAGATAATAATGGGCAAACTATTTCAGGATATGTCAGCACCAAAGACAATATCAATTTCTTTGGACCAGCATTTATGTATTCTAACTTTAACGATGAGTTTAAACATAAATTCTATTATGATGTTGCACTGGGAGCTATTACCTATACAACGAAAACCGGTAGCGTTAAAGGAACGGGGTCAAATTTGGGATTGGAAGCGAATTTTGCTTACCAATATGCAGTCTTGGATAACTTTTTTATTGGTCCTAAAATCGGTCTTACAGCCGGTACATTAAGCAAAATGACAATTAACGGAAGATCTTTTAAGCTGGAGGATGATCAAAAGGAAGGATTAACAAGACTTTCTCTGAGTGCTGCTGCTACATTCCGATTTTAAGTTTTATCTTTGCAAAAATCAAAATAAATGAACAAGCCAATTTCTGAATTTATAGAGAAATATTACCTGCACTTCAATGCAGCTGCATTGGTGGATGCATCAAAAGGTTATGTTGCGCATCTTAAAGATGGCGGAAAAATGATGATAACTTTAGCGGGAGCAATGTCTACTGCTGAATTAGGAAAGATTCTTGCTGAGATGATCCGTCAGGATAAAGTAGACTTTATTTCTTGTACCGGAGCAAACCTGGAAGAAGACTTAATGAACCTGGTTGCGCATTCTCATTATGAAAGAGTTCCGCATTACAGAGATCTTACGCCACAGGAAGAATGGGACTTATTGGAAAGAGGATTAAACAGAGTTACAGATACATGTATCCCTGAAGAAGAAGCATTCAGAAGGTTACAGAAACATATTGTGGAGATTTGGAAAGACGCTGACGCTAAAGGAGAAAGATACTTCCCACATGAATATATGTACAAAATGATCCTTTCTGGAGTTTTGGAGCAGTATTATGAGATTCCAAGAGAAAACTCATGGATGATTGCGGCTGCAGAAAAAAATCTTCCGATTGTTGTTCCGGGATGGGAAGATTCTACAATGGGAAATATTTTTGCATCCTACTGTATTAAAGGAGAGCTTAAAGCTACAACAATGAAATCAGGAATTGAATACATGATGTATCTTGCTGATTGGTATACTAAAAATTCAGGAGGGAAAGGTGTAGGGTTCTTCCAGATTGGAGGAGGAATTGCAGGAGATTTCCCAATTTGTGTAGTACCGATGCTATATCAGGATATGGAGATGCATGATGTACCGTTTTGGTCTTATTTCTGCCAGATTTCCGATTCTACAACATCGTACGGTTCATATTCCGGAGCAGTTCCAAATGAAAAGATCACGTGGGGTAAACTGGATATTACAACACCTAAGTTCATCGTTGAAAGTGACGCAACGATCTGTGCACCATTAATGTTCTCCTATATTCTTGAGAATTCTTAAGATGAAATTTCCGGGATATCCTGGATCATAAAATAAGAAAAACGCTTCATATTATGGAGCGTTTTTTATTTTTTAGATGTTGAAAAAATTCTCATGATATTCTAAAATAGCTAAAATCATCAAAAGTTCCGAGGCTCCAGAAATTGATTGGTCATATCGGGCTTAACAAAATAGTAAAGCTTCCTTTTTATAGAATTTAATCCATAGAATTTATAAGCACAAAATAACGGTATGCAAGAATTCCTTTTTGTAACTTCGTTAGTGAAGAAGGATCCTTATCACTTAATTTGGGTAAGATCTTTTTATTGATCGCATTTAGAATGCGGAAAAATGATTTTTTCATAACTTTATAATTTTAATGAGAAACATCATTGAAACTATTATCATTCAAAAATGATGCAATTATTTTAACCAATATAAATGATCGTGTATGGACGAAATTTTTAAACAACAGGTTTATGAAATTACAAAGCTTATTCCCAAAGGGCGAGTATCTTCTTATGGAGCCATTGCCAAAGCAGTAGGATATCCCAATCATTCACGTCATGTTGGAAAGGCTATGGGTGGATGCCCAAAAGATGTTCCTGCCCATAGGGTAATTTCCAGTTCCGGAGTTTTATCTGTAAAAGAATTTCAGCCTAAGCTGGAAGCAGAGGGTATTGTGGTTGAAAATTTTAGAATTAAAAATTTCAAGAAACTTTTTTGGGATCCTTTAAGTGAATTGTAGAATTTACTTTCTTGCTTTCAGGGTTTTTATTTCTGCCTGTAATTTCTGGTTCTCGGCTTTTAATAAAGAAATATATTCCTGAAGGTTTTCAACAATGGAAAGTGGAATCGTATTATTGTTATATTGATACACTCCCGATGCAGAACTGTCGTTAAATACTGGATGATCATTATTGACAACAATTTGGGCGTCATCTTCTTCATAAATGTCTTCCATAGTAACATCGAGGAAATTAGCAATCTTTTCCCATTCAGCCCTTACGATTTTTACATCTCCACTTTCTTTTCTGCTGTAATTGGAAACATCCGTAGCAATGATATCAGCAATTTGTTGCTGAGTATATCCCTTTTTCTTTCTGATTGATCGTAGCTTTTCTTTTTGCATCTCGCATTTTTATACAAATATGCAAAAAATCACACAAATTTGTATCTGTGTTGTACATGAAAAATGCAAAAAATCTGCAACAGGATTATGCATTTTGAATGTTTTGACTTTTATAGTTTTGGAGTACAACAAATAAAAAAAACAACACAATGAGAAAAAAATTACTTATGGCAGGAGTGCTATTCCTGCTGATTTTTCAGGCATGTTCTTCAAACGAAGATTTATCAACGGGACAAAATTCCAGCACAAAGACAACTCAAAAAAATGTTTTAAGAACTGCGAGATCAGATTCCGGAACTTTATCAGATTATGTATCGACCCAGCTCAGCATTCAGTCGGAAATCAAGAATCTGTTGGATAATGAAAAAGACGCAGATTTTTCACTGATTCAGTCGGGAATTGATAGGGTTAAGACCGTAGAAGAACTTGAAAGTCTTTATAATTCTGCAAAAATTGGAAGAAGCAGGGAGTTGATCTCTATGTATGAGAAAATGAATGATAATAGTTTAGCCTTCAGAGAATCTAATGCTGATTTTTATTCAAAATATACAGAAGAAGAAAGAACAAGAATGCTGACAAATGAGGTAGATTTGCAATTGAATTATGATGAAAGTACTCGTATGGCAAATGGAAAAGACTGTCAGGCAGGTTTTGTTAAAGCATCAAATAGATGTATGAGGAATTATGCAATAACAATGGGAGGAGCTGCTTTAGTAGGGATTTTTTCAGGAGGAACGGGGGCTATAATTGGAGGAGCAGTAGCTACTACTAATATGATTGTGTGTAATTCAGATGCAGAAACAGATTATCGAGGTTGCGTAAGAGAGGGAGGGAAACCATAAAGATAGAATATGAAATTTAATAAGTATATTATAATAATAGTAATGGTTGTGTTAATACTTACTCCACTGTTTACAAAGGATAGTATATGGCGTATCATTTTTGAATGTATCTCTTTTATAATTTTCTTTACCCTTATTATTTCAGCCTGGAGGGAACGTAATAAAAATGCTGTTATTGCTTATACTTTTTTAATAGTTATTTCAACTATTCAATTATTTGATAAGGAAGATAGGTACTTTTTTGTTCAGGTAATTCTTTTGATGATAATGCTTGTTCTGGCAATCTTTAAATCGAACCGATCAGAAAATAAAAATGGTATAGAATAAGCGATCAAGGATGAAGCTTAGTTTTCTAAGAACTAACTAGGATTTAGGCAAATTATCATAGAATAGTCTTATAAGAAAAAAGCGATACAGATTATCTGTATCGCTTTTGTTATTTTATTTTTCAAGCTGCTTGTAACTTCTTTGGATGAAATCTGTAAGATCTTTTCCTTTCAATAAATTCTGAGAAAGTTTCGCAAGATCTAAAGCGTATTTAATCATGCTTGCTTTCTCTTCCTGGTTTTCTGTTTTTAAGATTTGACCAGCGAATTCACTGTTAGAGTTTACTACCAGATTATACATTTCAGGGAAGCCTCCCATTCCAAACATTCCACCTCCGCCTGTTGCCTGCATATCTTTCATTCTTCGCATAAACTCAGGCTGCGTAATCGTAAAAGGAGCATCCGTACTATCTAAGTCTTCCAGCTGAACCGTGAATTTTGCATCACTGATGGTTTCCTCTACATTCTTTTTCAATGATTCCTTTTCAGAATCATTAAGCTTGGAGATTACAGGTTCATCTTTTTTGATCAGATTGTTAACGTGATCCGCATCTACTCTTACAAATGAAACCTTTTCTTTAGTACTTTCCAGCTTTTGAATAAGGTGAGGTACAATAGGAGAATCTAAAAGAAGCACTTCGTATCCTTTATCTTTTGCAGACTGGATGTAGCTATGTTGCTCATCTGCGTTGGAAGCATAAAGAATGATCAGGTTACCATCTTTATCAGTTTGTGCAGGTTTGATTTTTTCAGTCAATTCATTCCATAGGAAATAAGTTCCATCAACTGTAGGATATAAAGAAAACTTATCGGATTTTTCATAGAATTTCTCTTCAGAGATCATTCCGTATTCAATTACGATCTTGATATCATTCCATTTTTTCTCATAGTCTTCACGGCTTTCATTGATAAGGGAAGCCATTTTATCTGCTACTTTTTTAGTAATATAAGAAGAAATCTTTTTTACAGCACCGTCAGCCTGCAGATAAGAACGTGAAACATTCAATGGAATATCAGGAGAATCAATGACACCACGAAGAAGCATTAAGAAGTCCGGAACAATTCCTTTTACTTCATCGGTAACAAATACCTGATTCTGATACAGCTGGATTTTATCTTTTTCAATATTCAGGTTGTTAGCCAGCTTTGGGAAAAATAATATCCCTGTCAGATTGAAAGGATAATCAACATTCAGGTGAATATTGAATAAGGGTTCTTCAAATTGCATTGGATACAATTCGTGGTAGAACTTTACATAATCCTCTTTCGTGAGATCAGTAGGAGCAATTGTCCATGCCGGATTCGGGTTGTTGATGATATTGTCCACTTCCTCTGTTTCAGCAACAGCATCTTCCGGAGCACCTTCCGGTAATGGGAGAGTGTGGGTCTTTGTTCCAAACTTAATCGGAACAGGCATGAATTTATTATATTTTAATAGTAACTCGCGGATTTTTGATTCCTCCAGAAATTCGGTTGAATCTTCTGCGATATGAAGGATAATTTCGGTTCCTCTTTCAGTTTTATCTGTAGTTTCTTCAAGTGTAAATTCAGGGCTTCCGTCACATATCCAACGAACAGCAGGTTCATCTCGGTAAGATTTTGTAAGAATCTCTACCTTCTCAGCAACCATGAAAGCAGAGTAGAATCCAAGACCGAAATGTCCGATAATTCCTGAATCTTTTGCACTGTCTTTATATTTTTCCAAGAATTCTTCGGCACCTGAAAAAGCCACCTGATTAATATACTTTTCGACTTCTTCGGCCGTCATTCCTATCCCCTGATCAATAATATGAAGAGTCTTTTCTTCCTTATTGATTTTTACTTCAAGTTTAGGATTTCCATATTCCACCTTAGCTTCACCAATGCTTGTTAAGTGTTTTAATTTTAGAGTAGCATCAGTGGCATTGGAAATTAATTCTCTTAAAAATATTTCGTGATCACTGTAAAGAAATTTCTTGATAAGTGGAAAAATATTTTCCACAGAAACATTAATATTTCCTTTAGTCATAATAATTTAGTTTTGATTTGCATAATTCTTCTCAAAAAAAATACCATGAGGAAGAAAGTGACAGAATGACACGCTTGAACTTATAATGAAACAGGAGTTTCATGTAATTTTGTCAAAGAAATATCTTACTTTTAAATCTTTAAAATTATTAAAAAAATGAAGTTGAAATGTACAGTTTTTATTCTGCTCATCATGACCTGTTTTATGTATGGACAGAAAAAACCTCTAGATCATTCCGTTTACGACAGCTGGCAAAATATCGGGACAAAAAAAAATCTCAAATGATGGAAAATGGATTGCCTATTCCGTAGATGCTCAGGAAGGAAATTCTAACCTTTTTCTGCACTCAGTTAAAAATAAAACCTCAAAGAAGTTTGCAAGAGCAACAAAATTGGATTTTACCAATGATTCCAGGTTTGCTGTTTTTCAAATCCGTCCGCAGTATAAAGATATAAAGGCGGTAAAAGATAAAAAGCTGAAAAAAAAATAAATTAACGAAAGATAGTCTTGCAATAGTTGATTTTTTCAATGATAAAACTGAGAAAATTCCTAATGTGAAATCATTTAAAGTTCCTGAAAAAGCAGGTTCTTTTGTTGCTTACCTTTTGGAAAATACAAAAGATAAATCCTCTGATGATGCTTCTGATAAAGAAGATGGAGATGAAAATAATGATGAAGATAAAAATGTAAAACCATTACAATTGGTGGTACGGAATTTATTGGATGGAAAAAGTACAACATATGATAATGTAGTGCGTTATGAGTTCAGTAAAAACGGAAGACAACTGGTTTTTGTAACTAAAAAGCCAGAAGAAAAGGCTAAAAAAGAGAAAAAAGAAGATAAGGATTCTGAGGGTGAAAAATCTGCAGATAAAAAAGAAACTGACAAATCAAAGCCAAAGAAATATGCATTTCAAACCGTACAGGTAGTTGATCTGCAAAAAGGGACTGTATCTAAGGTTTCAGAAATGGAGGGCGATTTTTCACAGTTGTCTTTCGATGAAGAAGGAGACCAACTGGCATTTGTGGGAACTGCTTCTGCACAAAATGACCTGGTGAAATTATATCAGCTGTATTACTTTAATTTTAAAGGAAATAAGAAGGAGATTATAACCAATGAAAATGCACAGATGAAAAAGAATTGGGCAGTTTCTGAAAACAGGTTGCCTTTATTCAGCAAAAACGGAAAACAATTGTATTTCGGTGTTGCGCCAAAACCTGTTGCAAAAGATACTGCAATGATTGCCAACGATCATGCTGTTGTGGACATCTGGAATTATAAAGATGATTATCTTCAGACGGTACAGTTAAAAGAATTGAAAAACGATCTTAAGAAATCCTATGCCGCAGTAATGCAGACAGAAAAGCCTGGTTTCTTCAGAAATATTGATGGAGAAGATTTAGATACTTTAAGATTGGTGAACGAAGGAAATGCTGAATTTGCATTAGGAATTACCAGTATCAATAACCGTATTTCCTCTCAATGGGAAGGCTCTACAAAGAAAACCTATTTTCTGATTGATAATAAGACAGGCGAAAGAACAGAAATTATAAAAAATCTTGACGGGGCAGTTGCCATATCTCCGCTTGGAAAGTTTCTTGTGATTTTCAACAAAGAAAAAGGAATGTGGCTGAGTTACAATATCAAAACAAAACAAACTCTTCCTCTCAATAGCGGGTTGCCGGTTTCTTTTGTTGATGAAGAATTTGATATGCCGGATTTTCCAAATTCTTATGGTATCGCATCATGGACGGATAAAGATGAATCTGTAATTATAAGAGATCGCTACGACCTTTGGGAATTCTTCCTGAACGGCTCAAAAAAGCCAAGGAATATCACGAATGGCTTCGGGCGCAAACATAAAATAACATTCGACACATACGATTTAGATAAAGATGTAAAAAGCATGAACCGGAAATCTTCCATTTATTTATCAGCTTTTGATAATACATCCAAAGCAAACGGAATTTTCAGAACAACCATTCAGTCAGACGCTGATCCTGTAAAAATCCAAATGGAAAATGTCTGGGGGTATCGAAGCATTCAAAAAGCTAAAAATGCGGAAGAATATATTTTGGTAAAAGAATCCTATACAGAATCGCCTGATATTTTCGCAACATCAGATTTCTTGGAACAACAAAAATTAAGTAATACAAATCCACAGCAAGCTCATTATAATTGGGGGACGAATGAATTGGTCAACTGGACAACACCAAAAGGCAATTCATCTACAGGAGTTTTGTACAAGCCTGAAGATTTCAATCCCAACAAGAAATATCCTATGATTGTTTACTTCTATGAGAAGCTTTCGGACAATCTGAACCGTTATGTTGCTCCTGCTCCGACACCATCAAGATTAAATATTTCTTACTTTGTGAGCAACGGATATTTGGTTTTTACACCGGATATTTCATATACCGATGGTTTTCCGGGTGAATCCGCAATGGAATATATTAATTCCGGAGTTGAAAAATTAAAGCAGAATTCATGGGTAGACGGTACTAAAATCGGAATCCAAGGACAAAGCTGGGGCGGTTATCAGGTTGCTTACCTTATTGCTCACACAGATATGTATGCTGCTGCGTGGAGTGGTGCTCCTGTTGTCAATATGACCTCTGCATATGGAGGGATCAGATGGACCTCAGGAATGAACAGACAGTTTCAGTATGAAAAATCACAGAGCAGATTAGGGAAAAATCTTTGGGAGGCACCAGATCTTTACATTAAAAATTCACCGCTTTTCACGATTGATAAGGTGAAAACTCCGGTAGTCATTATGAGTAATGATAAAGATGGAGCAGTTCCATGGTATCAGGGAATTGAAATGTTTACGGCATTACGACGTCTGGGAAAACCCGTTTGGCTTCTTAACTATAATGGTGACGACCATAATCTCGTAAAACGACAGAACAGGAAAGATATACAAATCCGCGAGCAGCAGTTTTTTGATTATTATCTTAAAGGGGCTAAAGCACCGGTATGGATGACAAAAGGAGTCTCTGCAACTCAAAAAGGAAAAGATTGGGGCTTTGAATTGACGGATGATAAACCTTAACGATGAAAAAATCGGCGGACGAAATGTTCCGCCGATTTTTTTATTAAAAGATTAAAAGATTTTTTTAGTAAGTCTCATCAATATCTTACAAAAATACCGGCGCGCCAAAGAGTATTTCTCACTTGTGAGGGTAGGAAATAGAGTAAAAACAAAAGACAGCTTGAAGGCTGTCTTTGTTATTGATTTTGATTTGAAAAATTATTTTGATTTATTTTTCAATTCTTCTTTAATTTTATTCTCCAGTTCTTCAGAAAGTTCAGGATTGTCTTTAAGAACGTCTTTTACCGCATCACGGCCTTGTCCTAATTTTGTTTCATCATAGCTGAACCATGAACCGCTTTTCTTTACCACCCCTAGCTCTACAGCCTGATCAAGAATTTCTCCTGTTTTAGAAACTCCTTCTCCGTACATGATGTCAAATTCAGCTTGTTTGAATGGAGGGGCTACTTTATTTTTAACAATCTTTACTTTTACACGACTTCCGATTGCTTCGTCACCATTTTTGATCGGTGCACTTGCCTTTCTGATATCTACTCTTACTGAAGCATAAAATTTCAAGGCATTACCACCGGTTGTCGTTTCAGGATTTCCAAACATTACACCAATTTTCTCTCTCAGCTGGTTGATGAAAATTACGGTACATTTTGTTTTTGAAATTGTTGCAGTCAGTTTTCTTAATGCCTGAGACATTAATCTTGCATGCAGACCCATTTTGGAATCACCCATTTCTCCTTCAATTTCTGCTTTAGGAGTAAGAGCGGCAACTGAGTCGATTACTACAATATCAATCGCTCCTGAACGGATAAGGTTGTCCGCAATTTCCAGGGCTTGTTCACCATTATCCGGTTGAGATATAATAAGGTTTTCTAAATCTATTCCTAATTTTGCAGCATAAGTTCTGTCGAAAGCGTGCTCTGCATCAATAAATGCTGCAATTCCACCTGCTTTTTGAGCTTCTGCAATAGCGTGAAGTGTTAAAGTTGTTTTACCGGAAGATTCAGGTCCATAAATCTCAATGATTCTTCCTCTTGGATATCCTCCTACTCCCAATGCAATGTCTAATCCTAAGGATCCGGAAGGAATAACTTCTATTGTATTATCAACAGAATTATCTCCCAAAGTCATTACAGTTCCTTTTCCGTATGTTTTATCTAATTTATCAAGCACTAGAGCCAGTGCTTTTTTCTTATCGTCAATGTTACTCATTTCTAAAAAATAATTTCTCAAAAGTACATAATTTTGGAATCAAAAGCTAATATTTTTCAATTTCAAAGCGTCTTTTTAAAGTTAAAAAAACAATAATTTTGATTGGTGAAATAATGGCTATCTTATTATGAATGAAATAATAGCAAACTAAAAAAGTAGATCAACTTAATGGAAGTTGGAGCCCGATGTTATTCTTAAATAGTCTTCCAGAACTTTAAGGTGTTTTTTATTACCCGCTTCAATTCTTGCTTTTCGTCCTACTAAAGTATTATATATAATATTAGTTGCTTTTTTTACCTGAGGGAAAACTTTTTTATTGGAGACCTCAGGAATATTCAATCGCTTACAAACCTCATCGTCCAGTAAAAACCAGGTGCAGCAAATATGAAGATACCGTAGATTTCTTCTTTGAAAGCTGAACTTTAATATAGGATTCTCCAGGGATTCATCGAGTAATGAATGGGCAAGAAGTACAGAGTCTTTATCCGAAGGAGGCTGGATGGATGACCATAGGTAAAAATATTCCGTAGCCTGTTTTTTATGATCAGGAAGGAGGTGTTCGGGAATGCCCAGCAAATAACCGACATATTTCCATAGGTGAAAAATACCAAGCTCCTCTTCATTTGAAAAGCTATTGCCCAGTTTTTTTAGGCTATGAAGAAAAACCAAACTAAAACCTATATAGGTGGCCATCATATCCCAGGAGTTGATAGGTTCTCCCCAGTTTTCCGTATCCCAATCAGCATAATGCTTTTTGATCGAAAGTCTTGCATATGAATGAATAAGACGTGTTTTTATAGCAAATTCATAGCCTTTGGCATGAATATCCAGGGCATGGTAGCGGGTTACATTCACCCAGAAATCCAATGTTTCAGAAAGACGTTTTACGGCTCCTTTTTTCAATGCTTCTGTTACAATAAGGGGTTTATTTAGGTAGGCATAATCATAACCTCCAATTAAACAATAATCCCTAAGAGAGATGAGGGCATCTAGTCCACTTCGCATACAAAGCTCCGCGCCACTTTTCAGCAATTCTTCATTTAGCCATTCAGGTTTTTTCTGAACTTCTTTAAAAAGTCTTTTAACACTGTCCGGAACCTGATCGTTTTCAGAAACTCCATTTCTGATGTATTTCTCGATTTCCCTGGTAGCTTCGTGAAATTTTTTAGTAAAATAGACATCTTTTACCACCTGATCACCGGTTTCATCAACGTGATAATAATAGGGGGAAAATTGCTCAAATTCGCTGAAACTCACTTCTGCACCGGAAAATTCAATAAGCAGTTTTCCGTTACCCTTTTGCCAGAAATCTTTGAAATGAGGTGAATTTTTAAAACGGGGATGTACAATTGATCTTTCCATCAATTATAAAAGTACAAGTTTTACGCCGAAATACATCTGTGAGATTTATCAGCATAGAGAGTATATGTTTACTTCAAATATATCTTTTTATAATAGTTATATAATGCCCCATTCAAAAGCCTTTTTCAAAAGCTCTTTACCATTTCTTGAATTGGTTTTTGTAAGGATGTTTTTTCGATGAGAACGAACAGTATGCTGAGATAAAATAAGCATTTCGGATATTTCTGTTCCCGAATATCCTTTTGCAATCAGAGAAAGGATCTCTACTTCCCTTTTGGTGAGATTTTCGAGTGTCTGATGGGTTGATGAGGAGGGATTGTCTATTGTCATTTGGTGAAAATCGGCTCTGGGGCCAATCCCTGAAATCAGGACGGTATAAGGATTTTGCTTTGTTATATGATTGATGTTGGTATGTATATTAATGGATTGTACGAGGTTCCCATTTTCATCTTCTAGGGTAGGAATAGCCTGGTGATGGAACAACTCATAATTTCCTTTTGCAGTCTTCATCCTGAAGCAGTAACTCGATTTTAAGTAGAGATGATGTTCCGGGCCAATTTCAATCATTTTAGATACAACAGCCTGTTCCGCTTTTATTACAAAAGGAATGTCTTCAGGATGGGTGAGATCTATGACTTCTTTAAGGTTTTCAGGATTTTTTTTTTAAACCATGTAATTTTAAAATATTTTCATGATGATGAGAGAGGGTACTGTTTGTAAGATTTAATACATAATAATAAAATTCTCCGATTGCAAACATCTCACCAATGATACGTTCGATGGGGGGCGTCTTCAGTATTTCTTTTTTTTTCCTTTCTTGTAGCGGGATATCTTTCCCAAACTTCAATCAAGGGATGTTTTTTTTTCAGCGTCTTTCATGAAAATAGTCTTTTTTAGATAGTTAATATTTTCTTAAAAATACCCCTAAAGGGGGATTTTTTTGTGTTGAAAAAAATGCAAAATTTGTTATAAACTAATAACCCTGAAAACTTGATTTTCAAAACTGTTTGAGAAATTTTATTTTGATTATCTGTTATGGTAATTAATTTTATTTGTAAAATGCATTAATTTATTTAACTAAAATAAGCATAAAATAATATATTATTTTGTTTTTATTTGGTTTTTAATAATTGTATTTTAAGTTTGAATACGGAAAGGAAATGTTTTCAGGAAAATAATGGTTTATACTTTCTTTATTAGTTGTTTGGAAATGGTAAACTAAAAACCCCACTCACATCATGAGCGGGGTTTGTGTTATTTTAAATGTTTGATTCTTATAAAGAAGCAGCGTGAACAAGCATGTCAACTAATTTATTAGAATAACCCATTTCGTTGTCATACCAAGAAACAAGCTTTACGAAATTAGGTGAAAGCATAATACCTGCATCTTTGTCGAAGATTGAAGTTCTCTTATCACCTACGAAATCCTGAGAAACAACTGCATCTTCAGTGTATCCTAAGATTCCTTTTAGTTCCCCTTCAGAAGCTGCCTTAATAGTAGCGCAGATTTCTTCGTAAGAAGTAGCTTTTTCAATTCTTACTGTAAGGTCAACTACAGAAACGTCTACTGTAGGTACTCTGAAAGACATACCTGTAAGTTTTCCGTTCAATGAAGGAATTACTTTTCCTACAGCTTTAGCAGCACCGGTAGAAGAAGGAATAATATTATTCAATGCAGCTCTACCTCCTCTCCAGTCTTTCATTGAAGGACCATCTACAGTTTTCTGAGTAGCGGTTGTTGCGTGAACAGTTGTCATTAAACCTTCAACGATTCCAAAATTATCGTGGATAACTTTAGCTAAAGGCGCTAAACAGTTTGTTGTACATGAAGCGTTAGATAAGATTTTGATATCATCTGTAAGTTCTTTGTGGTTTACACCCATTACAAACATTGGAGTATCATCTTTAGAAGGAGCAGAAAGGATTACTTTTTTTGCACCTGCATTAATGTGAGCCTGAGCAGCATCTTTAGATAAGAAAAGACCTGTAGATTCTACAATATAATCAGCTCCGATTTCATTCCACTTCAGGTTATTTGGATCTTTCTCAGCAGTTACTCTTATTTTCTTTCCATTTACTACAAGATCATTACCTTCTACAGATACTTCTCCTGGAAAGATTCCGTGTACAGAATCATATTTTAACATGTAAGCCATGTATTCTGCATTGATAAGGTCATTGATTCCTACTACCTCAATGTTATCTCTTTCAGTCATTGCTCTGAAAACAAGACGTCCAATTCTACCAAACCCGTTGATACCTACTTTAATTGTTGACATAATATTTTGATTTTTACAATTATAAAAATTAGATTGCTAATATTTCTGAAATCAGTAAAAGGTCTTTATTGATTTCATTATGTTTTTTAATGGCTTCTTCAATAGGAGTGTATACCATATCGTTAGAACGCATTCCTGCCATTACATTTGTTTTACCTTCCATTAATCCTACCACGGCTCCGTATCCCAGTCTGCTCGCAAGAACCCTGTCTGCACAGCTCGGAGATCCTCCTCTCTGGATATGTCCCAGAATAGCTACACGAATGTCATAGTCAGGAAACTCCTGTTTTGTCTGTTCTGCCAGTTCATAAATATTCGCCAGTTTCTCACCCTCAGCAACAACTACGATACTGGAAGCTTTTCCGGTTTTTTCAGCATTTCTGAAAGTCGCAAAAAGCTCATCTACACTGTCCTTTTTTTCAGGGATAAGGATATCCAAAGCTCCGGTTGCCAGTCCACTATTTAATGCAATAAACCCAGCATCACGACCCATAACCTCAACAAAGAATACTCTGTTGTGAGAAGTGGCCGTATCACGGATTTTATCAATAGCTTCCATAGCAGTATTCAAAGCCGTATCATATCCAATAGTATTGTCGGTACCGAAAATATCATTGTCGATAGTCCCTGGAACACCAATTACTCTGATACCAAATTCTTCATTGAAGATCTTCGCCCCTGTGAAAGTTCCATCTCCACCAATACACACAATTGCATCAACACCATGTTTAACGCAATTATTGTAGGCTTTCTGACGTCCTTCTTTAGTTCTGAATTCCTGGGATCTTGCGGACTTTAAGATAGTTCCGCCCTGGTTGATTATATTTTTTACGGAACGAGGACCCATTTTTAGGAAATCATCGTTGATAAGCCCATTGTAGCCTTCTCTTATTCCGTAACATTCGATATTATAATAATTTGCCGTTCTTACCACCGCCCTTAATGCAGCATTCATACCCGGGGAGTCTCCTCCGGAAGTAAGAACTGCAATTTTTTTTTACAGCACTTTCTTTCATCTAGTAAAAAATTTCGAACACAAATTTACAAAAACAAGTTCAGATTATAGTAGTAAGTTGATAATACTTTTGAATATAAATTGTTAAAAACTTCTAAAGTTTGTTGGTTTAAAAATATATCTCGCAGTTTTTGTTTCGTTAGCTTTTACGTCTAAGTTGTACCACGGAGATCTGTTTTTATCAAAAGGATTGGAAAGAACATGGATAGATTGGGCAGGAGTGAAACCTTCACTTAGTAAAAATAACTTTTTCCCTTCTTTATTTCTGCAAGCGCCACATATCAATACAACATGTCCCGGACTTCCTGGTGTAATA
Source organism: Chryseobacterium proteolyticum (assembly GCF_046591535.1). NCBI lineage: Bacteria > Pseudomonadati > Bacteroidota > Flavobacteriia > Flavobacteriales > Weeksellaceae > Chryseobacterium > Chryseobacterium proteolyticum. The sequence goes on along the minus strand of NZ_JBJLWK010000002.1, from coordinate 888,601 downwards.
AGAATGTCTCCGCTTTTTAAATCCTCACTTTTTAGAACCGGTTTTGTTTCTTTATTTAATGAAATAGTTCCTGCATAATTAAAGATCATATTTAGATAACTTCTGAAATTTTGAGGCGAGTCATCGAAAGGGGCTGTCTTTTTGAAATTAACAGAATTGCCATTGACAAAGGCCCGTGTTCCGTTTTTATAATCTTTCCAGCTCAGCAGATCACCATTTGTAAAATGAAATTGAATTTCATCTTGTCTTTTATTTTTAAATAAATATTCTGCCCTTAGCCGGATCACCGCATCTGCACATTGTTGAAGATCCTTATCACCGGTATCGATATCAAAAATTGCTTCATGCAGATGCTGGGTAGATATTGGATTTCCGTCATATCTGAGGATCTTGCTTTTATAGGGTTTTAAAGTGAAATTTTCGAGAAAATATCCGAAAGATTCCTGTTTTTCATCAATCCATTCATATCCCTGAGGTGCAGAAAACCTTTCTTTGATAATATTTTTATCGGTATGAACTAAAATTTCTGATCCTGTTCCGTTATCTATTTCAGATATTGCATTTCTTTTCTTATCAGGAATACAGCTGATAATACTGATTAACGCAATTGTACATAAGGTTTTTCCTGCCATCTTATGGTGTTTTTATTTTACATTACCTCTTTTCTGTCAGGTACTTCCAGTACCTTTTCGGGACATGCTGAATATGGAGCTTTAGATTTTTTTCTTTCTGTAATATTGGTTTTTATAAAGTACCGTTGCCATAATTTTTGATATTGGCTCTCTTCATCATGGAATTTCTGCTCATATTGATCCAGATCCAGTTTTTCATCAGGATAAAAGAAGTCACAATTTTCAAGATCAAACAAAATTCCATAATTTCTTCTGAGGTCATAAATCATCCACTTTTGATCCTGATATCGATCTTTAAAATGTTTTCTGATCAGGGGAATAACGTTGAAATCAGGATCTATTTTTGCAAAGAAAACGCCATCCTGCATTTTCTCAAACCTTACAAATGCCGTCATCCGATGCCTTTCTCTGTCTACGGATTTACATATTTTCGATATTTTTAAAATATCATTATCCGCATAATTCTGAAGGATATTTTCATGAGGATGGTGTACAGATAATTGTATGGCTGAAAGGATAATTCTTTCTGATTCCGGATCTTCTGATAGAAAAACTTTCAGCAATTGATGGATTCCGGATCTCCCTATGTTCTCTTCCAGCTTCTTAAAAACTCTTTCTGCCTTTTCTGTCTGTGTGACTACTTCGTGGGTTTCTGCAAAAATGTTTTCCTGATGATATTGATTTTTGCTGAAAATTTCAACGTCTTTATAACGGTATTCGAATACTTCAAACACTGCAGTTAAAAGTCCGTCAAAGCTTCCGTCGTAGAGTAGGGTAGTCATTTATTTTATATGGCAGTTTAATAATATGGAGATGTAAAATTTATAAACTTTTTAGAGATTTTTATCACAGTTTGCCCTTGAACAGGGAGAAAATCATTGTTCTTTAAAACAAGGTAAGTTGCTGTGAAAATTGATTATGAAATTTCGACGAGCTTCCTCCAATCAATAATTTCTTTAAATTTTGATTCGTTAAATATTTCAAAAAACCATTTCCTGCATTGAAGTCAATAAAGTATTTTGCTCTGTTTACAGCTGCTCCTAATTTCTTAAGATGATCCATGTTTAAAATCTGAAAACGTCTTGCTTGTATTATTTTTTTTAGCTGTTTTTACACCAATTCCCGGAATTCGAAGAATCATTTGATAGTCAGCTGTCTGGAGATTGATAGGGAATTGATCAAGATGTCTTAATGCCCAGCTTAATTTGGGGTCAATTTCAAGATCGAGAAAAGGAAGATTGGGATCTAAAATTTCTTCTGCTTTAAAGCCGTAAAATCTCATGAGCCAGTCAGATTGATACAATCTGTTTTCTCTAAGCATTGGAACTTCAGTAGTTAATGAGGGTAATCTTTTGTCTTCCAGTACCGGTACATACCCTGAATAATAGACTCTTTTAAGGTTATAATTTTTATAAAAATGATCCGCGACTTTTATAATCTGAAGATCATTTTCATTGGTAGCTCCTACGATCATTTGGGTCGACTGACCGGCTGGTGCAAATTTCGGAACTTTCCGGAAAATCTTTTTTTCATCATTATATTGGGAGATTCCTTTCTGAATATAACGCATAGGACTGATCATGTCGGCCCTGTTTTTTTCAGGAGCGAGTAGCTTGAGTCCGCTTTCGGTTGGAATTTCAAGATTGACAGACAGACGGTCCGCATAGAGTGCTGCTTCCTGCATTAATTCATCGCTTGCTCCAGGAATGGATTTTAAGTGAATATATCCATTGAAATTTTCTTCAAGTCGTAATTTTTTTGCAACTCTCACCAGACGTTCCATGGTCGTGTCAGCATTTTTAAAAATGCCTGAACTTAAAAAAAAGTCCTTCTATATAATTTCTCCGATAAAAGTTAATGGTAAGATCCACTACTTCTTCCACCGTAAAAGCTGCCCTTTTGATATCATTGGAGCTTCTTGAAACACAGTATGCACAATCATAAATACAATGATTGGTCAAAAGAACTTTAAGCAGGGAGACACATCGTCCGTCTTCTGTATAGGTATGACAAATCCCGCTTATGGAACTGTCTCCCAAAGCACCTTTTTTATTTTTTCGTGTTCCTCCGCTGGAAGAGCAGGAAACATCATATTTCGCTGCGTCAGCAAGGATTTCGAGTTTTTCTTTTAGGCGGTCAAAGTTCATATGTTATGATATAAGGACGATTTAACTCTGTGAATTTTAATTCAAAAGTAATTCCAAAATTGAGAAATGTCACCCTTTTTAACATAAAGTTATCAACAGAATAAAGTATCAAAATCAGTATATTTACGGTTCTTTAAAGTTATACTATGAATCATCAACCGATTGAAGGTTTTTCCAAATTGACCAAACAGGGGAAAATAGACTGGCTAGTCAATGAATATCTTGACGGCGATCAGGAATATCAAAAAATATTAAAGCAATACTGGAACGATAATACAGAACTTCAGAAGCTTCATGATGAATTTTCGGAAAATACGATCTCTAATTTTTATATGCCCTACGGAATAGCACCTAATTTTTTAATAGATGGAAAATTGGTGGCTTTGCCGATGGCTGTTGAAGAAAGTTCTGTAGTGGCTGCTGCATCTAAGGCTGCCAAATTCTGGATCGATAAAGGAGGTTTTAAAACGACCATTATTAATACAGAAAAATTGGGGCATACTCACTTCATTTTTAATGGAGAATCTCATAAACTATTACATTTTTTTAATTTTAAATTAAAGAAAAAACTATTTGAGGCTACGGAAGCAATAACCGCTAACATGAGAAATCGTGGTGGTGGAATTCTGGATATTAAGCTGGTGGATAAGACTGCTGATATGGCTCATTATTTTCAATTGAAGGCAAGCTTTGATACAGTGGATTCAATGGGAGCCAATTTTATAAATTCTTGTCTGGAGCAATTTGGGAAAACATTGAAAGAAGAAGTTGCTAAAGAAGAAGACTTTACCAAAGAGGAAAAAGATTCTTTACAGATCGTAATGAATATTCTCTCCAACTTTACTCCCGACTGTGTGGTTCGTGCTGAGGTTTCTTGTAAAATTGATGATCTTAAAGATGATAGCGGGATTTCCAACGAAGAATTTGCCAGAAAATTTAAACAGGCTGTAACGATTGCTGAAATTGAGCCGTTCCGTGCAACCACTCATAATAAAGGAATTATGAATGGAGTGGATGCGGTGGTGATTGCTACGGGAAATGACTTCAGAGCAACAGAAGCCTGTGCACACGCTTACGCTGCAAGAGACGGTCAGTACAGATCTTTGACTCATTGCACCACCGATAACGGAATTTTCAGATTTTGGATCGATCTTCCTATATCTGTAGGTGTTGTTGGCGGACTGACTAACCTCCATCCGTTAGTCAAGTTTTCATTAGCTCTTCTTGGTAAGCCATCTGCTCAGGAGTTAATGAGTATCCTTGCTGTTTCAGGATTAGCACAGAATTTCGGGGCACTGCGTTCGTTAGTGACCACGGGAATTCAGAAAGGACATATGAAGATGCATTTATTGAATATTCTGAATCAGATGGGAGCAACAGAAGAGGAAAAGCAGCATTTTGTTACCTATTTCAAAGACAAAACAGTTACCCATCATGAGGTTATCACAGAGTTTAACAGAATGAGAGCCCAATAATATGTTTGGAATCATATTGTCAGCATTTATTTTAGTTTTCGGAATTTTTCTGAAAATAACCCGGAACCCCGGTTTTGCAAGAAGTAAAAATATGGCCTGGATGTTAATAGCTATCGGAGCTTTGTCTTTGGTGTTTAAAATTTTAAACTATAAATAAGACAGATTAATTGAAGATCTGATCTCATAAATTGATATAATGAAAACAATTACTTTAGTATTTGGTGCCGTTTATGGCATGTTATCGGTTATTTTAGGTGCGTTCGGTGCGCACGCTTTAAAGAAAATATTGTCAGTTGAAAGGCTGGAAAGTTTTGAAACAGGAGTAAGATATCACATGTATGCTGCTTTCTTTCTGTTGATCATTGGATTCATTTTGAAATTTGAAACCTCTTCAGAAAAATGGGTTTCTATTTTGATGATTGCAGGAACAATGCTGTTTTCATTTAGTATATACTTCCTGAGTTTGCAGGACTATTTGGGAGCTAACCTGAAATTCCTGGGACCGATTACTCCACTTGGAGGCCTGTTAATGATCCTTAGCTGGGGAATGCTTATTCTTTATTTTGCTAAAAATAGGATCTAAACGCAATGAAAATCAACAGAAGGCGAAGGTTAATCAGAACATTTAATCTTTTAGATCAGCCCATTAGATTTAATCCATTTGTATTCAGCCGGACATTTTTTTATGTGGGCTTTTACCGGATTGGTAGGTGGAGTCATTGCCGGACTGTATTGGATTGTATTGGAATATTTTACTGACTTTTTAGCTCAGTATCAAGGTTGGATGGTGATTCCAACAATGGCTGTTTGCGGATTATTAGCCGGTCTTGTTATTCACTTCATCGGTGATCCGGGTGAAATTCATCTGATTGTTAATAATATCAGATTTAATAAAGGAAAGCTCGATCCTAAAAATAACCCCTCCATGATCTTGTCGTCGCTTTTTTGTGTCGCTTCAGGAGGTAGTTTAGGGCCTGAAGCTCCCCTGGTTCAGGTAACAGGATCTACAGGAACCTGGCTAGGGAAGATTTTCAGATTGAAGGGCGAGGAGTTGAGATCTTTAAGTATTGCAGGGATGGCATCCGGTTTCACTGCATTATTTGGTGCACCACTCGGTGGAAGTCTTTTTTTCACTTGAAATTTTACATCATAAGCATGCCGTTGAATATTATAAAGCAATAATTCCTGCATTGGTCGCAAGCTGTTTCAGCTATGTAATGTTTGCATTGATTATTCATCTCGGGATAGGTGCTACATGGAACCTGAAAGCGTATCACTATTCCGGAGTTTACGATTTTATGTATGCCTGTATGTTTGCTGTTGTTGCAACATTTGTAGGATGGTTGTTTATTTTTGTAGTTAAGTTTTTCAAAAAAGTCTTCGAGTACAGAAACTTTCCCATCTATGTAAAAACATTAGTAGGTGGAATTGTTTTGGGTATTATTGCGTTTTACTTTCCCATCACCAGATACTTCGGGCACCATGAAGTTAATGAGCTGATCGGAGGGGATTTTTCTCTGAATTTTTTACTTTTAATTCTGGTCTTTAAAATATTAGCGATAGCAATCACAGTGACTTCGGGCTGGAGAGGAGGGTTTATTATCCCTTTGTTTTTTGTGGGAACTACTTTGGGGCTGATCATACATCATCTTTTTCCATCAGTAGATACCACACTGGCAATTGTAAGCTGTATGGCTGCAATTAACGCTTGTGTAACCAGGACGCCTATGAGTACAACTATTATTCTCGGGACTTTAACAGGATTTACTTATTTTGTTCCGATACTTTTTGCGAGCTTAACAGGATATTTCCTGGCTCCGAAAATCCCTTTTATAGGATCTCAATCAGAAAAAATAACCGAAGAATAAAGAAAATATCAGGACCTGTTAAAAATCAAGGTGCTTACCATTTAATTTTTGGACTTAGAATCTTGAACTTCCATGTCTTTTTAGTAAATTTGTCAACCTTTATAATTTAAAATAAAATAATAAAAATAATATGAATCTTCACGAGTATCAATCAAAAGAGATTTTATCAAAGTATGGAGTAGCTATCCAACGTGGTTTCGTTGCAAACAACGTAGATGAAGCTGTAGCTGCTGCTGAAAAACTAACTGCTGAAACTGGCGCTCAAGGGTGGGTAGTAAAAGCTCAGATCCACGCAGGGGGTCGTGGTAAAGGTGGTGGTGTAAAGTTCTCTCCAAACATGGATAAGCTTAAAGAAAACGCTCAGAACATCATCGGAATGCAGTTGGTAACTCCACAAACTTCTGCTGAGGGTAAAAAAGTAAATTCTGTTTTGGTTGCAGAGGATGTATATTATCCGGGTGAAACAGAAACTAAAGAATTCTATGTTTCTATTTTATTAGACAGAGCTGAAGGTAAAAATACAATCGTATATTCTACTGAAGGTGGTATGGATATCGAACATGTTGCTGAAGTAACACCTCATTTGATTCACAAAGAAATCATTGATCCTGCTTTAGGTCTTCAAGGTTTCCAGGCTAGAAAGATTGCTTTCAACTTAGGTCTTGAAGGAAATGCTTTCAAAGAATTTGTAAAATTCATCGGTTCTCTTTACAACGCATATACAGGAATTGATGCTTCTCTTTTCGAAATCAACCCTGTTTTAAAAACTTCTGATAATAAAATTATCGCAGTAGATGCTAAAGTAACTTTGGATGACAACTCATTGTTCCGTCACAAAGATTTAGCTGAGCTAAGAGATACCAGAGAAGAAGATCCAATGGATGTTGAAGCTGGTGAAGCTGGTCTTAACTTCGTAAAATTAGATGGTAACGTTGCTTGTATGGTAAACGGTGCGGGTCTTGCGATGGCGACTATGGATATCATTAAATTATCAGGTGGTAATCCTGCTAACTTCCTTGACGTTGGAGGAACTGCTGATGCTCAGAGAGTACAGACTGCTTTCGGAATTATCTTAAGAGATCCGAACGTAAAAGCAATCTTAATCAATATCTTCGGAGGTATCGTAAGATGTGATAGAGTAGCTCAGGGTGTTGTAGATGCTTACAAAGCGATGGGAAGCTTACCAGTTCCATTGATCGTGAGATTACAGGGAACCAATGCAGTTGAAGCTAAGAAATTAATTGACGAGTCTGGTCTTCCGGTACACTCTGCAATTACTTTAGAGGAAGCTGCTAACAAAGTAAAAGAAGTATTAGCATAAGCTAGCTACTTATTATAAAAATTAAAACCGCTTGAAAAAGCGGTTTTTTTATTTTCTATTTGTCCTGATTTGATGTAGGACTGCTATTGCTTTCTCCTCCTCCTGTAATATTGATGCTGGTCGGGGTTACTAACAGGATGTTATCCGAATCAAGACGTTGCTTGATCTTCATATATGCATCACTCTTTACGCGGGTAATGTTGGCTCCAATGGTCATCCAGAATTTAGCCTGTAAATTGAATATCCCTTGTTTAAGATCGGTAAATACAACCTCGGCAGTATCCAGTTTGTCTACATATTCTAATCCTTTTATTACTTCCAGAATTCCCATTTGCGCCTTGTTGATATCTTCATCAGCCGGAATTTCAAAATTCAGGATTATTCTTCTCTGCGGAGAAGCAGTGATATTTGAAAAAGGAGAATTAAAAATGACCTGATTGGGAATATAAACCTTTTTACCGTCATCGGTTATAATCTTTGTTGTCAGAAAACCAATTTCCTGTACTGTCCCTGAGTTATTCCCGATAGATACATAATCACCTACTTTAAAGGCTTTATCGATTCCGATAAGCATTCCTGAAAATATACTGGACACCAGATCCTTTAAAGCAACCCCGGCGATAACCCCCGCAACTCCCAGACTTCCGATGAATTTCCATAGAAAACTGCTGAAACCCATTATTTCTAATGCAATAAAACTACCCATTAGCATAATGATAAACCGGAATACGGCCAGTAAAGTTACCAATGAACTTTCTTTTTCACTTTTAGGAAATAATTTATGAAAGAGCTTTACGGCAAGTTTACTTAAATATTTACTTGAAAATAAGAAGAAAGAAAAAACCAGTATGCCCACAATCAATTTAGGGGTCAGTTCTGCAAATTTTAAATACCAGCTTTGTAGAACTCTGTAGACCACTTCAACATAGCTTAAACCAATTTTCTCCATGTATTAATTTTTTTTAATTTAATATGTAATTTTTCATCAAAAATTTTGCCAGTTTCAAAAAGTCTACTAAATTTGTAGACTAATAAACGATAATGTTATGTCAATCAAACTAGGAGATACCGCACCCAATTTTCAGGCAGAAACTACTGCCGGTGATCTTGACTTTTATAATTATCTGGGAGATTCCTGGGGGATTTTATTCTCGCATCCTGCAGATTATACTCCGGTTTGCACTACGGAGCTTGGCTTTACATCAAAGCTAAAGTCCGAATTTGAGGCAAGGAAAACCAAAGTAATTGCATTGAGTGTAGATGGAGTAGAAGACCATCAGAACTGGATCCGGGATATTAATGAAACTCAAAATACGGATGTGCAATTTCCTATTATTGCAGATAAAGACAGGAAAATTTCGGAATTGTATGATTTCATCCATCCTAATGCTTCGGCAACTGCAACCGTACGCTCTTTGCTTATCATTGATCCGGATAAAAAAGTACGTTTGATTATAACTTATCCTGCTTCTACGGGAAGGAATTTTAATGAAATTATAAGGGTTCTCGACTCTCTTCAATTGGTGGATTCCCATAAAGTGGCTACCCCTGTAAACTGGAAAAATGGAGAAGATGTCATTATTCCACCGTCTATATCAACAGAAGAAGCTCGGGAAATTTTTCCTAAAGGCGTTACAGAAATAAAGCCGTATTTAAGATATACGCCTCAACCGAATACATGATTTATTTGATTTTTTATAGTTTAGTTTTAATTTGTACGAAAAGCGCCTCGAAATTATTCGAGGCGCTTTTATCTTTTTTAAGAAAAATAATTTTCTTAACGACTAGTTTTTAACGTCGTTTATGATTTGTTTTCCTTTAGATGTAGGTAAGAAAATACTAAATCCTACGTTGAAGGTAAGGGTAGAAGTTAAACCGTTTTTACCGAAACCTGCAACACCATTGTATTTAACAAGTCCTTCAACACCGATGTTAGGTGTAATGAAGTAAGAGTATCCCGGACCTGCACCGAAATCTAACCCAGTGGTAGAGTTTCCTCCTTCGGTAGACGTTCCTCCAATACCAACGTTACCTTCGAAGAACCAACGTCCGTGATGTAAAAGATTATCTATACCTTTTTCACCTGGTGATACATAGTAACGACCTAAAGCTCCTACCTTGTACACAAAGTTTGTAGGTGATCCTTTTGCAACTTTGTTAAATCCTAAATCAACATATCCTCCAAGTGCTACGTTATCTTCAATGAAATAAGCCGCTTTCGGTTGTAAAGAGATGTTATATCCTCCTCCCGTATTAAGACCAAAATTACTAGCTACAATACTACTACCAACCATCCAGTTACCTTTTTGAATCTGAGCATTGGCTGTTGTTGTTAATCCTGCTACCGCTACTATTCCTGCTAAAATTAGTTTTTTCATAATTTATAATTTTAATAATTAATGCTTATTTATTCTATGGGTGGTGAAAATCAATAAATGTGCCATAGTACTCATTTTTAGCTAATTTTACTAAAATAATGTTAAATTAAGAAAAATGAAAATCAAATTAATTTCCTTGTTTTATTGAATAAAATATAATTTTAGACAAGAAGTAATATAATGGAAACAACCAGTCCTAGAGCAGTAAAAAGCATTCCGCGTTTAAATGCTTTTGTTTTTGGATTAAACATCCAGAAGCTTGAGATTACAAAGAAGAATAGGGCAATTCCAAAAAAAGTGTTAAGAGGTGATAGTGTCTCTTTTGACTGGGATTTATGAAGTTTTGTCATTTTATCCAGGACAAATGGCAGCTCTTTTTTTACGTACTTTGCCTGCCCGGTTACCAGGTTATAGGCTCCCTGTTTGAAATATGCGATGTTTCCGATTCTATTTTCGATTTCTAGGTTTTTAATTTTTAATTCTTTTCCCAATTCCTTTTCAGAAAGGTTTTTAGCTACAATTTTGTCGTAATTTTTCTCCTTTTTTAAAAAGTCTGTATCCCTGTAAACCAGCAATACACCGCTTATTGCATAAACAGCCATAATTCCCGCAAGGAAATATCCTAAGTAACGATGCGTGATCCTCATGAAACTTCTGGTATCTTTTATTTTATCCATATTTTATTGTTTTGCTTTTATTTTTTTTAAATTTCAAAAGTGGAAACTGCAAAAATGCAGTTCCCACTTTTATTGAAAGAATTTTTATATTAAGAATTCTAGAGTCTGTAAGTCAACGTAAAATAATAGTTTCTAGGTGTGATAGGATTCACTGAATAATTCTCATGAACATTGTAGTTTATGACATCAAACAGGTTGCCGACTTTACCCTGGATAGAGAACTTATTCCAACTGTAACCGACACTTATATCAACCGTTGTGAATCCGTTAATATCAATCATTCTTGTTTGCTGTAATTGCCCTTTTACATCATTCCAGCCTGCTTGTCTTTTTCCGGTATAGAATGCTGTAGCTCCTAGCTTCAGGCCTTTTGCAAAATCCGTGAAGGTATAAAAAATAGACGCATTTGCTGTAAGGGCAGGAGTTCTTACCAATCTTTGATCTTCAACAAATCCGTTATCTGGAGTTTTTGTATACACAGTATTATTGTAAGAAATACCTCCTATTAAAGACAGATATTTTGTTGGGTTTCCTGTGATATCCAATTCAACACCCCTACTCCTTATATTGCCGGCATATACTTTATATAATGCCACCTTATTATCTGCAAGATATGGAGATGTGTAAGCATCCCTGTTATTTATTTGATAAGCTGTTAGGTTTACAGCGATAGCATTGTTCCATAAATTTTTCTTAACCCCTACTTCGTATTGATCAATTGTTGATGCTTTTAAAGATTGATTGTTTACATCAAACCCTGAATTAGGTGAGAATGAATTAGTATACGTTGCAAAAACAGATAAATTATCATTAGGATTATAGATTAATCCTACTTTTGGCGATAAGGCATGAGCTTGTAAACCGCTGTTTACTGTAGGCGTTTCTGTTCCTTTTAAGAAATCTTTTACTTCTGTATCTTCATTTTTTAAATAAGACCATCTTATTCCTGCCAATACTTTAAACTCTTTGCTAAGGCTGATCAAGTCTTGTGCATAAAGACCAAATCTTTTCGTTGCTATTCTGTTTCTTGATGATCTATAAGTTTCAGGCATAACACCTTCATTAGACCATGTGGAAGAATTATTTAAATATAATGTTCCATAGTTAATGCTGGTAGGATTAGTAAAGTTGTAAGCATAAGTATCAGCTAAACCATAGTCTCCATCTGCTCCAAATAGAACCTTATTGATAATATTTCCGGTTTTAAATTCTCCATTTAGGTTAACTTGTAATGAAGTGTAATTTTGTTCAGTATAATTTCTTCCCAAAGTTCTGTTCCAGGATGGGTCAAAATTTCCTTTTGCGGATTCATACTGCCATTGAATTCTTTCTGTTGAAAAATAATCTTTTGTATAATTCTGGTAGGAAGCAACTGCATTTAGACTCCATTTACTGTTCAATTGATGGTTTAAAACAACGTCTGTAGTGGCTTGTTGGTTGGTTTGATATTGCCAGTTGGCACCTAAAAAACTCCTGCGGTCAACTTCAGTAGCTAACCTGGATATTCCAGTGGTTTTATCAGTAACACTTCCAATTCCAAAATCAGGAGTGAAATTATGATATAAATAATCACCCTCTACAATTAGTTGTGTGTTTTCACTCAAATTAAAAACAAAAGACGGGTTGAAATAATGCTTTTTAGATTCTACCATATCTCTGAAACTTTCGGCATATTCATAAGTTCCATTGACTCTGAAAGCTACCTTTTGGCTTAAAGGTCCATAAATGTCAAATACAGGTTTATAAGAATTCCAGCTTCCACCGTTTAATCCGACAGATCCACCAAATTCAAATCTTGGTTTTTTAGTTATAAGGTTTACAATTCCACCTGGCCCTACATTACCATATAACATAGCATTTGCACCTTTTAAAACTTCAACTCTTTCAAGTCCACTTACTTCAGGGAAAACTCCACTGTTTACTCTTGCTCCATTTTTGAAGATATTATCATTTCCAAATATAAAACCTCTTCCTCCAAAGCTATCCTGAGACCCTCCTCTTGCAGATGTCAAATAAATACCATTCACATTTTTAATAACATCACTTAGCTGCTTTGCTTGTTGCTGCTCAATAATTTCATGAGTTACAATAGCTATGGGCTGAGGATTTTCCATTACTGTCAGGTTTGATTTTGTAGATAATGTTCTTGCCTGGTTAGGATTTCCTGTTTTATGAAGATTGATGTCCTCAATGGTTTGAATTCTGATGGTATCTGCTTCAGCATTTTTCATCTGTGAACTCACTGAAACAGCAGTAAATAGAAGACCTAAAGAAAGTAATTGTCTTTTCATTTTATTTTTATATAGAACAGTTTTAAATAAGCCGCAAATGTAAGTATTTGTTTAGAATAGATAAAAATAGTTTTATGATTTTGATCATATTTTCCGACTTGGTGAGATGGATTATTTCTATAGTTCCTTTAGATCGGGGAATAGAGAAGTTTTTATGAATATATTTGTTAAAAATTATAATATGCAATTGGTAAAAGCAGGGCTTTGTGCCTTTGGAATGAGTGGAAAAGTTTTCCATGCACCCTTTTTGAAGGAGCATCCGGGATTTTTTATTGCTGCTGTGGTTGAAAGAAGTAAAGAAGAGTCTAAGGATAAATATCCGGAAGCAACCATTTACCGTTCTGTGGAAGAAATGCTTCAGCATGCAGATGTAGAGCTGATCATTATCAATACACCGGTTCAGACACATTATGAATATGCCAAAAAAGCATTGGAAGCGGGTAAGAACATTATTGTGGAAAAACCTTTTACCGTAAATGTTTCTGAAGCGGAAGAACTGGTACAACTGGCTGAAGAAAAAGGACTGTTTCTTAGTGTATACCAAAACCGAAGATTCGACCGGGATTTTTTACAGGTTCAAAAAATTCTGGATGAAGGAAAATTAGGAAACATTAAAGAGGTTGAGATCCGTTTTGACCGGTTCCGGACTACACCCAGCGGAAAACAACATAAAGAAAGCCCCGATCAATTGGGAGCCGGGTCACTTCATGATTTAGGATCTCATTTGGTAGATCAGGCTGTACAATATTTTGGATATCCTGAAAAACTTTTTGCAGATGTATTTTCTATGAAAGGAGCGACGTTTGCCAACGATTATTTTGAGATTCTGTTATTTTATAAAGACGCTTTGAGAGTAAGGCTTAAATCTTCTGTTTTTAGTAAAGAAGGTCATTATGCCTATACCATTCATGGAGACCGGGGAACTTTCCTGCAGGAGAGAACCGATAATCAGGAAAATGAATTGGTAGCAGGCGCTACCCCCACATACGGAAAAGACTGGACACAGCCTTTGAAAGAAGCGGATGGAATTTTAAACTTTTTGAATGATCGTTCAGAAACAGAAAGAGTGCTTATCTCAAGTGAAGCTGGAAATTATATGAATTACTATCAGCAGATTTACGAACATATCGTGTTTGGATATGCATTGCCATCTCCTGGAAAAGAAATCATTCAGAATATGAAAATCATTGATGCTTCTTTAGAAAGTGCAAAAGAAGAAAAAGTAATTAAACTATAAAGATCAATTATGAATGAGTTCAGAGTTTATGGTTGATATTCTTTAATACTAAAATTATCCTATTCTCTAACTCTTTGAACTCATTCATAACTCATCGTTTCTATTTTAAAGGAGCTCCTGAAGTTCCAGCCATCTCATTTCATGGTTTTCAAGTTTTTCTGAAACCGTTTCCAACTCTGAAGAAAGCTTAGCTATTTTCTCATAATCTACTTCATTGTTAAGTTTGTCCAGAATTTTGGAGCGCTGTTCTTCAAGTTCAGGCATTTCTTTTTCAATCGTGTCAAGTTCTCTCTGTTCTTTGAAACTTAATTTTCGTTTCGTACTGGAAGGTGGTGTATTTTCCAATACAGGAACAGTTTCCTTAACCGGCTCAGTCTTTACAGCAGTATTTTTTTCTAATGCTTCTTCGCGACTTCTGGCTTCCCTGTATTCTGAGAAGGTCCCTACAAAATCTCTGATTTTTCCATGGCCTTCAAAAGCCAAAACATGATCTACAATTCTATCCATGAAATATCTGTCGTGGGAAACTATAATCAAAGATCCCTGGAACTGTTGAAGGAAGTTTTCAAGGACTGTTAATGTTGGAAGATCAAGATCATTCGTAGGCTCATCAAAAATCAAAAAATTAGGATTCTGATACAGGATATACATCAGGTGCAATCTTCTTTTTTCCCCACCGGATAATTTTGAAATGGGAGAATATTGCGTTTGATCATCAAATAAAAACAACCTTAAAAACTGGGATGCCGAAAGACTTTTTCCGTTGGCTAAAGGATAGAACTCGGCAATTTCTTTAATAAAGTCAATGACTCTCTCATCTTCTTTGTAAGTGAGCCCTTTTTGCGAAAAATAACCAAAAGAAATGGTTTCCCCTGTTTCTATTTCTCCTTTATCTGCTTTTTCAAGCCCCTGGATAATATTTAAAAGAGTAGATTTTCCCGCTCCGTTTTTACCTACGATTCCAACTTTCTCCCCACGTTGGAAAGAATAACTAAAATCTTTTAGTAAAACCTTCTCACCAAAACTTTTATCTATATTCTTTAATTCTAGAATTTTATTCCCAAGGCGTTTCATTTCAAAATCCAATTCCAGACCTTGTTTTGAAGTGTCTGTTTTTGCTACTTTTTCAGTTTCGTAAAAGGCATCAATTCTGCTTTTAGATTTCGTGGTTCTTGCCTTAGGCTGTCTTCGCATCCACTCCAGCTCTTTTCTGTAAAGATTATTAGCCTTGTCAATGGTAGCATTAAGATTATCCTCTCTGATCATCTTATTTTCCAGATAGGTAGCATAAGAACCATTATGGAAATAAAGGTTTCCGTCTTCCATCTCCCAGATAATACCGCAGACACTATCAAGGAAATAACGGTCGTGGGTTACGAGCAGTAAAGTAATCTTGGCTTTATTAAGATAGTTTTCAAGCCACTCTACCATTTCCACATCCAAATGGTTGGTTGGCTCGTCCATTATCAGTAATGTATGACGATGTTCTGCCCTGGTTTCCGTTAAAAGCTTGGCCAGTGCAACGCGCTTGATCTGCCCTCCGGAAAGGGTTCCCATCCTGGCTTCAAGATTTGTGATCTTAAGCTGGGAAAGGATTTGTTTCATCTCATTTTCCAGATCCCAGGCTTTATGGGCCTCCATATCCGCAAGAGCCTTTTCGATAAAATCAAGGTCCGTTGAGTGGAGTGACTGATGATAATTTTTAAGCGCTGTGATAGGAGCTGAATCAAGGGTCATCATGAATTCCTCAATGGTAAGTTTCGGATCATAATCAATTTCCTGGTCAAATAAAACAACCTGTATATCTTTATTGATAATTACATTTCCACTATCTGCAATTTCTTTTCCCATAAGGATCTTGAGCAGGGTAGATTTTCCACTTCCGTTTTTAGCAACAATGGCTATTTTGTCTCCTTCATTAATATTGAAAGAAATATTTTTGAATAAAACTTTTAGTCCGTATGATTTGGTAAGGTTTTCAGCAGCAACGTAATTCATTTCTATAAAGATTTCGTAGCGCGAAAATACGAAATATTGAAGGTTTTACCGGATAAAATATTTTCTTTGGTTTTTTGAATGAAGTAAAGGGCTGACAGATTTTGTTTGCTAATTTATAATCCTTTTTTACCTTCGATCCAATAAGCCTGTGATCTTACATTGGTGGAATGAACACCTTTTTCTTTCAGATATCTGCGTAAAAAGGACATCGTTTTTCCGTTTCCTGTCAAATAAAACGTGACTTCTTGGTTTTCAATGGCTTTTCGCTCTTCGTGGAGAAATTCATTGATTTGATTTAATATTGCCATCCAGTTGTTTTTAGAAGTATAGTAGCCGTATAAATCAAGTTTTTCGAGGCTTAAAGGATCTTCAAGCTCATGCAGGCAAACAAAGGATTTAGAAGTTTTTTCTGCGGCCTCCCGGATGGCAATTGAACTTCCCAGGGAAGTCTCATCTCCGATTGAAAAATGAATTTTAGCCTCATGATCAAAGAATCTTTTTCCACGGGGTATAATCATTTTAATAGAATCCCCGGCTGTCAGTTGGTTGATGAAGTGACATCCTGCAGCTTGGGTGTCATGTACATGGAAAAGGATATCAAAACTTCCTTTTTCTTTATCAAAATGAAAAGGGGAATAGTTTCTGAAATCCCGGTCATTGATACGGAACCCTACCGCATATGCAGGTTCAAAGTAAACATCTGAGAGGTCGGTTTCAAAAGTTATCTGTTTAAGATCATCTGAAATATAGGTAGTTCTTGTAACGGTACAATCTTTAAATTTTGATGGTAATAGATTTTCAACAGCGTCGTTGATCCATTTTGGTAAACTAGACATAATGATATTTTATTGCAAAGGAAGCTGCAAATGACAAAAATATCAATGGCCATTTTATGGAATTGATTGGACTATTCGTGGTTTACGAATTACTTTTTGCTTTTATTACGGAAAGATAATGGAGAGACTCCTTCCGATCTGGAAAAGAGACGTGAAAAGTAAGTATGGTCATTATATCCCAGCTGATAGGCTATTTCTTTAACCGTGCAATTGGTGAAAAACAATAATCTTTTAGCTTCTATCAAAACTTCCTGTTGAATCCAGTATGATGGAGATTTTCCTGTTGCCTTGCTGATTACCTCAGTTAAATATCCTGGTGAAATGTTCATGATTTCTGCATACCCAGATGCGCTTTTCTGTGTAATGAAATTTTTTCTTACCAGGATCCTGAATTGTCTGGCCAGCTCTAATGTTCTGTTTTCTTTTTGTTTTTTATGAGAGCTTTCATTCAGAAAGTGAGAAGCAAACATTCCGGTATAAGCATTAAGCAAAGATTTTATGATAAAGAAATTTTCTTTTGTGGCCATCATCTCTTCTGTGCATGATTCAAAAAGAACCTGAGCCAGTTTGTTGAATTTTTCAGACTCGGAATTGCTTACAGGTAAAGGCATAATATCCACGAGATATTCTTCAAAAGCTGAGCGGACAAAGTCAGGAACCAGGTCAACGTTTAAAGCAATGAACCATCCACAAGCATTATTCATAAGAAGGCCCTGATGGACCTGACCAGGTAAAACACAGTAAATATGTCCGTTTTTAGCCTCAATGATTTTAAAATCCACCATCATTTTTACATGTCCGGTTTGGAGAAATGTAAAGATATAATGACTATCCCTGTGGATTCCTTTATCTAAAAGATTATCCTCCGAACTATTGATTCGGTCAGTGATTTTTTCTACAATAAAACCATGATCGGAGATCGTACTGAGATCGTAGGTGGGAATTGTCTGTCTCATGTTGAATTATAAAATCAAAGCTAATAAGGTCTTACTGCGATAGCTTATCGTATTGCTTTTGAAAAATTTAACTAAACAAAGATAAAATTTAATAATATGTTATGAGCTTTTAATCCTGTAAATAAAGATTTTTGTGTCAAACCTTTACCATGAAAAAACTTAATTCCTTATTGTTCCTATTTTGTGTGGTGTTTGCTAATGCCCAGATAATTTCAGGAACTGTCCTCTCGAGAGACGAAAACCAGCCTATTCCATATGTTAAAATAGGAGTTGAAAAAGAAAATATAGGTGTAATTTCCGATGAGAAAGGTAATTTTTCTATTGACCTTTCTGAGGCGAATACTTCAGGAAAGATAAGGATAGAAGTTCCGGGATATGATAGTTATACAGTAGGTTTTCAGGATTTTATAAAAAACAGTACACAAAAGATTTTTTTAAAGGAAAAAGTACAGCATATCCGGGAAGTGAAATTGTCCCCTAAAAAGTTAGTAGATAAAAACTGGGGTGTCAATACAAAGACGAAAAGTGTCATGTACTCTGTAAATCCACAATTTAAAAAGGAAGACTTTTTGGGTGAAACAGCATTGGAATTTAATGCAAACAAAAGATCAAAAATAAAGAATATCAACCTGAATATTGCAAGCTATGTTTCCGACAGGCCCGTGTTAATGCGTTACAGTATTTATAGTGAAAAGAATGGTTTTCCGGACAAGAACATCCTCAATGAAGAGATTACAGTAAAGCTTACAGAAGATATGATACAATCCGGAACATATACATTGAGTGTTGATGATCGTAATATTTGGGTACAGGGTAAATTTTTTATAGGAATTCAGTTTTTACAGGAGTTTAACGGTAAAGTGAATATCAGTGCAGCTCTCTTCAGAACAGGCTTCCTGAGGAAGTTTTACGGGGAATGGCAAAAAGTAACCTTAGCTGCTCCTGCGATAAATATCGATGTAAAAGTAGATAAAACAGGAAAAAACGTGGAAGAACAATTGGAGGATGAGAGTCTTGCTGATCTGATTCCCGACCTTAGCAAATATGTTGGTGAGGCAGATCAATCAGGTTATGGTAAAAATCAGGACATAGGTAAAATAGTTAAAGTGAAAAATGCAGATTTATACTATGAGGTATATGGTGAAGGAGAACCACTGGTATTGCTGCATGGAAATTCAGGAAGTATTAAAGATTTTTATCAGCAGATTCCTGTTCTTTCCAAACATTACAAAGTTATTGCTTTAGATACAAGAGGTCAGGGAAAAAGTACAGATTCATCGAAAAAAGATTTGACTTATTTGGGATTTGCCGATGACCTTAAAGCGGTGATTGATCATTTAGGACTTGAAAAGATACATATAGCAGGCTGGAGTGATGGCGGGAATACAGCCCTGGAGTTTGTTCTGAAATACCCTGAACGGGTGAACAAATTAGTGATTATCGGAGCTAACATTCAGCCTGATGGTGTAGATAAGCGTCTTGTAGACCATATGAAAACAGAACTTGAGGTTTTAGAACTTGAAAATAATCCTCAAAAGTTTAATCAGACCAGGATTTTAAAGATCATGCTCAAGGAACCTAACATCAGTACAGGATCTTTACATAAAATTCATAATCCCGTGTTGGTTATAGCGGGTGAAAATGATGTGATAAAAAAAGACCATACCGAATTGATCGCCAGAGAAATTCCGAATGCAAAACTGAGGATATACAAAAATGCAACCCATTTTGTGCCGTTTGAAGAAGCTCAACAGCTGAATGAAGATATGATGAAGTTTTTGGGGAAATAATTAATCCAATGTCATTCTTTTCAAAGACCAGGAACTACCATTGTACATATCCAGGTCAACTTTAGTATTGATTCCGTGGACGATTCCGTTTTCAGTAAATTGCCAGAAATCCCAAGCGTCATCAGGAGACGGAGTGGGTACATCATTATAATTTGCCAGCCACAGAGGATATCCGTCGAATTCACCTTTCAGAAAATCTTTATAATAATGGTAGTAAGTATAGATAATGGGTTTAGTACCGTATGTCTCTTCTATGATTTTACACCATACCTTAAGGTCTTCAACCAGTTTTTTATTGGTTTTTCGTTTTGGAATTTTTTCAATGTCCAGAATAGGAGGGAGGTCTCCGGTTTCCAGCTTTACATTGGCAAGAAAGTTATTAGCCTGAATAATAGGGTCTTCATCTGCTCTGTAAAAGTGATATGCACCTCTTATAAGCTCATGCTTTTTGGCCTGGGACCAGAATTCATCAAAATGTTTATCAGCATTTTTATTTCCCATGGTAGCCCTCATAACCACAAATTCCAACGGAATGGTTTTGTTTCCAATGCTTAAACTATCCCATTTGATATCTTCTTTATTTTGATAATGGGAAATATCGAATCCGTATGTTTTATCGAGATTATCAGTGAGGATTTTTTGAATTCTCAGAGTTTCCTTTTCATTATTATGAAGCTTTTTATGGGTAAACTTATTAAAGTACAAAGCATAATAGTAACTGATGGATTGTTTAAGGTAAAAACCTGTGCCAATAAGTGCTACGATAAGAATAGCCAATAAAATCTTTCGACGAAATAAATAGTTTTTCCGTCTTTTATTATGAATGTTTTTGGCCGCTTTTTTGGTGTACTTTTTTTTTCGTCATAAAGTTTTGCAAAACTAACTTTTTAACAAGTAAAATGCTAAATAAAATCTGTAAATTTGTATACTATGGAAACACGCGAAAAGATCATCATCATCGGAGGAGGTTTTGCGGGGCTACAACTTGCGAAAACACTGAACAATAAAAATAAAAAAGTAATTGTTCTCGACAGGGTAAACCATCATATGTTTCAGCCGCTTTTTTATCAGGTAGCGTGTGGAAGGATTGAACCTTCCAATATTTCCTTTCCGTTCAGGAAAATTTTCCAGAGATCCAGAAATATACAGTTTCGTTTGACAGATGTTAAAGAGATTGATCCTTCTCAGAATAAAGTGATTACCGATGAAGCAGAGTTTCGTTATGATAAATTAATTATCGCAACAGGCTGTAAGACTAATTTCTTTGGGAACAAAGATCTGGAGGGTAAAGCTTTTGGAATGAAAAATACTCAGGAAGCGATTAGTATCAGAAATCATGTCTTAATGACTTTTGAGAAACTAATTCTTGAGAAAAGCAGAAGTGACGATGGAAACTGGAACATCGTTATTGTAGGTAGTGGTCCCACCGGTGTAGAGCTGGCTGGAGCCTTTGCCGAAATGAAAAAAGAAATCCTGCCGAGGGATTATCCTTACATGAATTTTGACCAGCTTAAAATTATTCTGGTCAGTTCGACGGAAAAACCACTTGCCGTAATGAGTGACGAAGCTCAGAATAAATCTGAAAAATACCTTAAGGACCTGGGGGTAACTTTTCTAAGTGGAGAAGTTGTTACCGAATATAACGGAGATAAGGTAATGATGAAAAGTGGAAAAGAAATCCCTTCGAACAATGTGATCTGGGCTGCAGGTGTTACAGGAAATGTAGTAGAAGGATTTCCTGAAGAAAAATTAATCAGAAACAGATATATAGTAGATCGATATAACAGAGTTAAAGGATACGATAATATTTTTGCGATCGGAGATATTGCCTATATGGAAACGCCTAAATATCCGCATGGTCACCCTCAGGTTGCGAATGTTGCGATAAATCAGGCAAAAAATCTGGGCAGGAATCTTTTGAAAAGCAATGAAAGTGAGTGGAAAGAATACGAGTATAAAGATAAGGGTTCTTTGGCAACCATTGGAAAACATCGGGCAGTAGTAGATTTACCATTTATTAAATTTCAGGGGTTCCTGGCATGGTATTTCTGGATGTTTTTACACTTAATGCTTATTTTAAGTGTAAGAAATAAGCTGGCGGTATTTTTCAATTGGATGTGGAGCTATTTTAATAAAGATTCGTCCCTGAGGCTCATTATCTCACCTACTAAGAAAAATGGAACATTACAATGAGAATTGATATTATAAGCGTACTTCCTGAGTTGATGGAAAGTCCATTTCAGACTTCTATTTTGAGAAGAGCAATGGAAAAAGGGTTAGTAGAAGTACATTTTCAACACCTGAGAGAATGGGCAATAAACAAACACAGGCAAATCGATGATGAGCCTTATGGAGGAGGAGCCGGTATGGTAATGATGGTTGAGCCATTGGATAAATGCATCTCCCAACTTAAGTCAGAGAGAAGTTATGATGAGGTGATCTATCTTACCCCTGATGGGGTTACCCTTAATCAGAAAATTGCAAACTCCCTTTCTATAAAAAATAACCTGATTTTTATTTGCGGACATTATAAAGGAATAGATCAAAGAGTAAGAGATCTGCATGTTACCAAAGAAATTTCAATCGGAGATTATGTTCTAACCGGGGGAGAACTTGCGGCGTGTGTCTTGGCTGACTCTATCATCCGGCTGATTCCGGGAGTGCTTAACGATGAACAGAGTGCTTTAACGGATAGTTTTCAGGATGATCTTCTTTCACCTCCGATTTATACAAGACCGGAAAATTATAAAGGATTGGAGGTTCCTAAGGTTTTGTTAAGCGGGAATTTTAAGCAAATAGAAGAATGGAGACATGAAGAGGCCGTAAGAATAACAAAAGAGAAACGTCCTGACTTGCTATAATTTATTGATCATATTTTTAAATTTCGTCCTGTTTTTTTTCTTTTTTTGCAATTTCATATAAAAATGGAATAATAATTGCTATAGAAAGCAGAATAATAAAATAACAACTATTATGTTTTTATAGTTGTTTTTAATTAATATTAAGTATTGTTTGCTGTTTTGATTTTGTTTTGTGCGATTTTAAAACGAATTTGTTAAAAGTTTTAATATATTATATTGATTTGATTAAACTGTTTGAAAAAAATTTCTTTTTAAGACAAAATCAAAACGAATATTTCGTAATTTAACCCGGGAAAAATTCGTAATTTCAAAATTAAAACTATTGATTGAATAGAAATATGTGTTGATGGAGCTTTTTACTTTTTATAATGTAGAAAATTTATTTTTACCGGACATAAAACCAATTCATAAATTAGATCCGACGAAATCGGGTTTGAGGAATTGGGATGAACGTAAATATAATAATAAGCTTTTCAAGATAGCAAATGTATTTCAATTGATCAAAGAAGAAAATGGAGTCTTACCATTTTTAATTGGTCTGTCCGAAGTTTCCGGAAGGAAAGTACTGGAAGATCTTGTGAAGATGGATCCTTTTCATTCTGAATTTGGAATTGTGCATTATAACTCCATGGATGAAAGAAAGGTAGATGTAGCTATGCTATATGATAAAAGCAAAATAGAAGTAATAGACTCGGAGGCTATTACATTCTTTTTTGAAATTAAAAATAAAAACACAGAATATTACGATACAACTAGAGATGTACTCTATTCAAAATTAAAATATAAAGGAGAGATTATTAATGTCTTTATCGCTCACCTTCCCTCAAAGAGAGAAAAAGATGTTAATAAGCCTAAGAGAGACTTTATATTAGCAGAAATTCGTAACAGAATTTTAAATATTGTGAATAGCAGCAATGAGCATGTTGTTTTGTGCGGCGATTTTAATGAAAATCCGGATGATGAAAATTTAACTAATATCCTTTATGATGATAATCATAATAAAATATTAGAAAATCCGTTTAATGAATTGTTTTCAACAGGAAATTTTTCTACTTTTCATTATAAATCTGGCTTATTGTTTGATCAGATTATATTGTCGAAGTCATTTTTCAATGATCATAACAATATAGGATTGTCATTTCAAAGTGCCGAAATATTTAAATCTGAAAAGATAAGCAGCCGGAATAAACAATTTTCAGGTCGACCTTTCAGAACATATGCAGGTACGCGATATTTAGGTGGATATAGTGATCATTTTCCGGTTTTTGTAAAATTTAAAGAATAAAAAAAAACATAAATAATAAAAAAAAATTACAAGATGAAAAATTCAACAAATGCTAGCTATCATTTAGACTCAATCGACAAAGAAATTATCTACATGCTGATGGATAATGCTAAAACTTCTTTAGCCCATATCTCAAAACATGTAGGGATTTCGACAACTGCAGTGCATCAAAGAATCAAAAAGCTTGAGCACGCGGGAGTTATTGAGAATTCTATTTCATTTTTAAATCCAAAAAAAATAGGATATAAAGTTATTTCTTATATCGGAATCTTTTTGGATCAGCCTAGCCACTACCCAGATGTAGTAAAATCTTTAAAAGAAGTTAATGAAGTCGTAGAAGCTCATTACACCACAGGAAATTATACTATTTTCCTAAAAGTTCTTTGTAAAGATAACGACCATTTGATGCAGATCCTTAGTAAACTTCAAAAGTTAAAAGGTGTAACAAGAACCGAAACATTTATATCTCTGGAACAGGGAATAAGCAGACAACTGAAAGTATAATAAGTTATGAATATTGCCCAATATTTGGATTCAACATACCTGAAAACTCCTGCACAGTCGGGGATATCAGAAAAAAAAAACTTTACAGAAAGATATAGATCTTACGCAGGAAGCTATTGATAATGGTATTTTTGCAGTGATGATCCGTCCGGATTATGTATCCGCGATCAAAAAATATATTCTGGAAAAGAATTCAAATGTTGTTGTTGGTACTGTGATTGGTTTCCACGAAGGAACGTATTCTGTGGAAGAAAAGATGGCAGAAGCAACAAAGGCAATTAATGACGGAGCGGACGAACTGGATTTTGTGATTAATTATAATGCTTATCTTAATGGAGATTTAGATTTAGTAAAAAAAGAATTTATACAATGTACTGCATTATGTGTACAACATCATAAAGTAGCAAAATGGATTATTGAAATTGCCGCTTTAACCAATGAACAAATTGCAGACCTTACTAAACATATCTCAGAATGGGCAGCAGAAAATTTTTCTGACCAGGACTTATCTTCCATTTTTGTAAAGTCTTCTACCGGTTTTTATGAAACTACAGATGGAAAGCCAAATGGGGCTACTTTCGAAGGTATCAGAATAATGCTTGATAATGCCGGCAGACTTCCGGTAAAAGCAGCTGGTGGAGTAAGAACTCCTGAAGATGCGGAGAAAATGATCGGGATGGGAGTAAAGAGAATAGGAACTTCTTCAGCTCTATCTTTAATCAAAAATCAATCAGCGTCTGAAGCTTACTAAAAATAATTCAATTGTAACAATAAAAAAACCATCAGCATCTGATGGTTTTTTATTTTATACTTTTTCCTGATATTCTTCGTAGAAATGTTGGGTTTCTTTGATCAGAGCATCCATCTCAGCAAGAGTGAATACTTCAAGGAATTTTTTTCTGAATTCTTTGAAATGAGGAACACCACGGAAATAGTTGCTGTAATGCTGTCTCATTTCTATCAGGCCTAATCTTTCACCTTTCCATTCCGCACTCCATTCCGCATGCTGACGAACCGCCAGTAGCCTATCTGAAATAGTGGGTTCAGGAAGATGTTCACCGGTTCTAAAGAAATGTTTGATTTCATTAAAAATCCATGGATATCCTATAGCAGCACGGCCAATCATTACACCGTCACAAGCGTATTTTTGTTTGTATTCCAATGCTTTTTCCGGAGAGTCAATATCACCATTTCCGAAAATGGGAATTTCAATATTAGGATTTTGTTTTATTCTTGAAATATGTTCCCAATCAGCTTCCCCTTTATACATCTGAGCTCTTGTTCTTGCGTGTATAGTTAAAGCTTTAATACCTGTTTCCTGTAAACGTTCTGCTACTTCATCAATATTAATAGAAGTACTGTCCCATCCTAAACGGGTCTTTACAGTTACAGGCAGGTGCGTAGAGCTTACAACAGCTTTTGTAAGACGAACCATCAGGTCTATATCTTTTAGTACTCCTGCTCCCGCTCCTTTGCAAACTACTTTTTTAACAGGGCATCCGAAATTGATATCTACCAAATCAGGATTTACTGTTTCCACAATTCTTGCAGACATGGCCATAGCCTCCTCATCACCTCCAAAAATCTGTATTCCGACTGGTCTCTCATAATCGAAAATATCCAGTTTTTTACGGCTCTTTATTGCATCACGAATTAAGCCCTCGGAAGAAATAAACTCCGAGTACATCATATCAGCTCCATGCATTTTGCACAAACGTCTGAATGGTGGATCACTCACGTCCTCCATAGGAGCCAGTAAAAGCGGAAATTCCGGCAGTTCTATGTTGCCTATTTTTATCATGGTGCAAATTTACGAAATTCTAAACTTTCATAAAGACTGATATTATCTATTGGTGTGAATGATGAGTTTGAGAACCCAATTGTATACAATAAGCGTCTTAAGATATGAACAAAAAGATTAAGCCTGGGACTTAAATTTTTAAAAGCTTGCTTTTACCTGCATGCTACCAATATGTATGGTACGGTCTCCGGAATTACGTCCTTCATAATTCAGGTTCAGCTGTAAGAATGAGTTGATTGCCTGCTGAATAAAGACACTCCAAACCTGATTTTTTCCAGGCTTAAGGCCGTCCAGCATCTGATTTCCTACAATACTGAAGTTGTTTCCGGTAAAGTTGTTGTTGATGAATGAGAAATTTCCTCTGATAGAGGTTTTTTTACGCTCCCATTGTATGGTTCCTGTAACGTCAAAAGCTTTTAGTAACTCCTCTCCGTCTATTCTCTGTTTCTGGCGGAAGGCGGAGGAAAGCTCTGCCTGTATGGCGTCTGTGAATTTATAGGTAGCTTTTGGCTTGGTTTCAAAGTTATTCAATCTGTAATCCCTCGTCGCAAATAATTGTGAAGAATTTTTAATATCATGAACGGAATTTTCCCAGTCGACTCTGAATTCTTTATTGAACCAATATCCTAAATTCAGGAAGTGGGAGGTCTGCTCCCGTTCTTCATTACTGAAATTGGCATTGATGAGATTATCATTCGAGATGAACCGGTAATTTCCATTCCAACCCGATTTTTCCGTAGGGTTAAACTGTACGGAAGCTAGAATATTTTGATTTTTTAGAATCTGGTCGCTGTTTTTCTCGAACGGGTTGATGACCAGGACCTTATCTTTTTTATAAAAAGAGTTTTGAGAATTCAAGGAAATATTAAAATTCCACCGTTTTAAAAATGCATTTTCAGAATTAAGGACAATGGCCGGGTTAACAAACAACGCCAGCTGTAATTTATTCTTGTTGGATGGGATATACCGGACAGAATTGGTGTATACCCGGATGTACTTGGCTAGATCGGAATATTCGGCAATCTCAAATTCATCGAGCTGCTGGATGCCATCCCCATTGTAATCCGTCCATTTGTAAACTCCCTGTCCATCGGTTACTTTGATATATTGGAACTCTCTTTGTGCTTCCTGTCCGTTTCCGAGTTCATAGAATGCCTGTAAACGCATACCATTTCTGAAAAGCTGCTGATTATAAAGAATGTTCCCAACAACAAAATCATTGTTTCGACTTGTTTGCATATCCTGAATCTGATAGAAAAACTTCCTGTAATGTACTAGCACATTCAAGGTTGTTTTTTCATTTTTGATCAGTTGACTTTCCGCCATGATTCCCAGGATATTATTCATATTCTGCAGCCTGTTGTCACGAACTGAATCATTATCCCTCATATATACTTTCGCAAGCAGTTTTGTTCTTGTACTGTCACCAATCTTCTTTTGAAGAAAAAGCTCTTTCCAGCTGAAACTGGTGACATCCATCAGCTGAGAATCATTGTATTTTTTTTTCGTTATGTTCCATACTTCCACCAAAGGCCCAGCTTCCTTTTTTTCCGGTATATTCTGTAGAAGCTCCCCCTCGTATGAACTTCGTGTCCTGGAGAATAGCATTGGTACTTAAGTAAGACAGATTTCCCTTTGTGAAAAACTTTCCTTTAATCCAGCCAAAATCAAGATCATTTTTAAAACCTTTGTATGAGTTTTGTTCATCCAGATAGTTAAGTCGGTAATTTAAAGTTGATTTGTTATTCCACTTGTTAAGGAAGCTGAATATGAATCGGTTCTGTGTTTTCTGGCTGAATTCCTGAGCTAAGTTGAAATCTCTGGAGAATTCTACATCATTAATTCTATCAAGAATGTGAAATTGCTTATCTATATATTGATACTCAAAACTTGGTGTTCCTTTCCAGTTATTTTTAGTGAAAGTTTTATTCCCGTAAATCCGGCCTGCATAGCCTATATTCTGATCTGAATCCTTCGAAGAAAATAAATTGACATCGTAGTTACTCAAAGATATATCAGCGCCAATTTTACCCTCTTTAAGCAAAAACTCTGAATTGACAGAAAACACCTGTGATTTCTGGGGTGAAGGCAGTTTTCTTACTGCTCTGTAATCTCCTGAATTTGGTCCTGTATATTCAAAAACACGACCGTTATTTGTGGTCTGGGATAATTTATAATCTCCCAGATTAGGGCCAAAATAAGTAAATGATACCTGGTAAAGTGTTTCGGCAGAATTAGTGGAAAATTCATAATGGCTGATTCCTGAATTCTGAACCAATCGATACAGGATCTTATTAACATCATATTCTGTAATGACTCCTGACGGGGCATACATCAGATTAGGATCATTTCCGGCATTGGCCAGAATTTGCTCATCCTCTTTAGATAAATTCAGGGCAAGCGGTGCATTTTTATTATCGTTTTCCATGAACCAGCTTAAGCCTACCTTCATTTTCTCTCTACGGTGTTCCACTTTTCCTGTGAAAAGATATCTGGAATAGTTTCTGTTGGTGTAATTGTAAGAAATGGTAATAAAGTTCTGTTGGAAAATTGGTCGGAAACTGGTGAAAGTAACTTCACCGGTGTTGTAATTTATGATGTAGTCCTGGTTTTCACCACGCTTCATTAATATTCCGTCAATAAATACCTGTTCAGATCCTGAAATCAGAGTAATGAACTGCTCTCCGTTTTTTCCCGTTAAACGATAAGGCCCCTGGTTACCTTCGACCCCTTGAAAACGTACCCTGTGAAACTCACTTCGGGCCACACCCATTGAAACATCTACAAATGTTTTGTTTTCATTCCCAAATTCCGTCTGGAACTCAAGTCCCATGCTACGTCGCTGGTATTTTGCAAAATAATTCTTAGCTTCCACCAAATCCAGATGTCCTGCTCTAAGGATTGACTTATCCTTAATGTTCAGCTGCATGTAGATTTTATCGAACTCTTCGAGTGTTTGAGTATAACCATCGGCCTGGATGGGAAGGTTATGATCAGAAATACTCGCAAGGATGGTAACGTCTTTAGAAAGTCTTCCCGATATCTGAAGGTCCATTGAACTTTGTACAGATTGTCCCTGATTGTTTCCGAAGGTAATTCCCCGGATGATGGAACCTTTTGAGTTAAGCTCGCCTAAGAACCTTTTTTTTGTCATTTTTGGCAAGTACGGCCTCATCTACAATTATTCTGTTTCTTGTTCTTACGAAATCCAGTGTGTCCTTTGAAAAAATATCCTGTTCAAGCCTTGCTGCTAAAATACTATCCTTTTTTATGGTGTCTTCGGGAATATTGGGGTTCTTCCATGAGAAAATCTGAGCATTTGTTACCAATGTGCCCATGAAAAGAAACAAGAATACAAGAATAAAATTCCGCAAATTTTCCAAAATAATTGGTAAAAATACTTAAAAAATGTTAAAGGTAGCCAGTTTAGCTTTATTAACAAAAAATCGCCATATTTATTGTTTTTCGTCAGAGAATACTCTTATTTTTAAAATAGAAAATTATAAAAAATACAAAGATGAAAAAGATTTATTCTCTATTTGTTGCATTGGCAACCACAACAGTTATGTCCGCACAATCTGTTATTACTCAATGGAATTTTGATGGAAATACAAATGCTGCCACCACAGGTTCGGGAACTGCAAGTGTTTTTGGAGTAAGTAATAATCCAACATTTGCTTCAGGGTCTCCGGGCAGAGCATGGAGTGTGAATGGGTTTCCTGGACAAGGCTCTGCATCGGGTACCGCGGGTTTTAAATTTGAAGTAGATACTTCAGGATATTCGGCAATCTCCGTATCTCTTAATATTGCGGGCTCCAATACGAGCTCAAAATATTTTCAAATGCAATACACAACCAATGGTACGGAATGGTTTGATGTAGGGAATGTAATTGAAATCGGACCTACATCATCCTCTAATTGGGTCAGCATGAATAATTCTATTCCGGCTGGAGCCAATAATAACACACAATTTGCGGTAAGGATTGTATCCGTGTTTGATCCTGCGAACAGCAGTACTTATACTGCGGTGGGTGCCTCATCAAATTATAGTACAAGCGGAGCCGCCAGGGTGGATAATGTAACCATATCCGGAACATCCACTACTTTATCTGTTCTTGATGCCGGTAGTGAGAAATTTAGTTTTATAAAAAATACATTCATCAAAAATGAAGGTATTGTTTTCGGAACAAAAGTGAAGGATATCAAGATATTTAATATGTATGGACAGGTTATAAAAACAGCTAAGGTCAATAAAAATCAGACTTTGGATATTTCTGAGCTACAAAAAGGAAGTTATATTGTTACAGGTATCGTCAATAATCAACCGGTATCACAGAAAATTCTGAAAGATTAATTTTGATTTTTGAATGGAAAAACCACCGCTTAAAAAGCGGTGGTTTTTTTATAATAATAGCATATTGATTTAATATTCTTAATAGAAACTTAATCCATCCTTAATTTAGTCGCTTTAATTTAGGTGTAATTTTGTTGTAGAGATTAAAAAAACAAACATAAAAAAGAAAAATTATGAGAAAAATCTTTACAATTTTAAGCATTGCTACATCATTGATTTTTGCGAATGCACAAAATCTCGTACAAAATCCTGGTTTTGAAACAGGAACTTTAGCACCTTGGGCTGCTGGCTGGAATACGGCATATACAGCACCTAATATTACAGCAGATGCACACACCGGCTCTTTTGGAGCTAATTATGTACCAACAGCTACGACTGGTTTTTTTCAAAATGTTAATATTACAGCCGGAACGCAATATACACTTAGCTTTTGGTATAAAATAAACGGCTCAGGTAATGGAGGAAGAATCTGGAGTAATTTTTTAGATGCTGGTGATAATCCGGTTAATCTCGTAACGGACGCTGCTAATGATCCATTAAGAAATAACAATCAATATTTACCTAAAAGTGCAGCCTGGCAACAAAAAGTAATCACATTTACGGCACCGGCCAATGTTAATAGATTACAGCTACATCTTCGTGCATACAGCAATTCAACCGTTAGCTTTGATGACTTTTCATTGACAACCGGAACATTGGCAACCGGCGAGGTTTCTGTATCTAAACACAGGCTTGTTAAAAATACTTTTATTCAGAATGATGGTATAACGTTTGGAACTCAGTCTCGTGATGTGAAAATTTATAATATGTACGGACAGGTTGTAAAAACAGCTTCTGTAAAAGAAAATGAGGTTTTACATGTTTCAGAATTACAAAAAGGAAATTATATCGTAACGGGAATTGTGAACAATGAGCCTGTTTCTCAGAAAATTTTAAAAGATTAATTCTACTTTTCAGATATAAACACGGCCGCTTTTAAAGCGGCCGTTTTGTTTTTATAAAATTTTAGATTTTTTATTTAATACCATCCTCTTCTTGCGGCATTGATAATGGATCCGAGATTGAGAACTAAAGTATATCTGATTCGCCTTCCGTAATCTTTAAATGCGGGTTCAAATCCCAGCGAGGATTGGATTGGGAAATAAATTTCTAGAAAATCAGGAACTATTTTTAATTTAATTCCGCTATCCCAGATAAATTGGGTAGGGTTGTTCCTGTTCTTATAAATTCCTGCATCAGCATACAAATGGAATATCTTCCATACGCTGGTATCAACATTTAAAGAGGTAATCCATTGATTTACACTTCCGGGAATAAAAGATTTAAATCCTCCGTCAGCAAGAATAAACTGCTGTGAAAGAAAACCACTGTTGGCACTTTCCCCTAAAAGATTATATGAAAAAGAGTAATTGGAAACCCTGGAAATCCCATAATTAAAAGTATTATTTCTAGTGTCATTTCTCACGAAATATCCTGCAAATAATCTTAGGCTGAGCTTTTGTTTAGGTGCAAATTCCCATCTGTAAAAGCCTTCGGCAGTTATTTTATTAAAGTCTTCCATTCCCTGGGTGCTGATGCTGATACTTTTTTCATGGATCATCTGGTTATCCGTATATCCATATCCGATACTCCACAGATTATACTTGTCATAGTCATTATTAGCTATCATAAGAGGGCTCAGGTCTCTCTCGAAATAATTATATGACATGCTTATTCCTCTGCTTACCGTACTTCTGGGATTCTTTCTAAAACTGATATTGGAAAAAACAGAGCCTTTCCTGTAAGCAAGATTATAATCATAATGGTAATATGCCCCGGATACTCCGAAGGTTAAACTGCGGATAATACTTTCTGCAGGAAGAAAAGAATATGAAACGGCACCTGAACCCGTTAATTTTCCGGTTCCTGTACTGTACGTAGGTGTAACAGAATAAAGGAATTTCTGATCAAAAAAAGATTGGTTTTTGAAATTAAATCCTAAAAGAAATTTATCATAAGTATTATTGAAACGGATTCTTGGACTGATGTAGATTTCATTAAACTCAGGATTGGGAATATCCTTTATAAGTTTAAGTTTTATTTTTTTTGCATTTGAGAATAAGCCTTTGGAGTAAAGGAAGTTGTCTCTGTAATTCGACTCCGGAAAGATATAATCATTATTTAAAGTGATCTTGTATATATCTAATGCGGGAATGGAAACCGTTTTTGTCATTTCCTCACCGTCGGTCTCTACCCAGTATTCTTTTTTTTTCATCCTCTCTCGTTTTTGTTTCTAATTTAACAGGAATAGGAGCAGAGGTATTTTTATTGATTTTAATATGCAGTGAATCGTCTTGTTTCTTCAATTTCTGAAGCTTAAAGTTAACCCTGTTTTTTTGTTTTAAAAAATCGGTTAAATAAGCGGTCCTGTTATCTTTTTCTGCAAGTTCTATGAGGAAATCTTTAGGATCAATTTGCTTGTCTGTATTTTTAGCTATGTAGTTCTGCAACAGGGTATTGAAGTTTTCATATCCCATTTTATCAGCAGAATAGTTGAATAAGCTTCCTGTTTCAAAGCTACTTATAGCCATTACATTGAAATTGCTCAGTACAGTAAACTTTTCTCCGATTTTCTGATCCAGATTCTGAGACATAATATATTGGTAGGTAAGACCGTAGCGATCAATTAATTTCAAATTAGAAGCATGAAATAATTTTAATGGTCTGATTCCAAATATTTTTGATTCAGGTAGTTTTCCCAGCAGCTTTGTTTCGCCATAGAATTTTTTGATGTATTGAATTTCTATATAGGATTTCAATCCATTCTTAAACCAGTGATTATCCTGTTTATCTGTAATAATACTTTCGTCAAGGACTTTTTTGGCGATAATTCCCAGGTAATCGAGATCTGCCTTTTCTGCATCTGTAAATAATTGAAACCGGAATTTCCAGAAACTAATATCATTATTACCAAAAAAATCTTCATTCGCTCTGAACTTTTCAGAAATAAAAAGTCTTGATGGAAGATAACCGATCTTTTCCTTTATAAATTTTAAATGCAGCGGAAGATAGAATTCTAAATTTTCCTTTTCCTGTGGTGTTAGTGGATATCCAAACCGTACTTCTGTGCTTATATCTCCTGTATTTACGTTAATGAAAGGGTATTCATCCTGGGAAATGATAAACTCGGGATCTGAATCCAGATAACCTTTGAATAAATTGGATTGATCCTGGTGAAGATTACCTTCAATAAAAGATTGGGCAGGAAGGTCAAATTGGAAGGTCCAGTAGGTATTGAAACTTACAGACTCTTCGATATCATGATAATATCTTCCTAAAATATTGCCCGGATCAAAATGATCCGGAACAATAAAGAAATATTTTAAAGCTATATTTCGATCAGATGTACCGTATCCAGTAAATTTTTTATCCGGAAGCTGTATCTGATACTGCAGTTTTAATCTTATGCTTTTCCCCGGTTGAAGAGGTGCATTTAAAGGAATAAAAAGATTTTCCGCACTTAAATTATTTACAGGAATAGCCTCATCATCAGGTCCTTTTATGCTAAATTGTAAAAGTTTCCCCAGTTGTTCAGGTTTTGCGAAATGAAGATCAGTATTACGATCTTCCAGTTTTCTGTAAACAAGTGAAGTTCCTCTTTTTTGATAAGCAGAAACCCAGTTTAAAAGTTTAACGGTACTTAAATCTTTTTCAGAGTTATTGTAATAAACAATTTCCTGATTTATATCCAGCGTTTTTTTATCTGAAGATAACTTCGCTTCAATAGAAATGCTGTCTTTTTGCGCAGAAACCTGCACAATTCCCAAAAACAAAATAAGACAAATACTGATCTTTCTCAATGTGGTGATAAAGCATCAAATATAACTCATTTTGTATAGACTTATAAATTTTTATTCTCGAATTAACCTTTTTTTTAAAGAACTTATATAAGCTTTCCAGCCTTCGTTTTTATAAGTTAATGCGGCAGCTTCAGGATTTTCAGATTTATAAATTCCTCTTCCTACGATTATAAAATCAGTATTCAGGCTTTTAAAAACATGTTCAGGAGTATTGTACTGCTGTCCTTTTCCATCTCCCGAATCTGAAAGATTTACTCCTGGAGTGAATAACAATAATTCTTCAGGAATTGGGTTTTGAGAAACTCCCCCGATTACATTAGGATGGGATAGAGATACTTTAAGAGCTTCTTCACGGTAGCTATTCGTTGTTAACGTTCCTTTTGAAGACATTCCTATAATTGCAACAACACCTACATTCTTAAAGCAGTCAAGAGATTCAAAACCACCGATAACCTGTGACGTTACAAAATCTGCCAGTCGGTAATTTTAAATACTCCACTCGTGAATTGTAATTCCTGTGTGTTTCCAATATCGGCAAATTTTCTATCTTCCATGAGTAAGAATTTATGCTTTTCGGCTAATTCTTTTAACGGAGTAATTGTTTTTTCAAATTCGAAATCTGAGATGATGTCAATATGTGTTTTGAGAGCAATAATATGAGGTCCTACTTTTTCAGCAAATTCCAGTAACTCTCTGGTTGTGGTAACATCTGCTGAAGCAATAAGGTTCGATTCTTTACTGATGGCTAGTTCTAATAATTTTTTAGAAACAGAATGTTGAGCGGATTTTAATTTCTGCTCATAAGAAGCTCTGATTTTTTCTTCAAATTGGATGTGGTTTCCTAAAAGGAAATCCTGGATCCTTTTTACTTCTTCATCTGATAATTCTCCTGTTTCCTGAAGAATAGTACATACTTCTGAAATATTAAATAGGGTATGAACTCTGAATCCTTTACTTTCCAAAAGCTGCTTTCCTCCCTGTTCCCTGTCAAGAACTACAACGATATCTGCTACTTTTAGATCTTCCTGTTCTACTTCAGCAATGGTTTCTAATAAAGATTTTCCGGAAGTGATCACATCTTCTACCAATAAACAGTTTTGTCCTTTCTGATAAATTCCTTCGATCATTTTCTTGGTCCCGTAATCTTTAGCCTCCTTTCTTTTAATGATAAGTGGAATGTAACTTTCCAGAGACATGGCTGTAGCCATAGGAAGAGCGGCATAAGGAACTCCACAAATAAGGTCAAAATTATCCAGAGGAAGCATTTCCAATAAATAATTTGCAAGATTTTTCAAAATTTTAGGATCAGAAGCCAAAGGTCTCAGATCTACGTAGAACGGGCTTTCAATACCGCTTTTTAAAGTGAACCTCCCAAATTTAATGATACCTAGCTTGTAGCACTCTAAAAAGAACTCTTTTTTACTTTCCATTATTTTTTATTAGATGTTGCAAATTTAAGGATTTGTAATAAGGCTCAAAAATTTATCCCTAAATTATAAATAAAAAGCCATTCCAAATTTTTGGAATGGCTTCAAATAATATATTTGCGTCAATTATTTTATAATTTGAGCATCGATTATCTTGGTATTACCTGTATTTAGTTTTTGTTCAGCTTCCCAAAGTAAAAACTTGTCCACTTCTTTGATTAGTTTAGGGATCACTAAGTATAAAACAGCCAGATCATCTAGGACTCCCAAAACAGGAACAGCTACTTCCGGAATTAAGTCGATTGGAGAAATGATATATAAAATCCCTAACATCGGTAAAATAATATCAATGGATTTCATAGGATAAATTCCTTTTCTCCAATATTTAACCATTCTGAAAATGTCAGGTATTTTTTTGACAAAGCCCTTATGGTTGATGGCTTCTTTAGCCAGGTTTAATTTAGAATATTTCATTTTGTGTTTGGTTTAAATAAATTCTTGACTTTACAAAATTCGCAAATTCTATACCAAATAATTATAAAAATTCGTTAAAAGATTTATTTAATAATATTGTCAATGAACTGATGTACAGACTCTGTATTCCAATCTCTGTACGCGTCTTCTTTGATCAGGATCCTTCCCGATTTATCCAGTAAAAATGTTGTCGGGAATGCTTTTGGTAACAGCTTTTCTGAAATCGGACTTTGGGCAATATAAACAGGGACCGTATAATTATTTTCCTGAAGGAATTTCCTTACTGCATATTCTTCATCTTTCATAGCAATCAGTACAAAGTCTACATTCCCTTTTCTGGTGTCGTACAGCTTTTGAATGGTTGGCCATTCTTTTCTGCATGGCGGGCACCAGGTTCCCCAGAAATTTAGAAAGATAGGTTTATCTGTAAAGTTTTTCAGATTTGTACTTGGAACGTTAATCCCCTGTAAATCGATATCATAATCTTCCTTACTTACAGTTACTGCATTTTCTATAGTAGCAACAGGAAAGAACTGGTCCTTCACAAAATTTCTTACTCCTGGAATAAAAGCAATAATTCCTATAATAATGATAAGTACAAGATATGGTATATTTTTTTTCATCTGCTATTTTTTATTGTCATTTCTGACGCATACATTTATTACAATAACTCCAGTATTTCCTGAACAGCATCCTTACCTCTGTTTTTAGCATAGTAAATTTGCAGATCATTATAAAACTGATCTTTAGGATAAGCCTCCGGATCTGCCTTATATTTCATTAACAATTCTTTGCCGTAATGAGGTCGGGGTCCCCATGAGTTCTTTACCGTAAAATCATCATTCAGGATGATAACTTTAGGAATAGACTCTGTTCCATTCGTTAGAAACTGATTAATTAAACTTTTATCACTGTCTCTCAGAAAAATTCTTACCTCATTATGACCCTCAAAAAACTTAACAAGTGCCGGTACCGTTGAGCTGGCGTCACCACACCATACTTCTGAAATAATCAGAATTTTCCCGTTAAAATTCTTAGATTTTAATTCGTTAACCTGGTTTTCGTCAAGGATATATTTTTTTAGGGTTCTGTCCATCCTTTGAAGCCCCAGTTCATAATATTGTTTATAATCGATGTCATGTTGGTTGTCAGGAGTTTCAAGTCTTTGTCTTCCAATACGAACATATTCTTCAAAATTGATTGCTTTATCCCAATAATCTTTCATGGTGTATATTATTGTGTTTAAAAGTTATTTAGATTTCTTGTTTTGTTGATCAAAAATAAGTCGGCTAATACAAATGCGGCTAAACTTTCAACTACGGGAACCGCTCTTGGAACGACACATGGATCATGTCTTCCTTTTCCTTCAACAACAACAGGATTTCCATCTTTGTCTATGCTGTCCTGTGGTCTTAATATGGTGGCTACAGGTTTGAAAGCTACTCTGAAATAAATATCCATACCATTGGAAATACCACCTTGTATTCCCCCAGAAAGATTAGATTTTGTAGTAAAATCGGGATTAAAGGCATCATTATGTTCTTTGCCGGTCATCTTAGCCCCACAAAAACCACTTCCGTATTCAAAACCTTTACAGGCATTGATATTCAGCATTGCCTTTGCAAGTTCAGCCTGCAATTTGGAAAAAATAGGTTCTCCAATTCCTACAGGAACGTTTTTTATAACACAGGTGATGGTTCCCCCGATGGTATTTCCTTCTTTTTTAATTTCTTTAATTCGGGCAATCATTTTTTCAGCTGTCTCAGTATCAGGACAACGTACATCATTGCTTTCTGTTTTGGAAAAATCCAAATCCTGATAAGGCTTCTCACAGAAGATGTCACCTACGGAAGAAACATAGGCATTGATCTCGATATCTGATAAGAGCTGTTTTGCAAGCGCTCCGGCTACAACCCAGTTGATTGTTTCCCGGGCAGATGATTTTCCACCTCCGCGGTAATCCCTGATCCCAAACTTCTGATCATATGTAAAATCTGCATGACTTGGACGGTATGCATTTGCAATATGATCATAATCTTTTGATTTCTGATTTTCATTTTCGATGATAAAACCAATGGGGGTACCTGTGGTTTTTCCTTCAAATATTCCGGAAAGAAATTTTACCGTATCACTTTCCTTTCGCTGAGTAACGATAGCAGACTGGCCAGGCTTGCGACGATCCAGTTCATATTGAACCTGATCGAGATCAACTGTTAAACCTGCCGGAAAGTTATTGATTATTCCACCATAAGCCACACCGTGACTTTCTCCAAATGTTGTAAGACTGAGAAGATTACCTAAAGTATTGAACATAGCACAAATTTACGGCTTTTTATTAATATAATAATGCCTTTGTGTTTAGTTCTGTTTATTGTGGTTAATGATAATATTGATAACCCGCATTGCTTCTTTTTTCTCCTTCATATTCATCGTTTTCCATACAAAGCCTTCCCGGATATTATTTTTATTGATGGTTTGCGGAAAGATGTTTGCGTTAGCATTATCAATAATATAACTAACGGTCATAGAAGGAAGTGGAGTGCCAAAACTATAAGGATAGTTTTCAGGAACATTAAAGATAAGATTTCCGATTCTGAAAGACCTGAACGGGGTATATTGATATACAGAGGGTTGGTAAATCTGTTTTTTTTCAAACTTACCCATGAAACGGGCCATTTTGTAGCTTGGAATATGCGTTGCAATCAATGATGGAAATAAGAAAAAGAATATAACACAAGTGCCCGCTATTGAAAATATGGCTATTGATTTACTTCTGTTAATATAATGAGATAACAAAATAAAGGCTACAATAAAGAAAACATCAATGAAGAACCGGTACTGTGCAGAGAATAAAAGAACAAGGATTGTCTTGATAATTATTGAAATGGTGATAAGATTAATAACTCTGTTTTTCTTTCGAACAGAATACAGTATCAAAAGAAGAAGAGTCAGTATGAATAAAATATTGATCTTTGCTTTAATGCCTTTTAAAAAGAGCCAGTTTTTAATATAATCTATTGAAGAAAACTTTTGAATTTCTTCAAAAGTGTATTGCATGTCATAGGTTTTCTGAATGGCAAACTGAGATGATCTTTTAAGTATTTCAGGGTTGGTTTTCCATGATATTCCCAGGTCAACAAAAGCAATTGGAAATACAGGATACCCGAATGTCCAGATATTTTTTACGAAAAACAAAATAAGTATTACCACACCCAAAAAAATATTCTTTACAGGCGATTTGATAATAAAGACTGAATAAAGAAAACTAAGAACGGGAAGCCAGATCATGGTTGGCTTTATTGTGAAAATAAAAACAGAGAGTGCGAAAAGGAGAGCTGATTTTTTATTTTCTGATAAAATTTCATTTAAAATAATCAGCGAAAAAATAATAACCGGCAGATCCGGGCTTGGGGACTGAGAGAAGAGAAGCATAACCGGAAGAAACCCAAGTTGAATCCAGGATTTTTTTTCAATGATATAAAATGCATAAATGATTAATATGATGACGTTGATCCGTAGAAAAGGATCAGAAAAGTTAGAAAACCCTGCCTGGAATATATGCCATACCGACATTTGCCCTAATGTAAGGTCTAGATTAGAGATTCCTTTAACAAGGCCGTATTCCGTGAGCCATTTTATAGAGGGTACATAATAGCCGAAGTGATCCAGAATATAAGGATAATAAGAACCACAAAAAAGAATGATCAACACGATGGCAGTCAGAAGAATCATGTCTTTTTTTGAAAACCGATAATATTCCAGATAGAGTTTATCTTTAAAAAAAAAAGAACAAACCTATTGCAATCGTGGTTATTTCTACGTTGATATTGAGCGGAATGAAAAATGCGATTAAGGTCCATATAACACTTATGATAAATATTCCCGAAAAAGCTTTTCCTGAAATACCTGAAAATAAAGTTCCTGAAAGCATATCCATAATTTTTCCCCATCCCAGAAGGGTGGAGATAATAATTACAGAGGAAAACAGAATTAGAATCATAAAAAAAGATTGCTTAAAAATAAGCAATCTTTTATTCTTTTATGTATAATTATTAATTACGAGGTTGTACTCTTCCGTCCTTTCTGTCTCCGGATCTACCAATTGCATATCCCGTTGCACCACCTACAACACCACCAATTACAGCTCCTAAACCTCTGTTGTTTTTACTGATAATAGCCCCAGCAGCAGCTCCACCTACGGTACCAATAATGGTTCCCTTAGCAGCCTTACTCATTCCTCTTTTCTGAGTTGTTCCCTGAGAAGCATTGCTTCCGTTGTTTGCATAGTTTCCATTATTACTATTGCTTGAACCTGATTCTCTGTCTCTATATATGGTTCGGGTTTTTGTGATAACTCTTGGTTCAGAATTTCTTGCAGCTACAGCTTTTGCTTTATTGGATTCAACAATACTGTCTGCTTTTTTCTGAGATTCATAGGCCATTTTCTCTTTTTCAATCGCCAACTTTTGTTTTTCTATTTCAAGTTGTTTGGCCTGGAATTCAATTTTCTGTTGTTCCAGTGACTTTTCCGCCACCTGATCATCCTTTTTACAAGCTGTCAGTAAAAATACTGACAATAAACCTGTTATTACTATATTCTTCATAATTCAAATTTTTTAGTCTAAGGTTGCCTCATCAAAAAGATGATAGCTTTCTAAGTATTTTCAATTATGAAGCCAAATTTTAGTTAACAAAAGTTAAAAAATCAGAAAAGAATCAGAAAAAGTAAAAATATATTTTAAAAATTTCAGAAAATAAAAAGTTTTTATTTGTAAGCGTTTTATTGTCAGTTAGTTATAGGTTGGTTGTTTATAATAAAATCATAAGAAAGTTAATTTATTGTGAAGGTTGTTAATTTTTTATGTGTAGGCATGAAAATTGCGGCATAATCCAAAGCTTTTAGTCATTAAAAGGTTTTAATCTTCTAAAATATTATTCATCAAGATCCCTCGGATATACCAGGGATCTTTTATAATGTACATTTCATTTAATTATGGGTTTTGATTAAATTCATATTAAATAAGTACTTTTGAGGATAAGTATATTTTTGAAATATTGTTGATGAAATTAAGTACGGCAAAGTATTGTGATCATTTCCTAAAATGGGATTTAACAGTATTTTATTAATGGATTTTAGAAATAAATAGTATTTTTGGTTTTTTAAAAATTATATTTATACAAATTTTGATCGTACATTGTAGTTTAAATTCAATAATTACAAGTTTAAATAAGCTTAATGAGTATATGATACAGCATTAATTGAGCGGATCAAAAGCAATAGAAAGCTAAATTTTATATTTAAGATATTCTATTTCGACTCTAGAAATAGATTTTTTTCATCATTTGTGTTTTTTGCGGCCTCTCAGGAGGCCGTTTGTTTTTTAATTTTAGTAAAAAATAATTTCCAACATTGAATTTTACAATTCATTTTTTCAGTAAAAAAGTAGAGTTAAATGGGGACTCGGTTTTTTTTTTGTTGGTTGTCATTTCTGTAAAGAGTGATTAATCCGTACTTTTTTCCGCTATCTCAATATTTGTTATTTATAACATTCATATAAAAAATATTAATTTATATACTAAATGTTATAAAAAAACGATTTAGATTTGTAGGATTAATATTAATAATGATAACTTATGAAGAGATTTTCTATTTTTTTAATACTTCTTCTTTGTTTGATCAACGTGAACTTGCTTGCGCAAGCCCCCGCCACGCTGCCGTATATTCAGGATTTTTCGACGGCAAATGATCTGACATTGGTTAATGGAAGTCAAACAAATAAATGGGAATATGGTGCCGCAACAGGAAATGCCGCCAATTCCATTTATATTTCAAATAACGGAGGAACGGCGAATGCTTATGATACTGGAAGTTCCAGCGTTGTACAAGCATATAGAGATATCACAATTCCTGCAGGATCCACAATTGCAACTTTAGCATTTGATTGGAAAGCAGATGGGGAAAGTACATATGATTATTTAAGAGTTTGGTTGGTTCCGGCTACATTAACTCCAACTGCCGGTGCACAGATTGGCACTGGTGGGGGAAATATTCAGCTGGGACAGTTTAATCAGCAGTCAACCTGGCAAACGTATTTAAATACAAGTTTGAACATCAGCAGCTTCGCAGGAAGTACTATGCGTTTAGTGTTTGAATGGAGAAATGATGGAAGTGTAGGAACCCAGCCACCTGTTGCAATCGATAATATTAATCTGTCGATTCCAACATGTTTACTTCCAACAGTATCGCCAGTTTCAGCCATTACATCCAATTCTGCAACGATATCGTGGACAGCACCTACGCCTGCACCTGCGAACGGATATGCTTATTACCTTACGACTACAAATACTCCGCCTGTTGCAGGAACAACCCCTACAGGAACTACTACTACAACTTCTGTGAACTTAACAACTTTAACTCCTAATACTACTTATTATTGGTGGGTAAAAGCAATATGTAGCCCTACAGACAGCAGTATCTGGGCGAATGGAGATAATTTTACCACGACTCAAATACCGGCAACTATTCCATACAGTCAAAACTTCTCGACTGGGAATGATCTGGGATTCACGAATGGAACCCAGGTTAATAAATGGGTATATGGTTCTGCAACAGGAAATCCTGCGAATTCCATCTATATATCGAATAACGGAACCGATAATACTTATTCTACAGGAACAACCAGTATTGTTCAGGCTTACAGAGATATAATTATCCCGGCAGGAACTACTGCAACGACTTTGTCTTTCGACTGGAAAGCAGATGGGGAAAGTTCTTATGACTATTTAAGAGTCTGGCTGGTTCCGGCATCTTTTATGCCTGTAGCAGGAACTCAGATTACTGCCGGAGGAGGAAGAATCCAGGTTGGAGGTAATTATAATCAACAAACGACCTGGCAGACTTATTTTAATACCAACTTAGACCTGAGCAGTTTTGCCGGAACTACAATGCGTTTGGTATTCGAATGGAGAAATGATAGCAGTGGTGGTACTCAGCCTCCTGTAGCTTTAGATAATATCAATTTAGCAATTCCTACTTGTGTGGTACCTTCAGCTTTGGCTGTAAATGGGGTAACAGCAACAGGTGCTGTACTGAGCTGGACAGGTCCGACGCCGGCACCTGCCAATGGATATGCTTATTATCTTACAACAACGAATACTCCGCCTGTTGCAGGTACTCCTCCGACAGGAACAAGTACTACGACTTCTGTAAACTTAACGACGTTAACGCCAAATACCACTTATTACTGGTGGGTAAAGTCTGTATGTAGCCCTACGGACAGCAGTTTCTGGATTGGGGGTCCAAGTTTCAGTACTACGCAGATTCCTGCAACGATCCCATATAATCAAAACTTTACAGGAGCGAATGATTTTGGATTCATCAACGGAACTCAAACCAATAAATGGGCTTATGGTTCAGCAACCGGAAACCCTGCTAATTCCATTTATATATCCAATACAAACGGAACTACGAATGAATATTCTACAAGTTCTACGAGTGTAGTACAGGCTTACCGTGATATTCTTGTACCGGCCGGAGCTTCGATTGCCACATTATCTTTTGACTGGAAAGCAGATGGAGAAAGTTCTTATGATTACCTAAGAGTTTGGTTAGTTCCATCATCTTTTATGCCTGTTGCGGGAGCTCAGATTACTGCAGGTGCGGGAAGAATTCAGTTAGGAAATAACTATAACCAGCAAACCACATGGCAGTCATATCTTAACAGTACATTAAACATCAGCAGCTTTGCAGGAACAACAATGCGTCTGGTATTTGAATGGAGAAACGACAGCAGTGGTGGTAATCAGCCTCCTGTAGCTGTAGATAATATTAAATTACTAATCTGTAGCACAGCAACACCAACTGTAGCTGTAAGTGCTATTACACATAATACAGCAATATTAACATGGCCACA
This sequence comes from Chryseobacterium proteolyticum, assembly GCF_046591535.1. Taxonomy (NCBI): domain Bacteria; kingdom Pseudomonadati; phylum Bacteroidota; class Flavobacteriia; order Flavobacteriales; family Weeksellaceae; genus Chryseobacterium; species Chryseobacterium proteolyticum. The sequence continues at coordinate 844,537 of NZ_JBJLWK010000002.1, read as the reverse complement.
AGATAGCGGTGGAGCTTCATACATTGTGAGATACAGACCGGTAGGTTCTAGTAGTGCATGGACTCAGGTAAGTGTGGCAGCGGCAGCGGCTCCTGCAACTACTAATACATATAACCTGGCAGGTTTATTACCGGCTACACTATATGAAGTAGAAGTAGCGGCAGTTTGTAACAGTATTCCTGGAACATATTCTCATAATGAATTTTTAACGAAATGTGACCCGACACCTCCGAATGTTACAGCAAGTAACATTACGACAACATCTGCATTGATCACATGGTCGCCACTTGCGGTAAGTTCATCTTATAAAATGAGATATAGAATTGTAGGAAGTGGTAATGCAGGATGGAGCGCTGATATTATTTTACCATTAGCGCCGACAAATACGTACTTATTAAGCGGGTTGAATGTCTATACAACTTACGAGGTTCAGATTGCCAATAAGTGTGATAATGAAACAACTTATAACGGATGGTCTTCTCCTGCTGTATTCACAACTGAAAGAACATGTGATTTACCTCCTCCGGGATTAACAATTACTAATCTTACAACTACTACCGCTACTGTAGTTTGGGATTCTTTCCCTGGTGCTACTTATATCTTAAGATATAGAAAAGTGGGTATACCAAGCTGGACAACAGTTGCAGTAACGAACAATAATTATGTGATCACAGGATTATTGGAGTTAACAAAATATGAAATGGAAGTAGCCAATGTTTGTAGTGGTACACCGGGAACTTATACACTTCCTTACTACTTCACAACACCTACAGTAATCTATTGTCCGATGAAATCCGGAAGCTCAGCATCTGAATATATTTCAAAAGTTACGGTAAAACCAAGCGGTAAACCGACTATGGAGAGCAGTACAGATGCCACTACGTATTCAGACTTTACAGCTGATACATCCAAATTTATTCAGTTGATTCAGGGATCTACAGGTAATGAGATTTCTATTGAAAAGTCTTGGACAGGAAATACATATAATGAAGGTATTGCTGTATGGATTGATTTTGACAGAAACGGAAGCTTTGATATCAATGAGAGAATTCTTGTGTCTTCACCCAATACGACAACACCTATTACAGGAACGTTCAGTGTACCTTCTGATGCGTTCATCAGTACGACAGATTATAAGTATGTAGTAATGAGAGTTGCCATGCAGAGAGATGGTATCCCTGTAAATTGTACAGGATTTGCCAACGGGGAAGTTGAGGATTATACAGTAAGAATCTCTAAAAATCCGGTACCTAATGCAACCAACCAAACGGAAATATTGATTTATCCTAACCCGGTACATACAATATTGAATGTGAAAAATATTAGCAAAAGAGCTAATTATAAGATATACAATGCGGCGGGTCAGCTTGTGACAAGCGGGATCATCTTAAATAACAAAATAGATGTAAGCAGCCTGATCCACGGAGTATATGTTATCGATATTGATGATACTCAGGGTACAGCCCAAAAGAAATTTATCAAGGAATAATACATTAAATAATTTGTAAAAAATAAGCTCCCAAATATGGGAGCTTATTTTTTTTCTCAAGTCACTGTTACAAAGCAAAGAAAAATATTTCAATAAATGTTGAAATATTTAAAAATAAAATCTTACCTTTAATGGTGTGGTATTCAGTTGTTTATTTCTTATTAAATGAGTTTTTGATTTTTCTGAGCGTTAGTTTTCAATTTTGTTAGATAAGCATTTAGCCAAGATGAGACAAACTTAAACAAAAAGTCAAACGATCTTATTAAGAATTGGATGATTGTATACACAGGTAATATGATGATATGATATAAAAGTTTTTATTGTTTTTGAGACCTCTTGTATTAATGACGGGAGGTCTTGTTTTATGATACTGTACCATCATATAACTCCAAGCTTACAAATATATTTAAAGGTAAATTCTCAATTAAAATTAAAACCTCCTGGCAAAAGAGGAATACTATAGCGGAATGTATTGAAACTAAGTAATATTAGTAATTATGATTCTGATCATAATGTGTATTTTCCGGTTCAGGTATCTTTACTGTTCCATATATGTTGTAACCTTGAACAAAGGTAAAAGTTTGCCCCCTCAATTTGAGGGGTCTTTTAATGTTAAGAAATAATATTTATTTAATGCGAAATCTTAAAATTAAGTTAAAATAAAATAAATGAAATTCTTGGCACGATATTTCAATGTAAAATGTAACTCATGTTTAAATTGAGTTTTCATGGTTATTAGTTTTTATCCTCAACTTCGGTTGGGGATTTTTTATTCAAAGATGTACTTTAATTTTAAAAGACGTTTAGGACGTAAAAATAAATATATAAGTATTTGTTTAAAATAGGGTTGCGAGATCGTGATGAACTCTAATCAAATATATTCTGAACCTTCAAGCTTATTTATGACTTAAATCATAAATGTTTATTATTAGTTTTCTACAAAAAAAGGAGCCTTCCAAAAATTGAAAGACTCCAGGGGCTGTAATATTATAAGATCTAAAAAAGTGTTTCACATAAAAACTTCCCCATAAAGAGGAAGTAATAATTATCCATTTTAGTTAAAGACACTAAGTGATGATTATTAAAGGATTGTACAACAAACTTACTAGTAGTTTTTGATTTTTTTTATGACTGAGATCATAAGAAGGTGAATTATATTTGAAATTTAATATCATAGATATATAAAAAAAGCTTTCCAATAAAATAAAGGAAAGCTTTGAGGTACCTAGCGTACCCGGATGATGTAATTTAGAACATCTGTATTTTCCTTAAAACAATATAAATAGCTGTAAAATAGTGATTTAGTAGTTTTAACAGATTGCATGGAAATGCAGTAATATTTAGGTAGGTTGGAATTTGGTTGGAATTTGGTTGGAATGTATATTTGCTTAATAATAAAATCACCAAATGGCAACTGTAAAATTCAGAGTACTTCATCAATCGGAAACAGCACAAATTTATGTTAGGCTTTCTGTTAGTCGATCAGTAACTCCGCAAACAAAAATAGGATTAACAATTAATTCCAAAAACTGGAGTGTTGCAAATGCTGCTCCGATTCAAAAGACTCCTGAATTGAAAAAGTTAGCGATTCAACTTGATGAATTCAAATTGCATTTAATTAAATCATATAATTCGGATTATTCAGAGGGTGTGATATTTAACAAGGCTTGGCTTGACGATGTAGTTCAAAAATACTTTGGCAGAGTAGATGATGTAATTGAAAATTCTAATACAGATGAAGGTGCTGAAGAAGACGATAATTACTTTTCAGTGTATCTTAATAAACATATTAAATTCAAGGAAGGTTTAAAGGAAACTAAGAAAGAATATGTTAATAAGCTCAAAAATCTTAGAGATAGATTTTCAGAATTTGAAGAACAAAGGAATCACAAGTATTTGATATTAAATGTTAGCGCAGAAGTATTAGCGAATTTTAAAAATTACCTAATAGTAGATTGTTCTCTAGCTGAAACAACGTCATCAAGATTCATTAAAAATTTTAAAACTGTTTTGTTTTACGCTAATGATAATGACGGGAAACCTTTGCATAATAAAGTTAGAGGATTTTCACCAGGCTCCACAAATGGAGAGTTTAAAATATATCTTAATTTCAGAGAGATTGATAAGGTAAAAAAGGTTGTCACGTTAGATAAGGACTGGAACACGGCAAGAGATTGGCTAGTTATAGGATGTTTTTTAGGTCAAAGGGTAGGAGACCTGTTTAGAATTACGAACAAGGATATATTCACTAAAATTGATTATAATGGCATAACATATAGATTTGTTGAGGTTATGCAGGAAAAGGGAGCTAAAAGGGTGGTTGTTCCTCTTCATAGTGAAGTTGAAAGCATACTTTTGAAGTATGGTGGTCAATTTCCTCCAGTTTTTTCTGAAAACGAAGATTCAAATGCTACATTATTTAATAGATACTTAAAAAAAGTCTGTGAGATTGCAGGGATTCATGATATTATCAAGGGACGAATGTTTAATGAAGAAACGAAAAAAACAGAAATTGTTAATGCGGAAAAATGTTATTTGATTTCTTCTCATGCCTGTCGAAGATCATTTGCGACAAATTTTTACGGAGATAAAAATTATAGTACGCCTCAATTAATGGCCATCACTGGACATACGACTGAAGCACAATTTCTTAATTATATCGGTAAAACAGCAGATGATTGGGCAATGCAAACGGCAAAAACATTTAGAAAACAATCACAAAGTAAGACTTCATAAAAAAAAACAATGACGGAGCTCGTGTTCTCGGATTATTTCTTTCCAAGTAATTTATTAACTTGAGTTTTAATCATAGGCGACGCAAAAACTTTCTGTCCATTTTGATCTATTCCAAATGATACGGCATAGAATAATGTTTTTGAGTTGAAATCAAGATATATATTGCCTTCCGGAAAGGATAGTGTAATTTCCTCCTTCTTTCTTGTTTCAAAATGGTCAGCTATTATATCGTATATTTTGTCAAGGGTGTTTGCTTCTATATTGAAAGTGAAATTAAAGCGCCCCTCTTTTACTCCTTCATTTCCTTTTCTTATTTCACTATTTAAATTATCAAAGTTTCTTTGGCTTTTAGTTTTAAACGTAGACAAAGGATCGTAACCCATTGTTTTACTCCTCACATCAATAACTGTTAACTTTGCTTTTGTTCCGTTAGTGAAAATCGACGTGTCATTAACCTCTTTTCCAAGCATTTTCCAATCAGATGAACTGTCTGATATTGTGAATTGCGAGAATAAACAATGCGAAAATAAAATACAGATAATTAGTATTAATTTAGGTAATTTTTTCATTATTCGTTTTTTAATTTATTTTATTGTTTTCTGTAGTAGTATATGTTGTCTACTGTGTGTGAGCCGGTTACCGTATTAGTAATAATCATTGTATTGCCTTCAAAAGACACACTTTGCCCATCTATTTTTTTTTGTTTCTGGATTGTAAGTATATGTGTAGGTGCCAAGCAAGGAGCATTTTCCAGCATTCGCTCCCCATACTTCATATTTTGCTTGGTTGTCGCTTTTTATTAAGTAATTGGATCGCCCACTGCATGCTCCTTCATGATTATTCTCTGAAGTTACAACTCCATCAATTTTAGCGATATTTTTAACGAAATAGTATTGCCCTACATATGTATCGCTTGGATCCTCGTTGTTACTATTGGAACAAGACATTATTATAGCACTGAAAAGAGTAAATAGTATTTTTTTCATGATTAATGATTTTTACAAATATAAATAAAAATAAAATTTCACATTTTACGGTTTCCCGTAATGTCTTATTTTGAATGAATAAAAAATACACTTTATTTCATTGTGATATGAATTATTTAATTATATTTGAAAAATGAGTATTTGTGTAAAATTAGCAACGTAACGAGCTATTATTTAGTATTTTTATACTGAATTAATCAAATGTAATAATTTATGAAGACAATTAAATTTATTATCGCAGCGTTATTGCTAACATTTACAGTTTACTCTTGTTCGGCTGAAAGAGAAGAAGAGAATGTACAACAATCTTCATCTCCCAAGTTGGACATTAAGAAACTAAAGACGAGTAATAACCAGAAAGAAGCCGGAAAGGTTGGAGATTCCGTTGTGCTTGCGCCAAACAAAGCTAACGATCCCGCTGACGGAGTAAATCAATCAGATCCAAATGCGCCAAACCCAGTCGTTGACCCCACAAAGCCAGATAAGCCGTGGTAAGATAATATTACAAAGAGTGGCAACAGTTTTAGTACTGTTGTCTTCTCTATTTCCGTTCGCAAATAATATCATAAGGAATTTCGTAGATACTGAAAGCATAGTGTTTAACAATATATCGGGAGTGAAACAGCTGGACCTTGATAGTTGTATATTCTTTCTTTCGATGCCATTAAGTTTTTTTATGCGTGGCATTTGGCGGCTACTTTAAAGCTCATAAGTATAGTTTTTATGCTGTATTTGTTTCTTGTTACTTTCAATTTGCATTCTTGATTAGGTTTATCTTTTTAGATAAGAATGACATATTTATAATTTCTGAAGTAGCGGCACTAGTTTTATTCTTGGTAATCGGAATTATCATGTTCAAAACCGAGAAATATCTTCAAAATGTAAATTTAATAGATCAGTTCAAAGAAAAAACACTAGATAGATATTCAGATATAATCAAAAATAGAAATGATGAAGCTGATTGATAGTACAGAAAGATTAAAAATTTTAATCTCGCTTGGTGATCAACTTTGGGAGGACTTGAATAATTTTATTATTTCGGAGAAAGAATACTCGTCAAGTATTGACTACATACGGAAAGAACTCAATAAAGAAGCGTCTTTAACGTTTTCTGATCTGCAAAATATAGCTGCTCAAATAGGCTACGTTTTAGTAAAAAAACAAAATATTGTAACGAAATTAAGCGATTGCAATATTTTAAAGAATTGATTTTTATTTTTCAGACTGATGTTTAAGGTGTTCCTTTAGCATCATTTTTATTTCTCGCAATTCTTCTTCCTGCGCTTTTATCTTATTCATTAACATCTTAAAATCCCGGTCTTGGTAATCTTGCTTTGCAAGAAGAACCGTACTATTGTTTGTAATGGAATTTTGAATTACTGCAAGCTTTTGCTCAAACTCACTTTCTTTATAGTATATTTTTTCCAACTGCTCACCTATTGGGAGTTTATTAAAATCCGTAGCATCTTGTGTAATGGCTTTTTCTGCTTTTTTATTGTTATTTTCTAAGATGAGATACTTTGTAGTTATATAACTAGTTATAGTTTTAAGCGTTCTCTCTAATGGCTTCTTCGACTTTCCATTAATAATCTTCTGCACTCCTTCTGCCGAAATGCCCGTTCCTTGGGCTATATCGTAAGCGGTTATTGAATACTTATCTATCAGATATAATACTTCTTGTAGCAATTTTTCGCGGTCTGACATAATTTTTCATGTTTGATATTCAACAAGTTGCATATTTTTAAAAGAAATATATGCAATAAGTTTGGTTTATAATATAACTAGTTGTATATTTGTCTCAACAAAACAACAACGCAAAGTTAATTAAAAATTGCAATGTTAAAAAATGGGTTTAGCCCTATTGTTTAAATAAAAGATAAATCATATGACAGCATTAGTACATGGACAACCGATCAGTTTAAAAGTGTCGGATTATCTAAAAGAGTTTACGACTCGTGAAGATATAGCAGATGTGAGTACTGAAACAGGAGTGAGTATTTCAACATTGAACTATGTAAAGCGAAGAGCTAATAATGTTTCTGAGGGCAATAAGCCGGGGATTATAAAGCTAATTGAACGAGCTTACAAAAATGCAGAATCGATGAAACGAGAAGCTAGTAAGTGTCAAAAAGAAATGAAATCAATTCTTGAAACTAATTTATCATGAACAGCGTAATAGTTTCTCCCGAAGGATTTATTCAACAGCTAAAAGATTCTCTTATTCCCGAATTAACAGCCAAAATCTATAAGGAATTAAATATCAAGCAGCCCACGGAATATCTAACAAGAGATGAAGTTTGCAAGATGCTAAAAATTGACAAAACCACTTTATGGAGATGGACAAAAGAAAAGAAAATCCCTTCGTATGGCATCGGAAATAGAGTGTATTTCATCAGAGAAGAAGTTGATCAAGTTTTATTAAAGAACAAAATAAATTAAAAAGCCACCAGCGGCAACTGATGGCAGATAAAAATTAACCGACTAAAGCTAATAATTATGGCAACAAAGTTAACACTTTCAAATCCAATCGAGCAAATCAAATTACAGAATATGGTTTTGTCGATTGAGTCAAGAGAGAGATTTACTGACGAAGACTTTATGTTGTTTGAAGATGAAGAGGTAGCATTAGAAGTAAATCTTGAAATAGAAACTGAGGATTCCGACTATGGAAGATCAGTAAAGCATATCAAAGCTCATTTTATCAGTGCTTACAGCAATGAAGAATGTGAAGATTTAGAACTAAATCTCTTAGAGAAGAGAGAGATTGAAAAGTACTTAGAAAATAACCTAATCATCAATTTACAGTAATGAAAAAAATACTTAATCACATTAAGAATCCGATCACTACCGGAGTAATGAAAGATTATTCAAGTGAATACGGATGGTTAGAGGTAACAACAGTTTACTTGTTTGGATTTAAGATTTTCACCGAGGTTCTAACATTTAGCTATGAAGACTATGATCACCATTAAACACGGTATTACCGAGTTTTACTACAGCCTTTTAGAATCACTATTAAAAATGAGGTAGTATGAAAAAGTTACATAAAAAGAGATCGTACATAAAGTGGGTTATTGACAATCGAAAAAACACTTTACAAAACCAAAGAGCTATTTACGACAATCACTCACAATACAAATACACTTACCATGAATAATTTATCACAAACATATCTACTTAACAACGGGTTCCAGCAAAAGCAAGGAGACGAGGAGTATTTTGAGAATGTGTTGACAAGTAAAGGACCTCAGGTTACAATATATGTATTTACGGATTCTACTTGTATGCAGATTGGAGGATCCGGAGAAATGAAAGATTTAAATATCGAGAGCGAAGAGCAAATGACTGTATTTCTATCAACCCTTGAAAGTGTAATACAATGACAGTAACAATAGTAAACGATGGAGGTGTTTTCCTTGTTAATGGTAAACGCCTCGGCCATGATCCTCTTACGGAATTAGAAATGGTAATGCTCAACGAATTCATAAAAGAATATAAAGATGGAATCAATTGACTTTAGCAGAGGAAGAAACAACGAAGTAAGCCAGTTAGCCTTTAGCAAGGTTAGGACTTCGGCAGATGCAATGAGACGTTTGGTTTATAATCTGGTTGATGGGAGTAAATGTACGAGAGAGATATGCGAGAAACTAGAAAAATTACCACACGAAATATCAGGAAGATTCACGGAATTGCTTAATGCTAATAAAATCTACTTAGTACGAAAAGTAAAATATAACAATTCGACATTTTCAGTCTACGCAAAAACAAATATTTAAAATGGAAAATACAGCACATAAAACTCACTTTCGAAAAGTGTATAAATCTGATCACTTAGGAGTGGCCGATTTAGAGGACTTACTCGAAGAAGGAAAAAGGCTTGTTTTCAAAATACGAGAAGTTAAACAAGAGTTGGGGGTAAATGTTGCAGGAAAAAAAGGAAACTTCAATATCGCATATTTTGAAGAAAATATAAAGCCATTAGTATTGAATGCTACGAATGCAGCAATATTAAAATTATTCTCAGGCTCCTCATTCGTAGAGGACTGGAAAGGACTCTTAATTGAGTTGTACATCGATCAGGGTGTAATGATGAAAGGTCAAGTAGTAGGAGGAGTTAGAATCATGAAAAAGCAGCCAATATTTGACAATGGCCTGGATTCTCAAATAGCTCTTTGTAAGGATGTGGCAGAATTACAAACATTATTTACTAAGATGTCTAAAGAACAACAGCAGAAATATAAAGTATTAGTAACCGAAAGAAAAAAAACAACTAGAAAATGTTAAGAGTGCGTGACTTTTCAAATTACAAGTTTAGGCCACATGCTGTTGGTAAATTAATGAAAGGCCTTCCAAAACCTCTTACTCCGGATCAGTCGAAAACATTCGTAGGATTAATCGAGAAAAGAAGAAAAGGAACATTAACAGATGCTCAAACTATTACATTGGCGGATCTGATAAAAAAGAAGAATGCTAGGCCTGAGTTATCAGAAGGAGCTAAAACATATTTAAAGGGAATTTTTAAGGATGAAGTCTTTGGGAGGTCAAAAAATGTTCAAAGCAAGTACTTAACGAAAGGTATAGGAGTAGAAGATGAAAACATAAATCAATACAATGAGGTTCACGGAACCTTTCTATTAAAGAATGAAACCCGTTACGAAAACGATTATTTCTCGGGAGAACCTGACATTATTGAAGACGGAATTATTTATGACTTTAAAAGTTCCTGGGATTACGAAACTTTTCCACTTTTTGAAGATGAGGTCCCAAATGAGGATTATGAATATCAGCTTCAGGCGTACATGGATTTGATTCCGGAATATAAACAAGCGAAACTTGTATACGGCCTTGTTGACACACCCGATGATTTAATCATAGACGAAAAAAGAAGAATGGCATGGAAGGCTGGATGTATTGATGGGATTCCGGAAGATCTTGACAAAGAAATCACAAATAATATGACATACAGTGATATTCCTAAAGAAGCGCGGATTAAAGAGTTTTTAATATATCGTGATGAAAAAAAGATAGCTCTAATGAAACTTATGATAGATCAGGCGAGGGAATATCTAAACTCACTTAACATAAGCCTAGCAACACATTTACAATTAATATGAACATTAACGAAGGATATTTTAAAAAAGTTGTTCTTCAACATTTAGGGCTTGAGTATGATGTATATAAACGAGAAAATGGAAGCTATTCATTCTTTCACCACAAATATGGACCAATTGATATTTATCCTAAAAAGAATAGAATGTTGTTGCGATGGGGAAATCAATGGAGAAGTGATGCTTTTGACTTTATAAACGAAAGAATATTAACAGAAAAATTTAAATAAAATGAGTAAAATAATCAACGTACGTCTTGAATTAGACAAAATCGACAAAACAAAAATCGTCGTAGGTGAAAAAGGAAAATACCTAAACATAATCGTGGCCGAACGTAAGGAGATTGATCAATACGGAAACACTCACACTGTCTACATCCAACAATCAAAAGAGGAAAGAGAAGCTAGGGACGAAAAAATTTACATGGGTAGTGGAAAAGAGTTTGAGTTTGAAAACGAAGTTAAAAACCTGATACCGGGATCAACAGAAGATGATCTTCCTTTCTAATGAAAGATAAAGATGGATTCTATATAGGTCGCGACTCGCAGGGGTTGTTTAAGTGGAATGAAAAGCGCCTTATTAGAATCGAGGAACCAAAAATTAAACAACCAAAAACAAAGAAAAAAATGAATAATCTAACTGCAAATAATCAACAAGGATACAATACTATTATTGTGAGCCTTTTATCTGACGAGGCGGTTGAAACTCCGAAAAGGAAAAACCGTGAGCTTTACAAAACACCTGCTCAGATAAAAGACGCCAAAATCGAAGAGATTAAACAAAGACGAAAATTGAATATTTTACCTGATGGTAATATCCCAAATAGTAGGGTTGCAAGAATGCTAGATAAGCTGGATGCCGAGGCGACATTAGAATATGCTAAATCTTTAAATCGACCCGTAAGAAGAGCTCATGCAGGAGAATGTCAGGCATATTTTGAATTACAGCAAAAAGCTACTACAGAAGTAAAGACCCTATTAACGCCTAGGGAAGCCGCTATACTGTTAAATATGTTCACTAAACGATTTAATATTTTGGTAGAAAAATTCGGACTGCAACCTGCGAAATCTCACGGGAAAAACAAGCTTTACAATCGGTCTGATATTGAGCAATTCCAAAGAAAACACGGTCCTTTTTATTTGGACTAAATGAATCCCACTGGCTCCGCAAAAAAAAAAAATGAAGAGTGTGTAAAAGTCGGAGTTCAGAAAAATAAGGATTGGATAGAGCCAATCTAACTGTTGAAAATTTTGAAAATATATAAATAAATATGAATGGCAAAAGATCCGGCGGTCCTAATTTACTTTGATAAATGGATCGCGTCAACTAATGGCATGAAAGCTCACCTCAGAGCTTGGTATATGGACTTGCTTTTCTTCCAATATGATAATCCAGATGGTATCCCTAATGATCCAGATTTTATTGCTGGGATTTGCAGGATTCTACCAAGTGAATACCAAATGATAGAGCAAATGCTTAAGCAAGTGCTTGAGCAAAAGTTCAAGCTTTGCGAAGGAAAATGGAAGAATAATTTCGCAGAAGAGATAATTTCTAAACGTCAAGATTTTAAAGATAAAAGAGCTAAAAGCGGAAATATAGGTGTTGTAATAAAGCTGGCTAAGACTATAAAAGGCTTTAATATCAAGTATTTAACGAAGCTTAAAAATGCTTTATTTGAAATGAATGATGAAGAAATAGAACAAGCAAAAAACAAGCAAGTGCTTGAGCAAATGCTTAAGCTATATATAAATGAAGATGTAGATGTAAATAAAGATAGAAGTATAAATAAAGATATTCCGTCAAAAGAAGATTTTTCAAATTACGCACTTGAGTACATCGAAGAAAATAAAATCGGAAAAAAAGAACAGTATCAGTCGCAGATCGAATCAAAATATGACACATGGGTAGCTGCAGGCTGGAAAGACGGATACGGCAAAAAGATTGAAAACTGGAAATTAAAAATACAAAACACGATACCTCACATAAAACCAATTTATGGACAATCAACTTACAACAACGCAAACAACGGATTTACCAATCGCTCAGGAAGTGCCGCAATGGGCAAAGGTGGGAAAGTCTCCGCTGCTTCCTTACTTGCCGAAAGAGTTCGTAACCAAAATGCCGGAAACGGTCTTGGCGGAAATTTCGCAACCGAAACTTAAATACGCTGATGATGAAAGCTTAATGCGGTTTGCAAATAGGGTTGTGTTTGAAATAGATCCTAAATTTCCAGACGATAGTGAATATGAAGTAAACGACCCATTATCGCCGCTAAACATTGCATTAAATAGGGTTATTGACTACGGTAGAAGATCTGATTTGACAGAACTGGAATTTATGATAGCATTGGCTATGGCTCCAAAAGGACTGCTGCAAATTGACGGTGAAAAGGTTGGATTTTATAGGGAGATAAATCAGGCACAACTTAGTCAATATGAACAAGGGTATATTGATTTTAAGGTAAGAGACCAAAAGTATCAAAACGCCAGGGGCGAAATAAGTAAACTACTAAATCCCCCACCTCCAAAATTGAGTTCAGAAGAACACGAAGCTTTGAATTTGGAAAACATCAGAAAAGATTATCATCGATTTAAAGCGGACGGATATGTTTTAGCAACTCCTTTATTCTATGATCTTATCAAGGTAGCTAAGGGCGAAAATGTTAAACTGAAATTTGTAGAAAACTTCCTTAAAAATTTTGTACCTGAAGTAGGTGAAGGAAAATTAAGTTCTGGAGGCACAGCATTGCCAAAGGTTGTTAAGAAAGATGTGTATCTCGAATTTCAAAATGAAATGATCAACAATTACGTGACATATTTAAAACTTGACGTCACATCAGAAGAGGTTTGGATGGAACACTGGAAAAGATTACTTCAAAAAAAGAAAGACAATGGCGGATAATAAATCAAGAACACCTTCGGAGCTTTTAGACGACTTAAGGATTTACTGCTTCCGGCTTAGAGAAAAAGGATTGTCGCTTAACAGGATAGCGATGAAGATAGGAAAAGATCATACAACAGTAATGTACCATTTGCAAAAATACACTGACTTTTCCCGGTTTGACAAAAATTTTAAGTTTAAAATTAAAGAATTCGAAGAAGATGAATTCATCAAAAGATACAATAGTTATAAAAAGAGAAAGTGCACTAAGAGCTTTTGTATAGTCCCAAATGCATAAAAAACCAACTAAGACAGTTGCGGATCTTTACAAAGAGATTAGTAAAAGCCCTAAGGTTTCTTAACATCAGTCAATAGTTCGCAAACGCTTACATCTAAATACTCAGCGATCTTGTAAAATACTTCTAAAGCTGGTTGAGATTCATTAGTACACCATCTTGAAATAGATACAACGCCCGCGCCGATCCCTTCAGCTAACTGTTTTTGCGAAACATCCTTTTCCGCTAAAACTATTTTTAAACGATTTAGTTTCTTCTTTTCCATAAAGCAAAGATAATAAATTATATATATAGTGATATAAATTATATTTCAAATATAATTTTTAACAAAACTTTAACACTAACCCGTAATATATTTCGGATATAACAATATATATTTGTAGTATAATTAATCAACAAACAAATATAATTATTATGAAAAATTTAGAAAACAAAATCGGAACAGTAGACAAGTTATTTATCGCAGGAATTGTAATGGTTGGATGTTCAATCGCAATCTATTTAATCGGAAGATTTTTTTAAGATGAAAACAGTTACAAAAAGATTAATTGACCTATTTGAAATGACAGATAGAAACGAGATTGCTAAAGAGATTGATATTTTACTTGATGATATGATTTCGTCAATAGGTGTAAGGTTAGAAAGGGAGTTCAATTTTCAAGATCACGAAGGCAACTATGTAGCAAATACATGTTACATATCACCTCCCAGAGTTGATGACTACATCACAGTACGAGAAAAGATGTATAAGATAGTAAAAGTGATTCATTGTTATGAAACTAACGCAGCAGGAACAATCATAGTAGAATTAGTTTAATGTTAAAGCAAACCTGAGCATGTTGTAAAAAGGCTTTTTAATAACTCTCAAAAATAAATATCATGAAAAAACAAAAAATAAGTTTCAGAGTTGATTGCGACATCGAAGATTATAATCAATCAATTCCAAAAAGAGAAATTAAGACTATCTACATAGATGCCGAAAATGAGCAAGAAGCTGAAGGCGATGCTAAATATTACTTCTTGTGTGTCAGACAGAACTTCGCTTTTTATGGTGTTAAAACAATCAAGAAATTATAATTAATTCAGAGCATAAAACCTATTAAAGTTTCCAGGTCTTCAAAACTGGTTCATGGTAAATGTTTTTCCCCGGCTTTCGGGTCGGGGTTTATTTGAACTCAAAAATTATCATTATGAAAAAAATAGAAAAATTAACAAAAGATCAAGAATCTCAGCTTGAAACAGTAAAAAACAAATGGCTCAGTAAAGTTTTCAATTATGAGTTAAATCAAAATAACTCATTCGAAGCTACAAAAAAGCTGATGAAAGATCTTTATAAATTTTGCAATCTAAAAGAGCCGATAGTACTACAACTTGATTCCCCTATGGCTTGTCAGATAGCAGCAAATATGCTTTGCAAAAAAGAGAGCCAAGTATGGAGCCAAGTAAGGAGCCAAGTAGGGAGCCAAGTATGGAGCCAAGTATGGAGCCAAGTATGGAGCCAAGTAAGGAGCCAAGTAGAGAGCCAAATGACATATTACACATTTTCACCCTACATTAATTACACGGATTTTGGAATTCTTTCATTTTTTGATTTTATGGATTCTACTTTAAATCTTAATATGAACAAGGACTGGCGTAATTGGGTTGACTGGTCAAGCGCCTCGTTTATGTCTATTCAATTAGAAGGATTATGTATTGTTTCAAATTTTCCAAATGTAATCCACAGGAATGATAACAACGACCTACATAGCGTTGAAGAGTATGCAATAAGCTTTAATGATGGTTACGGGATTCATTATATCAATGGAAAATATATACCTGAGGACATTTTTAAGCAAATTAAATCGAACGAATTTAAACTTGAATCTTTTTTAAAGGAACCGAACGAAGAAATTAAATCAGCTGCTATAGAAATGATGCAAATTATAAATGGTGACGCTTTCTTAGTTAGGTTTTTCGGTAACAATCTAAAAGAAGTTGATTCATATGTTGATAAAAAAGAAGCGAAGTATTTGAAAGGAACAACAAGTGGGATGAATATAGGAGTTTACACTTTATATAAAGGTAATATCAACGGTGATAGCATAGCTTATGTACAGTGCTATTGCCCTTCTACTGATAGAATGTTCTTTTTAGGAGTTGAGCCAACGCATAGAACAGCTAAAAATGCTATCGCTTCATTATATAGAGTTCCAACTATAGCAAAGGACGATATAAAATCAATTTCAAGGCAAGGCGAAAGATTCTTTACCGCTTTCACTGAGGAAGGATACAATAAAATTAAAACGTCAAAAAAAAATAACTGATTACTCAACAATATCAGGTGATGAATACTTTTCAAAAATGACCTACGAGTATTAATACTAATTTTTAAAATTAATCAAAATGACACAATCAAAAATCAACGTTGCTCCATCTTCAACAAGTGGACACTACATCACAAAAACACAAAAAGTTATCAATTTAGATAACATTAATGAAACGTTCTTAGTAGAGGAACCTGCTGAATTGGTTACGGAAAACCATACAACTCTTATTCAGCAGGAAAAGGGCTTAATTACTTGCCAAATGGTTTATAACCCATTCGCTAAGATGTTTGAGAAGTCTTACGATTAGTTATTAGTTTTTGCCGGGCGGGTTCGCTCGCTCGGTTTTTCAAATTTTAAAATCAGAAATATTATGAAATCAGAAAACGAAATAGATGTTGAATCATTGACAGAGCAGTTGGTTTACTGGAATCATCATGATGACAAAGACCGTAAAGAATTAAGAAAAATTGAAAAAGATTTGAATATCGAATATATTTCTGTCGATGTTGAAAAGCATAATGAACTGCAATACACCTATTACTTTGAAATTGACTACGGATTGGAGAATTTGTTTTTCGTTGAAATTGAGAATGGGATTATGAATGGAACTCGTGTGAATTCATCGGAATGGGGCTGCGACACAAAGCCTGAAAGCCGAAGCGTTGAAGTTTTACAAGATGTTGTATTAGATAAATCAGAATATCCAGATCTAGATGCCCGCAGAAAAGCTCAGGCAATATTAAATGCCAATAAGCAAAAGTTCTTTGACTTTCACAGGCAAAATAATTATGACAATTATGTCACTGGTGGAAACTCTCAGCTAAAAATGAATGGCCTAATTGCTCATCTGCATGTAAAATACATTTACGAGGATGTACAAGCAGATATAAACTTTATTTAAAACAACTAGAACAGAAATGAAAACTAACAACAATAGGAGACGATCCGGCGCTGCGAATGCCTTTGACAGAAAATACTTAGAAGCCAATCTAGTCGGTGAAATGCATCGAGGGTCTAAAGTAACCGCTGTTACAAGCAAATATATCTACACAGAAACAGATCGATACGAGAAAAAAGGTTATCGAATTTCTTTCGAAGAAAAAGAGGGTACAGATAAATTTATTACACCTGATACTTCCGGCGACACTGAGGGTGACAGACTTTAATACCAAAATCCAAGAAAATGAAAACTAAATACATAAAGGTTCCGGTATCGGAGAATAGACTTCCGAAAGATTTTACAGAAGTATTAGTACAATATAAGAACCAAAAAGACTTTAAAGAATACTCTTTTTTTTGATTCTCTACACTGCAAAGATGAAATAATTAAAGGAATGGACTTTTGGTTAGAAGAAGTACCGGACAGAGAGGAGGAAATGAAAGAAGATTTAATGAGAAATCTCAAAAAGACGGTTGAAGCATTAGAATTAATTGGATCTATAACAGGTGAAGAAATGCCACTAACTATTGAAGATGCAAAAAGGATAATTAATAAATATTCTTAACGAACTAAAACAAAAATAAATAATGGAAGATTATATAATTAACGTGACAAATGACGGCAATGGAATTTACATAAACAATTTATTAGTAGACGATTTTGATAGATTACCTGAATACCATAAAGGTTATGATTTTTGGTATTCTGAAATAAAAAAAATATGGTTTCGATTTAAAAAAGAGACATGATTTTATATGCAAAAGACTACAAGATAAAATGAATAGAAATAGGACAACTGCTGAACGAACTAAAACAAACAACATGAGAGAAATAAGCAAAAAAAATTCTATTTCGAGGTCAGAAAAAAGACTCAAGTGAATGGGTGGTTGGAAACTGTATCAAGCATTCATTTTTAGATAAATATTTTATATATGAAATGTTAGATAATACAGGCTCTTGGCGTAGTGAAGTAAAACCTGAAACTATAGGACAATTCTACATGAAGCTACAAACTTTCAAAGAATTCAACACTCATATTTATGCTTATGAGGGTGATGTTATAAAAGTTGAAAGATATGTTCCTGGTGAATTTTATATTGTAATTATTGAAGATATATCAAAAACGCCAAAAAACCTTTTTGGAAGTAGTGTTATTACAAGAGAATTAATTGGCAACATCCACTCTAACCCCGAACTACTAAATAACAATCAAAATAACTAACAATGGAAGAGCAATCAATTGGCGTTCAATTAATCGCCCAAGAAAGGCAAAAGCAAATAGACAAATACGGATTCACAGCGCAATATAGCGTTGAGCATCCGGAGTACTACGAAAATAAACAACTGCAGCAAGCCGCATTAATCTTAACAGGATTAGATTATGCTGAATCGCCTGTAACCCCTGATAATTGGGATCCAGATCGCTTTACTAAACTGTGCAATGAAAACCGAAAAGAGCGCTTGATAATAGCGGGAGCGTTAATTGCCGCTGAATTGGACAGATTAAGCGAATTAGAAAATTAGAACTCGAGTTAAACAATCATAAACGGAATGCCGAAGCCGTAAGTAGGCACAACACTTAAAAATTAAAATCAATGAAAAAGCTAATAATCTTAGCAATGATCGGAATGATCACACTATCATGTTCGAATGAGTCTGTAACTGGAACAAATCAGGAGCCTGTACAGAAATCAACCGTTAGTAAATCTGCTGCTAAAGGTGAAGATCCAAGCAGAGAAGAACAAGAAGCTATTAAAGCCGTAGAAATGGCTACTACAGGTAGGATTTACAATGGTGGTACTGTCATTAATTGTCATACTGATTACACTGCAAACAGTGGTTCCTCATGCGTAAGTTCAGGCGGATATTTAATTCTAGTTACCTGGATCACAACTACACCAACATCAAATGGAGACGCTGGACCTGTAAGACATTATTTCACGAATCATGTTTCATCTTGCGGCTGCTAAACACTCACGAGGGGAGAGATCCCCTCTTTTAAAATACAATTATGGAAAATACATTAGAAAATAAAGCTCGGTTTTTCGCTCAGTACTGGGGGCAAAATGTATATAGAATAAAAGACGGCATCGATGAACCTGGTAAAAACATTATAAATGACGATTTAGTTGCTTTTTTGGAACTAAAACCCCTTTCAATGATCAGTGATGAAGAAGCAATTGAAGTTGCTAAAATCGTAAGTCCTATGCTTTTTGAAGGGAATGGTGATGACGGAGGTCATGTAGTTGACAAAACGGAAAAAGAATGGATTTCTGTAATACATAAGAGAAAAATAATAAGTGTAGATATTGATTTTGATGGCTATGTTTATGAGTATCATGAAGATGAAAATTATTTAAGACCCATAAGGTCTTCATATGGAACTGATTTCCTACGTTCAAAAGGTTACGCATTACCATGGAATGGACTATCAGTTGAAAAGATGATTGAATACGGCTGGATTAAAATTAAAACATCCTAACCATATTCCCGGAGTCTGCAAAATAGGAATTAACCAATAAAAACAGAACAATGACAAAAGAAGAACAATTAAAGATATTTTCGGCTTATCTGCCGTATGGGTTACAACTGGAAATTTATGAGGAAGTTGAAATCGATTCACTTGATTCAATAATGCCTGGTATTGTAACGCTTGCAGGAATAACTAATGAGACCTCATTTATGCCTGATGCACTTCTGTACACTCGACAAGACGATGAAGGTGACGGGTATATTCAGACTGAGCATGTAAAACCCATCCTTTATCCCTTAGATATGTTAACCCAGGAGATAGAGCATGAGGGGGAAACAATTATTCCTGTTGAATTTGTCTTTGGCAAAAATCACAATATTCGAGAAGTGAAAGATGTCTATATAATCAATAAAAATGGATATTCTTTTCGAGCAACGAGCCTAAGTTATAAACAAGTTCAAAAGCTTTTAGAACTTCGCTTCAACATTTTTGAACTTCCAGAAGACCAGTTTATAAACAAAGCAACACTAAAAACAAAATAAGATGACAGTTAAAAAATTAAAAGAGATCCTAGAAAGTGTAGATGAAAATTTAGAAGTTTTCATTTGTCAAGAAAACATTGAATATGACCATTCAATTTGTGAGAAAGCGGAACCTAAAGTAATTGTGCTTTATGATGGTGATACGCCAATGTGTGAGAGTACTGTATTTGCAATAACTGATGAACTTTAAAACAAAATAAGATGATAAAGCCAGAAGAACAAGAAAAAGAAAACGATCCACATCCAAAAATGGAGGATTACGGATATTACTTTGCTAGATCATATGAAGAAGAATCAGGTTGGATGTATGATGAAGGTGAAGAAAAATACTACGAAGCGGTTAGGCAATGGGAAGAAAGAAACCTTTCAGATTTAGGATCTGAACTAACTATAAAAGAAGAGGGAAACTAATTCCCCTCATGCATTTAAGTATTTAATTTCCTGGGATTTTTGTATCTAAATATGCTTTGCAAGTTAGTTCGTAATAATCAAGATACATTTTAAACAATTGTACAGCATCTATAGTTTTAATGTGATCTTTTACCTCTTGTGATTGCCCTCCAGACTTTAATGGATAATGCACGATAATGAGCTCGTCAGCTAATGAAATTTTAGTGGCGTCAATCATTTTAATTAATTTTTGTCTATCCGAAGAATTATCTACAAATGTTTTGAAACTTAGAAAGCTATCATAGATAGCACCTAAGGCTTCATTTCTAAATATCTCAAGAGTTTCTTGTAATGTTTGCATGTTTATTTTTTTCCAAATATAACAATTAATAATATCCGTCACTACTTTTTACGGAAACCCACAACCAACAACACTAAAACAAAACTAAATTTGAATATGAAATGGCAATTACAAAATTTCATAATCCTTCTGATTATTGACGGGTTGAAAAATACTTCTTACGGGAAAGGAATTAGGGAGCTATATAATATTACCATTACCAGAGGACCTGAACAATCAAAAATAGAATTTTGTAGGAAAGACGGAAAAGACATTGATTTTGTTGATTTCTTTATGATGGCCTTGATGATAAACTGGAATAATTAATATATTTGAATATGGAACTAAAGGAACTAAGAATCGGAAATTATATTAATTATCCGTTAAATATAGATAAACAACCTATCGTTGTAAATGGGATTGTAGGTAATAAAATACTAACAGATTCTTTTGAAGGTGATGCAGAATGCTTTTTCCCTATTATTTTGAATGAGGAGTGGATGGATAAATTAGGATTTGAACATATAGTAAATGAATTTACCAAGGTTGATTTTTGGCAGCTTAAACGTAAACGAAATGAATATCATAAACCGGTAATTGTCATTTATAAAGATCGTACTACGGTAGGAAATAATACCTATGTGAAACATTTAAAATTCGTACACCAAGTGCAAAATCTGTATTTTATTTTATCTGGGGAAGAACTTGAGGTAAAATAATAGTTAGTATATTTACCTCATGGAAAAAATTGAGGAAATAGAATCTAAAATTATTGAAATAGTCAGAGAGCAGCACAAGAAAGACGGAGGTTCGAATGGTGTAACCTGTGGATCTTTCGATCACATTTTAAACTTACCAATTGAAGAAAGAAATGAATTTCTCTTCCGAATGGCCAAGGAACGGAAAATTGTAATTTTCGACAGCCTTAATATGAAGCGAGTAACAATGCCTAAATAAATAAAGCCCCTAATCCTAGGGGTTTTGTTTATTGTAATATTTAATTTGTGCCCCGCCTATTTAGTCAGCGTAAACTTGATTTAAAACATTTTTAGCGAAATCAAAATCAAAGGCCATATCAATCACGGTGCAAACTGGTACGTTAAGAATTTCAGCGATTAATTTAGCTTCGTTGTTTGCTTTTTCGTTGTAAGAATTTACCAACTCTTCATTATTGAACTCAACACCGTAACCGGAGTAATCTGCATTATTGTCTGCAAAGTTGTCTGCGTAGTCAAAAGCTGATTTCAAGTTCTTGATTGATTCTAAAGTGATTTTATAAGCTACCATAATATTTGTTTTAGTTGTTATTGTTTCTTTTTGTTGATACAAATGTATAACAAAATGTTATACAAAACAAATTATTTGAAAACAAAAGTATAGTTTGTTGTTAATTTAAAATTATTCTAAATAATAACATAGTGTTATACGTTTTAAATTTATATACTGATTATTGTTATATTTGTTGTATGAGTACAAGAATTAAAGATGTTGCCGATAGAAAGGGCATCACTTATACAGAAATTGCGAAGCAAATGGGCATATCTCGACAGTCTTTGACCAATTGGACAACGGGCCAGAGAAAAATGAAATTAGACGACCTGCAGGAAATTGCCAATATATTACAATGCGAAATAGCGGAGCTCCTGCCGGCCGGGAAAGACTTTGATCACACATATAATGAGCATGGTGAGTGGTTAGGAATTCGACGGAAAAATAGTTAATGTTGATTGAGGATCATATCTATTTTATGCCGCTTTATTGAGCGGTTTTTTTTATGTATCGCATTAGAGTTAGATTACTCAATAAAAAAAGTTAGAAAAATCTTCAAAATTTGTTAGAATAGTATTGTAATGAAGTTACTTTTTTTGTAACTTTACTATAAATAGGTTGGAAATGAAGGAGATAAAGCCTAAGGAGTGCGTAGTATGTGGTGAAGAATTTATACCGAGTAGAACTACTCAAAAAGTATGTGGATGGAGCTGCGCAATACCTTTAGGACGAACGAATATGGAGAAGCAAAACCGTAAAGCCTGGAACAAAGAGAAGAAGATTATTAAGGATAAACAAAAGACTCACAAAGATTGGTTAAAAGACCTTGAAAAAGTCGTAAATGAGTTTATCAGGCTTAGGGACAAGGGTAAACCTTGTATAAGCTGTGGGTCTGTTAACTATACAATGTCAGCAGGCCACTATTTTCCAGCCGGAAGCTATGGTAATGTTAGATTCGACGAAGATAATATTCACGGCCAATGTTGGTTCAATTGTAACAGTAGTAAACACGGAAACTTAGCTGAATATACGTTGAGGTTGCCGGAAAGAATAGGGAAAGAAAGATTTGAACAACTTCAAGTAAGAGCTAAGCAAACTACATTGAAATTGTCCATTCCTGAGATAAAAGAGAAGATAGAGTACTACCGGGGTAAGATAAGGGAGATGAAGGCGAAGCCGGTAGAAAAATGATGAAGTGGTGTATTGAACTAAGCAGAATGAAGAGGAGAAAAGATTGATGTTGAGGTGATGAGGTTGGAATGCTTAGTTTTTATTAAAAAAAGGAAAGTATGTTAACAGGAAAAGCGAAAGGATTGTTTGAAAAGTGGCTCAATGTAGAAGAGTTACGGAGCGACACGGTTGATTCATTAAAAAAACATGAGGCTTTTTATTTCATCATAAAGTGGCTTGATGAAATTGGATTTGTTAGTCAAATTACTACAACCTATTATGATGGTTATTTTTTTCAATGGCTGATAAACATTACGCATCCAATTAGGAGTGAATATGGTTTTGAAACCAGAGAGGAAGCTTTGACTGATCTTATAAAAAATTGTGACGAAATATTAAATCGAAAACAATTAGTATAAAACGGGATGCTAGCATATAGGTAATGCGCTGTTTTAGAAGTTGATTATTTTATTAATGATCAAATTAACAGAGAACCCTTGTTCGAGTCGGGGGCATCAACAAATAAAGAACAGTGGCGGAAGATAGACGCTAAGGGGATTAGAAAGAGGTGCGGGGAACACCGTGTGTAAGTTAAGTCCCAAGGGTACACAGTAAGTATAAAGTTCTAATGCTGTGTTAAGTTAGAGAAATCAAAGCGAGATACCTGATAAAACTCTTTTATACCAGTATCGAATCTGGTCTGTTCTTTTTTAAATCCCTCGAATTCGAGGGAGATTGATTAATGCAGAGGAGTAAATTTTTTCATATTAATATTTTGTGATTTGGTTTCCCACTGCTTATCGGTAGTGGGATTTTTTTATGATGATGAGTATGGAGAAAGATTTAGTTAAGATGGCAATGTATGAGAGTTTAGCAACAATTGCAGCAATGGTAATTATTTGGATCTGGACAGGTTCGCCTTGGAGCTTATTATTGTTGGTAAATATGAATAGCGTAAAGTATAAGTACTAATTTTTGGATTATGAAGATAGGAACTATGAGTAGTAGTAAAAAAGCCGCAATGAGTTTGTTGTTTGTGTTAGCATTCGGTTATTTGATTGGGTGGTTTATATCTGGAACAATCGATTCCACGAAGTGGGATGTTAATTTAAAGATCGTCCTTGCAGAGGTGTTTAGTGTATTCGGGATACTTTTAATGCTCTTAGTATTTAGTATTAGTGAGTTTCTTAAATAGAAGGCAATGAAGATAGGAGTTAATGAAACGTTGAGTACAAACATTGAGGATCTTCCTGGAGAGATATGGGAGGATATTCCCGGTACTAACGAAAGATACCAAATATCAAATTACTCAAGAGTAAAGAGTTTGATTAAAGGCCGTCCAATTATCGTTAAGAAAAGCTTATCTAATGGACGGTTTAAAGTTATCATATATCCTAAGAAAGGAAAGATTAAAAATCACGAATGCGGAAGGCTTGTACTTGAGGTATTCTTAAGGGCTCCGGAAGAGAATGAAGTAATCTTTCGCAGAGATGGAAATGTCCTAAATGATATGGTAAGTAACTTGAGGTGGACATCTAAAAAGGACAGTGCAAAAGCGGCCGTTGAGCGGGGAAGGTTCCCTGTTAATCATGGACGGGGTGAACGGAATGGGATGAATTTATTATCACCACGCGATGTGATCGAAATTAGAAGACTCAAAGCAGAAGGCAAGACATACAAGCAGCTTTGTGATACTTTCAAAATATCTAAAGGTTGTATACAGAATATGATTCAAAATAGAACATGGAAAACAATTAATTAGTTATGAAAAATAATAAGACATACTCAGAAAGAGGACTAGTAGAATTTGGAAATTACCTACTGTCTAAAGAAAGAGAGAAACACATAGATGGTGACAACCATGGAAAGCGGACCATTAATCTAATTGAAAAAAGGAGAGAGGTTTACCATGCAGATTTAGAAAACTGGAAAAACAAAAAGTAATGGCGGCGCCAGAAGGAAATCAGTTTTGGAGACTAAGAAGTAAACATGGGAGAGATAAATTATTCACTTCTCCTCAATTGTTGTGGGAAGCTGCTTGCGATTATTTTGAATGGTGCGAAAAGAACCCATTAATTGATATTGACTACAAAGGGAAAGATGCAGACAGAGTTGAACTTCCTAAAATGGTAGCCTTTACTATTCATGGGCTTTGTATTTATTTAGGATGTAACACTGCTTACTTTAGACAGTTTAAAGCCTCGCTTAAAGACAAAAAGGTCAAGAAACAAGGTAAAGAAAATGAAGATTTTTCTACCGTCATTACGCGTATAGAGGAAGTTATATACAATCAGAAGTTCATCGGGGCTGCAGCAGGCTTTTTAAATCCGAATATTATTGCCAGGGATTTGGGTCTCGTAGATAAGAAAGAGGTCGATAAAACAGAAACAGTCATGACTTCTGCAGAACGTGATGCAAAAATTAGAGAACTGCTAGACAAAGCGACAAAATAAATGTCACTAACAGACGAAGAAATATTATTGCTTGAGCGACTTCTCCACGACAGGGAAGTCGATCGCTTATTTAGTAGATTGGAGTGTATTGATGATGATACAAACCCAAATTATAAGCTTCTTTTTGAATCTATTAACAACCAGAAATGGGGCTACAACGAAAACAACAGGCCCGCTCTTATATACGGCTACGCTGGAGTGGCATTAGAAGGCAGTTCAAGGTCTGGAAAAACATGGAGCGGTGTTGATATTATTATTTATTTAACAACAATAAAACATAAAAAAGACGGTTGTACGATTAATATTTATCGAGAAACCTACAATGAATTTAAAACGACGCTTTACGAAGATTTTAAAAGGAGATTAGATGATTATGGACTTCCTAATCCATTTCACAACGCTAGAGAAGTGCCTAGTTTTAGGATCGGAAAATCAGTAATTAATTTTCTAGGTGATGGCAAGCACGGGGGCGGTTGTGATTACGCTTTTTTCAATGAATCAATGATGATTCGAAAGGATATTTTCAACCAGGTTGAGATGAGGTGTAGAAGGTTTTGGTGGATGGATTATAATCCAAGCTTTACTGATCATTGGGTTTTTGATAATGTGTTACAACGTCAAGATGTGGCATTTTTGAGAACTACATTTTTGGATAACCCTTATATTGCGCCTAGTGAGTTAAATAAAATTCTTGGATACGAACCATGGCTTCCCGAAAGTTATGAGGTTAGAGTAGATGGTGTGTTTTTTAATGGAATGCCTATTACTGAAAATAATTATCCGCCTCCACATCCTATAAATGTTAAACAAGGTACCGCTGACGAGTTCATGTGGAAAGTCTATGGCTTAGGTCTCAGAGGAGCGATGAAGGGGGTTATTTTCGATAATGTTGTATGGATTGATTCTTTCCCTGATTATTATGGCAATATATACGCGAATGATTTTGGTTTTACCTCTGATCCTAATTGTTTAGGAAAGTATTTCGAAGATGATGAAAATATCTTTGTTGAGCCGTTAGTATATGAACTAATTGAAACTGCTGATATTTTGGGAAGTTGTTTAAATCGGTTTGGGGTTGGAGAAAGTGATTTGATCATCTGTGATTCTTCAGACAAAAGAGTTTCTGAGAACAATGGCACAGTTCAGATGGTTGCGGATCTTATTGATCTTGGATGGAATGCAATGAAGGTAAGCAAAACTAAATCGGTTACGTATCATTTGTTATCAATGAAGAAAAAAAAAGATTCACATCGTTAAAAATCACTTGTACCAAAAAATAAAAAAGGAAGTTGAGAATTATAAGTGGATGGAAATAAATGGTATTCTTATCAATCAACCAATTGACAAATATAACCACTTCTGGGATATGACACGTTACGGCCACATGGCCTGGAACTCAAGCTTTGATGTGGAGACGGAGTGGAATTAAGAGTAACCAATAAATCTAATTAAGGTTCTTGTTTTTGAAATACTCGTCTAATAACCAATCCGGTATTCTAACTTCCTCCATTTCATTTTTTCCGCTGTTCCTACATTTTTCAACTTGATGTTCAATTTTACTGAGAAACTCTTTAGATTCATGACCTGTTCTTGTTGTTAAAAATCTGATAAAATCGGCAAAAATAACAATATTCATAATCTACGCATTTTAAAATCACCTTGCGCTTATCTCTAATATAGTTAAAATTTCTGGCAATTAAAATTATATGTAACAAAAATATTACGTATTTCTCACAATTTTATTTACGCACAACAAGTCCAAATTTAGCCTCTATTACTTTTGTCAATAAACTTTAAAGTATTGGCGACAATGGTTTTAGAACCAAAAGAATTTATTAAGAATAGAATTAATCATTCTTACATCCTTAAGGCTCAGCAGCAGCATAAGGATTTGTCGTATTTCACTCAATCAGCGCTACAAGATGACATTACAGTAGAGTATCTTAGGCAGTGGGCAAATAGAAAATATGCTACAAGTGACAAGTTTTTAAATTGGGTTAAGGCTGTATTTAAAACTGATAACTTTCTTTCATTCTTCAAATATTTAAGAAATCCTTTAGCTTCTGCTAAACTGATCAACGACGATATTAAACCGCAATTACGTAGAGTGTTTCATGCGGATGATTCTATTTTCAAATATACAGTAAATGGGATTGAGGAAGCTTGTCACCCTGAGTTGATGTCAGATAGTTTTGATGATGAGTTATTCAATGCTATACTTTTTAATCATAATTCGATAGTCGTACAGGATATTGATATTGCAAACAATAGGTATCGTGAATTTGTACAGATTGACCAGGTAATATCAGTTGATTGCGAGAAAGATAAGATCAATAAGCTTGCTTATAAATCGTGCTTGGAAATCAATAGCGAACTAGTCTACGGCTTCTCATATCTTGATAGCCAGCGATATATCTTCTTTGATAAGGATTTGAATGAGCTTGTTGCAGTTAATCATGATTTGAAAGAATGCCCTGCAGATTGGGTTTCATCTGAGAATATGTTTAATGACAACTGTGTAATTAAGAAGTCTATATTTTCTTACGCACTTACGGACCTTGAGGAGTATGTGTTTTTAAAGACTCTTCAAAGAATGACCGAGCCTAATGGAGCCATTCCAATTACTACAAAGCTTAAATCAAATGACACTAACGCATCAGGAATACTGAAAAAAACAGTATCCGATAAAGAGCCAATGTCCTCGTTAACGGTTGGCGGTCAAAGTGCTGATATAATCAATGGAGTTTCCTCATCGGAGAGTCAGTTACAAGCCGGGACGATTGTTGCAGTTGCGCCGGTTAAGGATCCTAACGGAAACATTAATATGGATCCTATTAAGCATTATTTCCAGTTTCATTATTTACCTGTTGAATCATTAACGTATTTGAATGACAGGATTAAAGAGATCGAAAATGCTATTAAAAGTTCGTTGCTAGGCGATTTTCAAGAGCAAAACGAAGCGGCTAAGAATGAATTGCAAGTTGCTAAAGGTTATGATGGTAAAGAAGATACTTTACGTTGGTTATCTAAAGAGTTGTCAAGAATCAAGAAACTTTCTGACTATAAAACATTAGCATTATTGCATGGAAGAGATCGTGTTACAGTTGAGGTTTTTTTTGGAACAGATTTCTTCATTGAATCTTTAGATGATTTATTCAGTTCATTTAAGAATGCACCGAACGCTATCGAGAGAAGGAAGATATTGAAGCGTATTTCGCAAAATAAAAATAAATACAATCTCACCCAGGCAAAAAGGGACGTTGTATTATACATGCTTCTTCCATATGCTTCAGATACTGATTTCGAAATAGCATTGAAAAAGGAAATGGACAACACTGTTTTTCAGATGCAAACAAGATTTGATTATTGGATTTCAATGTTTGAGGCTGAATACGGGCAAATAGAAGTTTTTTATGACAGTCTTGGGGATGATCTCAAGGAAAGTTCGAAAATTATATTAATCACGAATTTAATTAAAAACATAATAAATAATGAGCAAACTATCAGTAACGCTTAGGCTATACTATGGCCAAGTAACATATGACGTAAACCAAAAGGTTACGAGCAAAAATGAGCCTATAACTATTCAACATGGAACAGTTGAGTGGGTAAACTTCCTAAAGCACTTAAAAGCGAATGGTATCACTAAGGTTGATGTAGAAAAAATCTACGATCTAGATAAAGTGAACAAAGATGAGCCTGTAGAATCTTTAGAAAGGTATAAGGAAGTAGAGGACGAGAAAATCCAGAAGGAAGTTGATGAATACTTACAAGCTCCAGTAAAAGAATTAACACCAGAGCAAAAGCAAATCAAAGCACTGCAGGATCAGATTAACGAGCTGACTGCTGCAAACACAGCGAAAGCACCGAAGACTCCGCCAGCAGGTAATAAGGATGCTGCAAACACAGCGAAATAATATAAACATAAATACATAAAAGACTATGGTAATTACAGACGAACTAGCAAAGGAAGCAGGTTTAACACCCGAACAAGTTGCTGCTTTAAACCCTAAAATTAACGACTATGTTTCAGAACAAAAGAAAGAATGGGACGGAAAAGCAAATGAAAACGCAGAAAACATCCTTTCAGGAGCAGCGAAATACATTCAAGAAAAAACCGGGGTTAAAGAAGAAAGGCAGCAGGGAGAAAAACTCGGAGATTACCTTTCTAGAATTTCAGACAAAGCGATTGAGTCAAAATCAAATGAGGTTGCACAGCTGAAAAAAGACTACGAACAAAAGATCAAAGAGTTCAAAGGGGATGAAGCTACAAAAGCAGAGTTGGAAGCTTCAAAGAAAAAACTTGATGATGCGCAGAAATTACTAGCGGATTATGATGACTTAAAAGAAAAGGCAAGTAAGTACGAATCAACAGAGCAAACACTTTCAGAGTATAAAAGAAAGGCAGCGTTTGGCAATGTAAAACCGGCATTCTCAAAAGATGCTAACTCGTATGAAGTCGATGCAAAGTGGAAAGCATTTCAAAAGAATATTGAAGAGAAATACACAATCGAGCTTGTTGATGATGATTATATCGCAATCGATAAGGAAAATAAGTACAAGCATATTAAGCTCTCTGAGTTGGTTGAAAAGGATGAAAGTCTTAAACCTCTTACATCAGAAAGACAAGTTGCTGGTACCGGCGCAAAAGCTACTAAAATAACCGTTGAAGGATTTAATGTTGAGGTTACAGAAGAGGCGAAGAAAAGCACCGCTGAGCGTACTAAAGTTATTAAGGAGCAGCTTACAAAAGAAGGAATTTCATTAACGTCTCCTGAGTACTCCAAGAAATTTGCAGAGTACAATAAGAAGATAATGGAAGCAAAATAAAAACGCGAAAGACCGCAGAACGTAGAATAAAAACAATTAAAACAAAACAAAATGAATTTAGATGCAACAATGTGGCTGGATTTTCAAGACGTAAACTCGTCTAATGAGAAGCGTTTTGCGCAACTTGGCGTTTTAGATCTTGCAAAAGACAGCACACAATTTACAGATTACATTTCGCCTACAGCTAGGCAGAAAATGAACGAAGCTTCTTCGTTAAGAGGTGTTCAAATACCGGTAATCAAAGATCAGGAAGTGGAAGTAACAAGTACACCTGGATTTGTTATACCTGCCAACCAAGAAGAATCGGATCAATACGCTTTCGTAGCTTATGATGTATTCTCCGGTTTTAGACATCATCCTGCATTGTACGGAAATAATACTATTGATTCCGAATATGCAGTGAGAGAGAAGATGAAAAACATTTCTTATGCAATGGGTAAGAGAATCGAATCTATTCTTGCTACCGTATTGGAGGCTAGAAAAACTCAATCATTGGGATATACTACACAAGTGAGTCAAGGCGATGGAACATTCGCTTTTAATGCCACTACCGATACTTTGGAGGTGAGTAAGGCTGCTCAGAAGGAAACGATGTTTTTTAATATGGATGCTTTGATGGCAGCAAATGAAGTGGGAGGTTCTTACAACTTTGTTACTTCACGAGGTGGTTTAGCTGTTCAAAAATCAGAGTTAGCCAAGTATGGAGCATCAAATGAAAAGAACCTTCAGGCATTGAACTTTCCTACAATTGACAGGCTGTATGAATCGGGTACTATAGCTCCGGGCAGTAATGTGTTTAACGGATTTGCTGTTAGAGACGGAGCGATCGGTATTGTAGAAAACTATCCATGGGATTTCAGAAACGGGACCGAGTTCGCAGGAAAGAAATGGTCTATTTCCGATCTGGAAATTCCGTTCACAAGAATGAGATCTAATGTATATGTAAACAATGAGGCGACCAACGCAACGGCTTTGGTAGGAAACGGTACCGATTCAAACCTTATTATGACGGCATTTCAGGAAATGGCCTTATGGCATAGATTCTACGTTGTATACAGATACAACAGCGATATTGCTAACAGGGTGAATGACATCGTTAAAATTGCAGGTTTAACTTCTTAATCAAGGAAACATGGAAAATATAACACTTTCAAACGGAGAGATAGGAAGCTTGGATAGAGTAGCTGTGCAAACTGTAGTCAGTGACATAACTTTAAATGCTAATGATTCAGGTAAGATTATTCTAATTGGAACTGATGCAAAGACGGTGACATTGCCGCCTACTAAAGTGGGGTTAACATTCACCTTTGTAAACATTGGAGCTGCAGGAAATAATATTATTAAAGTTTCTCCTGCGGCAGTCGATGGGATTTCAGGAACAATCACACTGGCAAGCAGTGTAGTTGTTTTAGATGGTACGGTTAATAAAGCTGCTCAAAACACAAAGGCGACTTCACAAACTGGAGATTCACTTACCATTATTGGAACTGGATTGACAGGAACAAAAGCATGGATTGTGACTTCTGCCTCTGGTATTTGGGCAAGACAAGCATAATAAAAATAAAGTAAGAAAATGGAACTGGGATTTGTAGAGGATTTTACTTCAAATGTAACACTAGATTCAGAATTAACACTGAATCCAAACACAGGTATAATACTGAATAGTGGCGTACACACGTCGATAACATTAGATAATCTTTTGCATTTCCTTCCTGTTCCTGATCTAAATTTTAGAATATATGATGCTGAGGTAACTTATAATAACTATTCTAAATCACGAAGCAAGAATGATATTGTCCTTTATCAGGATTCTATTTATCAGTGTTTAGCCGATAACATAAAGGGAGTTTTACCTACAAACGGCGCAAGATGGCTTAAAACTAATGAAGAGAGTTTAATTCTTAAATCATTCATAAGCCGGGTAAAGGATAAGGTTATTTCTGATTTAAAGCTTTCGAAAAGGCTTGTAAATGCTCAGTACTTGTACGATGTTGGGAGAAATAAGATTTCATTACCGGGAGACTACACAGCATGGGTTTTTGAGCCAAAGGGAAGCGATTATACTACAATAACAATTAACGAAATCTCTTGTCAAGCTTTGACCGCTGATCCTGTTACAATGTATGTTATAAATCAGAACAAACTCATTGATACTATAATCTTGCATCCTAAAAATGGACTTTTAGAATTCGAGAAAATAGGATATGCTTTTAGTGGTCCCGGTAAATGGATTTTTGCTATCAACAGTCAGGATGTTTTGACCTCCAACAGTTGGATTGATGAACAAAAGTACGACGGATTTGTTTGTTATACTTCGACAGGGACTGGCGCAACAGTGGAAACATCAGATTGGAATATTACTAATAATTCTAACGGACTAGGTTTTAATGTTTCGGTAACGATGGATAGCGATAAATACATTCAGTATAATTTCTTGAATTTGACAAGCTTTATAAAGACTTCTTTCGAATTGATGTCAATGCACTTGTTCCTTAATAATTCAAATCAACGAAGTAATAGAAATGTTCAGATGAATAAAGATATGCTGATGTTTGAAACAAAGGATCTTGAAGGTAATACCGTCGCAAAAAGATATTATTCGGAATTAAGAGAAGCTAAGAAAGTCATTCAAAAGACATTTGATACGCAGCTTAGTGGTGATTGGGGAATTGAAACGGTAACAACATCTGTTTAGTTATGGAATTGTATCTAAGGGAAGAAGAAATAGGGCTTGATTTCATAATTGGGTCAACTCAGAAGAAGCTTTATGAGAAACTCTGTTCTAAATGGGGTGTTTCTTTAGATGCATATCCTAGATGTTATGTATTGGAGGATATTGATGAGAGTGGGAAAAGAACTGTTGAATATTATAAATCAAACAAAGAGTACTCAGGAAACTTAATTGTTTCGGAAAAGAATAAATTCTTTTTTACCGCCGAGGAGGATATTGAACGAGTTAATAACATTCAATTTAAAACGAAAGTCTCATTATACTTCATTTTGGATCTTAAGTTTATATATCCAAACATTTCAGACCGATGTGATGCAAAGATTTTGAATGATGTCGTAAAGGTTTTAGACTCTTGCCCCGGATTCTCCAAGCAAACAACAATTGTGACAGATTATCAAAATGTGTTCAGGGACTTCTATTATGAGTTCGATAATATTCAGCCTTATTACTGCTTTAGGATAGATTGTAATACTCAGCCATATGTTTTAGATCAAATATGTTAAATAAATAAAAAAATAATATAATGTTAACACTTAAAAAATGTAGTACATCAACAGCTATTGCGAGAGCGGGAGGTTTCTTTTGCAACGAAAAACAGGCTGTTGCTTTTATGCTTGTAGACCGATCAGTACGAATTGATCTGGCTACATTCGACAAAACAGAACTTGATGAACTTATGTCACAAGATAAGATCATTGGACCTCTTAGATTTGACAGTGCAGAGGATGCAAACGTAGATCCTGGTTTTACTGATACATCAACGGGTAAGAGAATCAAGAATACAAGAGGAATCAAGCGTTGGAACTTCACGTTCTACAAGGGCTATTGTTTCCAAAACGAGATTGCAAAAGTGGATCAAAGTGAAAGATACGGATGGATGCCGATTTTCGATGATGGAAGTTTCGGAGGTGCGATGCTTAAAGATGGCAGAATTAAAGCTTTTGATTGTGATCTATTCGTAGGTGTTAAGAATCTTAAGACATCCACAGAAGGAGGCGGAGGCTCAGTCTTGATGGTTGATATTACACCTGGATCAATGGGAGCATGGCAGGATAGATTTGCAGTTCTTGAAATGGATACTGTTGATTTTACCGAATTAAACGCAATCGCAGCATTAGATATTGATTTACCGGTATTGGTTGCTGCTGCAACATCTACTGTAGCAACTATTACAAATCTTTGTGCAGATTCTCCGGTAACCGGATTAACTACACCTGCAAACTGGAAAATGAGACGTAACGGAACCCTAGAGGCCGTGACCGCGATCACCGAGGTAAACGGTAAATATACATTTACTCACGCTGCTTTAGTAGCAAATGATATGATTTCATTTGAAACTAATGTTGGAGGTTATCCAGTGTATGTATTGGATACTGATTACTACGTAGGTAAATCGGAAACTGTAAAAGTAACTGCGTAATGACTACTTACACAGTAAGACGATATACAATTGTGCCGCCAAAACCTTTTAAAACATTGGATCAGGCGGTGCAATATATCCAAGAAAAATATCCTGAACTGGATAAAGAGACGATTGAGAAATATATAAACCCATCAATCAAAGAGAATGGCACTGATAAATCCGGAAACACTTCTGAAAAGGCTGCAGGAAGCCCAAAAACAAGTTCCAAAGCTGGTACAGGCGGAATTGAAGAAGGACCAGCTGGAAAAGATTAATCAGGATAACTTATTACATGGGAAAGACAGTGAGGGCGGTAATATGCCGCTCTACTCTCCCAGGTACAGAAGAGGGAATCTATTTTATGCCCAATATAAGCGAAGGTCTAACCCTTTCAACCGTGGCAGATGGGATTTAAAACACTGGTGGAATAAAAAGTACGACGGATTATTTTATAAAAGCATCACAGTAAAAGTGACTCTTAAGGAGGTTGTTTTTGATACAAATTACAATCCTACATACATGAAGGATATTTATTACCACAAGTCCAAAAAAAGAATCCTCGGGATCACTAAGAAACAGTTTATACAGGTTCAGATTACCAACAAACCACGAATAAAAGAGAAATTGTTAAGTATTATCAATAATGGGAGATAATAATGTGTAATTGCAGTAAACCCGTCACACCTTCGGAGTGCAGATGGTTATTAAAGTGCCTGAATGACCCCGAAAAAAGGACTTTTATCTATCATATTTTCGATGATAGAGGGCTTGAAATAGCTCAAGTAAAAAAAGGAAGTAACCCTATACAAGTCGCCATTGAACGGGGATTTGTAGACAAAGACAATAACCCGGAATATTATTTTATATCAGAACACCCCTGTTTACATGGAAAGACTTAAAACATACAAAGATTGCAAAGAACTCCCCTTTTGGAACTATAAACGAATAGTACAAACAGGGGATTTTTTTTTATTTGGTCAAAGGATATGATTCCGGAGACGAGCTATATAAAACTAAATCCACCCGCCAAAAAAAAACAGGCTGAATTAAAAATACAGTTTGATCAAATCGTAGAAGACTATGCTGTCTCTATGAATATGAAAAGCGAAGAAATATTGCAGTATGGGCAAATGATAACAGCTCACAATGAAATAAAGAAGCTTGTTGTTATTATCTGCCTTATTGAGTCCCTACAGAGAATAAATATACTAAGAGAAAACGGAGGGTTCCCGGAAACTCCCGAGTTCAATGAAGAGACGATAAAGGATCTTCTGAAAGACATTAAAGTAGAAAAAAGCGATGATCTTGAAAAACAGAAATCAATACTTGAAACCAAGATCAATAAATATAAAAATCAGCTTGAAAAAAGCAAAAAAAGTGCTGAAAAAGAGGAAAGCTCTGAGCCTGAGGACTTCGATATTGATCAGCAGTTTTGGAACGTGTGTTTAACCTTAGAAATGCATGTGAACCCTAGATTAATAACAGTATATGAATTTGGGGTAATGATTAAGGAGGCAATGAGCAAGGCGGAAGCAATAAATAAAGCGAACAACAATGGCAGATAGATTAGCGATAATACAGAGCGAGGAATCCATACGGGAGTTTCAGGCGATAATTGCCGCTTGTAAGGATGTTGTTTCCAATTTTAAAGATGTTGAAAAAGGAGCAAAAGCCGTTAATAAGGCTCTAAATAGTGGTAAGCCTAGAGAATACGCAAATGCGATCAGGGATTTATCTACTGTGAGTCAGCAATTTGCAAATATTGAGCGTAATTTGGCGGCATCAATGGCACGAACTGCAAGTCTTGAGGCTCAACAGGCGCGAGCCGCAAGGGATCAGGCTGCAGCAAGACGAGATAATGCAGCCGCTGCCAGGGAGGAAGCAAGAGTAAGAGATCAGGCAACACGTCAAGCCGAAAGAGAAGCCCGGGCGAATAGTCAATCCACAAGTGCATTCAAGAACTTACAAAGGGAAATGCAAGCGGTTAGGCAAAAGGCTAGGGATTATAAAGCTGAAATATTCAATTTAAAACGAGCGTTAGCAGATGGTTCAATAACTCAAGCTGAATACAATAGGAGATTAGCTGAATTTTCAAGAAATGCAAGGACTTCTACCAGGGAGGCAATTACCCTGCAAAGAGAGATAAGAAGAATTAATCAGGATACCATACCTTCCGATCAAAGAGGGGGCGCACTATCGGGAAGGGTTACCGATATTATAAAAGGGATAACAGGCGCGGGAGCTATCAATAAGATAGTTGATTCAATGGCAAGTATTGCGACCGATGGTTATGAAACAATAAAAATATTAAATGCACAGAATTTAGCATTAAAATCCGTTTTCGATACACAAGCGCAGATTTCCTTTCAAAAAGAGTACTTAATTGATTTAACAGATAAGTACGGTTTAGAATTAGTTTCCACTACTGAGGCTTATACAAAATATTCTGCCGCGGTAAAAGGAACTTATTTAGAAGGTGAAAAAGCGAGGAAAATATATGACAGCTTCTCTGGCGCATCGGCAAAACTTGGACTTTCAGCCGAGCAGAACACTGGTATATTCAGGGCCTTAGAACAGATGATTTCTAAGGGTAAGATTCAAGCGGAAGAATTACGGGGCCAGTTAGGGGATAGGATGGCGGGAGCTTTCCGTTTGTTTGCTGATGGTATGGGGGTAACTACTGCTCAGCTTGATAAAATGCTTAAGGACGGCGAGGTAGTTGCTGATACAGTACTTCCTAAAGTAGCAGACAGACTTGCCAAGGTTTATAATCTAGATACAGCTGAAAGGATTGACACGATAGCAGCTTCGCAAAACCGTCTAAAAAACGAATGGACATCGTTCCTTGATGACATCGCAGGAAATAAAGAGAATATAGACCTATTAACAGGAGGTATAGAGGCATTATCATATGGTGTTCAATTCCTACTGGATATTTTAATAAAAGATGGCGCCGCTGGCCGTGAGATATTAACAGGTTTAATAGATGTAATAAGCTCTTTGCTTGAAGTATTAGCGGCCGTTGGAGGCGTTTCCGATACGACATCTACAAAGATGGAAAAATTGCAGGCTACACTAACGTATATAAGTGCTGATGTAAATATTCTTGCTTCCGCTATCAAATACCTCACAAGCGTTGTTTCAAACTTCTTTTCTACAATGTTTGAGGAAGACGGATGGGATAAGTTTAATAAAAAGATGGAAAAGTCCGCAGACAGCTTAATTAATGCTTATGAAACATGGGATAAGAAAACAAGCGATGCGGATAAGTTATTTACCGGATTAACAGCTAATGAAAGAGCTATTAGACAACGGGAAGAAGAGACTAAAAGATATACTAAGAATTGGGAAGACGCAAAAGCGGCCAAAGCAGCTTATTTTAACTACAAAGGAAAGTATTTTAGTACTGCTACCGGAAGAAATACAGGCAAAAGCCTTGATGATTATATTGATGTAGGGGATCGTCTTGAAAAAAAGGTAAAAGTTAAACCAACGATATTACCGGACAAAACCAAGAAACCAAAGGCAGCCTCGTTATCTGCCGCGCAAAAGGATCAAATGAACATATTACAGGCGCAAAGAGATACGGCAATTGCATATTTGACACAGAGCCAAAACGAGGGCTTAATTAATGAACAGCAATTCCAGGAAAAAAGAATTGCTATTATAAAAGATTATGCCGCCAAAGTAACAAGTTACTTAAAAGGTCAAAACGCAAAAGAAAAACAAGTTTCTGCCTCGGTAATGCTTAAGGCTTCTAGCGAGATAAAAGCGTCTTTAAAGGATCAAGCCGATTACTTTAGTAAAGAAAATGAGGAAACTTATAAAAAGAGTCAGAATCTTATTGAAAGACAAGCTAAAGATCTTGAAAAAAAATGATTATCTAACCAGTACAGACAGGCTAAATAAGCAAATTGAACTGGATAATTTAGCGTTGGAGCAAGCTGAGAAATTCTACAATGACCAGCTGGACATTGCAAATGCTTTCCATCAAGATACCATAGAAATAGAAAGGAGGCGAGATCAGGAGATTGGTAAAATATTAGATGCTCGTTTCGATCACTATAGATCATTAAATGAAGGATTAAAAAAAAGACCTTGAGAAACAAACGGAATTCGCCAACACCTTTACCGACCTAAACTATGAGGAGCAGAGATCTTTAATTATTGCAAACAAGAAGATTTCAATAGAAGAAAGACAAAGGCAATTAGACATTCTTGAAAAAGCCCATCAAATTGAGCTTAACAAGAACAAAATAAAAGAACTAGAAGCTTTAGAGAAGGAGTTAAACACAAGAATTTCAATTGCTACCATAACAGGCGTTGTAAATCCGGAATATGTACAACAATTAGCAGGCGTTACAAGTCAGAAAAAAGGACTTGAAAATGAAAATGTTGTGCTTAACGACGACATAAAAAATAGCATATCCGAACAAACCCTAGCAATAAGGGAAGCGTTTACAACTGGCTTGAAAAATTTAGGGTTTGAAACTTTGGCGGACAACTACACTCGTATGATTGACCGTCTCAAAGACAAAACGCTAGAATGGCAAGACTACGCCGTTCTAGCAGCTACAGCAGTTTTGGAGAGTTTGTCAAAGGTTACAGATACCCAAAAGGAAAAGCGTATTGCTGCATTAGATGAAGAATTAAAAGCTTCACAGGCAACCAATGAGCAAGAATTAGGCTTTATTAACAATCGTCTTACCTGGCTTAATAACTTGGACGAAATGACCAAGGAACAGCAAGCCGAACGCGATAAGCTTGAGCAAGAAGCCCGAGGAATGAAAGAGCAGCAGTTGCAGCGTGAAAAATTAATCGCAACTCAAAAGGCTAAAGCGGAACAAAGAGCGGATGCAAATAAAGCCTTAATTAATGGAGCGTTAGCGGCTACAACAACATTGGCGCAATTGGGCTTCCCTATCGGGATAATTCCGGCAGGGCTTGCCCTTGGATTTGGTATTGCTCAATCAGTTGCTATCATGTCAAAAGACCCGGTTCCGAAATATTTCAAAGGTAGGGAAAACGGACCTGCCGAATGGGCGGTAACTCAGGATAGACACGGCCGTGAATTAATTGCCAATGAACAAGGAACGATTAAGAGTCTTGGATCTGATACAGGTGGAAAAATGACCTGGTTAGAAAAAGGAGATAAGGTAATTACAGCATCTAAAACAAAGGCGTTAATAAAAAGCCTCGGAAGAATGCCGAAAGTAGGGGAGAATATCTATAAAAATGCAGCAATGAAAACAATGATTGCCCCTGTAGTTGTCCATAATCAAAGCAGAAATGACAATTCAAAAGCCATTGAAACAGAAGTCGCAAAACAAGTTGAGGCGGCAACAATGAAAGCATTTAAACTTCATAGTAACCCATACATAGTGAAGAAAAAAGGGCTGATCATAGAGTATAACGGAGCAAAGAATCCTGTTATCCTCGGAACATATGATTTGAAAACACTTGCAGAAACCTATTACACAGAAGAATAATGAATATACCTATTGAAAATATTATTAACGAAAACGGAGTATCTGAAATATTCCGTTTAGTTGTTCCTTCCGGAGCCTACGCGGGAACCTATGAAATAGAAAAGCCGAGAGAATGGAACGAAAATGATTCCGTTATAGATATTGATGAAGATCTTTTCTTTGTAACCAATTACATTTTGGGTGAGAGTACAAAGCTACGCTTCACAGAATTTAATGATCCGGAGGCATATACTGTTATTAACAATGTTTATAAAGAGTCCGGGGGCGATGGCAGAATCATCTTTAAATACATCGCTAAAATCAACGGTGTAGAATATGATATTTTAGCCGATGGGTTTGAACTTAATCTAAATAAATACTCTACGGGGTTCGAAAAATCCATGATGGCAATTGATGTGGAACTAATAAAGAGCGAAGCTGAGAATAAATTTTTTGCTAGGGAAGACACGACTGTTAATTTGTTGGATACAAAAGATCTTGACGAAAAGGATCTTACTCCGATTCCTACATTTGACATTGGATTTAAAAAAGGGGATAAAACATTGTCTAATTTCTATACGTACGATATTAGTCAGGGAGCTTATGCAGGAAACTTGTATTATCAGAGATATGATCAGTTTTTTGCATATATAAGATCTTCTGATTATGAATTTGGAGATAATACAAATGAGTTTTGCGGATATAAAAACAATCAGAATCTAAGAAGCGAGTATGGTCCATTTGTTTCAACAAATATTACTCTTAAAAAAGTAAAAATTGAGATAACTAATTTTCATGTTTCAGCACAAAGACCCGACGGTGTACTGCCAAGCGTGAGATTGGTTGTGTTAGTTAGAAACGGAGGTACAGTAACCAATAAGCAAGAGTTAAAAAGGTCGTCACCGACAGCATTTCCCGGAGAAGCGGAAATAAAAATCGATAATGAAATTTATGAGCTTGAGGATGGTTTGCAGCCGGGACAGAATATATTTCTAACGGTAGAAAATTTAGATGGCGCAGAGTTTAGGCTATTTAATGTTTTAGATTCAACAACCATTAATATAACTGCTGATTTCGAATCGCCTTTAGTGAAGACTAAGAACATAAGACTGCTTGATGCTATAAATCAGATTGCTAAAAATTATACTTCTAGTCAAATTACGGCCGAAAGTTTAGCTCTTGGGACTGATGGAAACTATTATAATACTTCTGTTTCAACAGGTATGTATCTGCGTGGGCTTCCTGAGAAATATCTATTACAAAAAATAAAAACTTCCATGAAATCTTTGTTGTATGATGGAGGGTGTAAATTGATGGCTCTAGGATATGACATTTTAAACAATAAGCTCATAGTTGAGGATTTAGATTATTTTTTCAAGGATATATCAATCTATGATCTTTCCGATAAAATTTACTTAACTGAGGGACTAAAGTTTGAGAATGATAAAGATATAACTTATAATAGCCTCGCTTTTGGCTCCACCAAGTATTCTACAAAAGTCAACTTTGATATTACAAATTTCAACACTACAGTAGAAATAAGCACCCCAATCAAAAGCAATAAAAACAAATTTGATAAGCAAACAAATTTGATCATTGACCCTTACAAAATACAGGAAATTATTGAGGATAATAGCCCGGCAACAAATGATAATGATGATGATTTGGTTTTAATTGACCTGGTTGAACAGAATGACGTTTGGGACACTGGTATATTTGAAAATTGTAGTCACTCAGAAGAAAACGGTAAACTTGTCATCAGATGTCCCGTTACTCCATTCGACACCACATTAATGCAGCCCAATTATATTATGGAGATAACAGAAGGTAAAAATGTAGGCACATGGTTAATATTATCAATTGATGGTTCCGCCATCACTCTTAACAAGACATCCGGAATAGAGATAGGTATAACTGATACAACTATTAAGTATAAAATCGATAATTTAATTAAAAATAGATCTGCCGAGGGGTTTACGGGCTATGATGAAACCATTAGAAACCCACAATCTACAACTAACATTCGTCATAATCCTAAATATCAAATGGCGAGGTGGTTCCCTTTCTTTGGCAGCGGATTAAGAAAAAAGTTGAATAATGAATTGTTAAAAGTAACTAACTATAAAAATAACTCAGCTGCGAAAATGACTATCGTCCCTCCGGAAATGCCAAATGAATTACAGGGTCCTGTAGTGGTAGGAGCGAATGAGGAATTAGGCAGAATGAGGGATCATAAACAGACCTTTTTTAATGGTGAGACTATTGAAATTACTTACGCTGATATTAGTTATCATGAGTTCATGCTTATTTACAGCTACTGGAAGTTTGGAGAAGGAAACGACAGAATGAAAAGCCGTGGATATATTACTTGTAATACTCCATTAGGTATTTATGACGTTTACCCTTTTGGCAGCGGTGCGTTTTCTCACAACAAGATTAATAACAACCTTACTATTAAAGGCAAGGTTAAAGGTAAATCTGTCGATAATCCTACTTTGTTGTCCGTAATCCAGGTTGATAAAAACACAGTTACAGTAAGTTGGGATTATAACGTAGATTATCTCAATCCGGTTATAAAAGTACAAGCATCCCTGGACGGTGTAAACTGGACGACGGTTAATACAGTTAATAACGTAAAAACTTCGACTTTTTCGTCTGATTATTTTGATGATATTATCACCGGCACTGTGGTTTATTTTAAAGTATTAGTATCTACCGCTGATTATTCGAACAAGTCATCAAATACATTAAATGTAACATGGCAATTTAATGACTGGATTGTAAAGGAAATTAGCAGGACGGAAAACATAAATTGTGGTTACAGTTATTTGACTATAGAAATAACAGGTACGGTTAACCTTGAAATTGAGTGGAACTTCATAAGCAATCCGGGTGGTGGGACATCGTTTGTGTATGATGTAACGAATAATAATGAAACTCATGTTGAGTTTGCGGCACCTTATGGGTTAGATTACTTCGAAACCAAAACTACTAACATATCATTGGTAAACGAAACGAAACAATTACTATTTCAAATAAACAATTCCAACAAAACAGAGGATCTTAAAGTATTGAACTGCAGCGGAGGAAATGCCTTTGCGTTGGTTTATGCCTCTATTGAAGCCAAAATGAAAGACTTAAGCACTTCTAATGTAACAACAAAGTTTTTAACAGCAGAAACTACCAAGAAATATTTTAATAGGCCGACCGATCCAATAGGCCCGGTTGAGTAAATAAAATTACGCACAACAAGTCCAAACATTTGCATAGGTAATTTTGTACTAATTAATTACTTATGCAGAAGTTTTGGTATCATTCCCCGGTTCGTTTCTATAAAACTGAGGAGGAATTGTCTGACATGACAAATCCCCAAAACACGCAATTTTTCGGATATAAAGGCTCATACCCTTTGGAATTGTCGGTAATGCATCGATTTTTAATACCAAACTATCAAAACGAAGTATCCGCAGAGGAGCTTGAATTGTGGCTTGTAGGCGATGAAGAAACTTTAATTGCTTGCCAATTTGGGATTGCAAACGGGAAATTATTTAGAGTTACGTTTATATGTGACGAAGAAATTGAAGGCTCCTTTCAGATTCGCACCGGAGCTGGTGAGATATTATATTACAGTAATTGTGTCAGATTCATGGATAGTACCGATGATGATGGTAGAAAATATATCCGTGTTGCAACAAAGCACTATTATAATCGAAATCTATTTGCTTTTGCGAATAGTCAATATGATTGGGTATTGACAAATTTACCTGCATACTGTTTAGGTCAGTTCGATATAGATTCTGAATATGCTGTACAGAGAACCGGCAAGCAAAATACTTTAAAATCAACAGATTCATACATAGACGAGGTAATTAGCTACCAGTTTTTAGCAAGAGGGGACGCGAATATCTTGTCATTTATTAACGCTCATGTAGGAAATCAAAGCTTTTTTATCGATGGCACAAAGAGAGTCATGAAAGATAAACCAGACGTAGATGAATTTGCTGCAGTAGGTA
Source organism: Chryseobacterium proteolyticum (assembly GCF_046591535.1). Taxonomy (NCBI): domain Bacteria; kingdom Pseudomonadati; phylum Bacteroidota; class Flavobacteriia; order Flavobacteriales; family Weeksellaceae; genus Chryseobacterium; species Chryseobacterium proteolyticum. The sequence continues at coordinate 800,712 of NZ_JBJLWK010000002.1, read as the reverse complement.
AATTAAAATTTGTCAATGTAAAGGATGAAAACGGACTGAATGTCTTAATTGACGAGAATGAAATACTTGATGATTCTTGGATTCACGTATTGTCTGATAATACAAAGTCTACAATATACACATACGATACTAATAACATAATACCAACAAGATAATGGCAGGAAAAACAGTAAGCTCGCAATTTTTTAAAGCAGAACCTATCGAAGAGCTGGGGGTTAATAATGAGCCAGAGTTTATATTAAGTGCTGAATTATTAGAGGGGGGCAATAATCAACTGGTTAAGACCAGCTACAACACATTGAAAACTCAGATGATTTCAGGTAGTAAAGGAGAAGCAACTCCAACAAGCTCACCAACTCCCTACGATCCGGTCACTTATCCGGACGGACTATTTGAGAAGTGGGAAGTAAAAACAGCAGGAACATACACTAACTTTAAAGATGCAAGTAATAATCCTATTGTCGTAACGGCTGACGATTTGGACGGCAAGTTTGTTCAAATATGGGTTACAAATGGAGTTTCTAAATTAGAGCCTGTTGATTTACCTGAAAACCCCGCAAAACTTAAAGAGTGGGATCCGTTGGTAGATACTTCTTTAACCTTTCCTGAGACTAGAACAAGGTTAAATGCTATTTACAGAGTTAAGGAGGGTCAAACAGCAACTTCTTCGGATGTTCCCGCATTAGGTTCTACAAAATGGGATTACATTGGGGATAAAAAAATATTCGAAATAAGTAAGACTGAATCGGGTGATCATCCTGAGTATAAAAACTTTGTTTTAGCAGCGGGGCAGGCCACAACAGATGGGGCCTCTAACACATCTACTAACTGGATCAATGCTAAAATAACAGATTTTGCAGTTGGGGATGTATTAAATATAACAGGATTTGGAAACAATACATCTATTGTAAATGGGACCATTCCAAGAATTTTATTTTACAAATCTACTACGGCGACAGCCGCAAACCTAATTTCGGTAATTAATCATAGTAGCACAACGCAGCAAACATTTACTGTTCCTGCCTTAACTGTGATGATATGGATTAATATCGATGGTGGAACAGGTGTGGGAGCAGATATTCCAAACTCTCCTTATAATTCAAGTTTTAAAATATTTAAAATAATTGCCGGAGGAGACATCACGTTTTTAAATCTAGCTGCTGCAAAAACCAGTGATCGGATTGAGACGACGCAGATTACGACTTTAGAAACAAAAGTTACAGCCCTTGAAAACAATACTGGAAATAAATATTTCGATGGCTTAGGCTTCCCGGATAATTCGCTTGGAGGTAATACGGATAAATACTTTGATAAACAGGCCAAGATGCTTTATATTAAGCAAAATGGCAGTTGGGTTTTAAGTCCTCAATATGGAATTAAAAAGTTCGCTTATCCTTCTGCATTTACTTATCAACCAGTGAATATAATTCGCCAGGCAGACGGAAGATATTATCCGGATTGGAAGGGTCTCTTTGAAGAAAAAGTAAAAGCGGATTTCAATACTATTACGAAGTACTACGTAGATAATGTTAACGGACTAAACACAAATAATGGTCTTACACCATCCACAGCGGTAAAAACAATTGCTTATGCCCGTGATACATTAGGAGCGAGAAACATCATTTTAGCAGCTGGGATTTATTGGTTTGATGAACATTTCAAAACATTCACTGATAATAATACAACAACATCTCCATTATTAGTAACATGTAGAACAGGATTCGCTACATTTATTAATGCACATAAAGGAACGCAATATACATGGACAGCTAATGGTACATGTTATCAGGCTACACGGTCGAATGTTGTTAGTGTACTAGATTTAACAAATAAAGATGAAAGAGGTGCTTATAAAAACCTTACGAAAGTAACATCAATTGCACTATGTCAAAGTACTGCTAATAGTTGGTACACAGACAATGTAACACTGTATATACATACATTTAATAGTAGAATTCCTGATGCAAACATTGCATTAAATTTCGACACTCAAAATACTTATACAGCAGGTCAAAATGTGCCTTATGTATATTTTGAGAATATAATAAGCTACATAGACAATACCGGAAGCAGTATGTTTTTCAAAAACAATGCTACTACACAGTACAATACAAAAGTATACTTAAAGAATGTATTTGCTTATGGAAATACCCGTGGAAACGGTGTTGCTGTAGATAATATTAAAGAAGCGATTCTTGAAGGCTGTGGAGGCGGTAATGTGCTTCGTGATGCTCTAAACTATCATACATCTGCATTAGCCAGTGGTTTTATTCCTATGAAGGTTTTAGAAATCAACGGAAGCGGATATAATACCGGAGTAGGTAGTACGGAAGTTTCTTCTAATGGATCTACAACGCATGAAGGTATTACAATAATTAGGATCAACGGTTATTTCAGTACTTGTAGAGGCAGTGTTATCGCTGATGTCAATAACGGCGCAATGTCCTTGAATCTTGGTGTTGAAGCATATGATACGATATTGGATAATGATACATCATATCGAATCAACGGGACAGGATCAAAGATTTGGCTACTTGATTGTATTGGGTTTTCTGATCTTCCAGGGACAAAGTCGGTAACTGCCGAAACAGGCGCAACTGCTTACGTCAGAAAAGGGGAATTAGACAATGGAACAACGGGAGATATTCAACCAGTTTAATAATACTTAATAATGCAAAACCCACTGAATATGAAAGAAACATGGGCGTGGATTTGGAAGGCCATACAAGAGGTTTACGCGTTCTTGCTTAAGCCTTTTGCGGCCTTTATGATCGTTATTGTTGCGGTAGTGGTATGCTGGTATATATCTGATCAAAAATACGATAACGGGTATCAGGCAGGTATTAAAAATCAGAAGTCATCTGATAGTATAAATGTGACGTATCAGGAAAAGACAATAAAGAGTTTAGAACGTGATCGAGATTACTATAAACAAAAATCAGATTCCATGGACTGTGCCGAAGAAACACGAAAGGCTGTCGCGTACATTGAAAGTGTAAAGCGTATGGTTGGTAAGGAAAACCAGTCAAAGTCAGAGAAAATAAAAGAATTTTCTAATAAGAATAGGTCAATGAAAACCGAAATATCAAACTTAGAAAGTTTAATACCTAAAAATAAAAAGCAATGAAACAATTAATTCTAATATTATTTAGTTGTCTTGCTTTCGCGCAGGATCCGCCAAAGCCAGACACTTCGATTATTGCACCTGAACTTAAGGCGGCAATTGTAAGCGTAGAAGCAGAGAAAGCAAAAAGTGATGTTCTTGACAAAAAAATTAGATCAGGTAAAAGATGAAAGCAAAAAACTTGAATCTCGACTTTCTAAACTTCAAGCCTTATTGATAAAATTTTATAAAACATACTTTGGGTCAGAGGATTATAAAAATACAGGTGTAGATAAAGATAAGGCCATCAAAGAAGAAAACAGGACTGAGCCAGTAAATGAAATTGAAGTTTACGACGGGTCTGACACGATCCGGGGCGGATGGCTTTACCGGCTTTTCCATAGGAATGATTTTTATATAAAACGCTATAAAATTGAGAATAATGAAAAAGTTTATTTGGATTAGCGTTCTATTTATTTTCGTTGGATGTGGTTCGCGGAAAAAACAGGTTTACAAAGAGAATACTGAAACTGCCTTATCAAGTTCCGGGATTTTGAATACAAACACTGAACACAATAGTTCCAACGAAGTTAAAACGAACCTTTCAACACTTCTACAAGATAAAGGCTTGAAGATTATATCTGATGGTAATCCGTATCAACTTACATACGGCAGCCTCATATTTTCAGGATCTGCAAGTTTGGAGTTAAACGAAAAAAAAAGAAGAAACACATTATCATTATTTCAATGTTACTAAAACTACTTATGTCACACGGACAAATTACCAAACCAAAACTACATACAAGACCTTAAGTAATGTTAAAGCCGCAAAAGTTGAACGAGAGGGAGTTTCTTTCGGCGCTTTAATTTGGATCGTAATCGCATCTGGAATAGGAGGAGTTTTAGTATGGTCATTACTTAAAAGATATGTTCCAAAATCATTTAAAAACTTTTTCAAATGATCACAACGGCATTATATTTTACCTGGACGGGAATGTGTGCCGCGATTATTCTATTAACTGTATTATTAATTAAAGAAATTACAAAAAATGAAAACTTCACAAAGAGGGATTAACCTAATAAAAGAATTCGAAAGTCTTCATGATGGAGATTTAAAACAAGCAGGTCTCCAGCCAAAGATGGACCCAATTGGTATTTGGACTGAGGGATACGGGAGGGCAATGCGAGATGATAAAGGTAACTTTATAAGAGGTGCTGCAAACAAAGGATTGGCAATTAAAAGAGCTTCTGTTTACACGGAAAAAGATGCTGAGAACGCGCTACGTCAGGACTTAGAAGTTTATGAGAAAATCGTAGCCCAGAAAGTTAAGATTCCACTTACTCAAAATCAATTTGACGCGCTCGTATCATACACATATAATACCGGAGGATCTGATACTTTATGGAACCTAATCAATAGAAGAGCTGATCCAGCAAAAATTAAGAATTGGTTTTTGACTAAATACATTACTGCAGGAGGAGTGAAACTAAAAGGACTTATTAGAAGACGAAAAGCGGAAGCTGATTTATACTTTGAAAACTAACTAAAGAAGATTATATAGGGGGTTATAACTAATTTATTATATTTACATTATGACATTATCACAAGACCAAATTAACACTTTACGATCTTTCGGTTTTAAATCTAGGGGGAAAAAAAGTTTTTCTTTCACTAGTTTTTATCTACAAACTATCAGTGTTGATGTTTTAGAAGACTCTCTACAATTAATTGTTGATGGACGTCGAATATATGGAACTGAGTTGTCATTTGAGGATCTAGTAAAAATAGTAACCATATTATACCCCGATGAAAGCAGGAAAAGAATACGAGCTTTTAATAGCAAATATGTATCGCAGTCTAGAACCAAATGCTGAAGTGACGCATGATGATTATATTTTGGACAAGACAGCAAACGCCAAGAGGCAAATTGACGTTTCAATTAAATATAAAATAGCCGGGGTTGACATCCTCATTATAGTTCAGGCTAAAGATTATAAGCATAAAGCTGATGTTTTGGTAGTAGATCAGTTTAACACAGTAATAAATGATACTAAAGCTAATAAAGGTATTTTAATATGTTCTAAGGGATTTACTAAGGCTGCTCTTACTAAAGCTGAATTTCATAATATAGAATGTCTAACAATACATTCAGCTTTAAATAAAAAATGGGAAACATTATTAAGAATACCAGTAAAAAGAACTGTTCATGCATTCGATTTAGTCTGTAATATAGCATTAAACGTTGCTCACAAAGCAGGCCAAGAATGCACATTTGTGAGACGTACTTTTTCTTATGATGGAATAAATATTATTGGAACAGCCGATATTGTAAAAGACCATATTTTTGATAAGTTAGACTGGAATACTATTACCAGACCGGAAGGGGTAAGCCTAAAGTTAGAAAAAGGCAGTGTCTATCATTCGTTTGATAATGAAATGATTCCAGTTGAATTTGGACTTATAGAATTAAAATATAAAAATACTCAAATTACCAAATTTTACGTAGAGCCTTCCAGTTATATTTATGAAAAAGATCACATAAATAAAACTGACAAAATTCATGACCATACAATCTCTAAAGAGACACTTGAAGACATTGTTTATAAAAATTTTGAGAATGAAGAGGTTGAAGACGTTCTCATAGACGTTGTATTATTTGATTACAATGATGGAGATACTGTCGATGCGCAAATAATTTTCAATACCAAGGGAAATATTGACGGAAACTTTTTTATTAAAGGTAATGTAATGATGAATGATAATGAAATAAGTAGAACAATAGTAGAGTTTGAAAATCTCATAAAAAGTAAATCTCAAAAATAAAAATCCCACCAATATAGTGGGTATTTTTGTTATTCTTTGGTCATAGCTTGAAAAAATATACGTCCATCGGTCGCTACACCGCCTTGCACTTTCCAACCTTGGCTAAGATGTTCATTAACATCTCTTGTAAGAGCCCCAGTATTTGGGTGAAATAAAATTTTGTATTGCATAGGTATTAGTTTTCACTAATATACAAATTATCTCCAAACGAAAAGGAGTCCTTCAAATGAAAGACTCCCATCCAGTATAAAATAATATTAAAAAGTTTCTACGAAAAAGCTTCCCGGTTATGGGAGCTGTCAAACCTAGGATTTATTAGTTGTAAAACTAATGGTCGAATTTAATAAGTACAAATAAGTTCTTTTATGATCGAGGTCATAATACTGCAAGAAGATAAAAACTTGTAGATTTAAAGACAATGTATTTTTTTTTAACGAATTGCATTTGTGTTTTTTTTATCCTCAACTCAGGTTGGGGATTTTGCATTAAAAACTTCCCCAGATTGAGGAAGTTACCACAAAATAATGAAAGTTATTAGCTTTTATCCTTTTCAAACTTAGGCGTTTATGAAAAGATAGTTTATGATCATAATCACATTATTATTTTTGAATAAATCATTGATTTATAATTTTCGCACATCTTAACGGATGTATTAGCCTGTCTTCGGACAGGTTTTTTAATGCCGATTAAATCAGGAAAAATGCAGATTGTTACAAATTGTATCAAAGAATATTTTGAAAATGTTACAGAATGTATCAATTTTGAAGCATGGAAATTAGAGGAGAACTACAGGCAATAAACGCGGATCGTTTAATATTGATTGCAGCTGAAAAGAATCAGATACTTGACATCTTTTATACGCCCTCGCGTCTTCCGGAGATCAAAATATTAGTTCCTCGAGAGAAAGTGATATTTGATGTTATTCTTCAGACCGTTGAGATTAAAGGTGAAAAATTAGGGAAGTTTTGGTTAAACCACATTCTTTTCCCAAGACCTCCGTTGCCTCCAAGTCGAAAAAAAGGTGATAGCGATCGCAATTGGGCGCAAAATCAAGTGGATAGAACAAAAAGCTAGAGTAATGGAAGTAAAAGGATTTATAGAAGAAATAGGGCCGGATTATATTAGGCTCCTAACGTATCATGAAAAACAAGAAGTTGATGTTTTTTTTGAGAGTGATTTGCTAAAAGAACAAGTCAGCACCATGAAATTAGGCGCCATGTATATAGGTCAAGTAAGAATTCAAAGTGTTACTGTAAACGGGCAAAAATTAGCCAGGTTCCTAATGTGGTATGGTGGAACGGAATAAAATTTGTAGTTTCAGTTAAAAATATACACCATGTGCAATCGAATAGATAATTCCGATATGTCATGGGACGAAGTTGAAGAAGCATTAAGAGCGGAAAATGTAGGAGTATCTGAGTATGTGTACCCGCGGGCAAGTGCCTTTGATCGTCCTAAATTACCAATTGTTGCTGAATTCAATGGAAGGATTCTAACTCCTGCAATTTGGACTCTAAACCAGCTCAAAGAAAATGATTATCCCACTAAAGGTATAAACCTACAAGCCGAAAATTCGCATACATATTACCGGAAAGTAGAACATAATAGATGCGTGCTTCCAGTAAGCGGCTTTTTCGATTGGCAGCATTTTATGAATGAAAGAGGCAAGGAAGATACAATGTTACACCGGATGCACTGGGATGGCCTAAGACAATTTTATATAGCTTGTTTTTATAGCCATTGGGATAACGGAGATATGTCATTTGGTATGGTTACAACCGAAGGCAACGACCTAATGAAAATAGTCCATAATAAAGTAAATAAGGACCCGAAACGCAAAAACAACCGGATGCCAATTTGCTTGGATGCTAAAGCTGCAGATCGGTTCCTAAATGACGAGCCTATCGAAAATTTTACATTTCCTGGCTACGATCCTAATTTAGTAGCTGAGAACCTGGAGCCTTTTAAAAAACCAAATACCTTATTCGGATGAATACATACGATTCAGTTTTTCAACTATTAGCAAACTACATCGAAGAGGATCCGGATGACCTGGTAAACTTCTATGATGATGCTATGAACTTAATCAGGGGAGCGGCGGCAGATAAAAATATTGAATTTGATGGCTACTTCCGCACGCGATGGGAAATTTCAGCAGATACAATTTTTGAATTTGATGAAGAATATTTTGAGGATGAAGACCGAAGGGATCTGTATGTCTTTCTTGCTGCTCTCGTTGATGAAGATATTTTTTCGTACCTTCATTATATGTGGCAGTTTGTTTTCCACCAAGAACTCACCGAAGAAATAATTGAAACCAGAATTCACGAACTCAAAGAAAAAGGTGTAACGTTTTAGCTACACCCTTTTTATTATATAAAACTCGTTGGAATTATGTTGGAATTATTAGAAACAAAAAACCCCTAATTAGCATGTTATCAAGCCTTTAGGGGTTTTAAGTGAGGTACCTAGCGGATTCGAACCGCTGTAGATGGTGTTGCAGACCACTGCCTAGCCGCTCGGCCAAAGTACCATTTTTGAGGTGTGCAAATATAAAAATTTTTCTGACTTAATCAAAGTTTTTTAGATATTTTCTTTAGTTCCCAACGTGTTTATATCGCTTTTTAACTGTAACTCAGCTTCATAATTTTTCTTTACAACAACGCAGGTTTCACTCCATTTATCATGGAATCCACTTTTATCTGCTAAAAAAGATAACTGATCTACGAAAGGGATTCCTCGGATGATATTTCTAAGGAGATAATTACCGGCACCGGGAGACGTTCCGTCTATCATGACCACCTTTGTTCCGGTGATCAGTTTCCCTAAGCTTCTTCCCTGGGTGATCAGCTCTGTGAGGAACATCATCAGAAGGTAAGCGGATAAGGTGATCAGCCGGTCCAGTAAAGGATTCATATTTTCCATTCTATAACCTATTTCTTCTACGGTATTTCCTGTAATAAATGCATAGGCAATTCCCAATACACCTAATAATATAAGGATCAGAATATAACTGAAAATAAGGTCAATAATATAATTCGCAAGTCTGAGGCCTTGCGACGCTCTGTGTCTGTCAACAATCTGTAAGTATTTTCTCATGGTAATAGTTTAGTTTTTGGTGTTGTTTTTTTATTTAAATGCCATTGATAATGAGTTTTAAAGAAGCGTTAGTATCAATGACTGCAGTAATTCCTGATGTACCGAGAAGGATCTGGCCTGGCTTCAGATTAAAAACCCTTCCATTCATCTTTAGCCCTTTATAATATTCTTTATTAAAAGCTTCTTCAATACTTTTCTTTGAAGTATCCACCAGTTCCTGTGTTGGGATACCATATTCTTCTTCTATCATTCTTACGATTTTTCCCTGAAATAGAAGGCTTGCTGTTTTTTGGAGGATATTCATTGTCTTCAGCTTAAACTTAGTATCGGACAGTACAATTTTTTTCCTGGCATCATCATAAACAGGAATGCCCGAAATAAGTGCAGTTCCTTTTATATACCCTTCGGTCTGAGCTTCGATCATAATTCTGTTCTCAATGCCGTATACCCTGATATCGGTAATTTTTACTTTAGAATCGCGAACATCATATTCTTTTCCTAGGAACATTTTTCTGGCAATATTAGACGCTTCGGTAAAAGGAACATTGGCTGTTGTCTGAAGCGAAAACTGGTCTCCAAGTACAGGGGTGAAATTGAAGTTAGCTGCCGTTTTAATAGGAGCTGAAGATGCCGGTTTACTTCCGGTAAAGGTTTCGGAGTAAATGTCAATTCCGATATTGGCATCAATCTGATTTCCATAGAATTTCAATGGAGTAATATTTACATTTACAGGGGTTACTTTCAGCCATGTGTTGTATTCCTCCGAAATGTTAAAAGGCTGCGCGAAAACATTCCAGGCCATCACTGCATATTGCTGGAAATTAAGCTGGGTACCCATTTGCTGATCTATTGTTTTGCAAAATTTCAGTTGTTGCTCTTTCAGGCTTTTTTCAACAAGTGCGGTAATCGGGATCTGTACTTTTCCATAATCAAGAACCGGTTTGGTAACCCATTTGAATCCCATAGGCTGCGTATTGGTAACAATAGTCCAGTTATTTTTGAAATTAAGGGAGGTGTTGAAATACATTACCGTTTCAAATGTAGTATTCTGGTAAGTATAAAGTCCCAGGGTACCAATCCCTTTCTCTGCCCATATTTTCAGAGGAACTTCAATTAAAAGGTTTTGATTCGTTCCCCCTACAAGTCGTATAGGCCGGGTTTTCCATACTTTTACCTTAAACTGGTCATTGTTGTTATCCGTGTAGGAATCATCCTGATAAATCAATTCTTTTACTGAAGAATTGATGATATTACCAATTTCAGCAAGCGGAATGGTAACCGGCATGGTAATGCTGGATTTTATCTTTGGAAAATTATAATCAGCCAGTTGGTTGTCAACTTTAGCCTGGCCAAAAATATTGATACAAAGCAGTAATAATATAATTTTAATGGATTTCAATTCTTTAAATTTTAGAGAGTGAAATTAATGATTTTAATTATTTGGATTAAAACTTTTTTCCAGTTCAATACTTGCACCTTTCATTTCTCCCTGCATAGGAGGAGCTGTTTTGGTGATTTTAAGCTTGATATAAGAAACCTCAGGAAAGTTTTGATTAATTTTTGAAATAATTCTTCCGGCCACATGTTCCAGAAGTTTTGATTTAACTTTCATTTCCTCAAGGATAATATCATTGATATCCGCATAGCTGATGGTATCATTCAGATCATCTGATTCTGCAGCTTTCCAGAGATCGGTATGGATCTCAAGATTTAAAATGTAGTACGTACCGATGATGTTTTCTTCAGGTAAAACACCATGGTACGCATATATTTTCACATCTTCCAAAAAGATCTTGCTCATAAAATTCAGTTTTTGTTCAGCAAAAATCGTTTTAATTCTTGAAAATCTGAATTAATTTCAATGGTTTTTTTATCCTTTTTCATTAAATCCGCCAATGATTCGGGAATATCAATTTTTTCTGCAATGGCTTTTTCCACAGCATCGGGGAATTTTACAGGATGGGCTGTTTCCAGGATAAAACCTTTCTTTTCAGGATTTTGCTTCAGATAGTTTTCTAAAGAAGTGTAGGCAACTGCTCCATGGGGCTCGAGAAGATATGCATGATGTTTCCAGACTTTCCTGACGGTTGCTAAAGTTTCTTCGTCATTTACTGAATATCCGGAAATAACATGATTGAGATCTTCAAATTGGTGCTGGAACATTTCAAGAATACGGATAAAATTACTGGGATTTCCGACATCCATTGCATTGGAAAGGGTTGCTACTGTTTCTTTAGGTTCAAAGATTTGTGTTTTTAAATAATGAGGCACTACATCATTGGCGTTACATGCAGCGATAAAATGGTCTGCAGGAAGTCCTCTCATATAAGTCATCAATCCGGCGCAGATGTTTCCGAAATTTCCGCTGGGAACACAAATGACAGGATTTTCTCTTTCAGTTTTTTGCCACTGTTTTAAAGCCAGCAGATAATAGATCTGTTGAGGTACCCATCTCGCAATGTTAATGGAATTGGCCGAAGTAAGGAATAATTCATTATTGACTTCCGGATCTGAAAATGCCTGTTTTACAAGGCTCTGGCAGTCATCAAAATTTCCATTTACTTCTAAAGCAGTAATGTTTCCTCCTAAGGCTGTCAATTGTTTTTCCTGAACAGGACTTACTCTTTCTTTCGGATACAAAATAACCACATCGATTCCATCCACATTATAAAAACCATGGGCAACAGCCCCTCCGGTATCCCCGGATGTAGCAACCAGGACTGTTACTTTTTTCTGTTCTCCCTTTAAGAAGTAAGATAAACAGCGGCTCATAAACCTTGCTCCCACATCTTTGAAGGCGAGGGTAGGACCGTGGAATAATTCGAGTACGGATATGCTATCCGTAATTTTTTTTTAAAGGAATGTCAAAAGAAATTGTTTCCGAAATAATTTGTCGCAATTCATTTTCCGGAATTTCCTCATCTACAAAGTCTTTCATGCATTGAAAAGCAATCTCTTCATCTGAAAACCGGTTCAGATTCTGAATAAAATAGGTATCGAACAACGGAATGTTTTCCGGAAAAAACAGCCCTTTTTCTTTTCCCTGCCCTTTAATTGAAGCGGTTTTAAAACTTACCTTTTCCTTTTTATCTTTTAAATTGTAATAGTTCATCTTTCTGTTTTTTAGTTATTCTGTTCTTCTATGATGATCCCGGTAGAATTAATATCCGATACATAAACCATGCTATTGATATTGATCTGATCATAAACCGATTTCATCATCATGGCAATATCCCTGGCCGTTTTTTTTCTTTTCCGTTAACATGAAAACAGAAGGCCCTGATCCTGAAATTCCTCCCCCCCAGTGCCCCTATTTCCAGGCTTTCTCTCTTAATGGTATCAAATTCCGGAATCAAAATGCTTCGAACCGGTTCTACAATAACATCATTCAGGCTTCTCCCAATTAGGGACAGATCATTTTTTTCAATACCGGCAATGAGCCCGGCAATATTTCCCCATTGCGTTATGGCATCTTTCAGCTGAATATTTTTTTTTAAGGATCTGTCTTGCGTCAGATGTTTTTACTTCAACCTGCGGATGCACAGCGGCAATGAACAAACCAGGAGTATTCAGGGAAATAATATCAATAGGATCAGAGGATTTCACAAGGGTGATCCCCCCCATAAATACACGGCGCAATATTGTCCGCATGCCGTACTCCGGAAGCGAGCTCTTCTCCAAACATCGCAAAATGAATTGTTTCTTCCCTGGACAAAATATTTCCTATCAGGATATTTGCCGCAAAAGCGGCACCTGCAGCACTGGCAGCACTGGAACCGAGGCCGCTGCCGGGCTTGATGTGTTTATGAATAATGACTTCAAATCCGTTCTTCAGGTGAAGATGCTCTTGCATTTTCATAAGGACAACTCCTGCTACATTTTTTGAAGCTTCTTCCGGAAGATTGAAGCCATCGGTATGGCGTACAATAATATCTGGTGTTTCCAATAGTCTTACTTCCATTTCATCATATGGCTCATTGATCGCCATGCCCAGAATATCAAAACCACAAACGAGATTAGCGACAGTTGCCGGGACTTTAATTTTTATACTTTTCATAGATTTTTTTTTAAACGGAACGTACAATATCTGCAAAAACACCACTTGCTGTAACTTCAGCACCTGCACCTGCACCTTTTACAACCAGGGGTTGCTGTGAATATCTTAAAGTTTTGAAAATAACAATATTGTCTTTTCCGTACAGATGAAACAAATCACTGTCGGGCGCTATATGCTGTAATCCAACTTTTGCTTTCCCATTGTCAAACTCTGCGACATATTTTAAAATTTTTCCAACCTTTTTAGCCTGGTCAAATAGATTTTTAAAATGATCCTCATATTTTACAAGTATGGTATAAAAATTTTCTACATCACCCTGCATGCATTCTTTCGGTAAAAAACTAATGTTCTCAATTTCATTAAACTGCAGAGGAAAACCGGCTTCGCGTGCAAGTATTAAAATTTTTCTTGCCACATCAGTTCCGGCAAGGTCCAGTCTCGGGTCGGGTTCAGTAAATCCTTCTTTCTGGGCACGGGCAACAACTTCTGAAAATGATTGGGTTCCATCGTACTCATTAAAGACAAAATTCAAAGTACCGCTTAACACGGCCTTAATGGAAGTAATAGCATCGCCGCTTCTCACCAGATCATTTATAGTTCCGATAATAGGAAGTCCTGCCCCTACATTGGTTTCAAAGAAAAATCTACAATTGTGGTTTTTAGCAAGGTTTTTCAGCTTTTTATAATTTTCAAAATCTGATGCGGCTGCTATTTTATTACAGGCTACAATGTTGACACTCTTTTTTAACAGGTTCTCATAAATTTCCGGGATTTCAGTGTTGGCTGTAAGGTCTACAAAGACCGAGTTTCTAAGATTTCTTGTTACGATCTCTCTGCTAAATTGATGAGCAGAAGCTTTTTCTCCGTTTTCAAGCAGGTTGACATAATCATTTTCCGGAATTCCTTCATTCAAAAATACCATTTTCCGACTGTTGGAAAGACCGGCGATTCTCAGGTTAAGAGATAGATGATCTCTAAGATATTTATTCTGGGCATACACCTGCTGTATAAGCTTAGTGCCTACATTTCCTGTTCCGCAGATGTAAAGATGTACCTGTTTGATTTCCGACTCAAAAAACTCTTCATGCAGAATGTTAACTGCTTTTTTTGTATCATTTTCAGCAATTACGATGCTGATATTTTTTTCCGAAGAACCCTGTGCGATAGCCCTGATGTTTATCCCGTTATTTCCAAGACAGCTGAACATCTTGGCGCTTACACCGCTTCTGCTTTTCATATTTTCTCCTACAACCGCCACAATGGAAAGCCTGTTTTCAATTTTTACAGGTTCAATTCTCTGTAGTTTCAAATCATCTTCAAATGCAAGATTGATTGCGCTTTCCGCGTGAAAAAGCTCTTTTTCATCAATCGCAAGGGTGATTGAATGCTCAGAAGAACTTTGGGTGATTAGGATAACGTTTATTTTTTCGTGGCTTAAACACTGGAAAAGCTTGGCAGAGATTCCGGGAATTCCAACCATTCCGCTTCCTTCAAGAGTGAGAAGAGCAATATTATTCATATTGGAAATACCAACAGCTATTTGTTCCGGATCAGTATTCTGCAGATCATGAGAAATTAAAGTTCCGGAAGCATCCGCATTAAAAGTATTTTTGATACAAAGATCTATATTCTTTATCATGACCGGCTGAATGGTGGGCGGATAAAGTACTTTTGCTCCGAAATGGGATAATTCCATTGCTTCCTGATAAGTTATTTCAGGAATAACTTTTGCCTGGGATACAAGCCTGGGATCGGCTGTCATCATTCCGCTGACATCGGTCCATATCTGAAGCTCCTCAGCGTTAATGGCTGAAGCAATAATTGCAGCGGAGTAGTCTGAACCTCCTCTTCCCAGAGTTGTTCTGTTGCCATGTTCATCACTTGCTATAAAGCCTGGTGCTACGTAAATCTGCCTTGGATTGGTTTCGAAATAATGTCTGAGATTATTATTACTCACATTAAAATCAACTTTTGCCCGGGTATAATGGGTATTTGTTCTGATATAATCAGCTGAATTCATCCATACGGCGTCCAGTCCGGCAGATTCAAACCTTGCCGTAATGATATTTGAAGAGAGGAACTCGCCATAAGAAGCAATCTTATCTTTAATTCTGGGGGTAAATTCTCCCAAGGTGAATATCCCGTTACAAATATCTTCAATATCATTAAAGTGCTTTTTTACAAAACTTAGCCATGCGCTTTGTGCTGAAATGGGAAGAAGGTCTTTTACAAGGTTCAGATGTTTTTCTTCAAGGGTTTTAAGATGATGAGGGTAGCTTTCATTAGCCTCGGAAGCTTGCTCTGCTGCCTTGATCAATAAATCTGTTACTCCATGTAATGCTGAAACTACAACGACAATTTGCTTAGCGGAAGATTCTTTTTTTATAATTTTTTCAACTTGCAGAACTGCCTGTGCATGGGCAACAGAAGTTCCGCCGAATTTTAAGACTTTCATTGTATATTTTTAAGGTTAGGAAAAATTGAAAATGTTACTCTTTAAAAAAAAGAGTACGAGGTACCTGAAATAATATGTGAAAATCTACCCCGTTATGGGGTTGTAGTTGTAGTAGAAATAATAATGGATGATGCAACCGAAGCAGAGAACTCCGGATAAATAGTTACAGATATGTTTTGTACTGATTGCATCTTTGAAGTAACAAATGTAGAAGTTATTTTGGAAAATAAAAATTTTTAATCCAATTTAATGTAATTTTTTTTTAGACTCAAATTTTAGCAGATGTATTGTATTCCTTTGATAGACATAGCTAAATACGATTTTGCATTTCTTTTTTATGACCACCTTTAGACTGTTAGAATGATTGCTTTTATATGTAAGTTCATTGGGAAATCACGAAAACAATAAAAATCTCTACACTTACTTATTGATCCTATACAGATATTAAATACTGCTTTGTTTTGGATTTTATGATTCTCACTTTTATATCAAAAATTTAATCCGAATACAAATAACAAAACTTGAGTGTATGGAAAAGTTAAAGAAGCTCTCCAGAGAAGAGCAGAAAAAAGTGAATGGGGGATTTACCCAATTTCAGATTGATACTTGTGGCGGAGCAGCATATGTGTGTTTCAGACAAGGAGGCTGGGGTTGCTGGCGTACTCCTGGAGGAACCTGTTACCCACCCATGGTGTGATGAACTGACTTTTAGAATTTAAATTGATTAAAATATTCATTATGAAAAAATTATCACGAGTAAAATTAAAAATGATCAACGGAGGATCTTGCCCTGGTGGCTGTCCGGCAGGAAATACTTACGGCCCACCGGGGTCAGGAGCGCCCCATTCCTGTGCTGCCTATCAATTGTTATCACAGTGTTGTAAGAATGAGACGTTTCTGAGTCCTGCGTGTGCCGGGCCAATTACAATGTAGTGTAAGAAAAGGTTATTCTAAATGAGTAACCTTTTTATTTTGTTTGCTTTTTGATTGAATAGAGAGGTCAGTTTGGTCCGGATCCGGAATCATGTGCTGTATTCAATGCAATGCCGGAATGCTGTAAAGCGAGATTAATAGAACTTCCTCCATGTTAATCCAGAGCTAAACACTTTTTGTTTCTAATAAAAATAAATCAAAAAAAGCACTGTGATAACAGTGCTTTTTATTTATTTGATGCTTTTTGAAAGATCAAGCATCGCTTCAATTGGCTTTAAGGCCTTCAAACGAAGTTCTTCGTCGATAAGAATTTCCGGAAGTTCATATTTCATACACAAATAGAGCTTTTCCATAGTGTTTCGTTTCATATAGAAACATTCTGAACAGTTGCAGCTTTCATCGAAAACCAATGCCGGAATCAGTTCCTTATGAGGAGCACGTTTTTTCATTTCGTGCAGAATACCTTCTTCTGTAGCGATAATGAATTTCTGGCAGTCGTCTTTTTCCACATAGTTTAATAACGCAGAAGTAGAACCTATAAAGTGGGCTAATTTTAAAACAGCTTCTTCACTTTCAGGATGTGCAATTAGTTTTGCATCCGGATTATCAGCCAATTGCTGAGCAATTCTTTCCATTGAAAAGGCTTCGTGAACTATACAACTTCCATCCCAAAGGATCATATCGCGGCCTGTTTTTTTAGAAAGATATCTTCCAAGATTTTTATCTGGTGCAAAGATGATAGGTCGGTCTTTAGGTAAGGCCTCAATCACCGTTTCCGCATTGGAGCTGGTTACAATAATATCACTTTCTGCTTTCGTTTCTGCATTACAGTTGATGTAAGTTGCGATCAAAGCATTTGGATGCTGTTCGCGCATTTTTCTCAATCCTTCACCACTACACCCGTCAGCCAATGAACATCCGGCCATTGTATCAGGAAGAACAACTTTTTTTGTAGGGTTAAGGATCTTAGCTGCCTCTGCCATAAAATGGACACCGCAGAATACAATCATATCTGCATTGGTTTCTTTAGCCTGTCTTGCCAGCTGCAAAGAGTCTCCCAGGAAATCTGCGATATCCTGAATTTCTCCCGGTTGGTAATAATGCGCTAAGATAACCGCATTTTTCTCTTCTTTAAGCTTAAGAATAGCTTTCACCAGCTCTTCTCCCTGAGGAATCGCTATATTTTTAATATCTAAAAAACCCCTTACAGGAATTGCAGATTTAGCTTTTTCTAATGTTTCGGTACTCATATCAACCTCAATTTTTTTTAATTACCAGAAGCTAGAGGTTAGAAATCAGAAGTGTGATTTTGGGCATTAGTGCTCATTTCTTACTTTGATCTTCCAGCGATTAGTTGCTGATAAAACTTTTTATTAAACTTTCTATTTCTTTTTTTGCTTGATCCAGATCCGTATTGACGACAATTTTATCAAATTCTCCGGCGTAGGTCATTTCCTCTTCTGCCTTTTCTACACGGGTTTTAATGGTTTCTGCATCATCTGTATCTCTCGAGATCAATCTTCGTTCCAATTCTTCAATGGAAGGAGGTTCAATAAATATAGATAATGCTTTTTCTCCAAAATATTTTTTTAGGGAAATCCCTCCTTTAACATCGACATCAAAAATAACTACTTTACCTTGCTTCCAGATGTTTTCTACTTCAGATTTTAAAGTACCATAATATTTGTCTGTATATACTTCTTCATATTCTACAAAAGCTTCTTCACTGATTTTCTGTCTGAATTCATCAGGTGTCAGAAAATGATAATCTACAGCATGTACTTCACCTCCTCTCGGCTGTCTTGTTGTACAGGAGATGGAGAATTTAAGCTCCGGAAATACGGATAATGAATGTTTTACCAATGTTGTTTTCCCGCTCCCGGAAGGTGCTGAAAATATGATCACTTTTTCCATATAGTTGTCAGTTGCTGGTTGATAGTTAATAGGTTACTTTCAACTGTTAACTATCAATTGTCAACTATTTTATAATACATTTAACGTTTGTTCTTTAATCTTCTCCAGGTCATCCTTCATCATCACCACCAGCTTCTGAATTTCAGCATGGTTGGCTTTTGAACCTAATGTATTGATTTCCCTTCCGATCTCCTGAGAAATGAAACCTAATTTCTTCCCATTGAAATCTTCATTATCCATTACCTCTTTGTAATATTTTAAATGTTGGGAAAGTCTCACCTTTTCCTCAGAAATATCAAGTTTTTCCGTGAAATATGCCATTTCCTGATAGAAACGTGTTTCATCTACATTTTCAAACTCTTTCAGGGACTTTTGATAACGCTCCTTTACACTGTTGATTCTTACTTCTTCGTAAGGAACAACTTCAGATAAATATTTGTCGATATTCTGAATATTCTTTTCAAGTTCAAGGTGTAAGGTTTTTCCTTCTGCTTTTCTGAATTCTTCAAATCTGTCAATTGAACTGTTGACAATAGCAGCTAAATTTTCCCATTCACCTTCTGTTAGTTCGTCGGGTCTGGACGTGATGGCATCAGGAAGTCTTACTGCCATTTTAAGATATTCGAAATCTGGTCCGTCTGAGGCGATAGCACGAAGTTCATTGATGTAAGAGTCAATAAGATTTTTATTAATCTTTACATCGTTGGTTTCTTCAAGATTTTCCACAGAGATGTAGCAATCTACTTTTCCGCGGATAATTCTGTCGTTAAGGATTTTTCTGATTTCGAATTCTTTTTCTTTATAGCGCAACGGTATTTTGATATTTAAATCAAAGCTCTTGCTGTTCAGTGATTTAATATCTACGCATATTTTTTTTCCTTCAAAAACATCTTCGGCTCTACCGAAGCCAGTCATTGATAAAATCATAGTTTTTTATTGTCGTACAAAGATAAACATTTAAATTAGCACTGTGAAATCTATAAAGATTCCATCTGACGATAAAAAATGAAAGTGAACTGATGAAAAATTTGATTTCAGTAGTGGGACCCACCGGAATTGGAAAAACAAGACTGGCAATTGATCTGGCTAAGCATTTCAATACGGAAATCATTTCCTGTGACTCACGCCAGTTTTTTGCGGAAATGAAAATAGGTACCGCCTCTCCATCAGCAGAGGAACTTGCCGAAGCTCCTCATCATTTTATTGGAAATCTTTCGGTCAAAGAATATTACTCTATCGGGCAATATGAAGAAGACGCCTTACAAAAACTAAACGAACTTTTTAAGAAATACAATACCGTGATCCTTGTCGGAGGAAGCATGATGTATGAAAAAGCGGTCATCGAAGGACTGAACGACCTTCCTGAGGCTAATACAGAAAATCAACAAAAATTACAGGATATTTTTGAGACTGAAGGCATTGAAAAACTACAGGAAATTTTAAAAGAACTTGATCCGGAATACTATTCAGTTGTTGATATTCATAATCATAGAAGACTCTTAAGAGCCATTGATATCATCTGGCAAACTGGTAGAAAGTATTCGGAACTGATATCTGTTTCTCAGGATTCCCGTGATTTTAATGTAATCAGGGTGGGAATTGAAGCTCCCAGGGAAGAATTGTATGAAAGGATTAACAGGAGAGTGGATATCATGATGGAGAAAGGTTTGCTGGATGAAGCTAAAGGGCTTGAAGAATTTAAACATCTTACTGCTTTGAATACGGTTGGTTATGCAGAATTGTTTACATATTTTGAAGGAACCTGGAGTCTTGATTTTGCTGTTGAAGAAATTAAGAAAAATAGCCGGAGATATGCGAAACGCCAATTGACCTGGTATCGAAAAGCGGATGATATTCATTATTTGCAGGTAGGGTATTCACAAAATGATTTCAATAACCTGATTGAATATATTAATCGGAAAGCTTTACAATAATTCTTTTTAGTCTTTAGTTATTTGTTAAACTTAAAAAGCAAATTTAGTTTAACTATGTTTTAAGATTAAGAAACGTCTATTTGATTTTCCTTAGAAAACCACACCTACAGAATCTTTTTTCGCTTAAGGATTAAAAAAAAAAGTGCGATCCCTAAAGACCGCACTATCAACAATATTAAATTTAATTGACTACTTCCATCCTCCACCTAAGGCTCTGTACAGATCAACAATACTGCTTAATCTTTGTCTTTTTACAGATGCCAGGTTTAATTCTGCCTGAAGAGAGTTGGCTTGTGCCGTAATCACTTCAAGATAATTAGCTAAACCTCCTTTATAAAGCATTTGAGCACTTTTAATACCATCCTTTAACGTAGTTACCTGCTCAGTTGCTTTTTGTTCCTGAACTTTTAAATTTTCATTGGAAACCAACGCATCGGAAACTTCTCCCATTGCATTTAAAACAGACTGACGGAATGCCAGTACATTTTTCTCCCTCTGAATTTTAGCAACCGCAAGATCGGTTTTCAACTGTCTTTTTTGAAAGATCGGCTGTGTAATTCCTCCCAAAACGGATCCGAATAATGAAGCCGGAATCTGAAACCAATTGTCAAATTTAAAAGAATTGATTCCGCCGTTTGCTGTAATCTTTAATGAAGGATACATGTTAGCTTGTGCAATTCCTACCATGGCGTTGGACTCCAGTAATACCAATTCCTGCTGGCGTACATCAGGGCGACGGCTTACCATTTTTGCCGGAAGTCCTGTGGATAGATCCTGGGACAAAGAAGTATCAGACATTTCGATCCCTCTGTTGACTTTATTGGGAGCTTCACCGACCAATATGCTCAATGCATTTTCCTGGATTGCAATATTTTGCTGCAATTGAGAAATTAAAAGCTCTGTAGACTGCTTCTGAGCGGTAGCCTGCTGAACTCCAAGAGAGGTAGTGTCTCCACTTTCCCACATTTTTTCAGTGATTGATAATGTATTGGTGCTTAGTTCCAGGTTAGATTGTGCAATAGTCAGTTGCTTATCCAGCATAAGCAGGTTATAATACCCCTGAGCAATAGCTGCAACAACCTGGGTCTGGATTGCTTTGGTCGCTTCATAAGTTTGCAGATACTGCATTCTTGAAACTTCCTGCTGATTTTTTATTTTACCCCAGATATCCGCTTCCCATGAAAGGTTGAATGCTGCGTTATAATCCTCTACATGATTTTTTCCTATAAAAAGATTAAGACTTTGCCCGTTCATGCTGTTTTTTGATGGTCTTGAAATCTGTCCTGAGACAGCAAAACCTATATCCGGATATTGAAGGTATTTAGCCTGTAATAATTTTTCCTGTGATGATGCAACTTGTTTTAAAGCAATTTGCAGATCAAGGTTATTTGCAATTCCTTTTTCTATTAATCCCTGTAAAATAGGATCTTTAAAAAAATCTTTCCATTGTAAATTCGCTACACTGGCTGTATCAGCCGTTGCCGTAAAGCGAAAGTCTTCCGGAAGCTGTAAGTCCGGTTCCGTGTAAGCGACCTTAGTCACACACGAAACCGCTATTACAGCCAATATAAAAGTTAGAAAAATATTCTTTATTAATTTCATTGTTTTTCTTTTAAGTGGACCTTAATGACCTGGCGCTAAAGCCTGATTTTGTTTTTGAAGTCTGCGTTTTTTTCTGCTTGGCATTTTTTCATGCAGATATTGGAAAATCACATACATCACAGGGATAATGAAGATCCCGAAAATTACTCCGGTTAGCATTCCCCCCCACAGTACTGATACCGATAGAGTGGTTACCCTTTGCGGAAGCTCCCTGTGTCCAAACCAATGGAAGCATACCAATGATAAAGGCAAATGAGGTCATTAAGATAGGTCTTAAACGTAATCTTGAAGCCTGAAGAGCTGACTCGATCAATGTTTTACCCGCTTTTCTCCTCTGAACAGCAAATTCTACAATAAGAATCGCATTTTTCGCCAGTAATCCCACGAGCATGATCAGTCCCACCTGTACATAAATATTATTATCTATTCCTGCTAACCCTGTGAAGGCAAACACTCCGAATATCCCCGTCGGAACGGTAAGGATAATCGCAAAAGGAAGAATATAGCTTTCATACTGTGCTGCCAATAGGAAGTAAACAAATAAAATACTCAACATGAAGATGAAAGCAGTTTGTCCACTGGTTTTGATCTCTTCACGGGTAATACCTGTCCATTCATATCCATATCCACGCGGAAGAGACTGTTTAGCGACTTCTTCCACAGCTTTGATTGCGTCACCGGTACTGTATCCTGGTTTTGGAGTTCCGTTAATGGTTACCGCATTGAACAAGTTATTTCTTGTTACGGTTTCCGGTCCGAAAGTCCTTTTCAAGGTTACTAATGTTTTGGTAGGAACCATTTCTCCCTGTTTGTTTTTAACATAAATTCCCTCTAAAGAATTGATGTCTGTACGATAAGGAATATCAGCCTGTGCCATTACTCTGTAGTACTTACCGAATCTGTTGAAATCCGAAACGAAGCTACTACCGAAATAAATCTGCATGGTCTGCATCAGATCCGTAACAGATACTCCCAGCTGGTTTGCTTTATCCGCATCCACTTCTATAGTGTATTGTGGATTTCCTGCAGCATAAGTGGTGAAGGCAAATGCAATTTCTTTACGTTTCATCAGCTCACCAATGAACGCCTGGGTATTAGCTCCCAACTGTTCAAAAGATCCGTTGGTTTTATCCTGTAACATAAACTCAAATCCACTTACGTTACCGAAACCTTGGATTGTAGGGAAGTTAAAGAAGAATGCGCTGGCATCTTTTACCTGGCTCACTTTTCCCGTTAACCCGGCAGCAATCTGATCAGGATCTTTTACATCACCTCTTTTGTCAATATCTTTTAATTTGATAAATCCGGCAGAGTAAGGAGAAGCATTCGCATTACTGATAAAGTTTACTCCATCCGCTACCCATAAGTGGTTGGTTGCTTTTTCTCCGTTTACGATTTTATCAATTTGTTTTGTTGCACGTTGGGTTCTGTCCAATGAACTTCCCGGAGGAGTGTTTACCGCATATAAAACAAAACCTTGGTCTTCTGTTGGAATAAATCCTGACGGTGCCTTTTTAATTAAGATAACACTTGCTGCAATTAATACGGCTAATCCACCTACAGCTACCCATTTATTTTTAATTAAAAATTTAAGGCTATAGATATATTTTTGAGTCATGTTATTGAAGCTGGTATTGAATGCATTGAAAAATTTTGCACCAAATCCTTTTTTCTCATGACCATGCTCTCCATCCTGTGGATCTTTTAAGAAAAGAGCACATAAAGCAGGACTTAATGTTAATGCATTTACAGCTGAAATAAGGATCGCAATTACCAAAGTGAAAGCGAACTGTCTGTAGAAGACCCCAGCAGGTCCCTGCATGAAACCAACAGGAATAAATACAGCACACATTACTAAAGTAATGGAAATGATCGCTCCTGAAATTTCACTCATCGAGTTTACCGTTGCGTTTTCCACAGGCATTCCTGTATGTTCCATCTTGGAATGGACTGCTTCTACCACCACAATGGCATCATCCACCACAATACCAATCGCAAGAATTAAGGCAAACAGAGTAAGCATGTTAATACTGAATCCGAATAACTGCAGGAAGAAGAAGGTACCAATAATAGCTACCGGAACCGCAATCGCCGGGATTAACGTAGATCTGAAATCCTGAAGGAAGATATAAACTACGATAAATACAAGGATAAACGCAATCACTAATGTTTCCACCACCTGATCAATAGAAGCATCCAGGAAGTCTTTGGAATTATACATAATAATTGGATTGACTCCTTTCGGCAGCGTAGTTTTAAGCTCGTCTACCTGCTTTTCAATTTCAGTAAGAATCTCATTCGCGTTAGAACCTGCAGTCTGCAAAATTGCGAAACCTGCTACAGGTTTTCCGTCCACCCTGTTGGTTGCCGTATATGTATAAGAGCCGAATTCTACTCTTGCAACATCTTTTAATCTCAGGAAGGAACCATCGTCATTTGCCTTAATAGCTATGTTTTCATAATCCGCATTCTTGTTCAGTTTTCCTTTATATTTAAGGATATATTCGTAAGTTTCCTTACTTCCCTGGCCAAGACGTCCCGGAGCAGCTTCAAGGTTGTGATCTTTAATAGCTGTCATTACCTCTTGCGGAGATAAATTATTAGCTGCCAGACGATCCGGTTTCAGCCATATACGCATGGAATAATCCTGTGTACCGAATACCTGTGCCTGTGCAACTCCCGGAATACGTTGTATCTGTGGAATTACATTGATCTTAAGGTAGTTTTGTAAAAACAGTTCGTCATATTGTTTCGGATCATCACTGGATAATCCCATAAACATGATCATACTGTTCTGTACTTTCTGAGTTGATATTCCGGCCTGAACCACTTCCTGAGGAAGCTGGCTCATTGCCTTTGATACCCTGTTCTGAACGTTTACCGCAGCGTTGTCAGGATCTGAGCCCTGTTTGAAATAAACGCTCAAAGTCATCGATCCGTCATTACTTGAATTGGAAGTCATGTAGGTCATATTTTCAACCCCGTTCACCGCTTCCTCAATAGGGACAGCGACAGAACGTGCTACCACTTCCGCATTGGCACCCGGATAAAAGGCCGTTACCTGAACGGTAGGAGGCGCGATATCCGGAAATAATGTAATCGGAAGATTGAAAACCGACAGTATTCCCAGTAATAGTAATATTATGGAGATGACCGTAGAGAGCACTGGTCTTTCTATAAATTGTTTTAACATAAGAAGTTTATT
Source organism: Chryseobacterium proteolyticum (assembly GCF_046591535.1). Classification (NCBI taxonomy): domain Bacteria; kingdom Pseudomonadati; phylum Bacteroidota; class Flavobacteriia; order Flavobacteriales; family Weeksellaceae; genus Chryseobacterium; species Chryseobacterium proteolyticum. The sequence goes on along the minus strand of NZ_JBJLWK010000002.1, from coordinate 775,586 downwards.
TTTTTTAAGTCTTCTGTAATGGTACAGGTATTTACAAAGGTTTTGATTTGAACAAGCTGTCAGAAGATACTGCTTTCGGTTGTATCGTAGCACCATCTTTTAAGCTTCCAAGACCTTGATATACAATCTTGTCACCTACAGAAATTCCGTCGGAAATGAAGTAATAGCTTTCTGTTTTTCCAGAAATAGTGATTGGTTTGCTCGTTACTTTTTTGTCTTTTCCAACGACATATACATATGTTTTATCCTGAATCTCAAATGTAGATTCCTGTGGAATAACCACAATATTGGTAAGAAGCTGAGGCATACGCACTCTTCCTGTATTTCCCGTTCTTAGCGCCCCCTGAGGATTTGGGAATACCGCACGTACACTGATTGCTCCTGTACTTTTATCGAACTGACCGTCTACAATGCTCATTTTCCCTTTTTCAGAATAGATGGTGTTGTCAGCGATTACCAATTCTACCATCGGCATATTTTTCAGTTTTTCTTCCAGAGACGCACCCGGGTATTTCTTTTGAAAAGCGATAAAATCAAGTTCACTTAGAGAAAAATACGCATATATTTCGCTGATGTCGGATAATAAAGTTAAAGGGTTTGGATCTGTTCTTGAAATTAAACTTCCTTTTTTATAAGGAATTCTTCCAATATAACCACTTACCGGTGCTGTGATTGTTGTAAATCCTACATTGATTCTCGCATTTCCTACCGATGCCTGAGCCTGTGATGCGGCTGCAACAGCGGCTGCATAATTTGCTTTTGCTGTTTTAAGCTGTACATCAGATACCACTTTCGCAGCTACTAACGGCTGAAGGCGGTCTACTTCTACTTTGGCTTTCTGAATATTAGCATTAGCAGCCTGTAAATTGGCCTGTGCCATATTCATTTGTTCACCATAAGCTCTTGAATCGATTTTGAACAGGGGCTGGCCTGCTCTTACGAAGGCTCCTTCTTCTACATATATTTTATCCAGGTAACCATCCACCTGTGATCTGATTTCCACATTGTTTTTTCCTTCCAATGCAGTCGGGAATTCCTGATATGTTGTAGCTGGAGAAGTAATTACAGTATAAACCGGTAATTCTGGTGCAGGAGGGGCCTGATTCGAATTTTCTGCGGCCTTACTGCAGTTCTGTAAAAGGATAATACTTGTTATAAGTAATAAGATCCTCATTGTTCCAGGTATTTTCATTAAAATTTAATTTGTTTTGTTAAGCGTTTGAAAATTTAATAATGTTGTTTTTTTTAATAATTCGTGTTATTTTTTCTAACGGTGTTAATGATAAGTTTAAAAAAAAATTACAGAATTATTAATACTAGAATTAGATCGTCATTTCCATAATCATAAAGTTTTTAATGTTGTTTTTAAGTATATAAAGGTGAGGTGTATCGCGTTAATTTTACTAACAGTGTTAATGTTCAGGGTTGAATTTATGATTGTATTATCGTTAAATCCTTTGAAGTTCTTAATGCTAATTTTGTTTAAAAATCCAATTTAATTGTGCTATTTTTCCTAACGGTGTTAAGGTTTGGTTCAAAAAAAAATTTACAAAGACTTAATAAAAGCCGCCACTGTTTCATCCAGGGTAGTTTTGTTCATAGTGGCAGGAATATCAGTATTACGCATCATCATAATTGATATTAAACCATGTACCGCAGAAAACAAAGCATGTGACATATGGCATGCATTATCCGGATTAGATCCGTTTTTCTTAATAATATTGTATGTACAGTCGTAGATCATATCCTGGAAAGAAGAAAATTCTTCCTTCATTTGCCCTTTACCACTGCATTGCATTCCCAATCCAAACATTAACTGGTAATATTCTTTATTTTTAAAAGCAAATTTCCAATATGTATCTACAATGGCAGTAAGCTGCTCTTCAGGACTGTCATATTTTTTCTGAGCTTTTACCAATTCTTTGTGTAAAAGTTTAAACCCATTTAAAGAAATCTCAAATAAAATAGCTTCTTTATTTTCAAAGTAATCATAAACAACCGGAGCACTGTATTCAATCGCGTCAGCTATTTTCCTAATGGAAAGTGAAGCCCAGCCCTCTGTTTTTGCCAAAGTGAATGCCTCCTGCAAAATGTTTGCACGGATAGACTCCTTTTCTCTTTGACGGCGTTCATGTAATCCCATGATATTTTTTTACTAACAGCGTTAGCAAAACTACGAATATTAACTTGTAACTTCCAAATAATATTGAATAATATTTTTATTTTAACATTTAACTGAACTTTATAAAAACCTGAATTGCCCAATCATAAAAGAAATTTTATCTTTGTAGGCAAAGAAATAAAGGATATGAATACTCCCTCAAATATGTTGGCATTAGGAACAAGAGCTCCGTTTTTTGAACTTCCTAATCCGTCAAAAAGTAATGAAATTCAGTCATTGGATGATCTGAAAGGAGAAAAAGGAACGTTGGTGATCTTTATGTGCAACCATTGTCCGTTTGTTTTGCATGTAATCGATAAGATTAATGAGCTGTATGAAGACTATCAGGAAAAAGGGATTGAGTTTATAGCTATAAATGCAAACGATATTGAAAAGTATCCCGCAGATTCTCCTGAAAAAATGATCGAGTTCCAGATTGAAAGAAAATTTGATTTTCCTTATTTATATGATGAAAGTCAAAGTATTGCTAAGGCTTATGATGCAGCATGTACTCCGGATTTTTATTTCTTTGATGATAAACTGGATCTTGTTTACAGAGGTCAGATGGATGATTCAAGACCTGGAAATCACAAAGATGTTACAGGTGAAGACCTGATCATTGCTTTTGAAAACCTTCTGTTGGGAGAACCACAGGAAGAGATTCAAAGACCAAGCATGGGATGTAACATTAAATGGAAATAATTATTGAATTGAAATAGAGATTGAAATTTAAACCTGAATTTTTTATATTTTCTTTTCAACCTATTATAATAATAAGATAGTAAAGCTGTTCCTTTTTGGAATGGCTTTTTTATTTGTATAAGTATAAATATCTAAAAAGATTTCTGAACTACTTTTAGAGGTGGGGCCACGCTCTGAATCTTCTCATGTGAAGAATTCCTGATAAACTCTGAAGGTGTTTGTTCGGTGTATTTTTTGAACATCCTGTTAAAATAAGTTACATTGTTGAAACCACAGCTGTAACAGCATTCCGAAATGCTTTTATCCTGAACCATCAGCAGGCAGGCTTTGTTAATACGGTAACGGTTGACAAACTCTGTAAAAGTAATTTGTGTAGCTTTTTTAAAGAAATTGCAAAATGCCGGAAGCGTAAGATTGGCAAGCTTTGCGACGTCTTCTATATTGATGTCCTTATCGTAGTGATGCTCCACATAGGTGAATATATTTTCAAGCCTGGCCTTATTTTTTGAAATGATTGTGTAAGGCATAATCTCTTTATTGAGCAGATTATAATCCTTACGGGTAGAAAGATCAAAAAGAATATCAAGCAAAAGCAGATATCTTTTATACCCTTCAGTTTCCAGCATTTTTTTTCAGCTTAGGCAGTAATGCATTTTTTGTAGCCGGGCTGAAATGAATTCCATATTTGGAAAGCTCCAGTAAGTTTTTAACAGAGCGTGCTTCTATTTCCTGTTCAGGGAATTGTAATATCTCTTCACGGAACTGAAGGACTATTTCCTCATGCGGATCAATGGAATTCAGACCAAATCCGGAATGGGGAATATTCGAACCTATCAGTACCAGATCTCCATTTGAATAATTGCTTTTGTGATAGCCTACGTGCCGGGTTCCACTCCCGGAAATTACGCACACCAATTCAATTTCGGGATGGTAGTGATATTCCCATTTAAATTCAGAAATGGGGGGAGTTATTATGTAATGTGCGAAAGGAGCTTTTCTCATTAGGTAAAACTCTTTCAAAGCTAACTTTCATTAGATTAATGATATTTATGGTATAAAAATAATAATTATATTAATATAGTTCAAATATATATTTACTATGTTAAATTAACGTTAAGGCAAATGCTTCTATCTTAGCCAACAAGAAATTAATTTAATGCGAAATTTCAACATAAAGGCTATTCTGTTTTTAAACTATTTTGTTTTTGCCATTCTTCTGAACTCAGTAGGAACGGTGATCCTGCAGGTCCAGCAGAATTTCGGGATTTCAAAATCCTCAGCGAGTGTTTTGGAGGGTTTTAAAGATCTGCCTATTGCTATCTGCTCCTTTATTCTTGCTTCATTCTTACCCAAAATCGGAATTAAAAATTCCATGCTGATTGCTCTTTTTCTGGTTAGTGGGATGTGCTTTATGATGCCTTTTTCAAATGCATTCTGGTTTTTCAAATTGTTATTTGCCATTGTAGGAGTTTCCTTTGCATTGATTAAAATTTCAGTTTTTACATCCATCGGGCTTGTGACCAATACTGATAAAGAACATTCCAGTTTTATGGGTTTTCTAGAAGGCTTTTTCATGATCGGTGTATTAGCGGGAAATGTACTTTTTAGTTTATTTATTGATGATCATAATCCAAGATCGACACATTGGCTTAATGTATATTGGGTCCTGGGTGCATTGTCTGCTCTGTCGTTTTTGTTTTTATTCTTCTCAAGGTTAAATGAGAAGGAAGCCAGAAGTGAAACGACAGATTTACTAGGAGATATTAAGAATAGCATAAGCTTATTCAGTTACAAAAAAGTATTGTTTTTTCTTGTGTGTGCTTTTCTGTTTGTCTTAGTGGAGCAGAGTTTTCAAACCTGGACACCCACTTTTTATAAGGAGATCCTGAGATTACCCACTTCGATGAGTATACAGGCAGGGGCTGTTTTAGCCGGAGCATTTGCATTGGGAAGGTTTTTATCGGGTTTCTTTTCCAAGAAATTCAGCTGGATTTATGTTGTGTCATTTTGTGTGATAGGTTTTGCCATAAGCTTATTATTTGTTTTACCCCTAACCCATAACATTGAAATCAGTACAGGTACAACATGGTTCAATGCCCCGGTTGTAGTCTATCTGTTTCCCCTTATGGGAGGTCTGTTGGCTCCGATCTACCCGAGTATCAATTCTGTTATTTTAGCATCCATACCTAAATATTTACATAGTGCGATGTCCGGGCTTATTGTTGTTTTTTCCGCAATTGGAGGAACGATAGGTTCGATCATCACCGGTTTTGTATTTCAGGAATTCAGCGGGCAGCGTGCTTTTTATCTTTCATTGATACCACTCTCACTGTTGATCATATCAGCTGTTATTATGAATAAATTAAAAATAAACCCTAAAAAATAGATGAATACACAACTTTATATCAGGGATATCCAGGCACTTTTTGATGATGTCCAAAGATCAAGGATCTTTGAAGATCAAAAGATGATGACAGATGCAGTGCCTTTATTTCCTGTCGCAGAAATCAACGAGAAGTATGAAAAGGAAAGAGTTGCAGCAGATTTTGATCTTAAAGCTTTTGTACTTTCCAACTTTGATTTTTTAGGTGCCACAGTATCTATCCAACGGGAGGATCATTTGCCGATTGATCAGCATATAGAAAAACTATGGGATGAGCTTACCAGGACAGCTTATGAAGAAAGAGGAACACTTTTAAAGCTTCCAAAACCTTATATCGTTCCGGGAGGGCGGTTCAATGAGTTTTTTTATTGGGATAGTTATTTCATTATGCTTGGATTGCAGGTTTCAGGAAGGGTTGAAATGATGAAAAATATCGTTGAGAACTGTTCTTATTTAATTCGAAATATAGGATTTGTTCCTAATGCGAGCAGGACCCATTTCTTAAGCCGTTCGCAGCCCCCTTACTTTTCATTGATGCTTGATCTGCTTGCAGAGAGTACAGGGGATGAAAATGTTTATATCGAATATTATGATACCCTTGAAAAAGAATATGAATTCTGGATGGATGGAGAAGAAGGTTTAAACAATGATACCCAAAGCAAAAGGGTGTTGAAAACCGACAATGGTGATATCCTGAACAGATATTATGATGCTGAAAATACACCCCGTCCCGAGAGTTACCTGATCGATATTGAAGATCATGAAAATGCTCCGGGAGAAGAATTCTACAGAAACATCAGAAGTGGCTGTGAGTCTGGATGGGATTTTTCCAGCAGATGGTTTTCAGACGGGGAAACCATACAAAGTATAGAAACCCTGAACATCTCGCAGGTAGATGTTAATTGCCTTTTGTGGCATCTTGAAAAAACTTTGGCGAAAGCTTCAGGTCTTAAACATTTTAAAGAAAAAGAAAAATATTTCAGTGAAAGGGCAGCAAAAAGGAGACAGGTAATTGATGCATATTTCTGGGATCAGGATGCCCGGACTTACAAAGATTATCATATTAAGAAACACAAAAATACAGTGTCCGAACATATTGCTGCTCTTTATCCATTATTTTTAGGTCTGGCCAGCGATGAACAGGCAAAGGCGGTTTCCGAAATTATCGCTGAAAAATTCCTTTACAAAGGCGGTCTCGTTACGACAACAAAACGTTCCGGCCAACAATGGGATCTACCGAATGCCTGGGCACCTTACCAATGGCTTGGGTTTGTTTCGATGAAAAATTATGGATTTACACAATTAGCTAATGATATAAAAAACAACTGGTGCTCTAATGTCGAGAGAGTTTATGCGAATACAGGTAAACTTATGGAAAAATACAATGCATTAGACAATGAAGCGATAGCCGGAGGAGGAGAGTACCCTAATCAGGATGGATTTGGTTGGACAAACGGAGTCTATTTAAAATTAAAACAATAATTAAATTCTATATGGGCATGAAAAAAAAAATCAATCTTTTTACTCGCAGGAGTCGCTACGCTATATTTTAATAATGCGTATGCACAGGAAACGGTTAAGGATTCCACCAGAACAGGATCTATTGATCAGGTAGTTATCACGGGTAATGCAAACCCGAAAAAGAAAATAGAATCAAGTACGGCAATTTCTACGTTCAGTGCAAAAGAAATCCAAAAACAAAATCCTATCAGTGCAGCGGCATTGCTGCAGCGTGTTCCGGGTTTTGCTGTTGAAACTTCTGGTGGGGAAGTGGGAAATAACCTTTTCGCAAGAGGAATTCCTTCTGCCGGAGCATACGAATTTGTTCAGGTACAGGAAGATGGATTACCGGTTTTTGAAGATGGAGCTTTGCAGTTTGCCAATGCCGACAACTTCTTCCGGGTTGACAATTCTGTAAACCGACTGGAAGCATTAAGAGGAGGTTCGGGATCAATTTATGCTAACAACTCTCCCGGAGGGCTAATCAACTTTATTACGAGAGAAGGAACCAATGATTTCCGGGGAAGTGCTAAACTGGAAACAAGTACTTATGGATTAATGCGTACTGATGTAAACGTAGGTGGCGCTTTGGTACAGGATAAATTGTTCTTTAATATCGGAGGGTTTTACAGGACGGACAGCGGAATCAGAAAAACAGGGTTTAAGGCCAATGACGGGGGACAGATCAGGATGAACTTAAAATATGTATTTGATAAAGGATACGCAAAAGTATATTATAAGAAACTTGATGACAGAAATACCTTTTTCTTACCGATTCCATTAGTACAGAATGGAAATGACCTGAAAGAATTTCCTGGCTTCGATGCTAATTACGGGACATACAGTTACCGATCCATCAGCCAGCTGAATATTCCACAGCCCGGAGGAGGGTTCTTCAGAAGAAATCTGGAAGACGGAATTCATCCGAAAGTAGATGTCGTAGGCGCTGAATTCAAATATGATCTTGGAAACAATTTTACCGTTTTGAACAAGACAAGATATACGAATATCAATATGAATTATACCGGTATATTTCCTGCGGGAGCACCTCAACAGGCAGGTGCTTTTGCCAACAGCAACGGAATTGCGGGAAATAATTATCAATATTCTCTGGTAAGCAACGGGGCTCTTGTAAATCCGCAGTATGTGCAGAAGCTAGGATTCTGGGCGATTGATAAGCAGATGAATAATTTTGTCAATGATTTACAGTTCAATTATAAATTTGATAAAGGAAATGTAACGGCCGGATTTTATAAATCAAACTGGAAGTCTCATCAATACTGGAACTGGAGCAATATTTTGACCACAGCCACAGACAGGCCTCAGCTTCTTAATCTGGTAGATACCTCATTGAGCCCTACTGATGTAGGATATTCTAAAACTTATAACGGGGTTACAGATATGTCTTTTCTTGTGAGGGATTCTCAAATCCAGGGAAGTTTGAATGATGTTTACTTAAATCTGGATTATAATATTACAGATAATTTAAGCTTTAACGGAGGAATTCGTTACAGCCGTGATTATTATAAAGGATATGGAGTAAATACAACAACAGCAAATCTGAATAATTCTGGATTAACGACAGATGGAACCCATAGTTTTGCTACTACGACAGCCGACGACAATATGTCTGTATTGGGAAATAAATACAAATACTGGAATTACGATGTTAACAGAGTATCTTTTACAGTAGCTTCCAACTATAAGATCAATAAAGAAAATGCGGTTTATGCCCGCTTCTCAAATGGGTTCAGATCTCCTAATGAAGAATCATATTATAACAATATGGCAGATCTGAGCCAGATCAAACCGGTACAAACCAATCAATTGGAAATTGGATATAAGTATTACACCCGTACATTCGACATTGGAGTTATCCCGTTTTATTCAACTCTGAAAAACCTTTCTTTTACAGATGTATATTCTGACGGAACTTCAGAAAATAAATTTGCAAATACAACAAACATTGGAGTAGAGCTTGAAGGATTTGCCAGATTATTCAATAACCTTTTGGAGTTATCATTCAATGGAACTTTCCAAAACCCGAAATACAAGGATTTCACAGGAAGAAATGCCGATGGGTCAACATTTGATTACGATGGTAACCAGGTAAGAAGGATTCCCAAATTCTATTTTAATATTTCCCCTGCCGTTAATATTACGAAGCAGTGGAGAGCATATGTGAGCTATAATTATTATGGAAAGCGTTTCCAGGATGAGGCGAACAGTGATAAAAATATTTTACCTTCATTCAGTGAGGTAGGGGCAGGAACTTCCTATCAGTTAGGTAATATCCGTTTTGCAGTTGACGGAACCAATATTTTCAATACCATAGGTATTACTGAAGGAGATCCAAGATCTCCGCTTACAGGAACCGGAGATATAAGAATGGCAAGACCGATCATGGGTGCTGCAGTGAGAGCATCTGTAACATTTGATTTCTAGATCTATTTCTCAATATGTAAAAACCGTCAGAACAGTCTGACGGTTTTTTTATTGAGTGTTATGACTAAAATCTATGAAAAATAAGGTATTGCTAATCTTATTTCAAAAAGGGATTATATTGTTTTTCAAAACCAATGGTCGTTGGATTTCCGTGACCTGAAAAAACCTGGGTCTCTTCATCTAATACAAAAAGTTTGGTTTTAATTCCGGTGATCAGCTGTTCGTAATTTCCTTTATACAGATCTGTTCTTCCAATACTTCCTTCAAACAAAACATCTCCGGAAATCATGAATTTCTGTTTTTCGTTGTGGAAAACAATGCTTCCGGGAGAATGCCCGGGAACATGATAGATTTTGAATTTTTCACCATCAAAGTCCAGTTCGTCACCATCATTGATATATTGAACCTCTACTTTTACAGGGTCAATATTAATTCCAAACCTTATTCCGCTCATCTGAAGCATATCCAGAATTTCCTGATCCTGCTGATGCATATGTACGGGAAGGTTAAACGTGTCATATGCCCACTGCAAACCAAAAACATGGTCAATATGGGCATGGGTGAGAAGTATTTTTTGAATTTTTAGGTCGTTATCCTTAATGAAATTACTGATAAGGTTGGTTTCCTGCTCATTCATGTTTCCCGGATCAATTAACCAGGCATTTTTATGTTCATTATATAAGATGTAGGTGTTTTCGCTTGCAAAGTTGAATACAAAGGCTTGGATCTTCAGCATGTTCTGATTGTTTTTTTATCCAAAAATACGATATTCCTAAGAAAGTGGTGATTTTTCGTTATCTTCGTCATAATGAAAACATTGCGACTACTTTTACTTTCTTTAGGGGGATGGGTGTTCGGACAGAACATCCAGAGCATTCAGCTTTTTAATCCCCAAACCAATGATGAAACTCCTGTGATCAATTTTAATCAGACATTGGTTCTTAGTTTTGATGATCTTACAAATGCCAGTGAGATCTACAGGTATACCATAAAACACTATGACCGCAACTGGAATGATGATAATCTTTTCTTTACGGAAATTGCTAATGGAAGTCTTAATGGCTTATTGGATAAATTTGAATATTCATTCAATACGCTTCAGGCTTATACTCACTATAAACTCGTGTTTCCTAATGATAAAATACAACCGAAGATCTCCGGAAATTTTGAACTGATTGTGTACAAAGATTCTGCGGATAAACCTCTTTTTAAAAGAAGATTTTATTTGGTTGAAGACAATGTTTCTCTGGCCTTAAATGTATCGAGGATCACTGATAAAAACCCGAACATCAATCAAAGGGTAGAGGTGCAGGCGTTAGCAAAAGGAAATGATCTGTCGTCAAATGTAAATTCAATGACATTGAATGTCATGCAGAATAACAATCCCAATGTGGCTGTTAATAATCTGAAGCCCAGTTCCACTCTTGGGAATAAATTACTTTTCCAACAGATGAGCCTCACGTTCCCCGGAAATAATGAGTTTTATTATTTTGATAATAAAAACATGAATATGGCTGCTGATATGGTTCGAGCTACGGAAGTAAAAGACGGAGTGAATCAAACATACCTACATCCGGTGTGGGCTTTTCCTTTGAATTACCAATACCAGCCTGATGTAAACGGAGCTTATTACTTCAGGAGAAATGACCTGGGGCTTGAAAGAAATGCAGAAAGGGAAGCGGATTATTCATGGGTATATTTCTCTTTGGACTCAGATCCTGTAGACAAGGAAATTTATGTATTGGGAGGTTTCAATAATTTTATGCCTAGCAAACTGAATCAAATGCAATATGATGCTGCGGCTAAGAAATATGTGGCGAAGATCTTTCTTAAACAAGGCTTCTATAACTACATTCTCGCAACAAAAGAGAGTAATGGAACCTTAAATTTTGGTGAAATCAACGGAAACTTCTGGCAAACAGAGAATCTATATCAGGCATTTCTATATTATGCTCCTTTTGGAAGAAATTATGATGGTCTGATGGGATATGGAGAGTTCAGAACCCCAATCGGAAAATAATTTATATTAAAAATTAATCAAATAGCATATAATACCTCTACGGTTAAAAAATTGGCCATCTCATTTGAGATGGCTTTTTTTTTTTTTAAAACCATTTGTAGATAAGGATTTTTAAGAAATTTCACTAATATTTTACTAAACAATTAATATGCATAGCATAACGAAAAAATATTTCACTTGTGCATGATTTTTAACTTAATTTATTAATAAAAAAGAAGTTATGATTTGAAATAATAATTAATTAATTTTTTTTTATTGAAAAAACACATTGTATTTTATTTATGGATTTACCATATAAATTGATTTTTTTTCAATGGTTTATTTTTTTTATTGTAAAAAGTCTATAAATTCGCTAGACCATTTAATAAATATTTTTATGAAAACAAAATTTATCTTAGTGGCAAGTATTGCCGCTTGCTCTTTCGTATTTGGGCAGGACAAACCGTCAAAACTGATTTCCGGTAAAAACGGGTTACACGCAGAGTTTTTAAGATTTGATAAAAATGGGCCTTCTTTTCAGGGAAGTCCGGTTTTGTTTGATGAAGCTTCTCAAAGGTATATCCCCGCTGAAGCCAAAAAACTCAGCACAGAAAAGGACAGGTTGGGATTTGAAACCCATAGATTCCAACAAACTGTTAATAACATTCCTGTAGAATATGGAACAATAGCTGTTCAGACCAAGGGTGGAAAAATTGTAGGAGAATCTGGAAAATGGATTCTTAAAGTTCCTGAGAAGATTGAAAAAAGTACGAATATTTCCGAGGATATAGCATTGCAAAATGCATTATCATTTGTGGGAGCGGATTCGTACAAATGGCAGAATAAGGAGGAAGAGGATTTTATTAAAAAAGAATCCAATGATCCTAACGCAAGCTTTGCCCCAAAGGCAGAGTTGGTTTATTACTCAGATCCTACTGATGAAAAGCTTCGTGATTTGAAATTAGCCTATAAGTTTGATATTTATGCGGAAAAGCCATTGAGCAGACAGTATGTTTTTGTAGACGCTAAGAACGGGAAGATCCTGGGAACTGATGCAATAATTCATGATGTGAACGCTCCGGGAACTGCTACTACAGGGTATAGCGGAAACCGAAGTATTGTTGCAGATTCGTATAATGGAAGTTACAGATTGAGAGAAACCGGAAGAAATGCAGGGAGTGGTGCAGGGACTGCTGTAGAAACGTATAATTTAAAGAAAGGAACTAATTATTCTGCTGCTGTAGATTTTACGGATACTGATAACAATTGGAATAATGTAAATGCCAATAAAGACCAGTATGCTACTGATGCCCACTGGGGAGCAGAAGCAACTTTAGACTACTTGTACACAAAATTTAACAGAAAAAGTATTGACAACAATAATTTTGCTATAAAATCTTATGTTCACTATTCTACCAATTATACAAATGCATTTTGGGACGGATCCAGAATGACATATGGTGATGGCGCCTCTAATACCACTGGCGGATTGCCACTAACTGCTCTGGATGTTTGTGGGCACGAAATTACCCATGGAATGACTTCTAAAACTGCAAACCTTGCCTACCAAAGGGAGTCAGGTGCGTTAAATGAAGGTTTCTCAGATGTATTTGGAAATTCAATAGAATTATGGGCGAGACCTTCACAGGCAAGCTGGAAATTAGGAGAAGATTTTAATTATGTCATTAGAGATATGTCTAATCCTAATGCTTACCGTCAGCCTGATACGTATAAAGGAACGTATTGGAAAGATGCGAGCAGCTCTTGTACTCCTCAGGGAAATCCTAATTTACCTGGATATAACGACTATTGTGGAGTACATACCAATTCAGGAGTTCTTAACTTTTGGTATTATTTGTTAGTAACCGGTGGTTCAGGAACTAATGATAACGGTTTTGCATACAATGTTTCAGGAATAGGATTGGATAAAGCGGGAGCTATTGCTTACAGAACATTGACTTCTTATCTTACTTCTTCATCTACTTATGCCAATGCAAGAACTTCTTCATTACAAGCTGCAGCAGATCTTTATGGTACAGGTAGTAATGAAGTTACTCAGGTAACCAATGCCTGGAATGCCGTAGGAGTTGGAGGTGGTACTTCCTCTGCAGGACGTGCTGTTGCTGAGCCAAATACTTCGCTATACACGATTAGTCCAAATCCGGCGACTGATAAATTTACAGTAATATTTGAAGGTAAAGCAGGAAAAGGAGTTGTTGAGGTAGTAAGCTTAACAGGTAAGAAAGAAATTTCTGAAAAAGTAGAGCTTACAGACGGGGTTAATAAACTTGGTTTACAGATTCCATCTACAATGCTTCCTGGAGTATATGTTGTAGTGGTTAATGGCCAGAAAGCTGGGAATTTAATCAAAAAATAATCTTAATATATTTAATTACAGAAAGGACATAAGAATTTCTTATGTCCTTTCTTTTATTGTATTGATCTGAATTTTATACGAAATAGAACTCATTCAGTTTTTCTTCACATAGCGTTTTTACCACTTCAATCCATCGATCTTCATCATTTAAACACGGTATATAATGGAAGTTTTCTCCACCGCCATGTAAAAACTGTTCTTTGCCTTCTACTGAAATTTCTTCCAGGGTTTCAAGACAATCTGAAACGAATGCCGGGCAAACAATAGCCAGATTTTTGACTCCTTTTTTAGGGATTGTTTCTAACGTTTCATCGGTATAAGGTTCTATCCACTTATCCTTTCCCAGTCTGGACTGAAATGAAACAATGGTTTTTTCTTTGGGTAATCCCATTTTTGCAATAACAGTTTCAGTGGTCTTATAGCACTGATGTCTGTAGCAACGGGCATTATGGGCTTCTATTGTACTGTTAATGCAGTTGGAATCATCGATCTTACACGTGTGGGAAGGGTCTGTTTTATAGATATGTCTTTCCGGAACTCCATGATATGAAAACTGCAAGGCATCGAAATTTTCAGGAAGTTTTTCCTTGATACTTTCTGCTAGGCAGTTGATATAAATATCTCTATCGTAAAAAGGCTGGATATAATTGATTTTTACAGTCGGGAAAGTTTTCTTTCTTACTTCTTCTGCCTTTTCAATCACCGTTTCCGTCGTACTCATAGCATATTGGGGATACAATGGGAAAAGAACAATTTCGGAAACTCCCTGATCAACCAGTTTTTGAATCCCGGCTTCGATACTCGGCTGTGCATATCGCATTCCGATTTCCACAGGAACGTCAACCAACTTCTGTAACTTCTTCTGAATCTTCTCAGTAATCACTATCAATGGTGAACCTTCATCTGTCCATACGGTTTTGTAAGCTTCAGCAGATTTGGCCGGTCTTGTATTGAGTATAATACCACGCACAAGGAGAGCTCTGAAAATCCAGCGATAATCTATAACCCTTTCGTCCATTAAAAACTCATCAAGATATTCCTTTACATCGTTTACAGCTGTAGATTTGGGAGAACCAAGATTTACAAGTAAAATTCCTTTTTTAGCCAATTTTTTTATTTTAATTATGAAAAATAGAGTTTTCGAAACTGATCATCAATTTTGATATCATCGCAAAGGTATTATTTTCAATGTTACCATTTTCATCAAATTTACCTTTGATCCCTTTTATAAGGAGTTGATGATCACTCTCCGTTGCAGCACCGAGTGTTCTTAAAATCAGTAAAAGTTCTTCATGCGCTTTTTCTCCCTGAGCCGAAGCTGTAATAACAGCCACAGGTTTTTCAGAAAAGATCGTAGTGGATACACACCATTCCAGAAGGTTTTTTAATCTGCTTGGAATGCTGAAAATATATTCCGGTGTAGAAAATAATACACCTGCAGAACCTTTAATATCTTCTCTGATCTTTAAAATTTCTACAGGTGTATTATGATCCGTTTGTTGCGTGTCAAAATGAGGAAAAATGGAAAGATCGTCGTAAATCTCGAAATCAATGCTGCTCGTTTTAATGGCGTGCTGTATAAGTTTCCAATTACTTGAGTTCTTTGTGGCACTACCAATGATTACTACGATTTTCTTTCCTCCAGACATCAATTATCCATTACAGCTTCCACTCTTTCTACCAAATCAGGAACGAATTGCTTTAAAATATTTTCGATCCCGTTTTTTAGGGTAGCCGTAGAACTTGGACATCCTGAACATGCACCCTGTAACAGCATTTTCGCTGTTTTGTTGGCTTCGTCATATTCCATTAATGAAATTTTCCCGCCATCATTTTCCACTGCCGGTGCAACGTATTCATTTAATATATCAGAGATTTTCTGTTCATCATCCGTATAATCCCTGTTGATGATTTTTTCTACCGGATTCTCGTGCTTCTGAGGTTCAAGGTTTGAAATCTCACCCCCGTTCTGAAGATATTCAGCAATAAGCCCGCGTACAGCCATCATAACCTGATGCCATTCTACAGAATCGTTTCTT
This sequence comes from Chryseobacterium proteolyticum, assembly GCF_046591535.1. Taxonomy (NCBI): domain Bacteria; kingdom Pseudomonadati; phylum Bacteroidota; class Flavobacteriia; order Flavobacteriales; family Weeksellaceae; genus Chryseobacterium; species Chryseobacterium proteolyticum. Next base: position 759,980 of record NZ_JBJLWK010000002.1, on the reverse strand, counting down.
GTTACTGCAACGAAATTATCAGAGATAAATACTTCTTTGGCAAAATCAAATTCTTTAAAGATAGCCTGAGCTAAAGGAACTCCATCAGCTTCAGTTCTTGATTTAACCTCTACAAAACCATCCAGTAATAATTTGCTGGAAACAAATTTCATCACATTAGGATTAGGAGTCATCTCTGCATAGATCTGATACATTTCCTTTTTCTTCTGAAGGTAAACCCTTGGGTTAGCAAGCAATTCATCTTCAATTACATTTTTCAGACTTTCAGCAACATGCTCCCATTCTACAGTATCTTGTTTTGCAACAGCCACAAAATTAGCGGTAATGAAAATTCTCTCTACAAAAGGGTAGTTGAAAAGTTCCTGAGCAATAGGAATTTCTGAAATATCTGAACTTCTGTCCAATTCAAGAGACCCGGGAATCAAATTGTAATCAGCAACAAATTTCATCACTTTTGGGTTTTCTGTTGGCTCTATAAGTATCTTACGCATTTTTTCGTTAAATTTGAGATACAAAAATACGCAATTAGAAATTAGGAGGGAGAAGGAAGAAGTTAGATTTTTGCTATCACTGTAATTTAAAAATAGTGATTGCTTCACCTGATTTCAGAAGTTACTCATTTTCAAAATATCAAATTAACAATATGGCACTTATAAAAGAACTTTTAGGCAAAGCACCACAAATAGGGGAAAATACTTTTCTGGCAGAAACGGCGACTATCATTGGAGATGTTACTATGGGAAAAGAATGCAGCGTATGGTATAATGCAGTAATACGGGGAGATGTTAACTACATAAAAATGGGGGATAAGGTAAATGTCCAGGATAACGTCATGCTACACTGTACATATGAAAAATATCCACTGGTTATAGGGAATAACGTTTCTATAGGGCATAACGCCATTGTGCACGGATGTACGGTTCAGGATAACGTTCTGATCGGAATGGGAGCAATTGTGATGGATGACTGCCTTGTGGAAGAAAATTCAATAATTGGTGCTGGATCGGTTGTTACTCAGGGAACGCATATTAAATCCGGAGAAGTATGGGGAGGCGTACCGGCCAGGAAAATAAAAGATATTTCCTCCCAGTTGCTTGAAGGAGAGGTTAACAGGATTGCTGATAATTATGTGAAGTATTCTTCATGGTATAAGGGATAAGATTAAAAATATGATATAAAAAAAATGCTCTGTCATCTGACAGAGCATTTTTTTATCCTTAGTAAAAACTCCTGTTCGTGTATATAAAAATATTGTTTTATTGTCCTTCAAATATGAGCTCGGCTTTTCCATTCTTGCATTTTATGCCCTTGGGTTCAGCAATTACAGAACAATCCGAAGTAATACCATATTTGGTATTAAACTCTGCTTCTTTTTTATTGTAGCCTTCTATTAAAGGTAAAATCTGCTCTTCTGAAACCTTAGGATAAGCAATATAAAATTTAGGACCACCACAAGCTTTTGCTCCCATCGGTGCTATTTTCCAGTCATCAGGATTACTGCATTTTTCCTTGGCAATTTCTGATTCTACTACTGCTTTTGCTTTTTCCAATTGAACTTCATCATATTTCTTGCTGTTTTCATCAGCGGGTCTTTCTGAAATATCTTTAGGTAAATTATCTGTCATATTTTTTGTGCCACAAGAAGCCAAAGCCATTGCTATACATACTGATATCACAGAAATCTTAGCGGGTACTTTTCCCATATTAGTTTTTATCTTTAAAAAACGAACTCAAAAGTTATGCCACAAGAGCGATTTCAAATTCATTTTCCGTAATTTTGAAGACGATGAACAATCATTTTTTTGACATAATAGAGCACACCAACAGAAGTGTTTTCCTCACCGGAAAAGCAGGAACAGGTAAAACAACTTTTCTGAATGATTTTGTAAAAAGGACCAAGAAAAAGCACATTGTGATAGCACCTACAGGGATTGCTGCCATTAATGCAGGTGGAGTTACCATTCATTCCATGTTTGGGCTGCCATTACGAACATTTTTACCTACCACAGAAAGAATCGATGGAAGTTTAGCAAATAATATTGCTGATCTGATGCCTCATTTTAAGTACCGTAAGGATAAACTTAAGCTTTTAAGGGAAATAGAAATTATCATCATCGATGAGGTTTCGATGCTTAGAGCTGATGTCCTGGACATGATGGACTTTTCTCTAAGATTTGTCAGAAGAAACAATCAAAGATTCGGAGGGGTTCAGATGCTGTTCATTGGAGACTTGTATCAGCTGCCGCCGGTGGTAAGAGATGAACATATCCTGAAGATGTATTATCAGTCTCCTTTCTTTTTCGATAGCCTTGCAATCAAGGAAATTCCTTTGATTACTATTGAATTGACAAAAGTCTACCGTCAGTCCGATCAGGAATTCCTGGAAATCCTGAATGCTATCCGGGATGCGATATCGCCAATATTGATTTTGAACATCTTAATGAGAGGTATGACCCCGATTTCGAAACGGGACAGGATTCATATGTTTATTTGTGTTCTCACAATAAAATGGCAGATGAGATCAATCAGAAAAAACTCGCAGAAATAAAAGTTGATCCCAGCACTTATGAAGCGAAACTCTTTGGGGAATTTAAAGAAAACCAGTTTCCGAATGATCAGTTTCTGGAGCTGAAGATGGGAGCTCAGATTATGTTTATCAGAAATGATATTTCTCCTGAGAAGAAATATTTTAATGGAAAGCTCGGGGAAATTGTGGGACTGGATGAAAATGAGATTCGTGTAGCTTTAGAAGGAAGTGAAAGAGAAATCGTTGTCAAAAGAGAAGTATGGGAACAGAAGAAATATTTCCTGGATACTGATAAAAATATTAAAGAGGAGGTTTTAGGAAGCTTTGAGCAATTTCCTATAAAACTGGCATGGGCGGTTACCATTCACAAAAGCCAGGGATTAACCTTTGATAAGGTAATTATTGATGCCGGGAAAAGTTTTACGGCAGGTCAGGTGTATGTTGCATTATCACGATGCAGGACGTTGGAGGGGATTGTTTTAAAATCAAAAATTACTCCTGAAGTCATATTTAAAGATACGAGGATACTTCAATTCCAGGGCGACACTTTTGCTAATGATCATGTAGAAGATATTTTAAATAGAGAAAAATACGATTACAGTATTAAAAAAGTGCTTCGTACAATTGATAGTTTATGGTTTCTGAAAGAAGTTGAAGAATGGAATAAGCTGTCTGTCACTACAAAAAATATTGATCATGTAAAAACCAACCAGCTCTATCTTCAGCTAAAGGATGAAATCGTTCAGCTTGGAAAGATTTTTGGAAAACTGGAAAGGGTATTAACTCAAAAAATAGAGCTTCTTCTTGATAAGAAAGAGGAATGGTCTGAAATTGAAAATAAGGCAAAAGGGGCTGTTAATTTCTTTTTTATCGAGATACGCGACAAGGTTTTTAATCCTTTGAAAGATTTTTATGCTGAAATAAAAGGAGCAAAAGGGCTTAAGCAATATAACGAAGAATTTAAAGACTGGCTGGAAGATATTGAAGAATACCTGAATAGCCTGAAAGATATTCATTTGCTGGATACTAAACTTCTGGATGAGAAAAACAACCAGGAGGTCAGCCTGAAAATTGCCAAAGTTCCATCTCAGGTGCTTACCTTTCAACTATTTGAGCAAGGAAAAACAATTGGTGAAATCTCACTGGAAAGAGGGCTTGTAAAAGAAACCGTTATCGGGCACCTGGCGAAATTTGCAGAACAGGGTTTACTGGATATCTCCAGAGTCATTACTTCAGATAAGATTAAAGCTTTTGAAAAAGAATTTTACCAGAAACCGCACGAGACATTGACGGAATGGAAGAATGCTTTGCCGAATGATTTTGAATTTAATGAGATAAGAATTCTTATCAACCACTATAATTACAAAAAGGAAAAGAATTCCTAAGAATTCTTTTCCTGTCTATAGCATATTGAAAATTAAGGATACATTGCATTGATCGTATTGATGTCTCCTGTCGTAAAGCCTGTCCTGTTGTAGGTGAAATTGGTATTATCCGCTTTTTTAATGGTAGGTAATCCGTTTTTAGAATACGAGGTTGGCCAGTACATCATCACTGAATTAATATTGAAAGGCCCGATATCTGTTCCCGAATTATAAATATTGAAATTGTAAGCCTGTCCGCTTTGGATATTATCCCATTGGATGCTTACATATTGATCCCGGTCTTTACGGCAGTGCTCATGATAAAGCCCTACAGTATGTCCCATTTCATGGATCACTGATGCCGTAGAAATATTCTGATCCAATGAGATGTTTTGTTTACCTCCCTGGTATCCGATATGGGCCCACCCGTCATATCCGGAAGAGCTTCCGAAAATAAATTCTACATAATTGGATTGATTGGTACGGGGAATCCATTGGGTATTGGTTTTTGTATTATACTCATTGACCGCAGAAGTAATCTTATTTGCATTAATAGACCCCATATTGCTGGCTACGGTATAATAAATTTTGCCATTCGGCCACCTTGACAAAGTTGCTCCACCTTTATTTGCAGAATTATCTTCCGCTAATTGTTTATCGGATAACACGATGTCTCCCTGGAAAAAATTCATTCCATTCTTTCTCTCGTAGGTAATAACCTGTCCTCCTAATTTGCCCTGTTTAATATTAGCTGAATTGAAAGCATCAGTTTGTGCTTCCGTCATCATTTCTTCATTGTTTTTACTGCATGATGTAAGAATCAAGGCAACAATCAGGCTGATCGATAGATTTCTTTTGGTTAACATTCTGCTTAAGAATGTTTTTTCAAATCGTTTTTTCATAATAATATTTTTTGTGGTATTAAACTATGATCCAATATGATAGGATCACATACAAATTTAATATTTTATTTCTCTTATATATGATTTATTTGTATGGATGCAGTATAAATTTTACTTATTGTTGATTTTTTTGATGCTACAGACTTTTAAAAAGGGGATTTGGAAAAGTATTTTTCGATCTCATTTCTAGAAAATCCATAAGAGGTCCGGATAAGGATTTTTTAATAGTTTTTGCCTGAAATAGGTCATCAGACTTATCAATTACAAAAAGTAACTGATGCAGTTTTTATGTGGTAAATTTGTATGTTTTTAAATCTCAATTTTATAATTACGAAATTGGCAAAGGAGGTTTCAGATCTTCTTTAGAAAATAATGATCATCTATGAAAAATTTTGAAATATCTGTTTTGGATCTTGCTCCGGTAAAGCAGGGAAAAAGCATCCACGATACCTTTCAGGACAGTCTGTCCCTGGCAAATTATGCTGAAAATATCAATTATAAAAGATTTTGGCTGGCAGAACACCATAATATGGCAAGCATAGCCAGTTCGGCTACCTCTGTTCTTATTGGTTTTATTGCAAATGGAACCCAAAAAATAAGAGTAGGGTCGGGAGGGGTTATGCTTCCCAATCACAGTTCACTGGTCATCGCCGAACAATTCGGGACACTTGAGTCTTTATTCCCAGGCAGAATTGATCTTGGGCTTGGAAGGGCTCCCGGAACGGATGGCATTACCGCCCAGGCACTGGGAAGGAATCCTGCAATTATCAACGAACAATTTCCCAGACAGATTCTGGAACTGCAAAGATATTTTTCCAAAGAAAATTCCAACTCTTTAGTTCGTGCGATTCCTGGTGAGGGACTGGATATTCCATTGTATATCCTGGGTTCGAGTACTGACAGTGCGTGGCTTGCAGCAGAATTGGGCCTTCCATATGCTTTTGCGGGACATTTTGCCCCTGAACAGATGGAAATGGCTTTCAGTATTTACAGAGAACATTTTGAGCCATCCAAACAGCTTGACAAGCCTTATATTATAGCCTGTGTGAATGGAACTGCCGCAGAAACTTCAGAAGAGGCTCATCAGCTTTCTACCACATTATTTCAGGCATTTCTTAATATTATCAGAAATGATAGAAAGCCATTTGCTCCACCTGTGGCGGATATGGATGATATATGGTCGCCTATGGAAAAATCGGCTGTGCTACAGAAATTGAGATACAGTTTTATCGGGGATCAATCTGAAATTGAAAAAAAATTAAAAGACTTCCAGGAAAAATTCAATGTAGACGAGCTTATCATCAATTCTCATATTTATGATCATCAGAAAAGACTTGATTCTTACGGGATTTTCAGAAAAGCTATGGACTCTTTAATCATAAAATAACAAACCATTTATATTAATTGGCGATGCCTTTTTTTATGAGTATCTTTGCAAAAATTTAAAGTAAAAATGTCTGATATTAAATTAAATACTATTCCTGAGGCTATTGAAGACCTTAAAAATGGTAAAATAATCATAGTAGTGGATGATGAGAACAGAGAAAATGAAGGAGATTTTCTTTGTGCTGCAGAACTTACAACTCCTGAACTGATCAACTTTATGGCAGTGCATGGGAGAGGACTTATCTGTATGCCTCTTCCTGAAAAAAGATGTGATGAACTAGGTCTTGACATCATGGTGAGCAGAAGCAGTGATCCTAAAGAAACAGCTTTTACGGTTTCCGTAGACCTTTTGGGAAATGGTACGTCAACCGGAATTTCAGCAGGTGACAGAGCTAAAACCATTCTTGCTTTAATGGACGAAAAATCCAAACCTACTGACTTTATGAGACCGGGACATATCTTTCCGCTTCGTGCAAAGAAAGGGGGAGTACTAAAAAGAGCCGGACATACTGAAGCGGCTATTGACCTTACACATTTGGCAGGTTTAAAAGAAGGTGGAGTAATCTGTGAAATTATGAATGAAGATGGCACGATGTCCCGTCTTCCCGACTTGTACGCATTTGCTCAGAAGCATGATATGAAGATTGTATCAATTGAGGATCTTATTCACTATCAGCTTAAAAAAGGAAATTTAGTTGACAGAATAGAAGAAAGAAAAGTGAAAACCCATTATGGGGAATTCGATTTTTATGCATTCAGGGAAACCTCTAATGAGCAGATTCATTTTGTACTGACCAAAGGTGCATGGACTATAGATGAACCGGTATTGGTAAGAGTACAGTCTTCTGATTCTTATTTTGATGTTTTAACAAGACTGAATAATGGGGAAACTCCGTTATTGGAGAAAGTAACCAAAATGATCAATGAAGAAGGGAAAGGAGTTATTATTTTCATTAATAATGTTTCCAATTCTGAAAACACATTGAAAAAATTACAGCAGTTCCTAGATTATCAGGATGGTCAGCAGCAACATCCGACATTAGCCTATAATTACAGGGACTACGGTATCGGAACACAGATTCTGAAAAACCTGGGAATTAATAAATTCAAAGTACTTACCCAGAATCCTGATGTAAAACCACAGGTAGGAGGATATGATGTGGAAGTTACTGAGATGGTGAAATTATAGAAATATGTACGACATTTCAATATAAAAAATGGCTTGAGTAATCAAGCCATTTTTATTTCGTCAAAATTTCTGAAACCATTCAGGAAATCTTTGATATTCATTCTTTTTTTACCTTCCAGTTGGAGTTCTAATGGCTCATAAATTCCGTCCTGGGTATAAATTTTAAAAGTATTTTTGGATATCTCCAGTGTTCCGGGAGTTTCATTATGATGGGAAACCTCAAATTTTCCTCCAAAAATCTTTAATCCTTTATCTTCTTCTCCAATCTTCAGGGTCGTAAAAGCAGCAGGATACGGGGACATTCCAAGAATAAACTGATGGATGACTTTAGACGGAGCATTCCAGTTGATTTTAGTGTCTTCTTTAAAAATTTTAAAGGCATTTTTAGGATGCTCAACCTGTGGTTGAGGTATTTCCTTAATAGAGTTTTCAGCAAGGCCATCCAAAGTACGTACAACAAGCTTTGATCCTATTTGCATTAATCTGTCGTGAAGACTTCCGGCGTTCTCATCCGGCAGCAACTGTAATTCTTCCTGAAGAAGGATATTTCCTTCGTCTATTTTTTCATTGATAAAGAAAGTAGTTACCCCTGTCTTTTGTTCACCATTAATTACAGCATAATTAATAGGGGCCGCACCTCTGTAATCGGGAAGGAGGGAAGCGTGAAGATTGAATGTCCCTATTCTTGGCATTTCAAAAAGAACTTTGGGCATCATTCTAAAAGCAACAACCACAAATACATCAGCATTCAGATCTTTGATTTGTTGTAAGAATTCAGGATTTCTTAATTTTTCCGGCTGGAAAACAACAAGGTTATGTTCTTCAGCATATATTTTTACAGGAGACTGATGGATTTTCTGGCCCCGTCCGCTCGCTTTATCGGCAACTGTTACAACACCAACTACTTCATGATGAGATTGGTGAATAGCTTCTAAAGCAGTTTTAGCAAATTCGGGAGTACCTAGAAAAACGACTTTTAATGATTTCATACTGCAAAGATAAGTTTTTAGTTGAAGTTGAATGATGGGAATTTAGAAGTTAGAGGTTAGAGGTTAGAGGTTAGAGGTTAGAGGTTAGAGGTTAGAGGTTGCTAATTGAAAACTCATTAGAAATATTAATTTTTATCATTAATACATGAATACATTAATACATGAATACATGAATACATAACTACATTTTTCAACTAAGCCAAAGCATACGTCCTGAAATTCAACATTTTTACTTTTCCGGAGTCCAATAGAAAAATCAGGTTTTCTAAGATGTTCTCTTTGGAATGATAACTAAGCTGGATGGAAAGCTCTTCAATAGTGGCCGGTCTCTTAGCCAATAATGTTATCAGCTGAGTCGATATATTCTTTCCAAAGATGGTTTGTTTATTCTTTTCGCAAATAGAACATTGCCCACAGGTTTTTGAATTTTTCTCTCCAAAATAGGACAAGATAAGCTTCATTTTGCAATAATCTTTGTTTTCTACATAAAACTTCATCTCTTCCCATTTTTGGATTTTATTTCTTTGAATATGTTCAAAAAGCTTCCAGTAGGCGCCATTGATGGTTCTTTCATCCCGGGGTTTTAAAAACTTAATACTGGATAGGGCTCCGTCTACATATTCGAGATAATTTTTTTGCTGGAGTTCTTTAAGACGTTCCTTTATTAAAGGAATTGCAATTCCAATTTTGTTGCTTACATTTTGTTCACTGAACATTACTTTATGAGTTGTTATTCCTGATACAGTACGAAGCATAAGCTCGATAAAGTAAGCATCTTTTTTAGGAAGCTGATCTATTTCATCAGCCTGTATCAGCAACTCAAGTGAAGATAAACTTTTGTTGTCGTTGTGATAGATAATTTCCTGGTTATGAAGAAAGTTCAGAACGTTTTTAATCTTGGCAACAGATAATTTTGTAAAATTCTGAATACCATTCATGTTCAATTGAAATACTTTTTCAGGAAGTTCATATTCGGCAACCTGAAAAACTGAGTAAAGGTAACTGATGATCTTCAGAAACTCTGCTTTGTTAGGAATCTGATTTTTTAATATCTGTTCAAAATTTACAATTTCCTGTTGGTTCCATAATAAATATGCAAAACTATCCTGCCCGTCTCTTCCTGCCCGTCCTATTTCCTGATAGTAATTTTCAAGCGATGGAGAAGGGGAGTAATGAATTACAAACCGGACATTATCCTTATCGATTCCCATACCAAAGGCATTAGTTGAGATCAGAACATAATCATTACGGGTGTTCCATAAATGTTGTTTAGCATTTTTTTCTTTTGTGGATAATCCTGCGTGAAAGTAATCTACATTTTTCAGCTGATTCCTGTGCAGAAATTCCGTAAGCAGTTCAGCTTCTTTTCGGGTACGGACATATATAATTCCTGAGTCATTATTGTATTGTAAAATATCATAAATCCGCTGGTATTTATCGGACACTTCTTCAGTAAAGATCCGTATATTTTCTCTTTTAAAGCTTTTCTGAAAAACTACAGGATTGATCAATCCCAGCTTTATCTTTATTTCTTCTAAAACTTTTGGGGTAGCAGTAGCAGTTAAAGCAAGGCATGGGATATCGGGATTATTTTTTCTGAATTCCTTAATATTCTGATAGCTTGGACGGAAATCCTGTCCCCATTCCGAAATACAGTGTGCTTCATCTACAGCAATAAACGAAAGCTGTATTTCTTCCATATTCTGGATAAACTGTCTGTTCGTTAATCTTTCCGGTGAAACATAAAGCAGCTTGGTTAATCCGTCTTTGCATCGGTTAAAAATAACTTCTGCATCATAGTCATCAAGTTCCGAAGACAGATATTCCGCTTCAATTCCTCTGAATTTAAGCTGATTTACCTGATCCTTCATCAGGGCAAGCAAGGGAGAGATCACAAGGCATACACCTTCCCGGAACAAAGCCGGAAGCTGATAGCATAGTGATTTTCCGGCTCCTGTAGGAAGTAAAACCAGTGTATCTTTTTCGTTAATAATAGAATTAATAATTTCTTCCTGAGAATCTCTGAAACTATCGTATCCCCAGAAATATTTAAGGGTCTTATATTTTAACTGGTCAAAATCGCTTGAAGAAATCATGGCATAAAAATAAGGAAAGTATCACAACAAAAAAAAGTCACGCAATGCGTGACTTTTGTATAATGAATAAATAGTTTATTATTTAGCCTCGAAGTAAACTCTTCTGTTTGCTCTGTTTTTCCATTCAGGGCATTTAGTAGCTGGTTCACATTCAGGATATTTAAGGTCTTTTTCACCTTTACCGATAGCATTTAACTTACCTGTCTGAACACCATTTTTGATTAAGTAATTCTTAACGTTATTTGCTCTTCTTTCAGATAATTTTTTGTTGTAAGCATCAGTTCCTCTTGTATCTGTTGCTCCAATTACGTTATAAGAACCAGTTGATTGATTGATATAAGTAACTGCATTGTTAAGGATTGGTGTATTTGAAGGTAAGATTCTGTCAGAATTTAAATCGAATTCAATTCCTTCAAGAGTTCTTTCTTCTTCTTTTACAGGTCCTGTAGTTGCTGTAGGACAACCGTTGTTTTCAACAGGTCCAGGAACAGTAACACACTTATCGTAAAGATCGATTACACCATCAAGGTCTGTGTCAAGGGCAACACCTGCACCGTCCACTCTTGCACCGGCAGGAGTATCAAGCTGTCTGTCCCAATCGTCGCAAACTCCGTCATTATCAGCATCTCCTTTTTTACAAACTTCGATATCCTGGTTTTTGTTAGCCAAAACATCTAATTTATAATAGATTTCCTGTAATGGGTCATGCCACATTAAATGAGACTCGTGTTTTCCTAATTTTAAAGAAACCCCTAAAGTAGCATTGAAGAAATTATCAGACGTTCCTTCTTCTCTTTGGTTGATTGCACTGTATGGTGCACCTCCACCGTCGAAAGAATCATCACCTGTAACTACATACATTACTCTACCTTCGATGTCTAAGCTTCTGTTTACTTTGAATTTAAGACCTGCTCCGGCTTGTCCAAACAGAGAGTTGAATTTAAAAGGTTTAACTTCTGTCATTAGCTTTTGCCCAGAAGGATCTTTTAAATAAGCTCTATATGCTAGAGTACCGATACCTGCATACCCGTGAAGCGCCCATCTGTAAGTTGAGTGATTATCAACTCTTCTTAATAAATTAGAGAAGTTAACATCCCCCAAGATTGAGATCGCATCGTATTGAGTTCTTGCACCAATTCTGTCTCTTACAGCTAAATCAGTAGGAGCTGAATTTTTTGTGTTGAAGAATCCTTGTCTGGTCTCTCCTCTATCGTATTGTAAGTTAATACCAAAAGCATGAGTAATAGCTTTATCGATACTTACATATGCAGAATATCCGAAAAGATTTTTACCATTACCATTTTTGATAGATGTTAAATCCGCTGATTGCATTAATGGTACCCCGGCACCAAATGAAATCGCCCAGTCGTTGAATCTTTTAGACTTCTGTGTAAAAGGGGATACATTGGCAGAACCCGAAGAAAATGTATTAGGATATTCTCCTTTTGAAACTGCCGTTGAGTCTTGAGCAAAAGAAGCTGTTGGAACAGCTAATGCTAATGCTACAATTGCTAAACTTAATTTCATAGTGTATTTTTTTTTATTTAGTTAATTAAATGATTTCTTTAGTCGTTGTGATTACTTTCCTGTCGGACAACCGTTGTTTTCAGCAGGTCCCGGAACTGTAACACATTTATCATACAAATCAATAACGCCATCAAGGTCCATGTCTAATGCAACACCAGCACCATCTACTCTTGCACCGGCAGGAGTATTAAGTTCTCTGTCCCAATCGTCACAAACTCCGTCGTTATCGTTGTCTCCTTTTTCACAAACTACAAGATCAGTTGTCGCTTTTTCTAGCTCTTCTGTTCTGTAATAAGCTTCCTGTAAAGGATCATGCCATGCCAGATGCGACATATGTTTTCCTAATTTAAAGGATACCCCTAAGTTTACGGTCCACATATTATCAGATCTTGATTTGTTGATCATGTTGTACTTAGATACTTTAGATGCAGGATCATAATCAGCAGGTCCGGCATTACCTCCACCGTCGAACTCGTCATCACCACTGATGATATACATTGTTCTGGCTTCAATATCGATAAGTTTTGAAACGTTATATTTCACCCCAAACCCGAATTGGTAGAAAATAGAGTTGATGTCTATATCCTGTTTGATAAATAAAGGAACTCTTCTTGGAGCATTACTCCATCTGAATTCGTTGTTGTCATGCAGGGAAGTGTTATATCCCATAACACCAATTCCCCCATATCCATGGAAAGCCCATCTGTATGGAGAATGATTATCAACTCTTCTTAATAGATTTGAGAAATTTACATCCCCCAATAAAGCTATCTGATCGTATCTTGTGTTGGCTACACCCACTCCAGCAGCTACACCGGCAGCACCGGCTAATTTAGCTTTTTGATTCGTTTCTCCTCTCTGGTAGATAAGGCTTACCCCAAAAACGTGAGAGATCTGTTTGTCCAAACTGATATATGCATTGTATCCCCAATTGATCTTTCCATCATAAAATGAAGTAAGATCGGCATGTGGCATAAATGCAGCACCTCCACCGATTGATATAGACCAATCGTTAAATCTTCTTGCCTTATTATCAAAAGGCTGAACATTAGCGGAACCCGAGGAGAATGTATTAGGGTACTTGTCCGACGAATTTACTGTAGTACTGTCCTGAGCATAAGTAGCAATAGGCAGCGCGGCCAATAATAATAAACCTAATTTCATACAATATGTTTTATGTTTTGTTTGATAACATCATTTAATAATACTCTGGAAAATTCCCTTTCATAAAGATGTTTGGTATGAGGGATTTCCAACCTTTCTGATATAAATTTTAACTCATCATACTTAACAATATCAATATCAATAATGCGGTCTTTATAACCTCCAGAGGATTTTGAATCGCTAGTTCTTCCCATTTCAAATTCAATACTTTTAACAAAATCAAGCAGTTGAATAGGCGAAAGATGTGTGCGTATTATTGTTGCAATATTACAAAAAATATTAGAACTAACAAACTCTACGGGGTCAGATGTTAAAAAAAATGCTAATATTTAACATTTCAATTCCACCGGCTTTTAACATTTCAATAGCCTGTTCTATATTTTTTTTTCCATCCCCAAGGTTACTCCCTAGTAACAAAACTACCTTATGTTGCGACATATTACAAAAATGATTGATATATGAAAAGTTTTTTTAAAAATGTTTTAGCAAATATAGTGGCAATTGTCATACTATGTGCTGTATTTTTCTTCTTTTTTATAGTCATGCTGGTATTTAGTTCTATGAGTAGTGATAAATCGGTAGTGGTAAAAAAGAACTCAGTTTTAACGATCAATTTAAAGACGATCATAATTGATAGCCCTACTGAAGAACAAACGGGTGTATTTAATATAGGAAATCAGAATAAAAGCATTTTAATATATGAAGCTTTAGAAGCCATTGAAAAAGCTAAAACGGATGACAATATTAAAGGAATCAGTATTGAGGCGGATGATCTAAATGCGGGAATTACGCAAATCGACGATTTAAGGAACGCGATACAGGATTTTAAGAAGAGTGGAAAATTTGTGTATGCTTATGGAAATGCGGCTTCACAGTCATCTTATTACCTGGGATCTGTAGCGGATAAATATTTTTTGAATCCTTCCGGTATGATCGAATTAAAAGGATTGGCTACAGAAGTTACCTTTTTCAAAGATTTTGCGGATAAATACGGAATCGGAATTGAAGTGATCCGTCATGGAAAATTTAAATCTGCAGTAGAACCGTTTTTACGAAATGATATTTCTCCAGAAAATAAAGAGCAATTAAGTACTCTTCTTAACGATCTGTGGAAAAATACATCTTCGAAAATTGCAGCATCAAGAAAAATTGATTCATTACAGTTTAAGACTATTGTTGATAGTTTGTATGGTATGATTCCTGAACAAAGTCTGAAGTATAAACTGGCAGATCAGCTTATTCAGAAAACAGAATATGATGAGCTTATTAAATCTAAGCTAAGCTTAAAAGAAAAAGATAAGCTGAACAAAATTTCATTAGGAAAGTATATCAACTCTTATTCTGATGATGAAAAATCAGGAGATAAAGTAGCGGTATTGTATGCTTCCGGTTCTATAAACAATGGAGATGGTTATAATGAAATTTACTCTGAAAAATACATTAAGTATATTAAGGATCTTCAGGAAAATGATAAAGTAAAAGCAGTTGTATTCAGGATCAATTCCCCGGGAGGAAGTGCTAATGCATCCGATGAGATCTTGTTTGAGCTTCAGCAGCTAAAAAAGAAAAAACCACTGATTGTTTCTTTTGGTGATTATGCCGCGTCAGGAGGGTATTATATTGCAATGGCTGCAGATAAAATTTATTCTGAACCTAATACCTTGACCGGATCAATTGGAGTTTTTGGAGTAATTCCTTATTTCAAGGATATTGCCAATAAGAATGGAATCCGATCAGATATTGTCGCTACGAATGCCAATTCGCAATATTATTCAGGTTTGAACGGTGTAACTCCATATGGTGTAAGTATGATTACAAAAAGTGTGGAAGGAACATATAAAAGATTTGTACACTTTGTAACCCAAAACAGAAAACAGACATTTGAGCAGATCGATAACATTGGTGGCGGAAGAGTCTGGAGTGGTGTAAGAGCTAAACAAATCGGTTTGGTGGATGAATTGGGAACATTAAATGATGCCGTGAAATTTGCAGCGCAAAAAGCAGGATTGAAGTCTTATAATGTGGCCTCATATCCTAAGAAGATGTCTCCTTTTGAACAAATATTTAAAGACCTGAATGAAGATGATATTTCTGCAAGAGTTATCAAAAGTAAAATAGGTAAAGCCAATTATGAAATTTTACAACAGATTACAGAAGAGAAACTAAGATCTGAGGTAAAAATGGAAATGCCTTATCAGATAAAGATCAACTAAATTATTATATTGTTTTAAAAAAAGACCGGCTTGAATTTCAAGTCGGTCTTTTAATTTTTGATAAAATATTTTTTTAGCTTTTCTTTGAGGCCATTCCAAAAATCCAAAGGACGATAAGTGAACCTCCCACTGCTAATAACATGCTTCTGAAGTCAAAGTTTTCAACTGTTCCCCAGCCGATTAAACTTCCAACAAATCCACCTACGAAAGCTCCAACGATTCCTAGTATAATGGTCATAAGCCAACCACCACCTTGTGTTCCAGGCATAATAAGTTTAGCTATTGCACCTGCGATAAGACCAAAAATGATCCAAGTTAAAATTCCCATAGTTTTAAATTTTAATTGTTAATATGTATGAAATGTGTTTTGCAAATTCAGGAAGAATATGATATAAATCATCTCTTCTTGAAGAATGAGTCAACAAATTCCGTACCATTAAACAATTGCAAATCCTGCATTTTCTCCCCAACCCCTATGTATTTCACTGGAATCTGAAACTGATCAGAAATGCCTATAACCACTCCTCCTTTGGCTGTTCCATCTAATTTTGTAACGGCTAAAGCGTTTACTTCTGTGGCTGCTGTAAACTGTTTTGCCTGCTCAAATGCGTTTTGACCGGTAGAACCGTCAAGAACTAAAAGAATCTCATGAGGAGCATCAGGAATTACCTTTTGCATTACTCTTTTGATCTTTGAAAGTTCGTTCATTAAGTTCACTTTATTATGGAGCCTTCCTGCCGTATCAATGATCACAACATCGGCACCCTGGGCAACTGCACTTTGAACGGTATCAAAAGCTACGGAGGCAGGATCGGAACCCATTTCCTGCTTTACAATAGGTACGCCGACTCTTTCACTCCAAATGGTCAGCTGATCCACAGCTGCAGCTCTAAAAGTGTCTCCGGCTCCCAAAACTACCTTTTTGCCTTCCGACTTAAACTGATGAGCCAGTTTTCCGATAGTTGTTGTTTTTCCGACTCCGTTTACACCGACAACCATAATAACATACGGCTTTTTTGATGTATCAATATTTCCGGTTCCTGCATGCGGATTTTCGAGAAGTAAGTTTGATATTTCTTCACGAAGAATTTTATCGAGTTCACCTACATTCACATATTTGTCTCTGGCAACACGTTCTTCAATTCTCTGAATGATCTTGATCGTTGTGGATGCACCAACATCCGAAGCAATTAGTATTTCTTCGAGGTCATCTAATACTTCATCATCTACGGTGCTTTTACCGACTACGGCTTTTGTTATTTTTTCAAAGAAACCCTGGCTGGATTTTTCCAATCCTTTATCTAAAGTTTCCTTTTCTTCTTTTTTGAAAATATTTTTAAACCAACTCATAGTTCCGTTCTTATTTATTTTTTTTTAATAACTGCAGTTGCTTCCACTTCGATAAGCACGTCATCTCTGAAGAGCTTGCTTACTTCCACAAGGCTGCTTACGGGAGGATTCTGAAGATGGATATACCGATCTCTGACTTTTCTGAAGTCTGGAGTCTTGGAAATATCTGTAATGAAAATTCCAAGCTTGATAATATCTTTCGTGGTTCCTCCATATTCTTTTAAAATGCTCTCGATATTTTTAAAGATTTGTTCCGTTTGCTTTTCTACGTTATCCATCCCAACTAAATTTCCTTTGGCATCCAGGGGAACCTGTCCTGATAAAAGGATCATTTTTGAGGATCCGCAATCTATGCTTACAGATTGGGAGAGTCCTTTTATCGGGAAAACATTTTCTGAATTTTTATATTCTATATTATTCATTGTGTTTTGACTGAATGAAAAAAGGAACATTGACGTAAAAACCAGAACAACAATCTTTTTCATATCCAATTGTATTAAATTATCTGGTGAGCAAAGATAACAAAAAAACTTCCTGAAAGCTGTCTTTTTTGGCTAAGCTTATTACAGCGGTTTTAAAACATCATATATATGAAATTATAATGTTACAATATCACCCATTCTTGCAATATTATATCCGTTTTTAATGACAGTCTTACTTTCGTTGCTCTCCGGATTTAATAGTTTATTGGTGTGATTGAAATGGATGAAATATACCCTTTTTTTATACTCCGGGCTTAAATTGTTAAACAATTGCATGCTTTCTTCAACCAGGGGATGAGGAATGGTTGAAATATCCCGGTTATTAAGCTCTGTGGCATTGTAAAATGTTGCATCAATAAAAGCATAATCCACCTTTTTTATGAAGTCCGTAATATTGTATTTCCATTTCCCCCATTTGTCAATATCAGGAATAAACAACGCTTTTTTTTCAAGACCTTCGATCAAAAAACCAACTGTTTCTGAAAACTCATCACGGTGAGGGACCTGAATAGGGGTGATTTTTAGATTAGGGCTTAAGGTAACAGGATGCTCATTTTGCATTTCGTTAACCACAATATTTTTTTGAGTCACCAATTGCGACCATGGTCCGTTGTTATTTAAAAATCCTGTTAATTTGGGCATTGCATATACGGGAATATTTTGTGTGGATGCACCTTCTTTTCCCAGATACATTAAACCTGTATAATGTCCTATATGAGCATGCGTTATGAAGATCCCATCAATTATTTTTGGTGTTGTATGTTCTTGTTGCAGTAGTTGTAACTGAGAAGAAATATCAGGACTGGCATCAAGAAGATAATTTTTTTGGTATTGATGATCCATTACTCCCATGGATATGATCTTTCGTTTTAAATCAGGATTTTTCCAAAGGTCTTTACAACATTCTTTGTTACATCCTAATTGAGGAGAACCTGCGTCCTGAACATTTCCTAATACAATGAGCTGTATTCCTGTTTTACTTTTCTCTGCTGTTGGTGCCTTTCTACTATTGCAGCTCGCTATAAGTAGTAGGAATGTACATAAAATGAAATTTTTCATCAATATTTTTTTACTAAAATAAGTTGTTTTAACTTAAAATATGTAATAAGCAAAAAAACTACTCAAAATATGAGTAGTTTTTATATTGTAAATAAAGTAGGGGATTATTTTTTCAAATAACCATCAACTTCGTCTGCATTCATTACTTTTTCTTCGAAAACGTAAGCACCTGATTTAGATGACTTCACCATTTTCACAACTTTAGTCATTTTTTTTTGACTGACCGCTTTGTAGGGTTGCTACTACTTTTTTTGCCATGGTAAATTATATTTTATAAATTACTTGATTTCTTTATGAAGAGTATATTTCTTAAGAACAGGATTATACTTTTTAAGCTCTAATCTTTCTGTAGTGTTCTTTTTATTTTTAGTAGAAATGTATCTAGACATTCCTGCCATACCGCTTTCTTTGTGCTCTGTACATTCAAGGATTACTTGAACTCTGTTTCCTTTTTTTGCCATGATTCAATTACTTTTTAATCAATCCGTTTCTTACAGCTCTTTCAAGAGCTTCTTCGATTCCAATCTTGTTAATCACTCTCAATCCATGAGCTGATACTTTCAGTGTTACGTGCTTATCTTGCTCCGGAAGGTAAAACTTCTTCTCCAATAAGTTAATTTCAAAACGACGCTTCGTTTTGTTATTAGCGTGAGAAACGTTGTTACCAACCATTGCACGCTTTCCTGTTATTTGGCAAATTCTTGACATATCTCGATGTTCTTATTTGTATAATATTTGAGGTTGCAAAATAACGAAGAATTTTTTAGATAGGCAAATCTTTTAGAAAATATTTACAAATAACATCTTGATTAATAATATTGAAGATTACCTTATATAACAGCTGATTCCTGACAGAGAGCGGGAACTGATATATTTCATGTAAAGATCATAACATTAGATAAATTTATCACATATCTTTGTTTTTAATTAATCTAAATAAAAATAACATGAGGAAGGTCTATGTTTTACTATCTATATTACCGGTCGGTATAATGGCACAAAATTTTTCTGAAGTACAAACGGATATGAAGAATTTTTATTATTCATCCTGTGATGTGGCGGATATTAATGGAGATGGTTTTCAGGATATAGTCGTTAATGGAGCAATAGATACAGATGGAGATGGTAGTGCGGATACTTCATTCAATGAAATATATAAGAATAACGGTACTACAATGACTTCCTATGCTAATCTGGGAGTAGATGTTACTCATCTGGGAGATATCAAATTTATTGATTATAATAATGACGGGCTTGCTGATATTATTTCTACTGGCTTAAGTTATATGGATATCGTTAATTACAAACATTACCGGTTCCGCAATACCGGTTCGGGATTTGTTAAGGAAGCTGAGCTTCCCGGTAAGGTATATGGTTCAATGGAAGTTTTCGATTTTAATCATGACGGGCTGCAGGATTATGCTATTAATGGAGCGCAATACATTAGCGGGACAGGTTTCGTTAATAAATTGGATTATTATCAGAATACAGGGAATGGATTTCTTTTGATTCCGGGTTGGATGGAAGGCACACAAAACAGCAGTTTTAAAATGGTGGATCTGAATAATGATCAGTTGCTGGATATGGTAATTTTGGGATATGATATCAATAGTAATCCGCTATTCAGGGTTTATCTCAATAATTCAGGGGTCCTTACCCTGTCTCAGACGCTTTTATCTTTAGCAAACGGAAAGCTTGAATTTGCCGATTTTAATGCAGACGGTTATCAGGATATTGTGGTAGCTGCTCAGGATGAAAATTATGAGGGATATCTTGGTGTGCTGATGAATGATGGTACCGGCCATTTTAGTCTTCAGCAATTTGACATTCCGGAGTTTTCAGAGCCATCCCTGGCAACAGGGGATCTGAATAATGACGGGTATTATGATTTTATACTGTCTGGAAATGATGAAAATAATAATGCTTTGGTTAAAGTGTTTTTGTTTAATCCTGCCGGTCAAACATTTACTGAAAATATAACAACAGGTTTACATACTTTGGGAGGCCCTGGTTTTGTGCATTTACTTGACTATAACAATGATCATCATCTTGATGTTGTATTGTCCGGATTTGATTGGGCAGATCCGGGAATGCCCTCACTAACTAAAATCTTCAAAAATGTTTCTCCGGAAGCAAATTTAAAACCTTCGCCTCCTGTAAACCTGAATCTTACCAGAAACGGTAACAAGTTTAATTTCTCATGGAGTGGAGCAGGTGATGATAAGACGCCTGTAAATGCTTTGCGGTACGAAATCAAAGTTGGAAAGACTCCCGGAGCTCATGATGTGGCCCGATATGTAATAACAACGCCCTCATGGTTCTTAGATCTTGACCCATCCATTCAGAATGTATATTGGAGCGTAAGATCAATAGATGCCTCAGGAGTATATTCAGATCCTTCTGCAGAAGGAACCTTGGGAACTCAGGATATTATTAAAGATGATGAGTTTTTAATATACCCTAATCCTGCTTCGGAAAAAGTATTTATTAAAGGAAAGCAAATTACTGATGTTGAAATGTATGCAGTAGACGGAAGAAAGTTGACTGTAAAAAAGAATGCGGATCAGTCTGTAAATCTGTTCGGTTTTCCGAAAGGGATTTATTTTCTGAAAGTAAAAATAAAGGATCAATGGACTGTTAAAAAACTTATCATTAAATAATTGAACGTTTTATTAACCGGGAAAAACCAGGTGTCCAGCTGGTTTTTCTCTTTATTGTTTGTATTTGTTTGTGTCGGATCTTCGATATATTAAAGCGGAGAGACGGCTATCGGGAAGCTCAAAAGCTTCCCGTTTTAGTCAATTGAATTTCATTTTTTTTGAAATCTGCTCTGAACTCTTTTAATTAAAAAATAGAAAAGCAAGAAACCTAGTGCAAAAATCGAGATTCTTGATAAAAGGTCCCCGGTCCTTGTATAAAAAGTCTGTTGATCATACAGATTCACTTTCGCAAATAAAGTAGTTTTATCTCCGTAGAAAGTGTCGGCAACAATTTCTCCTCTTGCATCAATGTGTGCTGAAATTCCACTATTGGCTGCGCGGGCAATTTCTCTACGGGTTTCAATGGCTCTTAATTTGGCATAAGACAAAAGTTGCTTATGCCCTTCTGTAACACCCCACCAGGAGTCGTTGGTCATAATGGCTAAAAAGTTAGCCCCTTTTCTCACATAATCCGTAACAAACTCTCCATATATACTTTCATAACAAATAATAGGAGCCAGTTTTCCTTTATTGTAAGGGTTTGAAAAGGCTACCCTTTCTTTGTCTGTACCCAATGATGCTACGGTTCCTCCCAGGTTGAGCATAGCATCTCCTAAAATAGGCTTTAAAACATTCATGTAGGGGAATATTTCCACACCGGGAACTAATTTGCCTTTGTGATAGACTTCTACTTTTTGATTGGGAATGACCTGAATGGCTGAATTGTAGCTGGAAACCCACAGTCCCTGATTGATCTGATAAGCTTCTTTAGGAAGATTGTTCTGATTCAGGTAAAAACGATGCGAAGAAATTCCGGTAGCAAAAACAGAACCTTGATGTTTGGAGAGAAAGTCTTTTATGTTATTCAGAAGTAGGCTTTTTTCAAAAGCAGTTTCCGAAATAGATCCTCTTCCCGGAAGTGCTGTTTCCGGAGCAATATAATAATCAATCTTACCTTTGGAGTTTCTCTCCGCAAGACCAAGAAGGTCATTTTCTATTGTCAGGCTGTCCGTCGAATATTTTTCTGCATATGGATCAAGATCAGGTTGGAGTAATAAAACATTTACCTGGCCTGTCGGTTTTTCATCAAAATTATTATACTTAATTATTGAAATAATCATTGGAATGACGATTATAGCTACGGCAATCGATGTATTTTTGATAAGATCTTTTCTTTTGCGTCCTGCTTCCCAAGTCCTTATGGTATAAAAAATAAAAAGGTTGACGATCAGGATCCAGAAGCTGCCTCCTGTAGCTCCCAGGGTATCATACCACTGGATTAATTTCGGATAATCGGAAAATGCATTGCCGAGATTAAGCCATGGCCATGTAAGTTCCCAGCTCATATGAAATTTCTCAAATCCCATCCAGATAGCGATAAGAAATGCAAATCCCCAGTAGGTTCCCTGTGCATTTTTATACCAATGGTA
This sequence comes from Chryseobacterium proteolyticum, assembly GCF_046591535.1. Taxonomy (NCBI): domain Bacteria; kingdom Pseudomonadati; phylum Bacteroidota; class Flavobacteriia; order Flavobacteriales; family Weeksellaceae; genus Chryseobacterium; species Chryseobacterium proteolyticum. Next base: position 737,603 of record NZ_JBJLWK010000002.1, on the reverse strand, counting down.
ACATTGGAACATCAGGGAGTATAAAAATGAATTGACGAGAACAGGAAATACAACGGCCATTAATGAATGACTGCCATCCGGGTTTCTTGAACCGTACAGCCATCCTGTTGTCACAATATTCCAGATCACAAAACATAGATAGGAAAGTCCGAAAACTACCCAGCTTTTTCTGTTAAAGCTTGAAAATTTAGAAACGCCATGTTCCATCATAAGGAGAGGAACAAGAGCAAAGAAAATAAAGAACGGAATCCCGTAAGTTGGCCATGATATGGACAGCAGCATCGCTGAAATGAGCGTAAGTAGAACGTATTTCATTACATTAGATTAACATACAAATTTAATGTTTTTGAAATGAATAAATCTGCAATTGAGGGTAAAGAAATTGCAGAGGCTTATTATTATACCTCGAACACTATTTTTACTGTACTTTATGTAGTGGATTTAGCCGTTTAGTTCTTTAGCGCGATTTTCTGCATTTAGAATCCCTTTCCCGATAGCTTCCTTTAATCCTTTTTCTTCAAAAGTCTTTAGAGCTGCTTCGGTAGTACCTCCTTTCGAGGCAACATCTTTTATTAATTCTTCAAGGCTTTTTTCGGAGTTATTCATCAGATGGTAGGCGCCCAACATGGTTTGTTTAACGAAAAGTTTAGAGAGGTTTTCATCAATTCCCATTTCTACACCGGCCTTAATCATTGCATCAACAATGTAATAAAAATAAGCAGGGCCACTTCCGGACAAAGCGGTTACACCGTCCAATAGTTCTTCGTCTTCCAAATAAACCGATCTTCCTGTGCTGTTGAGAAGCCTTTCAATAATAATAAGCTGACTGAAAGAAATACCTTCCGCGGAGGTATATCCCGTAATGCCCATTCCTAAAAGAGTGGGGGAGTTAGGCATCGCTCTGACCACCATTCGATGGTTTAATAATTTCTGAATCTTCTGTATTTTAATTCCGGCCATAATGGATAAAATCATCTGATTTTCTTTAAGAGTAAATTGAATCTTATCCACCACATTCTGAAAGTCCTGTGGTTTTACAGCGATAATAATAAGATCAGCATCCAGCTCCCTAACTTCATCGAACGTAGAAATTTTTGAATGGGGAAATTCTTCCGATATTTTGGCGAATTTAGATTCGTTTCTCGTAATCAGATGCAGATCTGCAGGTTTTATTAACTCATATTTCAGGAAAGATTTTGAAAATGATAACCCCATATTTCCTGCTCCCAGAATGGCTATTTTCATATTGTGCTTTTTTTATTCTAAACGAAAATATTATTTTTTGTAATTAGTTTTTCTATTTTATATGATATTTACTTCTCTCTCCAGCTCTATTCCAAACTTTTCCTTTACAGAGTTAATGATTAATGTGGAGAAATCATAAATTTCTTTTCCTGTAGCATTTCCTGTAGCGTTAATGATAACGAGCGATTGTAATCGGTGTGAAGCTACGTTTCCTATTTGCTTACCCTTCCATCCGCATTGCTCAATCAGCCATCCTGCGGGAACTTTTACCTGATCTCCATTAGGGTATCCCTGAATATTTTCGAATTTTAGTTTAAGGTCTTCAAACTGGGATTGCGGAATTGTCGGATTTTTAAAAAAACTGCCTGCATTTCCGATCAGTTTAGGATCTGGAAGTTTGCTTTGTCTGATATTGATCACAGCATTGGAAACATCCTGTATGGTAGGATTTTTAATGTTTAATTTCTCCAGCTCTCCTGTAATCGCACCATATTCAGTTTTGATGATATGATTTTTCTTTGTCAGCTTGAACGTTACGTCCAGAATCACATACTTTCCTTTTCCTTCTTGTTTGAAAATAGAATCCCTGTAGCCGAACCGGCACTGTTCCAGATCGAATATTTCAACTTCAAGAGTTTCCAGGTTCAGGACAGAGCATTGAACAAAGATGTCTTTTATTTCAGTTCCGTAAGCGCCGATATTCTGCATGGGAGAGGTACCCACATTTCCCGGGATTAAAGATAGATTTTCCAGTCCGCCATAATTATTATCCAGGCAGTACATGACAAACCCATGCCAGTTCTCACCAGCATTTGCTGTTACCAGGATATTGTTTTCGTCCTGATTTTTTTCGGTTATTCCTTTCAGATTGAGAAGAATGACAATACCATCGAAATCTTTTGTAAGTAAAACGTTACTTCCGCCGCCCAAAAATAAGAGCGGTAAAGAGTGAGATCTGGAGAATAGGATTGCTTCTTTCAGCTCATCAATGGTTGTTACTTCTGTAAAATATTTTGCTTTCGCTTCAACGCCAAAGGTATTGTAGGGTTTTAGGGAAAAATTATCGTGCATAGGCTTGTTGGTATTCTTTAGGAAGAATCTCTTCTATTCTGTTTTTAAGAGTTTGCAGTTGGGAATAATGAATCGTGTCCTGATAAGCATTCACGTAGACATGTGCCTTTTTCGGTGTCCTGATCTGAAAAGTTTCGTCAACTCCATCTACCGATTGGGCGCTGGGAGAGCTTTTAATGCTGTTCAGGGTTCGTACGTCAAGACTTGAAACCAGGTGCTTCCATTTGTTAGCATGCATTGAAGAGCTCCAGTACTGGTGTGTCTTTTTTGCTGTTGTGCCTTTTTCTAGGGAAATGGAATCCTTAGTAACTTTTATAATCCTGTAGTCTCCAAGAATGCCACCAATATTTGAAACGCTTATGAAAGTGATTTCGTTAGGATTTTGTGGAGCAGGAGCTTTTTTCTCCTTTGGGGAGCATGAAAAAAGTGTCAGCAATAAAAACATTGAAAATAATATTCTCAAAACGAAATTTCTTACTGCTGACATTGTGTTATTTATAGATTGAACTCTAATTTATATTGTTTTAGTGCTTCTTTTAGAATTTCAACACTTCTTCTTAAATCCTGCTCTTTTAGTACATAAGCAATTCTTACCTGTTTTTTACCCAGTTCAGGATCGCTATAGAAACCACCTGCCGGTGCTACCATGATTGTTTCTTTATTAAGCGAAAACTTTTCCAGCAACCATTGAGCGAATTTCTCAGTGTCATCTACAGGAAGTTGTGCCACACAATAGAAGGCTCCTTTCGGTTTAGGACAGATTACTCCGGGAATAGCATTTAACAGATCCACCAAAACGTTTCTTCTGTGGGTATATTCCTCCCTTACCGCGCGGATATATGCTCCGTCATTGTGGTGTGCAGCTGTAGCTGCAATTTGCCCTAAAAGAACAGGACTTAATCTGGCCTGTGCAAATAGCATTGCTGCATCGTGTATTTTTTTTTGAACGTGTAATCATACAGCCGATTCTTACACCACACATGGAATATCTCTTTGATTCTGAGTCTATAATGATGCAGTTTTCACTTAATTCCGGAAAAGAAAGCATAGATACCTGCTGTTTTCCATCATATACATATTCCCTGTATACTTCGTCGGAAATTACAACGATATCATATTTTAAAGCAATTTCTGCCAGCTTCTGGAGCTCCTCACGGGTATAAAGGTATCCTGTTGGGTTTCCGGGATTGCAGATAACGATAGCTCTTGTTTTTTCAGTGATCTTTTTCTCGAATTCTTCAATTGGAGGTAAAGCAAAACCTGTTTCTATAGTCGATGGAACAGCTACAACGTTGACATTGAATGTGCTTGCAAATCCATTGTAATTGGCATAGTAAGGCTCAGGGATAATAACTTCGTCTCCATCGTCACATAATGTGGAAATAGCAAAATTTAATGCTTCAGAACCTCCGTTGGTTACAATGAAATTATCAGGAGTAAGATCCGCAAACCCCAAAGAATGATAATAGTCTGTAAGTGCTTTTCTATATTCCAGGTTTCCTTCAGAAAGAGCATATTCCAATACTTTTAAATCAATATTTTTTAAAGCATTTAAAGCCGTTTCCGGAGTTTCAATATCCGGTTGTCCGATATTAAGGTGATATACTTTAATTCCTTTCTGCTTTGCTTGAAGAGAAAAAGGAACCAGCTTTCTTACCGGCGATGGCGGCATATGTTGTGCTCTGTTTGATATATTCGGCATTGTTTGAAAAATTTGTATGGCAAAAATAACACTTAATTTTTCAATATTAAAATTATAAGGAACACTATATAATTATATTTCATGCATTAAATTGTTCTTTGAGGTTAAAATCTATAATCCCCTGATTGTCTTTTCAATATTTATTTAATTTTAGTATTGATGATTGTTTTTAATTTTTATTTTAATTATTGTTGATTATGTATATTATAATATTAAATTATTATATATTGTTTAAATAAAGTTGTTTTGTGTTGATTTTTTTATAAATTTACTGAGCTAATGTTAAATACTATGAAAATAAATCTACTTTTTGGAGCATTAAGTACGTGTGCTCTGTTTTTCGGGTCAGATGCGATGGCTCAAAACTTTCAAACAATGCCTGTACAATCAGGATATACTGCAGATGTTATTGCGAATGGGATAGGTTCATCCATGACGTCTACAACAATGGATGTAGATGGGGTTTCCTTTGCATTTGTGGCAAGGGACTTCCAGCTTACTTCCTCAAGTACCCCTATTAATTATGGAATTCCTGTAAATGGAATTATCAATTCAGTAGTGGGAAGTACACCAGGCCTCAGCTATCAGTTGGGAGATCTAAGTGGAAATAACTCTTTAAGGCTTGCGACCATAGGCCAGTCCGGAACTTTGGTTTTTGGAACTCCCAAGGCGGCTTTTAAACTGTACATGCTTTCAACAAGTGGTAGTGGGACATCTACCGTAAGTGCTACGGTAACTTTTACAGATAATACTACTCAGGTATTTTCAGGCCTTGCCCTTTCGGATTGGTATGGGGGATCGAATTATGCCATCCAGGGAATCGGAAGGATTAACAGGACAAATAACGTATTGGAATCCAGTACGACAAATCCCAGATTATATCAATCTGTACTTACCATTGATGCGGCTAATGTTACGAAACCAATACAGAGCATAACCATTGCGAAAAGTGCCGGGTCAGGAATTTCGAATATTTTTGCGTTTTCAGCGGATGCTTTCACAGATTGTTCGGCTCCGACGCTTCAGCCTGTAGGAACACTTACTTCAAATTCAGCGCAGGTTTCGTGGACAATTCCTCCGACAACAACAGCAGCAAGTTATGATGTGTATTACAGTACAACAAACACGCCTCCTACAAGTGCTACAACTCCGAATATTGCGGGAGTTACCGGAACATCAACTACTATTGGAAGCTTGTCTTCATCAACAACCTATTATTATTGGGTGAGAACGAATTGTACAACGGCAACAAGCCAGAGCGGATGGTCAATTGGTGGTACTTTTACAACCTTATGCGGAGCAATGATACCTCCGTATACAAACACTTTTGATTCTATACCTGGAAATTGCTGGGCAAATAATCTTTCCGGAGGTACCCCTACAACAGGCCCTACGGGATCTACAACATATTGGGTGCAGGATGGATTTTTAAATGTAGGGACCACAGGTTCCATAAGAATCAATCTTTACACGACAAATAGCACAGGATGGCTAAAAACAGTACCATTTGATCTTTCAGCAGGTGGTTACAAAGTAAAATTTGATTACGGAGCAACAACCTATTCAGGAACTGCTTCTTCTCCAATGGGTTCTGATGATATAATACATTTTATGGTCTCCAATGATGGTGGAAGTACTTGGAATATATTGAAGACTTGGGATGTAAACAGCCCGGCTACTAATGTATCGACTAATTATTCTTATGATCTGGTAAGTAACACCAGTGCAAATACAGTCTTTGCCTTTTATGGAACGGACGGAGCAGTAGATGATGCTCCGGATTATAATTTCTTTGTTGACAACTTTACGGTAGAATCTGCACAACTAAGCACTTCTGAAGTAAACGCAAACAAAAAAACGGTGAATGTTCATCCGAATCCTTTCAAAGATGTATTGTATATTTCAGATACCAAAGATGTTAAAGCTGTTACGGTTACGGATGTGGCAGGAAGGTTGGTGAAAACGATTGAAAATCCGACGAAAGAAATCAATTTAAGTACATTGAATTCAGGGTTGTATTTTGTGAATATTCAATTTAAAGACGGTTCAAAAACAACAGTAAAGGCTATCAAACAATAGATCCTTAATATAGACTATAAAGAAAGGCAGTTATGAGAATGACTGCCTTTTTTATTTTATATATAATGATATGAAGTTGTCTTTTAATTTTGTTATTTTGAAAACTGATAAAACTGAACGAATATGCAAATCCATACAACCTCTATAGAAGAGTATATCGCCCGGATTCCTGAAGAAAGGAAAGAGGCTTTTAAAAAAACTGTTTGATGCTGTAAACAATAATTTACCCAAAGGCTTTAGTAGCAATACTGGTTATGGAATGGTAGGGTGGGGCGTTCCGTTGGAAACTTATCCCGCCGGATACCATTGTACACCCGGATCACCTCTTCCGTTTATCAGCCTGGCTTCCCAAAAGAATTTTATTGCTCTCTATCATATGGGAATCTACGCAAAGCCGGATCTTCTGGAGTGGTTTGTTGAAGAATTTCCGAAGCATTCAACGAAAAAGCTTGATATGGGGAAATCCTGTATCCGTTTTAAAAAAATGGAGGATATTCCTTTTGAACTAATTGCTGAGCTAAGTAAAAAAATGACCGTCGAAGACTGGATTGAATGTTATGAATCAAATTTTAAAAAATAACCCGGTTTATCCTGTTGTATGCATTGTTCTTTTATTTCTGATATCAGCATGCAAAAGCATTAAAAATGAAGATCTTAAAAATGGGGACTTACTTTTTGTAACGGCAAAAGAGTCTGGTTTGTCGGGAGCGATCAATAATGTAACACAAAGGCAAAAAAATGCTTCTTTTGATCATATCGGTATTCTGAAAAAAGAAGGTAATGCATTTTTTGTATTGCATGCAGCTCCTGAAGGAGGATCTCAAAAACAGTCCCTTAAGAATTTTGTAAAGGCTCAGGTGAAGGATCAGCAAAATGTTGTAGTGTACCGGCTAAAAGATAATTATCAATATACCATTCCGTCTGCTATTGCAAAAGCTGAATCAATGATCGGGAAACCTTATAATTTCAATTATATTCTGGATGACAATTCCTATTATTGTTCGGATTTTATTGAAAGAGCATTTAGAGAGTATCATATTTTTAAGCTGGAGCCGATGACATTTATTGATCCTAAGACAGGAAAGACCAACCTGTTCTGGGAAGAATTCTATGAAAAAAAGAAACTTAAAGTACCTGAAGGAGAACCCGGTTGTAATCCTAATGGATTGGCTGCCTCAGATAAATTGGAAAGAATAAAACAGCTGTAAAAATAAGGAGAAGTGAAGAGCTTCTCTTTTTTTATGTTAAAATTGAAAAATATTAGTCTACTAATTTGGTGGACTAATATTTTTTTATATTTTTGCTAAAGATTTAACGCAATAAGAAAATGTGAAATCAAAGTAGTCTAACCAAAAAAGTTGAGTGATGATAACACCAAATCCGAACCTGCAGGTTTTACAAAATAAAATTAACCTGCCAAAAAAAGAATTAATACTGGAAATAGAATTAAATGGCAAAATGAAGTTTGAAAACATTCTGAATGTCATTTATAACCAGTTCGGAATTTGTCACAGGGTGTTATCTGCCAATGTGGAATATATAGAGGGACGTAATTTTGGTTCAGTACAGTTGTACATTAATGCAGACTCAGATGATTGCCGGCAGCTTGAGCATTATCTGAATAAAAATAAACTTTTAAATACCAGTGTGGAGTATACCTGCAGGAAGTATTTTTAGGGGAGATTCATATAGTTTTAATTACGAAAGTGTTCCGGTTTACCGGGCACTTTTTTTTTATGGTAAACAGTATCTGAAAAAATAGTACTTTTAACTACAATAAATTAAAAATCTATGACCATACTAATTATCATTGTCGCTGTAATTGTTTTGTTTCTTTTATATGGAGTTTCTATTTATAATCGTTTGGTGAAACTGAGGAACCTGGTTCAGGAAGGGTGGAGCAGTATTGATGTTATGCTTAAAAAACGTCATGATCTTATTCCGAACCTTGTAGAAACGGTGAAAGGATATGCAACCCACGAGCGTGAAACTTTAGATAGTGTTACAAGAGCGAGGTCTCAGGCTATAGGAGCTAATTCTGTTGAAGCTAAGGAAGCAGCTGAAAAAAATCTGAACCAAGCCATGATGAATCTTTTTGCCGTAGCTGAACAGTATCCTGATCTGAAAGCCAATACCAATTTTCAGCAGCTTCAATCGGAGCTTACTTCTATAGAGAATGATATTGAAAAATCAAGAAGGTATTACAACGGAACGGTTCGTGAGAATAACACGCTGGTAGAATCTTTTCCAAGCAATATCATTGCTAATATGTATAAATTTGAAAAATCTGCTTTCTTTGAATTACAAAATATAGCTGAAAGAGAAGTTCCATCTGTGAAATTTTAAGCAATGAAAAAAATTCTGTTGCTTTTTGTTCTGTTAGCATTTGTATTGGGTTTTAGTCAGGAAGAGCCCCGGCGTTCCGATCAAATGGCCATCGTAGAAAATACCGAAAAAATTCTCTCCTTTCATTCTGATATTGATGTCGATAAAAGTTCCGGTCTTACGATAACGGAAGATATCAAAGTTCATAGTCTGGGAGATCAGATTAAACGAGGGATCTATCGGGCATTGCCGCTTTCCAGAAATCTGAATAACAAAAATCAGAAAGTTAAGTATACCATCCTCTCCATTAAAAAAAAATGGAGTAGAAGAAGATTATCATGACGTAATAGAAGATGGCTTTTTAAAAATATATGTTGGAAATAAAGACATTATACTGAGTCCGGGAGATTATGAATATGAGATCAGGTATAAAACAGAGAACCAGATCGGTTTTTTTGATAAATATGATGAGGTTTACTGGAATGTAAACGGAACCTATTGGGATTTTGATATTGATTCTGTCTCTGCTAAAGTTAATCTTCCGGAGGGCGCTAAAATACTTCAGAATTCCTGTTATACAGGAGCGTATGGCAGCAGTTCGCAGAACTGTACTGTAAAGGTTTTGTCTGATCGTTCGATAGAATGGACCGCGGCAGATCTTAAGTCTAATGAAGGGCTTACTGTGGCCGTAGGATTTAATAAAGGAGTGATGGTTCCTCCTCCGCCACCCACTTTCTTTGAAAAGTATGGAATTTTAATTGGTGGGTTTATCGTTTTTATCGGATTGATCTTCTATTATTACTCAACATGGAGAAAATATGGAGTGGATCCTGAAAAACCAATAGTTTATCCGCAGTTTAATGTTCCCGAAAATCTTTCTCCTGCTTCTTTAGGGTATTTGAGAAATGAGAATTTCAAAAATAAATATCTGACGGCAGCTATTGTCAATCTGGCCATAAAAGGATATGTTCAGATCATTGAAGGAGAAGATTCCGGAATTCTTGGTCTTTTCAGTTCAAAAATATTTACCCTTAAAAAATTGAAAGAAGCAGATGAGTCTTTACCAAAAGAAGAAATTAATCTCATGAATACGCTTTTTTCAGATAACATCGATACTGTAAAGTTTGATGGGAAATATGATTCCAGAATTGAAAGAGTGGTTACGAATTTTAAGGAAACGCTGAAATTCCAACATGATAAATTTCTCAATGAAGGAAATAACACAGGAAAATTAGTATTGCCTACTTTACTTATTACAATAGTGTATATGCTTGGATTATATATAAGTTATACCATTTATCCGGAAGCGGAAAAGGTTGTCATCGGAATTGCAGTGTATGTTATACTTTTTGTGGCATTTATTTTAGTTACATTTTTATTTAAAAGCCTTTCCTGGAAATTTCTGATTCCAATTCCATTTTGCATACTATTTGGAATAGGTAGCTTAATCAGTAACGGTCATGAAATAACTGAAAGCAGTAATTTCAATATCTGTTATATTTTCATTGCACTTGCATTTACTTCACTGATGATCTATCAATATCTGATCAAAAGGCCGTCAGAAGAGAAATTACAGAAAAAATCACTGATTGAAGGTTTCAAAATGTATATGGGAGCAGCGGAAAATGAACAGTTGAAATTCCATAATCCACCACAATTGACACCGCAGGTTTTTGAAACTCTTCTGCCCTTTGCTATGGTTTTGGGAGTAGATGAAATCTGGGGTAAAAAATTTGATACCTTGTTGAAAAATATGGCTAACGGAACAGAATATGTTCATAGCTGGTATATTGGAAATTCTATAAATCATTATAGCTTTGGAAATACATTGAACTCGAGCCTTACCAAATCTATACAATCTGCATCTACACAACCTTCCAGTTCCGGAAGCGGATCTGGCGGTGGAGGTTTCTCCGGCGGCGGCGGAGGTGGCGGTGGAGGCGGCGGCTGGTAAACCAGGTCTTATAAAAAGAAAAAGCGTTCAGGGGTCCTGAACGCTTTTATATTGTAAACAAATGTTTTTTTATATTCTTTCGATATCCGCTCCAATTGCTTTCAGTCTTCCGTCGATATTTTCGTATCCTCTGTCAATCTGTTCAATATTGTGGATAATAGATTTTCCCTCGGCAGATAAAGCTGCAATAAGAAGAGCGTTTCCGGCTCTGATATCCGGGGAAACCATTGTTGTCCCACGAAGAGGAGCTTCCTGGTTAAGGCCAATTACGGTCGCTCTGTGTGGATCACATAGAATAATCTGCGCTCCCATATCAATTAACTTATCTACAAAAAACAATCTTGATTCAAACATTTTCTGATGAACCAGAATGCTTCCTTTCGCCTGTGTAGCGACTACCAGGATAATAGAAAGCAGGTCAGGAGTGAATCCCGGCCATGGAGCATCCGAAATAGTAAGGATAGATCCATCAATGAATTTCTGAATTTTATAATTTTCCTGAGCCGGAATATAAATGTCATCGTTGCTTTGTTCAAGCTGGATTCCCAATTTTCTGAAGGTATTAGGGATTACTCCCAGCTGATTCCAGTTTACATTTTTTATAGTAAGTTCGGATTTTGTCATTGCAGCAAGACCAATCCATGAACCTATTTCTACCATGTCGGGAAGCATCGTATGTTCCGTACCTCGCAGATGGGTAACTCCTTCAATCGTTAATAGGTTTGAACCTATTCCCGAAATATTAGCTCCCATCCTGTTCAGCATCTTACAAAGTTGCTGAAGATAAGGTTCACAAGCTGCATTGTAAATTCTTGTTTTTCCTTTCGCCAATACTGCTGCCATAACAATGTTTGCAGTGCCGGTTACTGAAGCCTCCTCCAGTAAGATGAATTTCCCGTTGAGCTCCTTAGCCTTTAAAGAGTAAAAATATTCTTCTTCGTCATAGTGAAATTCGGCACCTAATTCTACTAACCCCTGGAAATGAGTGTCCAGTCGTCGTCGTCCGATTTTGTCTCCACCCGGAGTTGGCATATAAGCTTCACCATATCTGGCCAGCATAGGCCCCATAAGCATAATAGAACCACGTAATTTAGCACCGTCCTTTTTGAATTCGCTGGATTTTACATAGTCGAAATTAACGTGATCAGCCTTAAAAGTGTAATTTCCAGGTCCGTTTTTAGTGATTTTTACACCAAAATCGCCCAGAATTTCAATTAACCTGTTTACGTCGTGAATGTCAGGAATGTTTTTAATGGTTACCTCCTCATCAGTTAGTAAAACTGCACATAAAATTTGTAAAGCTTCATTTTTTGCCCCTTGTGGAGTAATTTCACCTTGCAGTCTTTTTCCTCCTCTTATTTGAAACGTTCCACTCATTTACTTTCTGTTTTTATGGTTGTTATTGTTATGTCTTCTCTTGTTGGTCTGATTTTTATTATTGCTGTTGCGATTACTATTGTTATTGTTGTTGCCTCGGTTGTTGGTATTGTAATAGATTTTACTTTTCTCAAGGGATTCTATACCTGTAAGGTCCAGTCTGTTTTCCGAAAGCTCTTTCAAATGACGGAAGATCACATCATCAGTAACATGCTCTTTATTATAAACATTATAGGATTTCTTCATGTTGTTGGCAATCACTTCAATAAGAGCTTCTTTTTCATCTCCGGCCTCAAGCTCTATAGCCTTTTCAATTAATTGAAGAATACTTTTTCCGTAAAATTTAAAATCACCCTGAAGTTTCGGGTATTCCATTCTCTTTGGCTTTTCTTCAAGCTGTTCTTTCGTCGGAAAAGGATAAGGAGAATCTACATCAAGATCATGATTGGCTAAAATGTAAAGATGATCCCAAAGTTTATGTTTATAATTTTCTTCGTCGCGAAGTTGTGGGTTTCTTTGTCCCATAAAATCGATGATTGCCATTGCCATTTCATTTCTCTCCTCTTTAGAAGGAAGTTCTTTGCAACGCTCAACCAACTGTTGTATAATTCTGCCGTATTCCGGCATATTAAGTTGCGTTTTTTGGGTGTTATATTCCATAATATGCAAATATATGGATTAAAAGAAAAATTGTGCCGATAATCTTAAAAGTTTATGATTTTTTAATGAAAATTTATGATACTATTTTAGAGCATATTTTTGAGTCTAAGTAAATTTATTCACGTTAAGTGGAATTTATTTTAATAAAAGTGTAATTTAGTTATTATATTAATAATTAAAAAACGGACTATGAAAAAAACATCTTTCTTATTTTCATTAATGGCTTTAGGAATCATGAATTCCTGTGAAACCAATGATGAAGGAGTCGGGAACACTTCGGGGGAACAAGAAGTTCATTCCAAAATAGTACAGGTCACTCGTCATGATGGAAGGCCGTTCAGTACTGGAAAAGAGTCAGTAAATGGTAAATTTGTTGCAGGTCCGGGAGGAAGTGTTCTGATGCAGGGTTTCTACTGGGATGTTCCGGATGGCGGAAACTGGTGGAATACAGTAAAAGATAAACTTACCGGTTGGTCCAATGCAGGAATCGGGGCAGTTTGGTTACCTCCCGCATCCAAAGCGCAGAACGGAGCTTATTCAATGGGATATGATCCTACCGACTATTATGATTTTGGAAACTTTAATCAAAACGGAAGTGTAGAAACCCGTTTTGGTTCAAGAGCTGAGCTGGAAGCATTGATCACTAAAGCCCATTCAGAAAATATGCAGGTCTATGCGGATATTGTGATCAACCATAACAGTGGAGGGCAGTCGGAAGCAAATCCTTATACTGGAACCAATACATGGACGGATTTTTCAGGAATAGCTTCAGGAAAATTTACCAGAAACTACAATGATTTTTATAAAAATGCCTACGGAAATAACGACGAAGGCTCTTTCGGCGGTTTTCCGGATTTATGCCATGCTAATCCCCATGTGCAGGACTGGCTTTGGGGAAGAGACGATTCCGTTGGTAAATACTATAAGAATGTAATGAAGTTCGACGGTTGGAGATTTGATTATGTAAAAGGTTTTGGTGCGTGGGTGGTTAATAATTGGAATGCAAAGGTAGGTGGCTTTTCGGTAGGGGAATTATGGGATTCCAATGTTAATACACTGGAATCATGGGCAAATAATGCAAACAGTTCTGTATTTGATTTTGCGGCCTATTATAAAATGGATGAAGCATTTGATAACGGAAATCTCAATGTTTTGAATGATGATATGATGTGGAAAAGAAATCCATATAAAGCCGTTACTTTTGTCGCCAACCATGATACTGATATTATTTATAATAAGATGCCAGCATATGCTTATATCCTGACTCATGAAGGGTATCCTACCATATTTTACAGGGATTACGAGGAGTGGCTTAATAAAGAAAGATTAAATAATCTCATCTGGATTCATAACAATAAAGCAACAGGGACAACCTCTATTCTCTACACAGATAATGATGAATATATTGCGAGACGTAACGGGTATAATGGTAATCCTGGCCTGGTGGTGTATATTAACACTTCATCAAGCTGGCAGGAAAGATGGGTAGACACCAATTGGAGCAATCAGCAGATCAAGGATTTTACAGGAGCATCAACCTGGTATCCTACAACACAGACTGATAAGAGAGTGAAAATTCAATGTCCTCCTAATAGTTATTCTGTTTGGTCATTAAATCAATAATTGTAGAACAGAATCGTAAACTTAGTTAATAAATTCCGGAGAGATTTTGTTATGTTGAATAACGAAGTGAAGTTAGAATTTTAGAATTTCGATACGAAAATCAGAATATGTAATATTACTTAATGGCAGGTATTGTGAAATCATATCATGATACTTGCCATTTCTAATTCAGGAATTTAAACTTCTATAAACTTTCTTTTCTGATTTTGATCAGGCAGATAGCATTTTTGAGCAGCAAGTTTCATTCTGTTTCTTGAAATCAAATCATATACCTGATCACTTAAGAAAGTCGGTATGATTTTTCCGGCCGCAATAAGTTGGTATACGCCACCCAGGAGTTGAGCAATCTGAAGAACAGCTCTAGATTTTACCAGATAATACTGATTAGGTTTCCAAAGATACATCGTATTGAAAACAGTAGTCTCCAATCCTCTTTCTGATAAGAACTTCTGGCCGAAATCCGATTGTAAAGAAGCAAAAAGGAATTTGTTTTTTTTGTCGCGTTCCAGGATCCACTGTACCCAGAAATTACAAACTCCACAATCTCCGTCAAAGAAGACAATATATTTATCCTGCCAATTTTCCTGCATAACACTTTTTTTAAAATACCATCGACCGTTCCGTTTCTGCTTTTACTTTTTTAAAATATTGTATAAGCTGCTTTCTCTGTTCAGGGGTTAATTTTGCGTCCTGATGACCGACAATATAGGATTCCAGAGGCATTTCCTCTTTCTCAATCATTTCAATACATTCCTGCAATTTGTGTGCCTGTCTTTCAGGTTCATACATTGCAAAGGTAGAGAAATTTAAATTCTTTCTGCCTTCATCAATATGATTTTTGAGAAACCACGATGAAGGAGCAATGCTTGAGTACCATGGATACTTCGTTTCGTTGGAGTGACAGTCGTAGCATGATGTACGGATGAGTTTGGCGATCTCAGGTTGTGTTTTTTTTATTTTTAAAAAATCCATACCCGGATTCACCGGTGGATTGGTCTTGTCAATAGGAAAAAACTGAATGATAATAAAAGCTACCAGAAGGATGATCAATATTTTTTTCATGCTTTTGAATTTTAGTGTTTATATGTTTAAATGTAATCTTTTTTTCCTTATTATGAAGGATAGAATCATTCTAAATAGGAGGCCTGTGTTTTGATTTTGCTTCATTTTCAATTAAATATAGCTAACTTATTGCAATAAATAAGACAAGGGCTGTAGAAGTTTATTATAGTTTTTAACTATCATAAAAATTTTATCAATAGATCGTATTTATTGAAAGGGTTGTTGTAAGTTTGTCTTGTTCAGATCAGATAAACGGTATTAATCAATATTAAAATTTAAACGACAATGGAAAAAGATTCAAATGACATCAGTAAATGTCCGTTTCATAATGGAACAATGAAACAAAATGTAGCTGGTGGCGGAACTCAAAATCAACAATGGTGGCCTAATCAGTTAAGAGTTGATATTTTACGTCAGCATTCCTCTTTATCCGATCCCATGGATAAAGATTTTAATTATGCTGAAGCATTTAAAAGCCTGGATCTTGAAGCTGTAAAAAGAGATCTTCATGCATTAATGACGGATTCACAGGATTGGTGGCCTGCAGACTTCGGACACTATGGTCCTTTGTTTATCCGTATGGCATGGCATAGTGCCGGAACGTATCGTGTGGGAGACGGAAGAGGAGGAGCCGGAGCAGGTCAGCAGCGTTTTGCACCATTGAATAGCTGGCCGGATAACGTAAGTCTGGATAAAGCAAGAAGGTTACTTTGGCCTATAAAACAAAAATATGGTAAAAATATATCATGGGCGGATCTTTTGATTCTCACCGGTAATATTGCGTTAGAGTCTATGGGTTTTAAAACATTTGGATATGCAGGAGGCCGTGAAGATGTCTGGGAACCGGATATGGATGTGTATTGGGGCTCCGAAACAACATGGCTGGGAGGTGATCTCCGATATGCACATGGTTCTGAGGGAGTAGTGGAAAATCATGCTGTGTTACCAACAGATGATGACGCGGATGGAAAAGTACATTCCAGAAATCTTGAAAAGCCTTTAGCAGCAGTACAAATGGGACTTATCTATGTAAATCCTGAAGGTCCGGATGGAAATCCAGACCCAATCCTTGCAGCTAAAGATATTCGTGATACATTCGGGCGTATGGCGATGAATGATGAAGAGACTGTGGCCCTTATTGCAGGAGGACATACCTTCGGTAAAACACATGGTGCAGGACCGGCCGACCATGTAGATAAAGAACCTGAAGGAGCAGGTATTGAATTGCAAGGGCTCGGATGGGCGAGCAGTTATAAATCCGGAAAAGGAGCAGATGCGATCAGCAGCGGGCTGGAAGTAACCTGGACAGAAACTCCTACCCAATGGAGTAATTACTTCTTCAAAAATCTTTTTGAAAATGAATGGGAACTTACCAAGAGCCCTGCAGGAGCTCATCAATGGGTAGCGAAAGATGGAGCTGAGATCATTCCTGATGCATTCGATTCTTCTAAAAAGCATAAACCGAACATGCTTACAACGGATCTTTCCCTGAGATTTGATCCGGTTTACGAAAAGATATCAAGACATTTTTACGAGAATCCTGATGCTTTGGCTGAAGCGTTTGCAAAAGCATGGTTCAAACTTACACATAGAGATATGGGGCCAAGAGCCCGCTATCTTGGACCGGATGTGCCGAATGAGGTACTGATCTGGCAGGATCCTATCCCTGAGGTAAATCATGCCTTAATAGATGGTTCTGATATTGAAACTTTGAAAGGGAAAATATTTGATTCGGGGTTAAGTTCTCAGGAACTGATCACAACTGCATGGGGTTCGGCTTCGACTTTCAGAGGAAGTGATAAGCGGGGAGGAGCAAACGGAGCAAGAATTCGCTTAGCTCCTCAAAAAGATTGGGAAGTGAATAATCCTGTGCAATTACAAAAAGTTCTGAATGTGTTGGAAAATATTCAGGCAGAATTTAATGCTTCACAGACTTCCGGTAAGAAGGTTTCTTTAGCAGATCTTATTGTTTTAGGAGGAACAGCAGCTGTAGAAAAAGCAGCAAGAGCTGCAGGGCACGATATTTCGGTTTCCTTCACGCCTGGCCGTATGGATACTTCTCAGGAGCAGACGGATATTGAATCGATGGGATATCTGGAGCCGGCAGCAGATGGTTTCCGTAATTATTTAAAAAGGAAATATACGGTTTCTACTGAAGCCCTATTAATTGATAAAGCGCAATTGCTGACCCTTACTGCTCCCGAACTTACAGTATTAATCGGTGGAATGAGAGCATTAGATGCTAATTTTGACGGCTCTAAAAACGGGGTGTTTACAGATCGTCCTGGAGTTCTTACCAATGATTTCTTTGTCAATCTGCTTGATATGGGAACTCAATGGAAAGCAGCCTCTGGTGACAATGAATTATACCTGGGAACTGATCGTAAAAGCGGACAGCCAAGGTGGACAGCTACCCGTGCTGATCTCGTATTTGGATCCAATTCAGAATTAAGAGCAATTGCGGAAGTATATGCAAGTGCTGATGCACAAGAAAAATTTGTAAAAGATTTTGCTGCAGCATGGACAAAGGTGATGAATTTGGACCGCTTTGATATAGCTTAATTTTATTGTTGTATTAAATATATAATAACGAGCCATCCTGATAAGGGTGGCTTTTTTACTGGGGCTCAGATATTTTGCGTTCATAATAAATTAAGTATAGTTAGCTTTCGACTTATGAGGATATGCTAAACCGCCATAAATAAAGGCTTTTCAGCCAAATGATATTTATCATTTTGGGATCAATGGTATGTAATTTGTTTCTTAATTTTTATTTATTCTAATTTAAAACAATATAATGTTTAAACTTATTCCATTTTTAGTGTTTACACCTTTAGTGATCTGTGGAACATTAACGCTAGTAGTTAAAAACACTATTAAAAGAAATGTTGACCATCTGCAAGATCAACCGTTGGAGGATTATAGTAATGCTCGTGGGCATCCGAGAAATCCATATAAAAGGTGTAAGCTTTTTGTTAAATCCAATTTGTAAAGTCATGAAAATCATGATTCATTTTTTAATTCAATTTATAATATTATGATCAAAAAGATATTTGTTTTCTCATTACTATCTTTTTTTACCTCTCTTTTTAGTCAATATTCAATTTCTGAAATAAACAAAGATGCTTATCTTAAAGATTTTGATATTGCTACTGCTATTCTTTTAAATCAGCACCCTAATCCTTATAGATTTCATAGCAAAGAAGCTATTACAAAGAAGCTGGATTCCCTTCGGAAAGTAATTGAAAAAGATCCCAGCTATATTAATTTTAATATTAATAATCCTGGAAGGGTATTAGGTGACGGACATATTTCTTTTATTCCGGATTCTAATTATCATGAAGACTACCTTAATTCTACTTATTTTTTTCCACTAATTACTTATGTTAATAACGGAAATGTTTATGTAAATGCAGATAATAAATACAACATTGAGGTTGGGAGTAAGCTTTTGGAAATTAACAACAGAAGTGTTGCAGATATTTTAAAACAAATTCCTGAACAAGCAGATGGAAATATTAAAGTAGAAGACTTGGATATATCCATGTATGTTTCATTTATTAATGAAAATAAAGATCATACTTTTACGATCAAATATCAGACACTTAACGGAGAACAGAAAAAAGCTAGTCTGGAAGGCATTACATTTACACGATTTAATTACGAATCCCGGCATGCTGTTTTACCAATTGATGTGAGTTCCGAAATCTATGGAATCTTTGGGTATGAAATTAGTCCTGATACATTTTATTTATCTGTAAGATCATTC
Organism: Chryseobacterium proteolyticum; assembly: GCF_046591535.1. Lineage (NCBI taxonomy): Bacteria > Pseudomonadati > Bacteroidota > Flavobacteriia > Flavobacteriales > Weeksellaceae > Chryseobacterium > Chryseobacterium proteolyticum. Next base: position 718,736 of record NZ_JBJLWK010000002.1, on the reverse strand, counting down.
TCTTATGATGAAAGTTTTTTTTTACGAGAAGTTGAAGAAATATTTTCAGAAAATTAAAAATAAAAAATACAAAAATCTTGTTGTAGACATCCGTAACAACTCTGGTGGTTCTGTTACCAATATTCCACTTTTGTACTCATTTATGTCAAAAGAAAAGATCTTTACAAACTCTTATAAATACGGGAGTAAAGTCATTGATATCAATTATAGTGATTACCTGATAGATCCCCAAACTGACCGATATTACTCTGAGAAAGACATCAGGGATTCTAATAATTTTATGAGACAACGATTTGATAAATCTGAAAAGGGAGATTATTATTTTGGGAATAACAGGTTGGATGATACCTATATCAAAAACTATCCAAGAGATGGACTGTTTTTCGATGGAAAAGTTGTTCTCCTCATTAACAACCGTACATTTTCAGCGGCTACTTACTTTGCTTCTCTGTTTAAAAAGGAAAAACGAGGCGAAATCGTTGGAAAGGAAACGGGTTCTTGTAGTAATTTTACGACGGCAGCCTGGTTTCTTACTTATAAATTACCGAATACTAAAATGACCATATCTATTCCGCGTACAGAAATCTTTTTCAATAATAATGAAAATGATAATATTCCCAATTGCACAGGTGTAATTCCGGACTATAAGATTGATAATAATTTCTTTTTAAAAGTGTTAAAAGAACGAAAAGATCCTGAGTTGCAATATTCGTTACAATTACTTTCTCGTAAATCATAAAGCAAAGTTGACGTTTGTACTTTATAAAATTAATCCGTGGAATAAGCTGTTCCACGGATTAATTTTAATAATGAGGTTTCTGTTATTTTTATCTAAAACGTTTTGATTCAAAAATATTGATCGCTACAGAATTGATATTCCCTCCAGATAATCTGGCATATATTGCTCCGTTTTGATAAAAAAAGACCAAGCTGGTATTATTGGCTCCAAAGTTAAAAGTTGCATCAGCTGTATAAGAAGATATACTGGTATCACCATTATCAGATGTTGAGCTTGTTACCGGATAGCGAGTTGATGTAGAACCGGAAGCGGAACTGAAATTAGATACTGAAAATCCGGAATTAACTCCGAAATTTATCGTTGCCAGAATATTCGATCCTGTACCAGCCGGACCTAATACCAAACCTGAATAAACTTTGAATGTTACAACACCTTTAGCTGTGATGTCTATAATTTTTATTCCGTCAGAATTATTAGGCACTGTGTAGTTGCCATCAAAACTTAAAGCAGTAGGAGAAGAAGGATCATAGGCTTTTACAATATGTCCATTTGCATCAATGTATAGTGGGGCTAACTTATTATAGTTTACACCAGGTCTAACTTTTCCATCCGACTGGTTTTCGGTGGAAGGAGGGTTAATGAGCCTGAGATTAGATCGTGAGCTTTCGCCATACAGATTGAGTAATGCATCATTTGTAGCATCAGGTGTCTGATTATCTGGTTTTCCTATGTAGGTCCTGTTATCACCGTAGACTTCTAAATTATTGGAATCTGATACTTTCCCGTTTTGTACGTAAAATGTTTTGTCGGTTGAGGCTGTATTTTGAGATTTTACATGTAAGGTTGCATCAGGAACCTGTGTATTAATCCCTACCTGTGCAAAATAGAATACTGGTAATAAACAAGTACTTAAGGTAATGTTTCTTTTCATAACGTAAATTTTAAATTATCAATGTGTTTATTAGATCTGTATTATGTTGGATATGCTGAAAATTTAAGGAGAGTTTAAAATTGCTTATCTTAAATAAGCTATAATGTATGAATATAACAATGAATTTTTCTTACAGAAGGAAAAAACATGCCAAAATAATAATAAAATTAAATTTTTAATTTTTTCTGATATAAAAGCTAAATTATGATATTTGGTATTTGCTTTTTTTTTAAAATATTTTTTCAACTTTCTAAAAAAAATAAATGGATGGTATTTTTGTATTTATTAGTGATATAGAAAATTTTTGATCAGCTAAATTTTATAAAAAATTGAAGGGATTAAATACTTTTAATACTTTGAGTTTCAATTGCTAGATATAAAGCCCTATCTTTGCAAAAAATTGAGCTCCAAAGGTTGGAGTAACTCATTAATAACTTGTCCTGAGAGAATCGAAGGATTATTAAACATTTTTTATGTCAAACATTGTCGCTATCGTTGGGCGTCCCAACGTAGGAAAATCCACATTATTTAACCGTTTCCTGGAGAGAAGAGAAGCTATAGTAGACTCTACTGCAGGTGTTACAAGAGACCGTCATTACGGAAAATCCGACTGGAACGGAGTAGAATTTACGGTAATTGATACCGGAGGGTATGATGTAGGAACAGAGGATATTTTTGAAGAGGAAATCCGTAAACAGGTACAGCTGGCAGTAGATGAAGCTACTTCTATTATTTTTATGCTTAATGTAGAAGAAGGCCTTACAGATACGGATTATGAAATTCATGAATTATTAAGAAGATCCAATAAGCCGGTTTATATCGTTGTAAATAAAGTAGATTCTGCAAAAGAAGAATTGGCGGCTACAGAATTTTATCAGTTAGGAATCGAAAAATATTATACACTTTCTTCTGCTACAGGATCAGGAACAGGAGATCTGTTAGATGATATCGTTAAAGACTTCCCAACCACGGATTATCAGGATCCTTTTGAAGGATTGCCTAAAATTACGATCGCTGGTCGTCCGAATGTAGGAAAATCCACTTTAACGAATGCTTTACTGGATGTAGAGAGAAATATTGTAACAGATATTGCGGGAACAACCAGAGACAGTATACAAACACTATATAATAAATTCGGGCATGAGTTTGTATTGGTAGATACTGCGGGGATGCGTCGTAAGGCTAAAGTTTCCGAAGATCTTGAGTTTTATTCTGTAATGAGATCAATTCGTTCTATTGAATATTCTGATGTAGTGATCATTATGGTAGATGCTACTCAGGGATGGGAATCTCAGGATATGAATATCTTTGGTTTAGCACAGAAGAACAGAAAAGGAATTGTGATCTTGGTTAACAAATGGGATCTTATCGAAGATAAGCAAACCAATACGATCCGTGATTTTGAAAAAGCAATTAAAGATAAGATCGGGCAGTTCCAGGATATTCCAATTCTGTTTGTATCTGCATTAACGAAACAGAGAATACTGAAGGCGGTAGAAGTGGCGATGCAGGTATATGAAGACCGTAAGAAGAAGATTAAAACTTCGAAATTAAATGAAGTGATGCTTCCTATTTTCGAACAAACTCCACCTCCTGCAAATAAAGGAAAATTCATTAAAATCAAATATTGTGTGCAGCTTCCTACGCCGTCACCGCAGTTTGTATTCTTCTGTAATCTTCCACAGTATATAAAAGAGCCGTATAAGAGATTTACTGAAAATCAATTGAGAAAAGAATTCGGATTTACCGGAGTTCCTATCGAAGTATATTTCAGACAAAAATAATTACTTCGTCTGCGCTTATTAAAAAAGTGTCACAAAGTAATAATCGATATTTAAAAAGTTCTGGTAAGAAATATCTTACCAGAACTTTTTTTTCTTTCATCAAATATATTTTATCCTTTACAGCCACTTTTCATACATTAGCCGGACAGGTTTATAGCCTTGTTTATCAAGCCAGCTTTGCATAATATGGTTATTGCATAAAGTAAACCTGTAAATTTTCCGGATATTAAAATCTCTATAGGTTTCTTCAAATGCTTTGTTTAGGGCAGTGTAAACACCGTGTTTTCTATATTCCTGCTTTACATATCCTTCAGAAACATACAGGTCATCTGCATCTCCTAGTTCAAAGTTGCTGTCATCTTTTTCATCAATATACCCGAATAAAAAACCAATAGCTTTTCCCTCTGCGTCAGCAATAAGAAATGTTCCGTTATTCTTTTCCTCACAGTCGGTCATAAAGCGCAAATAATGTTTTCTGATCTTGCTCCAGTCGGCTGTTTTCTCATTCATTTCCTTTTCAGAAACATGAAGCTCTCCTACCAACTCATCCACAATGGGGAGATGGTCTGATATTTTTATTTTTCGGATTGTAAAGTTCATAATATAATTTTTTTATTTTCCTCGTATCGGGCTTCCGTGCCAGGATGTATTATCAGAAAGTACCTCGCCCTTCATAATCAGTGAAAGGGCATCAACATTTACGTTATTACCTATTTCGGTATCGTAAAGAATAATGGTTCTTGAATTAATGGTTGTCTGCTTACCGATTTTTACACTTCCTATTTTCATAATACGATCTTCAAAAAGATGCGTCTGCGGCCCGCAGTCTTCATTCAACATTGCTTCGTCATCTATCGTTACCATATCGTACTCTGTAATATCTGTTGTATTGAGCCACACCCTTTTACCGATCTTCACACCCAAAAATCTCATAAAGAAAGGAAGCCACATCGTTCCCCGCAGGAAATCAAGAAAGAAGATTACAGGGAGTGCCTCATATACTGTAGTTATTCCTTCACTCAACCAAACTTTTAGGCTGTACATGGGCATTTCTGTTTTTTTATACTTTCCAACGAGAACCCATTTAAGGAGTACCGTAAAGAAAAAGGAAGGTAGGGCTACAATTCCCAGATAATAAAATGGAGAAAATAAGATCAAATGATGGATTCTTCCTTCAAGATAATTGCTGGTGTAGGCAATAAATAATACACTGCAGATAATAATAACGGTTTGAGGCAGAATAATCCGGATTCCCTCCACAATAGCCCGTGCAAATTTAAGACTGAGGGGAGGGTTGTAGGTAAGGCTATTGTCAAAGCTCTCCGATTTTTGTCTTGAGGGAAGTCCGATTGGCGGAGATCCAAACCAGTCTTTTTCAGAAGAGTTTTTAAGTTGTTCTTCATTCGGAGCTTTGCTTAGCACGCCGATCAGCATATTATCTCCTAATTCATATCCCTGTGGGATCAATCCGCTGTTTCCTACAAAACTATTGTTGCCGATTTTGGTTTTTGCCAGGATCAGTTTTTCATTTCTTACATCATGCTCCCCCAGGATGACCGCGTCAGCAATAAAAGATCCCTCTCCAATTTCCAGAAGATTGTGGGAAACATCGCTTGCTGTAGAGATCTCTGAATTTCTGCCCACTTTGGCTCCCATCATCCTGTAAAATTTACTGATATAAATTGAAGCAAAAAGAGGATGTACAACGGTTAATGCAAGATTAAATATCTGATCCTTTACCCATTTCCGATAATAGATAAAACTGTAAACAGGATATATTCCCGGCTTCATACGGTATTGCAGGCACCTTGTGATAATACTGACAACCCCGATAAAAATTAATATGTAGATTGTAGATAGAATAGGTGCCTGCCATAGGTAATAGAAACTGTAATCCGCTGAACGGTCGTCCAGATAATACAAGGTGTACAATGTTGGAGCAAGCGGTAAAACGATTAAAAGTGGGAAGAAAAAAAGAGAACATGCATATATGATAGCATATTTGTTTCTTTTTGCGGCAGAAACCAGCTGTGGAATCTGCGTCTCTTCCTTACTTTTTGTTCTTAGCTTTTCAGCCGGGCTACCATCCCAGACTTCACCGTACCCGATCGTATTTCCTTCATTTAAACAGCTGAGATCCTGAAGTTCTCCGAATTCCTCAATGACAGTATTACCACATACAATAGCTGAAGAGCCAAGATAAGCGTGTGCTTTAATATGTACTTTTCTTATTTTAAGCACTCCATTTTCTACAGATGCATTATCAATACTACATCCTGAGCTCGTGGTTACGTTTTGATCAATGGTAACAAGATCTTCAGCTGCAATAGGTAAAAGGCTAAGCTGTGCGCTCGGATGAACGTGTACACCTAATAATTTCAGATATTTCGGATACAATGGGGTTTCAACAATAAATTCTGAAGGCATCAGTCTTTTTACGGTTTTCCAAAGCCACCATCTGAAGTAATACCAGCCCCACAACGGATAATCACCTTCTTTTATTTTTCCGATAACAAGCCACTTTGTTAAAAGAATAATAACAGAATAAACCGGTGGTATGAGTGTATACAAAAGAATAGCACTTAACAGGGCTAATCCGGTTCCGTACCCATTAAGCTGGAAATAATAATAACTAAGATAGGGAAAAAATATCTGTACACTAAATAATGCAAAAACAACCAGTAAAGAAATAGTCTGTGCAAGATTGCAGGCATAATATTGAAATGACGAAACTCTTGTAAACGGTTCCTGATCGGATGTCTTTTCAGTGTGTTTATTTTTAAGGCAATCTGAATAAGCGGAAAGCGGCCTGTTTTCATAAATATCTTTTAAAGAAGCGTAAGGAATCCCTGCTTTTTGCCGGAGGTGAGAAACTAATGTTGCAGCAAGCAAGGAATGTCCTCCCAGATCCGTAAAAAAGTCCTGATGTAATTGGATCTCTTTTCCCGGAAACATCCAATGAAGGGTCTGCAAAAGTTTTTCTTCGATAGGAGCTTCAGGATTTATTTCAATGTCTTCACTTTTCTCATGACTGATGAAGCTTTCAGGAACCGGCAGTTTTTTTCGGTCAATTTTTCCACTCGGCATCCTGGGCATTTCCCTCATTTTGATGATCGAGACGGGAACCATATAAGGTGCCAGAAACTTTGCTAACTCTTTACGTATTGTATTTTCATCGAATTCATGATCGTCACTCATTACAGTATAGCCAACGAGTTGCCCCTGTCCGTTAGCGTCTTCTTTCACGGCAACAGCTGCTGAAGAAATGCCGGGAAGCTGATTCAACCGGGCTTCTATTTCTCCCAATTCAATCCTGTAGCCACGGAGTTTGATCTGGTCATCTATTCTTCCCTGAAAATCTATAAAACCGTTTTCCCGTATAATAACAGCATCTCCAGTTTTGTAAATGGTATCGCCGGGAAGTTCAGGAAATGGATTTTTCAGGAATTTTTGATCTGTTAGTTCCGGGAGGTTGAAATAGCCATTACTGACTCCGGGACCAGAAATGATCATTTCACCCCTTTCTCCTCGTGGTACGATATTCAGATTTTCATCAACCACAGCAATATGATAATTGGGTAGAGGATGGCCAATCGTAAGCTCGTCATCATCCTTCAGCTTAGCCATGTTGGAAGATACTGTAGTTTCCGTGGGACCATAGCTGTTGATGAAGGTTCTGTAAGGCTTTGCCCATTTTTCCTGTACTTGTTTTGTGCATGCTTCACCCCCTGTATTGATGATCCTCACTGAAGAAACCTCCTCGATAATGGCTAAGATACTGGGGACTGCATGAAGAACAGTGATTTTATTCCTGATTAATACCTCACTTAATTCATCAATAGCTTTTACAGTAAGGGCATCTGCAATCCATATCGTTGCACCGGAAAAAAGACTGATCCATACCTCTTCACACCACATGTCAAAGGAAACGGAAAACCCCTGATATACAATATCGGTATCTTTTATTCCTATGAAATCTTCTTCAGATCTTATAAGATGACAGATATTCTTGTGGGAAATTGGAATTCCTTTAGGATTTCCGGTACTTCCGGAAGTAAATAACACGTATGCCCATTGATCGGGGCTAATCGGATCGCTGATTGGAGGGATAGTGGTGTCCGGTTGTGGGGCAATGGCTAGAGGCCGACAATGGATTCCGGCATCTGCATCAGAGAAATAAGCTTTTACATGAATGTCTGTAAAAACTTTTCTTATCCTGTCTTCAGGCATCTCCCGGTCCAGTGGAACATAAGAGGCTCCGGCTTTTAATATTCCTAAAATAGCAACAGGAAGCTCCATACTTCGGGGATACCAAACCCCGACACTATCACCCGGCTTTATACCTTCATTGTGAAGCTGTAAAGCAATTGCATTACTCCAGTTATTGAGTTCTTCATAAGAGAGTTTTTTACCATTAAATATAAATGCTGTTTTATTTTTGTATTTTTCAAAAATAGGAGCTAATAACCCGGGAAGAGTCTCTTCCTTCAGAAATTCAGGAGCTATTTTTCCTAAGATTAAACTTTTCATCATTCAAGATTTTTTTATGTACAGATGGGTTGGGAAACTTTCATAAATATACTTTATTTCTGTTTACGTTCAATCTCGGATTTCGTTTTTTAATTGTAATTTTGCAGGAATTAAAGCCCACCAACTCTAATTAAAATTTAAAATTTCATGGTTACTATTTTATCTGAAAACTTTTCTCTTGTTAATGAGTGGATTAACGAACTGCGTAATGTAGATGTTCAACATGACCGATTGAGATTCCGTAGAAATATGGAACGTATCGGAGAGATTGCCGCTTTTGAAATCAGTAAAGAACTTGAGCAAAGAGAAGTTGAAATCCAGACTCCTCTGGATACGATAAAGGTAAGGGAAATAGCAGTACAACCAGTTATTACTACTATTCTTAGGGCAGGAGTTCCTCTATTTCAGGGAATATTAAATTATTTGGATAAAGCTGATTGCGGTTTTGTAGCAGCCTATAGAAAACATGATGCCAACGATTATTTTTCGATCAAGCAGGATTATCTTACTTGTCCAAGTATTGAAGGAAGACCTTTAATCGTGGGAGATCCTATGCTGGCTACAGGAGCGTCATTAATTGAAGCAATCAAAGACTTACTCACACACGGAACACCTACTCAATTGCACATTGTAGCGGCCATCGCATCTAAACAGGGAGTAGAAACAATTGAAAAAGCTTATCCTGAAGCAAAAATTTGGGTAGGTGCTATTGATGATCAACTGACTTCCAAAGGCTATATTACTCCCGGATTGGGAGATGCCGGTGACCTTAGCTATGGTGAAAAATTACAGCGGTAATTAATACACATTCCAGAAATCCTTCATTATATCCATCAATAGTATCGGACGTACTTTTTCCATTGGATGTCTGGTGTCCGGAAGTATCATTAATCTTGCGTTAGGAATACGACGATAGGTTTGAACGGTCTCTTCCAATGTTACCATATTATCATGGTCTCCGGCCATGATCTGGACTGGAGTTGTAATCTTTGATAAACTATCTGAATTTAGCGGTGGTTTTTTACCTAAAGAAACCATCATGCCGGCAATTGCGGGAAGCAGCTCTTTCCATTGGGAGCCGTGTTGTAATTCCAGTTGTTCAGCATATTTCGGAATTTTTAAAAGAATGGTCTCAGGGTCAAGCATTGTACTTTCCTTTAAAGCCTGCTCCTCTGTCCAGTCGAATTTTGTGCCTAATGTCAATACGGAATTTACATTTTCCGGTAACTGCAGAGCATAGCAGAGACCAACATAGCCACCCATGCTGTGTCCGAAAATATAAACATCATTGAGTTTTTGTTGCTTACAGTATTCAGTCAGTTCCTGAGTGTATTTTTCTATGCTGATACCATCTTGCGGAATTTCAGTGTTTCCATGCCCTGAAAAAAGAGGGGTGTGTATATTGAATTGTTTTGATAAGTCCTTTAGATAAGGTTTGAAAATATCACTGTGCCCTAAAGCACCGTGCAGTAAAAGCAGGTTTTTCATATCTATTAGTTTATCCGGAAAATTATGAAAAAGAATTGAAAGCTGGAAGTGAGGTTTAGAGGTTAGAAGTTAGAGGTTAATCTATTGCCATTACCAGAATGCTCACTTTGTTATTGCCGCTATTTAAGATTTCCCATGCTATAGTTGCGATCGTATTGCCGGTGGTAAAAACGTCATCAATTAATAAAATATGTTTGTCGGATACCTTTTTGGATATTGAAAAAGTGTTGTCATTTTTTAGGCGATGTTTTTTATCTTTTAGGGCCTGAGCTTGTGAGTAGTAATTTCTTTTGATCAGGTGATGGTCAAATGGAATATGATATTGACTGGATAGTATTTCTGTAAACAGATGCAATTGATTATATCCTCTTTCTCTTTCTTTTTTAGGATGAAGTGGAACGCTTACCAGTAAATCAGGTTTGTTATTTTTAAAATCCAGTCTACCGATTGTCCAGTTTGCAATCACTTTCCCGGTTTTTTCCCGGTTTTTATATTTTAATTCGTGGATGATCTTACGGCTTAAGTTTTCCTCCTCAAAATACATAAGCGCATATGCGTTTTCAACCGGAAACAATAATTTGCATTTTTCTTTAAACAGGTTATCTTCAAAATAATTGAAATGGGTAAAATGAATATGTTCAAAACAGGAGGAGCATACCAGAAGGTCAGCATCGATGATCCGGTTGCAGTGGATGCAACGATTGGGGAAAAGAAGGTCAAGAATCATTTTTGTGTTTTTACTAATATAAGTTTATTAGCTGAAACATGAAAGAGGTAAGAAGTAATGAAAGAATGTAATGCTTTTTAACCCTGAGATTCCACTTCCTTTCGGATTTTTTCAATGGAATTTTTCATACTCTGATTAAAATATTCCTTCTCAAGGCGAACCGGTGGAGCTTGTCTTACTTCACAATCTGCAATACTGCAGGATTCACAGGTTACCCCCACGTTGATCGTTGGTAAACTTGGAGATTTGATAAAGTTTATTTTCTTTATTGTTTGAGGATTTAATAATATTCCCAGACAGTAGCTTCGGTTACTGCCGTCTGAAAAAGGGTTTTTCTGGGAAGTGGAAATAACGAGATAACTTATCCCCTGATCTTTATAATGGGAGATCTGAGCGTCCGTTAATGTTTCATTTTCCGTTAAATCCTGAAGATTTTTTACAGCAATCCATCTTCTGCAATAATGTTCATTCGTAGCATTAGCATGAGGAGCCTGCTGGTGATTCAGATGCAGTTCTTTTAAAATCTGAATTCTTTCGGAATCTTTCTTTTTAACCAGGCATAAATAAAACAAATCTTTTATTCCTAATTCTGAAGACAGGACATTAGTCAGCCTGTAATAAAATGTTTCCGGAGAATTCGTAAAGCTTTCAATGAGATGGGTGAAGCTTTTGGGTTTCCAGCTATTTTGTAAAAAGAAGTCAGAAGTATTTTCTATAATCTGCTCTTTCGAAATCAATAGTGCGCCGGCGAAATAGGACGCATAGAAATTGTTCAGGATTTCCTCGAAGCTTCCGAAATCCAGCCATGAGTAGGTGTTGGGACGGTTTTTTAATTCAAGAACATTAAAACCAATTTCTTTAGCGAGAATAAATGTCTTCTGGTCTTTTTCTAATTTACTGTTGAGCAGTAAAAGTTTTTTTTCAGGAATAAATAATGAACGGAGATGCACGGATGTTCCAAAAGGTTCGAAATCTTTGGATTGAATCGTGTAATTGAATTTTTCATTGAGGATATTTTGTAAGATATCCGGATCCATATTTTTACTGAACTCTAAACAATGCTCCTGAGCAAAGGATAATACTTTTTCTTCGATATCAGGAAAATAATTATCATAAAGTTCCTGGAAGGATCGCAATACGGCAAAATAAAAACGCTCTTTTCCCAGATTGTAGTTTTGAGATATTTCAATCAGTGCATTGATAAAGGCGGTGACCTTTTTGGGGGCATCACTGATGATGCTGATGAGGTTATTTTTATTTATTCCGAAAAGGTCCAGGGGAACTTCTTTAAAAAAATCCGATTGTAAAATTTCATTAAACGGAGCCAGGCTTTTGTCCAGTTTCGTAGAAACCAGATCATCGAATGTACAGTTCAGAGATTCGGAAAGCTGGATGATCTTATCGTGCTTGGGGTACTTTTTTCCGTTCTCAATTTCGTTGAGGTAAGATTTTGATAACCCTGTTTTTACGGCAAGGTCCTGCAGAGACCAATTTTTCTTTTGTCTCAGCTGCTTCAGTTTAAGCCCGAAAACCGTTTTAATAAAATCACTTTCTGCATTCATTACTCAAATATAGATATTTGATTGCGATTATTCGCATAATAATTTTTAAAAATAATTAGCGAACGTTCGCTAATTGTGAAAATTTTTATTTATGTTTGTAATATCAAATCACAAAATCAATGAGTTATGGAAACAACCACGCAATTAAGAATAAAGGCTCAAAGCCAGTTTGAAGAGATTTTCAATCCCGAATTGATAGAGTTTCTGATTGAACTTCACCAGAACTTTAATGCTAAAAGGCTTGATCTTTTAGAAGAAAGAAAAGAAACTCAGCTTGATTTTGATCGCAGAAATCTTCCCAGGTTTTTACCTCAGACAGAAGAAATAAGAAATGGAGATTGGGTATGTTCGCCATTGCCTGAAGATTTACTTGACCGGAGAGTTGAAATTACGGGTCCGGTAGATCGTAAAATGATCATCAATGCACTTAATTCTGGAGCATCCACATTTATGGCAGATTTCGAGGACAGCAATGCTCCTACATGGAAAAACTGCATGGAAGGGCAGATTAATCTTTCAGATGCCATTAACGGAAGTATAGATTTTACAACCCGAGAAGGGAAAGCGTATCAATTGCAGGAAAAGACCGCCGTATTACAGGTTCGTCCAAGAGGATTACATCTTCATGAAAAGCATATCGAGATCAATGGTGAGGAGGCTTCCGGTTCATTGGTTGATTTTGGGATTTATTTTTTCAGGAATGCACAAAGGCTTCTTGAAAAGGGGAGTGGTCCTTACTTTTATCTTCCCAAACTGGAACACTATAAAGAAGCCAGATGGTGGAATGAAGTTTTTGATTTTGCCCAAAATTATCTTCAGATTCCAAGAGGTACGATTAAGGCTACGGTTTTAATAGAGACGATCACCGCATCGTTTCAGATCGATGAAATTTTATACGAACTAAAAGAACACAGCGCAGGATTGAACTGCGGACGATGGGATTATATTTTCTCATTTATTAAAAAATTCAGAAACCTTCCTGAATTTATAATACCGGATCGTGATCAGGTAACTATGACCTCCCCCTTTATGACTGCCTATTCCAAAAGGGTGATTGAAATTTGCCACAAACGAAATGTACATGCCATCGGAGGAATGGCTGCTCAGATTCCTATAAAAAATGATGATCAGGCGAATCATATTGCCTTTGAAAAAGTAAAAGCAGATAAGGAGCGTGAAGTAAAAAATGGGCATGATGGCACCTGGGTAGCCCATCCTGCTTTGGTTTCTTTGGCTAAAGATATTTTTGACGAATATATGCCTTCAAAAAACCAAATTGACAAGAAAGTGGATTATCAAATCAAGGAAAGTGATCTGCTGGAAATTCCTAAGGGAGAGATTAGTGAAAGAGGTGTTCGTAAAAATATTAATGTGGGAATTCTTTATCTCGAAAGTTGGTTGATGGGTATAGGTGCAGCGGCTATTTATAATCTTATGGAGGATGCAGCTACCGCAGAAATTTCACGGACACAGATCTGGCAATGGCTGAAGAATGAGGCTGTTTTAATTGATGACCGGATTCTTACCAGAGAAATGGTTCTCCAGTGGGAAAGAGAAGAGATGGATACCATTGAAAAATATGTAGGTGAAGAGCGCTTTAAAAACGGGAAATTTAATCTGGCTAAAGAGCTTTTTAACGAATTGATCTTCTCAGAAAAATTTGAAGAATTCCTCACTTTGAAAGCGTATCCTTTTATTTAGGTATCAACGCGTTTGAGAATGAAAAGTTGGTGGTAACTATAATATAGTCACTTCGAGTTGGTTTTTGAAATCATTGAATCTATGAGCGATATGTTCTTTTTGGTCAAGCTGATGGAATTCCAATGATAAACCTGTAGAACTCGTATTCCGAATCTTATAAAAATAATTTATAACTAAATACAAATCAAAATATTATGAAAACGAAACAAGAAAAAATTCAGGCTTTAGAGCAGGATTGGCTGAACAATCCACGTTGGAAGGGAGTACAAAGACCTTATACAGCTGAAGAGGTTTTAAAGCTCAGAGGATCTTATACGATCGATTACACGATCGCCACTGAAATGTCTAAAAAATTCTGGGAGAAGCTTACGACTCAGGATTTTGTAGCCGGATTGGGCGCATTAACAGGAAATCAGGCAGTACAGGAAGTAGATGCCGGGTTGGAGGCTATTTACCTTTCGGGCTGGCAGGTGGCTGCTGATGCGAATTTATCAGGAGAAATGTATCCTGATCAATCTTTGTATCCAGCGAACTCCGTTCCTTCTGTAGTTAAGAAAATCAATAATGCTCTGTTAAGAGCGGATCAGATCCAGTCTGTAAACGGAGGTGGCGATAAAGAATACCTTGTTCCTATTATTGCTGATGCAGAGGCTGGATTTGGAGGTAATCTGAATGCGTTTGAACTGATGAAACAGATGATCGAGGCCGGAGCAGCAGCGGTTCATTTTGAAGACCAGCTGTCTTCTGCAAAGAAATGCGGACATTTGGGAGGTAAGGTATTGGTACCTACTCAGGAAGCCATCAATAAATTAGTAGCTGCCCGTTTAGCTGCCGATGTAGCAGGGGTTCCGAGTGTCATTATTGCAAGAACAGATGCTGATGCCGCAGACCTGCTGACTTCAGATATTGATGACAGAGATAAGAAATTTGTGACCGGAGAGAGGACTTCAGAAGGGTTTTATGTAGTGAAAAACGGAGTAGAACAAGGAATCGACCGTGGTTTATCATATGCGCCTTATGCTGATCTGATCTGGATGGAAACGTCTAATCCTGATCTGGAACAGGCAAGAAGATTTGCTGAGGGAATCCATGCCAGGTTTCCTGGAAAAATGTTAGCGTATAACTGTTCACCTTCATTCAATTGGGCTGCCAAATTAAGTGTTGAGGAAATGACTACTTTCCGTGAGGAGCTTGCCAAAATGGGATATAAATTCCAGTTTATCACGTTGGCTGGTTTCCATGCACTCAATACAGCAATGTTTGAGCTGGCATTAGCGTATAAAGAAAAAGGAATGGCTGGATATTCCGAGTTACAGGAACGTGAGTTTGCTTTACAGCAAAAAGGGTTCAGGGCCGTGAAACACCAGTCTTTTGTAGGAACCGGATATTTTGATGAGATTCAGAATGTGGTAACAGGTGGTTCTTCAGCAACTGTCGCCATGAAAGACTCTACTGAAATAGCACAGTTTCATTAAGAAGTAAGTTTTTTCCACATTATACATATTGTTTGAAATCCTTCTCCATGTTGGGAAGGATTTTTGCGATGAAGAAATTAAATATTCTCAGGTTTGCAGGCTTTTGGACGGGAATAAAGGTTTAAAAAACTAATGAAAATTTGTATTATATTTGAAAACTAAAAAAAATAGTGTTTTTTAAACAATTTAATAAAAAAAATGAAGTTAATTAAGGTACTTTTTATTGCAGCAGGACTTACGCTAACGGCTAACGCTGCTAACGCTCAACAGAAGATTGGCCATGTAAACTCTGATGATATTTTTGCAAGTATGTCTGAAGTGAAAACGGTAACCTCTACTATTGATAACCTGACTAAAACCAAGCAGGCTGAAATTGAGAAGTTGATCACAGAATATCAAACCAGACTTAAGGCAGCTCAAGATAAAGAGAAGACATTGAGTGAAGCCAATAAAGAGGCTGTTACCAAAGAGCTGATGGCTGCACAAACAGAATTACAGACATTAGGTAAAAAGATAGAAGATGCCAGAGGTCAGGCGGCGAAGGAGGTTTCTGCTAAACAGACCGAGTTATTTACTCCGGTACAGCAAAAAATCCAAAATGCGATTTCTGCTGTAGCAAAAGAAAGAAATCTGAGCTATGTATTTGATACTTCATCAGCGCAGGGAGCCAACAATCTGGTATATACAGACGGAAGCGAGGATATTACACCGGCTGTAAAAACCAAACTGGGAGCTACTGCAACAGCCACTAAACCGGCTGCAAAAACTAAGTAAAAACTTTTAAGTTATGATATAAAAGCAGAATCGGATTTATTCGATTCTGTTTTTTTTGATCAAATTAAAATAATAAAACAGGAAAGGTATTTCCTGTTTTGGCAGATTTTATTTTTTATGCCTTATTTTTGGATAAATTTTGAAGAGAGATGAGTCTAGTGTATGAAAAGCAGATCAAGGTAACAGAAGAAAATATAGATCAGAATAAGCATGTCAATAATGTACAATATGTGAGTTGGGTAGAGGAAATTGCAACCGAACATTGGGATTCTGTAAAGCATTTAACTGAATACCCCGAAGATATCTGGATGCTGCTTGATCATCATATCCAATACAAAAAGCAAGTCTATCTGAATGATGTTATTACTGTAAAAACATATCCTAAAAATCCTGAAGGAATCAGGCAACCCAGGAAAGTTGAATTTTATTGTAATGGAGAGCTTGTGGTAGATTCATTAACACTTTGGGTTCTTATTGATTCTAAAACACAAAGGATTCAAAGGCTGAAAAGTGATTGGCTGAAGAAGATTTAAATATAACCGTTCATTTGATTGTACTCCTTGGCATGTGGCCTATACTCAGCCCAAATTCCTTATCTTTGCATCATGATACGTATTACAAAAATTTTTACATTCGAAACAGCACATGTGCTGTATAATTACGATGGAAAGTGTAAAAATATGCATGGACATTCCTATAAGCTGTTTGTAACAGTGAAAGGAAAGCCTATTAATGATTTGGAAAACCCTAAAAATGGGATGGTAGTGGATTTTGGTGATATTAAAAGTATCGTAAAATCTGAAATTGTAGATGTTTGGGATCATGCAGTATTGATCAACGGATTATCGCCGCATAAGGAACTGGGTGAAGATCTTGAAGAAAGAGGGCATAAAGTAATCTATTGTAATTTCCAGCCTACATGCGAAAATATGCTGTATGCTATCGCTGCTAAAATAAAATCTAAGCTTCCTGCTGAGGTTTCTTTAGCTTATCTTAAACTTCATGAAACTGAAAACTCTTACGGGGAATGGTTTGCAGAAGATAATATATAATTGTATTCAATAAAAAACTCAACCGGTGCTAAAGACAACCATCAATTTACAACCTGGAAAAAAAGTATATTTTGCATCCGACCAGCATTTTGGCGCTCCTGATCCTAAACAAAGCAAGGTTCGTGAGGAGAAGTTTATACGCTGGATGGATGAGATAAAGGAAGATGCTCAGGTTTTATTTTTAATGGGTGACCTTTTTGACTTCTGGCATGAATGGAAATATGTTATTCCCAAAGGATACGTTCGTGTATTAGGAAAAATTGCTGAACTGAAGGATCGTGGGATTCATGTTTATTTCTTTGTGGGAAATCATGATTTATGGATGAAAGATTATCTGGAAGAGGAAATAGGATGTACTGTATTCTATAAGAGGCAATATTTTGAAATGGGTGGCAAGCAGTTCCTTCTTGCCCATGGAGATGGTTTGGGTCCGGGAGATAAAGGATATAAAAGAATGAAAAAGTTATTCACTAATCCTATTGCACAATGGGCTTTTAAATGGCTTCATCCGGATATTGCCATGAAGATTGCGTTATATCTTTCACAGAAAAATAAAATGATTTCCGGTGAAGAGGATAAAGCATTTTTAGGAGAGGATAAAGAGTTTCTGATCATCTATTCAAAAGAAAAATTGAAAACAGAGAAAATTGATTATTTCATTTATGGACATCGTCACCTTCCCATGGTTTTAGAGCTCGAACATAAAGCTAAATACATCAATCTCGGAGATTGGATTTCTTACTTTACCTACGGGGTCTTTGAAAAAGATTTTGAATTAAAAACTTTTGATGATAAGGCAAAAAAAAAATTACCTCTAAAAGAGGTAATCTTCGAATGAATAAATTCACTCTGTTTTTAATCCATATTCCGAAAATAGTATTGCAAGAATTTGACCAAAAATTTCAATTTATATTAAAAAAATATTAAAAAAGAATGTTGTAAGGATAACCGGTTAAAAATGAGATCAAAAGAATGTTAAAAATTTAGAAAATTGGAAAATATATTCAACATACGAACTGAACAGGATTTTTTAAATGCTTCATTAAAAACATTTCGCTATCAATATGAAAATGTTGATGTATACAGGAAATTTGTAGATTACCTGAAAATTGATCCTGACACTGTTGACACAGTGACAAAAATTCCATTTTTACCCATTGAGATGTTTAAAAATCATCAGATCCTCGACAAAAGAGTAGTCGCTGATCTGTATTTTCAAAGCTCCGGAACCACGCAGATGAATTTGTCAAAACATTTCATTGCTAATGAAAATCTGTATAGGGAAAGTATTTATAAGAGTTTTGAACAGTTTATCGGAAAACCTGAGGATTTTATATTTCTTGGCCTTCTTCCGAGCTACCTGGAAAAGAAAAATTCTTCTCTGATTTATATGGTGGATTACTTAATGAATGTTTCTGCCCAGTCTGAAAACGGATATTTTTTATACAATCATGCTGATTTATTTGAACTTTTAAAAATTCTGAAGGGTAAAAAAGTAATTCTTTTCGGGGTTTCTTTTGCGCTTTTAGATTTTCTGGATTTTTGTGCCTCCCAAAGAGGTGATGAGCCGATTGGTTTTTCTAAAAATCTTATAATAATTGAGACAGGAGGGATGAAGGGACGTAAAGAAGAAATGACAAAAGATGAACTGTTGGTGATTTTACAAAAAGGTTTTAACACCAATGCCATATATTCCGAGTATTCTATGACAGAACTTTTATCACAGGCGTACTCTTTAGGAAATAACGAGTATGAATGTCCGAAATGGATGCGTGTGCTGGTGAGAAATGCTGAAGATCCTTTAACCTATGAAAAAGAAGGAAGAACAGGTGCTGTGAATATTATCGATTTGGCGAATTTTCATTCCTGCTCCTTTATTGCGACTCAGGATCTGGGTAAGATGCTTCCGAAAAATAAATTTCAGATCCTCGGAAGGATAGATCATTCAGATATCAGGGGATGCAGTTTATTGGTGAGCTGAGGTATGCGTAATGTGCAAGCCTTAGATTTCATCTCAAAGTTTCCAGAGCTTACCCTCTGAAATCTCTCGTTCCCAACCTTATGCCCAAAAGAAATATGCTAAAAATTGAAGAACTTGTTCATGCATTCATTCATTCTCATTGTGACTTTGAGAAAGAACTTGTTTTAACCAATCATTTTCATTCAGATTGGGAAGCTGATATTTTGATTATTGATGCTGTGGGGTTAAGTCATGAAATAGAGATTAAACTCTCTAAAAGTGATTTTAAGAATGATTTCAAAAAATCTTATCAGAATGCATCTACAGGAGAAAAATTTTTAAAACACGACAAAATCTCATGTGGTGATTATGTTTGTAACGCATTTAGCTTTCTCCTTCCTATGGGAATGGTCGATCATGAACAGATTCCGGAACATTGTGGGCTTATTGAGTTTTATCATAATGAGGATACATGGGAAACGGAATTTTATCACATTAAAAAACCGGTACAGGTACATATGGATTCTTACTGGAAGCTTAATGATAAAGACCTTTTTATCCGGAAAATGGCTTTGAATTTACTTCAGAAAAAAATGGAAGTTAAAGGAAAACATGAAGAACTGATTTTTAAAAACCCGTTCG
Source organism: Chryseobacterium proteolyticum (assembly GCF_046591535.1). NCBI lineage: Bacteria > Pseudomonadati > Bacteroidota > Flavobacteriia > Flavobacteriales > Weeksellaceae > Chryseobacterium > Chryseobacterium proteolyticum. The sequence continues at coordinate 699,371 of NZ_JBJLWK010000002.1, read as the reverse complement.
ATATTAAAAAAAGAAAATAAAAAATCCTGTCAGATCGACAGGATTTTTTATGATTAAGCAGCGACCTCATTGTCTGACCGCTGAAGTAAAAACTTATAAATTATCCCACCGGCAACTCCACCAAGGATAGGTGCGACCCAGAACAACCATAATTGGGACATGGCAGCTCCTCCTACGAATAATGCCTGAGACAAAGATCTTGCAGGATTTACAGAAGTATTTGTAATTGGGATGGAAATCAGATGAATCAGGGTTAAAGCAAGACCAATAGCGATTCCTGCAAACTTCCCGTTAGCCCATTTATCCGTTGCGCCCATAATAACGATAAGGAAGAAAGCTGTTAACAGAAATTCTGCTAAGAAAGCTGCCCCCATTGAATAGCTTCTGTTGTTATAACCTGGCATATCATAGAAATTCGTTGCAAAGGCTCCGGGCCCTTCGGCGCTGAAAGCTCCGGCTCCATTCAGTATAATGTAAAGACATCCTGCTGCTGCAATTGCTCCGAGACATTGTGCGACAACATATGAAATCAGATCCTTGAAAGGAAATCTTCCTCCGGCTAAAAGGCCGAAAGTAACTGCAGGATTAAAATGTCCACCTGATATATGACCTACAGCGTATGCCATGGTAAGCACTGTAAGACCAAATGCTAAAGCAACACCTAAAAGACCTATACCGATATCGGGAACTCCGGCGGCAAAGACTGCGCTACCGCAACCGCCAAAAACAAGCCAAAATGTGCCGAAAAATTCAGCAAAAAGTTTTTTTATCATAATGTTTATTTTTATATTGAAACCAAATTTATAGTTTAAATTTCAGATTTTCAAATTAATTTTTAAAAAGAATTAAATTAATTTGATTAACGAGTGTGAATATGATAATGTAATATGAAATTTATTGAAGTATATATTTTAAATATACATCTCTTATGGTTGAACTATATTGCATAAATGTTTATTTTTCATTTTTTTAATTAAAAAAAAACGGCAAATGAAAAAAATTCTTTGTTTGATTTTTGGATGTTTTATAGGATGTTTTCATTATGGGCAATCTTCAAAAAAAAATAGGGATCTGTTATGACCTTGCAGATGTTTTGAAGGTAGAGCCGACTCCGCTTTATAAGCCGCATCTCGATGCTTCAAGGAGCTTTGGTGTAAAGTTATTAACAAATAGTAAAACGGTTCAGAAATACATCAACAGTGGAAAATTTCATAAAATAAAAAAGGCGGGAAAAGGTTATCGGGTTCAAAAACTGGATTATAGCAGACCGTATATGGTTTCCAAGGCAAAAACAACACTCGAGAAAATGGGAGCCAGGTTCAGTAAAGAAACAAAAGGACATACTTTTACGGTTTCATCCATGACAAGAACGCTTGAGGATCAATGCAGGCTAAGACGAGTAAACTCCAATGCTTCCCTCGGAATCAGCTCCCACAACTACGGTAACTCTTTTGATATCTCCTATATACGGTTTAATGATGTCCTGAAGTATAATCCTAAAATGGAAATTGCCCTTGAAAAGGTGTTGAAATTTTATGCGAATGCCGGGAGGATTTATTACATCAAAGAAAGGCAACAGAGCTGTTACCATATTACAGTGAGGAACTATTAAGTCTGCTTGAAAAGAAACAATAGCACTTCCTTTGGAAAGACCTTTGAATAGGCTATTCTTATGTATTTAAAAATATTAATAAATCTTCAATTATAGATGGGATATTTGCATAGGTAGTTTAGTTTACATAATTTTATGCCACTAAAACCATGTAAATATGATAATTTTCAACAGAGAAGAGTATGCCGCTGCAATCGCCGCATGGGATACCAGTTCTAAAGATTACTCAACGATAAAAAAACTTATTCCCCCCAATTATGTTTTTACCATTTCCTTTGATCAGATTGATTGGTTAAAAAAGAACAATAAATGTGATGATTTTTGTTCTGAAATAGGGGTATACAAAAATCAGCTTGTACTGATCCTTTGCCCTCTTGATGTCAACGGACAAAAAATTGCTGTTAATGAATATCCATACAGTATTCTTGCAGAACTTACATCGAATCTTACTTTAGTAGAAACCAAAGAATATACATTAGTAAAAAAACGCCGTTCTTTCCAAGGAACTTCAGCAGGTAGATAAAACAGCGGATATGTATTTACCGGTAGCTAATATGCCGATAATGGAGCAGGATAAAGCTGTTGCTGCTATTGAGCTCTGGAGAGATGAAGGATCTACCTGGTTTTACAGGGAATGTGATGAATTCAAAGGAGCAAGGATTTTTAAGAGATTCTATGTACCTGTTGAAGATTTGTGTCCATCCAAAGAAGGATTGAGCTACATCATATGCTCTTTCGGAATTAAATTTTCTGAAATTTATCAGAGACCATTGGTAACACTCATCTTTATTTCATTTTATAAAGATCTGCAAAATACAGGAAGTGTAGAAGTTATTTCCAATACCTACGACTGGTCCAGACCATGTCCTCCAATTTGTCAATTATAGAACAATAAATGCATAGCTATTTTATTACTACTTGGGGTATCACTAATTTTTTACTTCTTGTTTCCCTTATTTTTGGGATAGCAAAGTATTCCGTTCTTAAAAAGGAAGAAAAACAATATGTTTTTTATATCGGATTTCTTTTTTTCATTGAAGCGGCCACTAATTTTTTAACGGTTGTTCTGCATTACAAGGACACTTCATTTTTGTACCCTATTTATATAGCTGGCGAATTTTTCCTTTTGACAAGTTTATTCATTAGAAAGCTGGGAATATCTAAATACGGATGGATTCCGCTAGCGGTTCTTTCTCTCGGTTTTTTACTGATGAATAAAACGTTTAAGATTTACTTTAATGATGATGTTGTAAAAGTAACTTCCAACATCATCATTATTTGCTTTGCAGGATCTACTTTACTGCAACAAATTAAAAATAATAAAGCCATCAACAGGTTTACCCTGGTAGATGCCTGTATTTTTTTCTATTACTCTGTTTCGGTCTTTATTTTTATCATTCAACATCAGATAGCCACCTTGTCAGAAGATGATTATTATACAATTTTAGGAACCAATAATATACTGTCAAGCATTTTGTATGGTTCATTTATATACACTTTTATCAAATTAAAGAAATAACCTTACATATTGATTTTTTAATACTTATAATTGTTACCATAGCAATTATCGTAGTATTTATTTTGTTGGCATACAAAACTTTTGTCGACCGGATCATCAAAGAAAAGAATGTACAGCATGAAGCTGAAGTCCTTCATCAGAAAAAGCTTGTACTGGAAAACATTAAGGCCCAGGAGGAAGAAAGGAAAAGGATTGCCGTAATGATTCATGATGATATGGGAAACAGACTCAATATTCTCTCTTTGTGGCTGAATAATCTCGATACAAAAGGCGATGAACTGATCAAAAAGAACATCAACGGGCAAATGTCTGCCCTTATCGATTCAGCAAGGACAATATCTCATTCACTCTATCCGGTGAATCTGGAATCGGTGGGACTTGTCTTATACATCGAAGAACTGATTGCAAATCTGTCCAACAGGGTTAATATTTCATTACATGTGGCATCTCATTATAAAAAGAAAGATATATTTATTGAGGTTCAGCTTTACCGGATTATACAGGAGTTTACGACCAATGTTATCAAGCATTCAGAAGCCACGAAGATTTGGATTTATCTTAAAGATTATTCGAAAATTACAGCACTCGTGGTTTCAGATAACGGACAAGGGTTTGATTATAACCTGGTCAAAAAAGGGATGGGCATCAAAAATATTGAATCCAGGATCAAATCCATTAATGCCATCCATAAGTGGAAGAATGTACCGGGTAAAAGAAGCCGTCTAATTATTAAAATTCCATGCAACAATGAATTCCAAGATTAAAATAGCACTGATAGATGATGAACAGTTAATTCTCGAGGGAATAAAGTTACTGTTATCAAACGAGCAGAATATTTCCGTGACCCTTACTTCAGATAACGGTCCCGATTTTATAAATAATTTAGAAAGTCTTGCGGAGAATAGTTTTCCGGATATTGCCCTCGTGGATGTGCAGATGCAACCTATGAACGGCTTTGAGTTGGTGGGAATTCTTAAAGAGAAATATCCAGATCTTAAGATTATTATTCTTTCCTCTCATTATAAAAGTTCCATTTTGGGGTATATGGTAAAACTGGGCGTGTCTGCTTTCCTTCCGAAGAATTCCAATAAAAAAACATTTATTGAGGCCATTACCATGGTACATAAAAACGGAGTTTATTTTACGGCAGAAGATCATCAAATGCTTTTTTCATATATGAATTCTTCCAGTAAAAAGAAATCCTTATTTGAAATGGAAGATGAACTTTCCGAGCGTGAAAAAGATGTTGTAAAACTCATCTGCCAGGAGTTTACCAATAATGAAATTGCGGAAAAACTTTTTATAAGCCCTAGAACAGTGGAAAGCCACCGCCAAAGAGTCCTTGAAAAGATCGGAGCTAAAAATACAGTTGGTATTGTGATCTATGCCATCATCAATCATATTTATTCAATAGAAAAAATATGATTCCGTAGAAATACGGAATTTTTTATTTGGTAGCTTTTACTCTACTATTCCATTTTTTTTCACGGTTAATTTGAAATGTTTATCCTGCTGAAAGCTAAAATTTTTAAGGCTTACTGTTAAATGCGCAGAGGGTAAATGTTTAAAATTGTTATTATGGAGAATACTATAATATCCGTCGGAATTTTTTTTTGATGGGGCAGGAAGTAACGGACTCAATGCAACTTCAGATAAAAAAACATTGACGGATCACATAAGTTATCACGCTTTGCCAACCAACATATATAAACTTTTTAAAGTATTCGACGGGAATGAAAAATTATATGTAGAAGGAATTGGAACAATAACAGGTTCCGAAGACAGTGATTTTGCAAAGGCTACCTGTAAAAATCCTATAGGATGTTCCGGCTATTCTTCAGACGATAAACTTCGGAGAGCATATGCTTTTATTGAAGATAAAATGAGAGACACAACCAAAGAATATCAGTTTTATGTTTATGGATTTGGAAGAGGAGGTATGTTGGCGAGGAATTTTTGCTATGAACTGTTAAAGCGGGTGCCTTCAATTTCAGGGCATATAAAAATAAAGTTCCTTGGAGTGTTCGATACTGTAGAATCAGCTCCATTTAACCAATACCACGTAAAGATATCGCAAGGAGTGGAAAATGCCCTTCACTTATGTGCGATGAACGAGTGCCGGTATTTTTTTCCGCTGACCGGTTTTTTTGAGAACTCCCGTACTATGAATGATTCCGAATTTATGACTGACAAATGCGTCTGGAAAGAAATTTTTGTTCCGGGTGTTCATGCGGATGTTGGTGGAGGGTATCTTAATAGCTCACAATCGGTATATATTTCAGGAAATTATTTTGAGGTTTCAGATGTTAATGATTATATTTCTCATGTAAAAGAGACAGCCAAAGACACAGAAGAAAATAAAATATGGGATATACCTTTAAGGAATCACCGGATCGATGAGGGGGATATCCTGTCCCAGGCATATGTTGAAAAAGAAATGGTATATAATGATCTTTCAAAAGTGTACGGGAGTTTAATGCTCATGCAGACAAATTCCGTGGCTCCGGTTTTTATCACTGACTTTAGTGAAAGTGATTTTACATTAGATCCGGAACATTTTTATTTGGAAACCCTTTATAATGAGCTGGAAAAATACGCAGTTAATCTTAAATCAGGCCAGAAACCTTTATATGATTATGAAAAGCTTGCGTGCTATATTCATATTTCAGCCAATTTCGGTTTGTATAAAAAAGGGCAACTTCAAAAATCACAAACTTTAATGTATAAGGAGATCATAAACAATGGACTGAATGTTCCGTGTAAATCCTTAGATAATAACTTTCATTCTGCTCTACGGACCGAAATGCTTTTTCAGGAAGATATGGTCATTACAGATTTTGCCTATGAAAGTAATATTCCAAACAATGATGATTGGATACGTTCTATTATTTATTAAGTAAACCGATAAATCAGATGTTCGCCCTTTTTTACTTGAAACTTATGTAATAAAGCGCCGCATGCAGGAGGCTTTTTTTTATTTCTGGTCTATTCATTTCTTTTTCCGTATTTTTGCACCCGAAAAATATTCAGTATTAATTCTTAAATTATATCATTAAATGCTTTCGGTTCAAGGTCTAGGGTTACATCATTCGGGAAACTATTTGTTTCAAAATGTGAATTTCACAATTAAAAAGGATGATAAAGTTGGTTTAGTAGGTAAAAATGGAGCTGGGAAATCCACTTTATTGAAAATGCTTTCCGGAGAAATTACATTCTACGAAGGAAATGTAGTCCCTGATGGAAATATCACCATTGGTTTCTTAAAGCAGGATCTGGATTTTGTGAAAGGAAGAACTGTTTGGGATGAAACCATGCAGGCTTTTGAACAGATCAATGCCTGGAAAAATGAACTTGAGGAGGTGAATCATCAGATGACGGTAAGAACGGATTATGAAAGTGATTCTTATACGGATTTGATCAACAGAATGACTGAGTTAAACGACCTCTTAATGCACCACGATGCTTACAATCTGGAAGGCGATATGGAAAAAGTATTATTCGGGTTAGGCTTTAAAGCAGATGATTTTAAGAAAATTACAGATGAGTTTTCCGGAGGATGGAGAATGAGAATAGAGCTGGCAAAACTGCTTCTTCAAAAGAATGATGTAATGCTTCTCGATGAGCCTACCAACCACCTTGATATGGAATCCATCATCTGGCTTGAAAACTTTCTTAAAGATTATCCTGGAGCGATTGTACTGGTGAGTCACGATAAACAGTTTATGACTTCTGTTTGTAACAGAACTTTTGATATTAATAACAGAAAGGTTGATGATTATAAGGCAAATTATACTAAGTATCTTGAACTCAGAAAAGACAGAAAAGAAAAGCTGATTCAGGCTAAAAAGAATCAGGATGCAGAAATAAAACACACCGAGGACCTGATCAATAAATTCCGTGCAAGTGCTTCCAAAGCCGCATTTGCCCAGTCGTTGATTAAAAAGCTTGAGAAAGTAGAACGTATCGAGGTGGAAAATGAAGATGTTTCCAAATTCAATATTCGTTTTGTACAATCGGTTGTTCCCGGGAAAGTTAATTTTGAAGCTATAAATCTTGGAAAAGCTTATGGAAATAAGCAAATATTCGATAACGTAGACTTTATGGTCCAACGTGGAGACAGGATTGCTCTTTTAGGGCAAAATGGACAGGGTAAAACAACTTTGGCAAAAATTCTTGCAGGAGAAATCAAAGATTACACAGGAACCTGGAATTTAGGACATAATGTAAATATCGGATACTTCGCCCAAAACCAGGAAGAAGTATTAACACCGGATAAAACGGTTCTGGAAGAAGCGGAAGATGCTGCTACGGAAGAAACCAGACCTAGAGTAAGAGATTTGCTGGGATCATTCTTATTTCAGGGGGAAGCTGTTACCAAGAAAACCAAAGTATTGTCGGGGGGAGAAAGAAACCGTCTGGCGTTATGTAAATTGTTATTGCGTCCGTTCAACACGTTGATTATGGACGAACCTACCAACCACCTTGACATCCAGTCTAAGGAGATTATCAAGCTGGCATTGCAAAAGTTTGAAGGAACATTGATCGTAATCTCTCACGACAGGGAGTTCCTGCAGGGCCTTTGTGATAAGATCTTTGAATTCCGTGATGGGAAAATGAAAGAATTTCTGGGAGATATCAACGAATATCTGGAGTACAGACAAAAAGAATCCATCAGGGAAATTTCTGCGGAAAAGGCAAAGCTTCATAATGATGATGTAAAAGAAGAGGTTAAGCCAAAAGTTGAAACATCGGAAAAAACTGAAACAGTATCTCAGCCAAAATCAGGATTTGTAAGTAAGGAGCAAAAAAAATATCCAGAACAAAATAAAGAAAGTAGAAGAAAGGATTTCCGAATTGGAAACTCAATCTGAAGAAATGGAAGCCTCTTTTGCAAAAGAAAATCCTTCAGAAGAGAGCCTGGAAAAATATAATAAAGTAAAAGCAGACCTGGAGCTGGCTTTACAGGAGTGGGAACATTTAGCATCTCAACTCGAGTAAACCTCGAAATATGATCAGATGTTTTAATTGAGGTTATTATTTTTATTGAATAATTACAATTATTATTGTTATTTTTGGTGCATGATTTTTAAGGAAACCAGACAATTAAAGAATTTTATCTCCAGACTTTTGTTTGGGATCTATTTTCTTGCTCTGTTTTCTCAAAGCTTTCACCACCATGATGTAGTGGATAACTTTAGAAATTTTAACCTCAAAAAATCTGAAAATACCGTTACAAAAAATGTAGCGAAAGAGAAGGTAGGCGATTGTTTAGCTTGTCATTTCCTGGCTACTGGTCATACTTTGGTACCCGAAGAATTTAATTTTTCTTTCGATGGGTATACACAAGAGGTAAAGCAGGTTATTACCATTCAGGAGATCATTTGGTCTCAAACCAAATTTACTTTTCAGCTTCGGGGACCACCCGCAATTTCATAAATTCATAGATCTTTATCGGATTTGTCTTATATCTGAGACTTCAATGTATGCCTGACAAGAAAAACATCAGGTAGGTACTATGAGGTACGATAGAAATAAGACTAAATGTATTGGAGAATTATCATTACATCAATACATTTTACTTCGTACAATTTAGAATTGTATAAAAAATAAAGCAACAAACTTTTACGAAAAAATGTACTTTTTAAGTACGCAATCTATCTATTTACAATGAAATTGATATATAGCTTATTACTGATCTTTTGCGGATTGGTATTAACAAACGCACAAAAAACTTATACCGTTGAAGGTACCGTCCAGGATTTTCATGATAAAAGCATGCTTGAAAATGCAGTCGTGAAAATAGGAGACTTTACGGCTAAAACGGATAAAAAGGGTAAGTTTTTATTCAGTAAAATTCCTTCGGGATCTTATAATCTCATTGCAAAGCATCCTGATTGCCATGATTATACTGAAAATATAGGAGTGGATCAGGATCTTCATTTAACGATCGTCCTGGAACATCATATTCAGGATATTGAGACGGTGACTATTCATGGAAACCATAAATCAAACGGATCTTTGATTATTAAGACCATTGATAAATCTGAAATAGAAAAAAATTCCACTGATAACTTGGGGAATTTACTATCCAAGATTTCAGGTGTTAATGCTTTGAAGACCGGAAATAATATTTCGAAACCCATTATTCACGGATTATATGGAAGCCGTATAGCTATTATGAATAATGGAGTAAGGCTAGCGGAACAAGAATGGGGAGTAGAGCATGCTCCTAATGTGGATATTAATAATTTCCAGCATATAGACGTGATCAAGGGGGCGTCTGCTCTGAAATATGGGAGCGATGCAATTGGAGGAGTTATAGTTATGGAACCTGAAATTTTCCCTAAAAAAGACACGCTAAAAGGTTCTGTGAATCTTTCAGGTATTTCAAACGGGAAAGGTCTTGGGTTAGATGTAAATGTTGCCAAGATCTGGAAAAACGGATGGGCGGTAAAATCCGGAGGATCCATTAAAAAATTAGGTGATCAGCATACTCCTGATTATAACTTAATGAATACCGGGATGGATTTTTCATCATTTAATTTTACAGTTCAGAAGAATAGCTATGAACAGGGAATTTCTTTTGATTATTATCTTACTAATCAGAATATTGGGATTTACAGAGGTTCGCATGTTGGAAATAATAATGATTTTTATAATGCGATGACGCTGAATATTCCTGTATATACGGGGAATTTTAGTTATGATATTGATAATCCAAGACAGGTTATAGAACATCATATTGCCAAAGTTTCTGCTTTTAAAAGATTTGAAAATATTGGTAAGGTATCTGCAAGTTATAGCTTTCAATACAACCATAGGCAAGAATATGATATAAGAAGGGGAGATTTAAAAGATATTCCCTCTTTGGATCTGGCATTGATGACTCATCAGTTTAATGTGAACGATTTATTAGAAAGAGAAAAATGGTCGTTGGAAACTGGAATTGACGCAAGTTTTCAGAACAATTATTCAGATCCGGCCACAAAAGCAAGACGTCTGATCCCTAATTATGACAAATATTCTGCGGGCGTTTACTCTGTTTTTAAATACAAAATTTCAGATGAATTGAATGCAGAGGGAGGTGTAAGATATGACTTTAACCGATATGATGTAACAAAATGGTACGACAAAAGTGATTGGGATAAATTATATAAAGCGACTTATCCTCAGTTTTATGTGAAAACAGATAAAAACAGAGTCTTAACACGTCCGAAACTTAATTATGAAAATATTTCTTTTAATGCCGGACTGGAATATCATCCTAGCTCAAATTTTAATCTGAAATTTAATTATGCTAAAGTAGGAAGAACACCTAATATTGCTGAATTATTTTCCGATGGGTTGCACCATTCTGCAGCGGTAATAGAAATTGGAGATATGGGCTTGAAAAATGAACAGGGACATCAATTTAATTTAGTTGCTGATGCTAAATTTAATGTACTGAAGGGATTAAACATATCAGTAAAACCTTATTTTTTCATAACTAAAAATTACATTAATGAAATTCCTACCGGGGTTCAGAATACGATAAGAGGTGTTTTTCCTGTATGGTCTTATCAACAGATTGATGCCAAAATGTATGGTATAGATGTGGATGTCAACTGGAAACTTACAGAAAACCTTACCTATATAGGAAGAGGAAGTTATGTTAATGGGCAGGACGATTCAAATAACGAACCATTAATCCTGATGATGCCACCTAATTTTTCGAATGCCTTACAGTTTAAAATGGAAAAATGGAATCAATTCTATTTCAGCCTTGAAAATCAAACCTTTTTAAAGCAAAATAGATTTCCTATTCATAATGCTCCCATTACTATTTTTGAAAATGGTGTAGAAGTAGAAAAGATAGTAGATTTCAGCACTCCCCCGAGCGGATATTCACTTTGGAATATTCAGACTGGTATTAATATCAGCAAAAACCTTTCTGCAGGACTTATCGTTAATAATCTATTCAACGTTTCATACAGAGATTATCTTAATCGTATGAGATTTTTTGCAGATGAAGCAGGAAGAAATTTTATACTTAATGTTAGATATCATTTCTAATATTTTACCATTACAAATCAAGATTTTAAAAATTTAAATTAAAAAAAATGAACAAATTATTTAACACTAAAAATATTATCAAACTAATAGGTATTTTATTCATCGCAGTTTCTATCGTATCTTGTCAAAGAGATAACTCAGCAGAAGAAGATGATCTGCCTCAGGAAGATCTTACTAATATTATTTTATTGGTAAAAGATGTTGCCACACAGGTAACTGTACCTTACAATTATAGTGTAGGTGCCGGAGGGGCACAGTCGATAAAATTAGAGAACGGGAAGACATATGAAGTAGAAGTGCAGTTCAAGAATGGTAATGAAGATGCAACCCAGGAAATTAAAGATGCAAAAGATGAACATTTTCTAGTGTACAATTTCCCTAATTCCGATCTTACACTAACCAGAACCGATGATGCAAGTTCTACAAGAGGTGATGGAAAACATGTAGGACTTAAAACAAAATGGGTAGTGACCAAGGCCGTAAAAAATGCATCAGCACAAAGCCAGCTTATTCTTACTCTGTATCACGAACCAGCCACCGTTTCCGAAGCTTCTTCAGTAAGTGGAAACGGAATAGTGTATGGAGCTCAAACAGGAGGAGAAACCGATGCTCAGGCTACTTATACGATTACAAATTAAAAAAAAACAGCAAATAGATAAAACCACTGAAAAATTCAGTGGTTTTTTATTTATAAATATTTGATGCCGAAGAATTTATCTTTAATAGTTTATTTTGATAAAAATTTCATATTTTTGCAACCTAAAATTTTAATCAATAATGAAGGTTACCGCACAAAACCATGATGACGTAAGTGCATTACTTACTGTAACATTGGAAAAATCTGACTACAAAGACAAAGTAGAGAAGCAGTTGATTAATTATGCTAAAAATGCGCAAGTTCCTGGTTTCAGAAAAGGAAAAGTGCCTTTAAGTATGGTTAGAAAACAATATGAAGCAGGTATTGCATTCGAAGAGATCAACAAACAAGTTTCTGATGCTTTAAATAACTATGTAAACGAAAACAAGTTAAGATTAGTTGGCCAGCCTGTACCTCAACCTGTAAATGATTTCAATCATAATGCAGATCAACTTGAAGTTGCTTTTGAAGTAGGATACGAGCCTGAATTCACTATAGATTTAGCTAAATATGAAGCGCCTCACTATAAAGTAGAAGCTTCTGATAAAGAAATCACAAAAAGCATTGAAAACATGCAGAAGCGTTTTGCTGAGCAGGTTCCTCAAGATAAGATCACTAAGGATTCTTATGTTGCTTTAGAGGTTTCTCAGGTTGTAGAAGAAGATGCTGAAGGAGAACACCACCACCATCCGAAAAATGTTACTATTACAGCTGAAAACAAAGAAGCTTTCAAATTAGTTAAAGCTTTAAAAATGGACGGTTCTGTAAAAGTTTCTAAAGAAACATTGGCAGGTGATGAAGAATTAGCTAAAGAATTAGGGTTTACTAAAGAAGAAGTTGAGCATTTACACCACGCTGAAGTTGAAGTTAAAGTAAAAGATTTCTATAGCCTGAACTTAGCAGAACTTAATCAGGATCTTTTTGATAAAGTATACGGAGAAGGAAACATCAAGTCTGAAGAAGAGCTTAAAAATAAAGTTAAGGCTGAATTAGATGAGTATTTCCAGCAAAATGCTGATGTTCACTTTGTGAATAAAGTATTGGAACAAATTACAGAAAAAGAAGAAGTAAAACTTCCTGAAAATTTCCTTGTAAAATGGTTACTATTCTCTAACCAGAATATCCAGACTGAAGAGCAGGCAAAAGAAATCCTTGAATCTGAGAAAAAACAATTAAGCTATCAGATCATCGAAGGTAAATTGATGAATGATAACGATATTAAATTGGATTATGCTGATGTTCTTGCACAAGCTGAACAATTAGTAAGAAACCAATTGGCGATCTACGGAATTCACCATTTAGGAGATGAAGAAATTCAAAAGTATGCTGTTGAAATGTTGAAAGACCAGGAGCAGGTAAGACAGATTTCTTCTGAAGTAGCTATGACTAAATTGAAAGATGTAATTCTTGAAAAGGCAAGCAAAAAAGAAACTGCAATTTCGCATGACGAGTTTTTAGAAGAACTTAAAAAATAATTTATTTTTAAATAAATATTTTAAAACCACCAATTTTGGTGGTTTTTTGTTGTAAAAAACATAGATTTTATATCGGGCAATATTCCTATATTTACGTAATAAATAAATTATATGAAAAAGATAATCATTCCGTTTTTCTGTGCAGTGCTTTTTTCCACTTCAGTAGCAGCACAGCAAAAAACAACCGCTGCTAAAACAGAAGCAGTAAAATCGAAACTGACACCTAAAGAAGTAATAGATAATTATCTTAAAGCTTTGGGGGGAAGAGATAAATTAGAAGCTATAAAAACAACCGTTATAGAAAATACCGTTACTGTACAAGGGATGGAAATTGCTATGACGACTAAAAAGATGGGAAATAAATTCAAGTCCGTACAAAGCGTAATGGGGCAACAAATGACTCAGGTTTTCGATGGCGAAAAAGGAACTTTTGACCAGATGGGACAAAAAATGGATATTCCTGCGGATAAAATTGCTGACCTTAAAAAAAAGCAAAACAGTTGATGCATTGGGATATGATCCTGCTTCTTTCCAATCCGTAAATGTAGAGAAGATAGATGGTAAAGATTATAATGTGCTAACTTCAGATAAAGGAAAATACTTCTTTGATGCAACTACAGGATTGTTATACAAGTCCGAATCAAAAGAAGGTACAGCGATTGTAAAAGATTACATGACTGTAGACGGATTGAAGTTCCCTGGAGAAGTAGATGCCGAGGGAAATGGACAGAAAGTAGTTATCAAAACCACTAAAATTGTTCTGAATTCCGGTGTTACGGACGCTGATTTTAAATTATAATAAGGTAAAACCTACAGCTTATAAAAAATAAAAACCGCAAAATCTGCGGTTTTTATTTTTTTAATTTCCATATTCTTTTTTCCATTCTTCAGCAGCTTCACTTAGAACGGTATAGAATTCATCACCGTATTTCCTGATAAGGGGTGTTTTCAGGAATTTATAAACAGGAACCTGCAATTCTCTTCCCAATGTACATGCATCGCTGCACACAGACCATTCATGGTAATTTAAAGCTGTAAAAGAAGAGTATTCCGTAATTCGTATTGGATACAGATGACATGAAATCGGCTTTTGCCAGTCAATAGCACCGTCTTCATACGCTTTTTCAATTCCGCATTTTGTAATACCTTTTTCATCGAATGTTACATAGGCACACTCGCGGTCTTCTACCATGGGCGTTACATACATTCCGTCAGAGGGATCGGTTGTCCATGTTCCCTGTTCTTCAAGAGCTTTTACACCTTCTTTCGTCAGATAAGGTTTGATTTTATCAAAGATATTATCTAAAATTTCAAGCTCGTTTTTATCTAAAGGAGCTCCAACATCTCCCTCCACACAACATGCTCCCTTACATTTGGTAAGGTTGCAAACAAACTCCTCGGAAAATATTTCCTCGGAGATTAATTTATCGTCTATCTGAATCATAATCTTTTTAAAATAAATTAAAATACGTACCTATTTTAAAGGTAACCAAACTCAAAATAATCAGCCAAAGGCTGACTTCCTGCATCCAGTATTTGGGCAAAAAACGCATCATCCGGCTCAGTATGATACTGGAAGGAAATGCGAGGAGCAGTAAATATTCATAGCTCTTATTCATATACAGGATAATAGTAACCAGCTGAGCTAAAGAGAAAACCAATAGGAAGGTATATTTATATCTGCTTATCGGGCTTTTTTTGTTGTAATTTTTAAAGTGATCATATACCGCATAGATCAGCATTAATGCAACCGGGATTAAAGGGATAATTCCTCTGTAATCTGTGATCAGTTTCATCTTTCCAAATGGGAAATAATCAAGGTTCCAGGTGGTAAAGTCCATAAAGAACATGACAGAAAAATAACTGAACACGATCAGGATAATTCCAAGTAAAAATCTGAATATATTTAAACTTATTTTTTCAGAGGTTGCAATAACGTGTATAACTACAAAAACGGCCATTGGCCATGTGGTAGGTAAAAAAATAAAATTCAATGCAACGATGGCACCTACCAGGACATATGATTTTTTCCGGGTATCTTCATTAGCGCTCGTCAGAAGAAGCAAAAGAAAGGAATTGGTAAGTAGTGATACGGCAATTCCTATATCAAGATTTCCGGGATAGAGCCCGAAAATGAAAAATGAATATAAAAATAAGGGAAGATGAGTCTGGTGATTAAGTGCAATACTGTGAAAACAGAAATATCCCAAAGCAATTCCCAGAAATGTTATTCCGGCAACAATTGCTTCGTAAGTATTGAAATTCAGGATGTTAAATATTATTACTATTAAAAGAAGAAAACCAATATAAACAGGAATTGAAAAAATATTGCTTTCTTTTGAAAGTAATTTAAACATTTTTTATAAATTTGTACAAAGTTAATTTAAAAAAGGAAAATAATGACGTCTTTCTTTCTATTCTTAAGCAAAGTTTTCAAATGGTCTTTCGGTTTTTTTGATTCCTTTGGAAATGTTTTAAACTGGATCCTATTTATTGTTTGCTGTGTGTTGTTCACCTATTGGTGTTACGTTCTGGTGGTTACACTGGGAGGTGATAAAGATAAAGACTACTATTCTCCAACAGAGGGAAAACACCCTTATTATGATCCTAGTATCTACAAAAAAGAAGGTTAATTAATTGGTTATATAGTAAAAAGCCGATCAAATAATTTATTTGATCGGCTTTTTTATAACGGTTAAAATTTACTTTTTTTATTCGTGAATAGGAAGTACCAAAACCGGAATTGTAGAGCTTTTCGTTAAACCTTTAGTCAGGCTGCCTACAAAAACATCATAAATTCCACTTCTTCCGTGAGAGCCCATTACGATATAGCTGGCATTTTTTGATTTAGCGTATTCCAGGATAATATCTTTGGCAATACCTTGTTTTAAAAGATGCTCGCATTCTACATCGTGAGAAATAATTCTCTGTTCAAGCCTATTCAACTGTACCAGTTCTTCTCTGATCTCATTTTCTTCAACTTCAGGAAAATACTGAAATCCCATATCACCAATAGCAAATCCAATGTCTGTAGGTGCTACATGGATCAGATGAATCTTGCCATTTATCTCTTTGGCAAATTTGATCGCACCATCTACGAGTTGTTCTGTTTTATCCCCAAAATCCACGGGCAATATAATGTTTATCATAACCTTTAATTTTGTTAACTAAAGATAGTGAAAAAAATATGAAATACGCTGTTAAATACTTATAATATTCGGATATCCAGAATTTTTTCATCCTCAAGGAATGCTTCCAGAATATCATTTTCTTCAACTTTCCCAACTCCTTTTGGAGTTCCCGTAAAGATAAGGTCTCCCACTCTTAATGTGAAATACTGGGAAACGAACGCGATGATATCATCAAAACTGAATATCATATCCTTTGTGTTTCCGTCCTGTACCTTTTCTTTATTTTGCAGTAATGAAAAGCCTAAACTTTCCAGATTATAATTTTCTTTATTAAAGAAGTTTCCTACTACAGCTGAACCATCAAACCCCTTAGCTAATTCCCAAGGCAGGCCTTTTGATTTTAACTCTGTCTGCAGGTCCCTTGCTGTAAAATCTATCCCCAAACCGATTTCTTCATAATGTTTATGGGCGGAATCTTTTTGGATGTATTTTCCTCCTTTTGAGATTTTCAATACCACCTCAAGTTCATAATGAATATCTTTAGAAAATTCGGGTAGGTAAAAATCATTACCCTTCAGGACAGCAGTATCAGGTTTGATAAAGATTACAGGTTTTTCAGGAATTTCATTTCCTAATTCTTTCGCATGCTCACTATAATTTCTTCCTATGCAGATAATTTTCATATGCTTATATTTTTTTATTGCATGGTATGAAATCATTGACGATGATACCTTGCAAAAATTATTTAATTGTTAATGGGTAAATTCATTCTCACAGTAATAGCAGATGAACTTATGACTTGTTAAGATAGAAACTCCGAAAAAACTTGTAGCACTATCATCTCTGTAAATATGATTGGAGCCACATTTTGGACATACAAAATCGAATTCGGGATCTTCGATGGTATGCTCCACTTCAAGAGCCATATTCTCGTTTTCTTTGTAATCTTTCAAAATTTCCGTTGCTTTACCCAGGTCGTCTTCAAAAACCTGAAGCTGAATTCCTCCCACTGCCTGAGACAATAGCCAGTCCGACTGAATGAGCTGCTCATTAGCTATGAAGCTGTTAAGGCCTTTTTCTGCCAATATCTGTTTATCCCTATTGGCTTCAAGAGCCGTTTCGTAAAATTTAAAACGAACAAGTTTTGACATCCTTAGAATTTACTTGATAGTTGAATTTTTGTAAAGACCTTCTTTGTATACAAAGGAAAATCGGCGTTCTGTAACCAACCATAATATCCCAGGTCTTTCTGGAAAACTACTTTTACACATTGTCCTTTATATTTACCGAAGCTGAAAGTTTCCTCCATCTTCTCGTTGAATCCAATAAACCCTGCTAAATCCGCATTCTTATTATGAAATGTAAATTCACTCAAAGCAGCAATTTCATTCGGCACGTCATCATATTTTCCTACCTGGGCATCTAATACCTCAAAGGTTGCCATAACGTCAGCCTCAGCGGAGTGTGCATTCTCCAATGTCTTACCACAGTAAAACTGATAAGCGGCTCCAAGGTTTCTCGGTTCTTTCTTATGGAAGATGGTTTGGGCATCCACCAACTTGAATTTGCTTAGGTCAAAATCAATTCCTGCGCGCAAAAGCTCCTCTGCAAGAAGAGGAACATCAAACCTGTTGGAGTTGAAACCTCCCAAATCTGAGCCTGAAATCATTTCCATTACCTTCGAAGCAATGGATTTAAAAGTAGGAGCGTCCTTAACGTCTTCGTCATAAATGCCGTGAATCTGGCTCGATTCCAAAGGAATTGGCATTTCAGGATTAATACGCCAGGTTTTACTTTCCCTGGATGCATCGGGATTTACCTTTAGAATACAGATTTCAACAATCCTGTCTTTTCCGATATTTGTTCCCGTTGTTTCAAGGTCGAAAATGCAAAGAGGTTTATATAGTTTTAAATTCATACTGAAGATTTATAAGTTGAGATAGTGAATTTTGAAGTAATAATATATCAATTTATTTTAGTCAAAATTCTGAATTTATGTAAGTTGTTTTTGAAATATAAGTGAAATTAAAATATAATAAAGTATAACCATCGGGATTCCTACTGTTCCCAATATGATCAGAATGATAATGGAACCTATTAATAAAGCAAGTTTTGGATAATTGTCTTCCAGTTTCATGGATTTGAATTTCATGGCAATCATTTTAACAGGGCTTACCAAAAGTAACGAAAAGACAATGGTAATGGCTATCATCAGATATAGATTGGAAAATATAAGCTCATAGCTCTGAGTTTTTTTAAAGGCATAATACAAACCAAAAATTAAAATAGTATTGGAAGGTGTATTTAAACCTTTAAAGTAATACTTCTGATCTTCATCCAGATTAAAAATTGCTAACCTCAGGCATGAAAATACAGTAAGTAAAAATCCTGAATAAGCATACCATGGAATGTGAGAATAAGAATTGTCTGTGAGAGCAACAAACATGGTCAATCCAGGAATAAAACCAAAGCTTACCATATCCGCCAGTGAATCCAGCTGAACCCCCAGATTCGAATTAGCTTTTAAAGCGCGGGCAACAAAGCCATCAAAAAAGTCTAAAACCAGCGAAAGGATAAGGTAAATAGCAGTTATTTTATAGTCACCAAGGATAAGATGCACTGCCCCTATGCATCCGGAAAATAAATTTCCTAAGGTTAGGACGTTCGCAAGATTGTTTTTAATAAAATTCATAGTCACAAAATTACATTTTTTAAGAATTCTAGGTTAAAATATTCCCCACTAAAAAATACATTAATCTGAAATTGATGTAAATTTGCCAAATGAAATTTTTTAAAGAATTTAGAAAACAGGAAGTTCTGGTATTGGTATACCGGATTTTTTTGGCATATGTTTTTTATCAGATTGCCAGATTTTTGTTCTGGTATTTTAATAGAGAGCTCATAAAGGTAGATTCGGTTTCAGACTATTTTAGTTTATCTTTTCATGGAATCGCCTTTGATACTACTGCAATTTTATATGTCAATTCTTTATTTATTTTGCTGAGTCTTATCCCTGTTATAATCAATACCAGAAAAGGATATCAAAAAATGTTATTTTGGCTTTACTTTATTACAAATGGAATTGCCTATGTCATGAACTTCGGTGATTTTGTTTATTATAAGTTTGCCCAGACAAGATTAACGTCGGCTGCATTTCAGGTGGCCAAGCATGAAACTAATATCGGAAAAGTGTTTGGTGCTTCCATTGTTCAGAATCCTTTTGTTCTTATATGGTTTTTTGTTCTTATGGCACTGTGGGTTTTTCTTTACAAAAGGGTAAAGATCACAGAACAGAAGCCGGTAAGACTTATTCCTTATTTTATCCTTTCTGTCCTTTGTCTATGTGGAATTACAGTTTTGGTAGTAGGAGGGATCCGTGGAGACTTCAGACACAGCACAAGGCCTATTAATCTTGTGGACGCAAATCGTTTCGTGAAAATTCCATCTCAGGGGAATATGGTTTTGAACAGTACGTTTTCATTCTTCAGAACATTAGGAACCAATAATTTTAAAGAAGTTCACTTTGTAGACCAGAAGTTTATAGAGGATAATATCCAGCCTTATAAAATATACGACAGGCAGGTAACCAACCGTCCGAATATCGTAATATTTATTGTTGAATCCTTCAGCAGGGAATATTCCGGAGCTTTTAATAAGGATAAGAATATTAAAGATTATGTTTCTTACACCCCGTTTATTGATAGTTTAGCTGGTGAAAGTTTAATTTTTCCCAACACCTTTGCGAACGGAAGACAGTCTATCCATGGAATGAGCAGTGTGCTTGCCGGAATTCCGAGTCTTACGGATGCTTTTACAAGTTCACCATATTCCAATCAGAAAATACAATCTATTGTTTCTATATGTAATGATCTGGGTTATGATACCTCATTTTATCATGGAGCACCCAATGGATCCATGGGATTCCTGGGCTTTGGAAATATTTTAGGCTTCAAACATTATTTTGGAAAGACCGAATATAATCATGATGCCGATTTTGACGGAATGTGGGCGATCTGGGATGAGCCGTTTTTGCAATACTTTGCTAAAAATGTTGGGAAAACGCAACCATTTATGGCTACTGTTTTTACCGCTTCTTCTCACCATCCTTTTAAAATTCCTGAAAAATACCAGGGGAAATTTAAAAAAGGTAAAAATCAAATGCATGAACCGATACAATATACTGATTATTCAATAAAAAAATATTTTGAAACGGCTAAAAAACAACCCTGGTATAATAATACTATTTTCGTGTTTACCGGAGATCATACCAATGAAATCTATTATCCGGAATATCAGAAAAGTATGAACCGTTTTGCCGTTCCGATTATTTTATATTCTCCCAATCCCGAATATCATTTGAAAGGAGTAAATACGGAAGAAGCACAGCAGATTGATATTTACCCAACACTGGCAGATCTGATCGGATATAATAAAAGGATAAGAAGCTGGGGAAGAAGTCTCGTAAGTGATAAAAAATACCCTGCTATCATAGCAAATTCAGATGGCGGTGTGGAACAATTTATTATTGGGAATTATATCTATCGTTTCGACGGAAAAAATGTAGTAGGCATTTATGATAAATCAGATCTGGGATTGGAGAAAAATCTGGCAGATCATTTGAATACACCGGAGACTGAAAAAGGAAAGGAGATTGCCAAAGCCTGGTATCAGGATTATATGGATAGGGTTATCAACCGTAAACTGAACTAAGAGGGTGTTTAATTTTTTAAATTGGTATGTGTCTTGTTATATATGCCTAGTATAATAAATGTTTTTGTTTGTTTAAAATTAATTTATATTTTTAGCGTTAAATAGATAACAAGAACAGTATATCAAAATTAAAATAACAAGTATATGAGAAAATTATTATTTACCCTGGCATTTTCTTTGGCAAGTATATTATCTTTTGCACAGATAGAAGGAAAATGGAAAACTATAGATGATGAAACCAAACAGGCAAAATCTATTGTAGAAATCTATAAAAAAACAGATGGGACTTATTATGGCAAGGTATCGCAATTACTTATAAAGCCTGCTGATCCTAACTGTACAAATTGTAAAGATGACAGAAAAGGAAAACCTATTCTTGGACTGGAAATTATCAGGGGATTAAAAAAAGAAGGTGACGAATTTACCGGAGGAACTATTACAGATCCAAAGACTGGAAAAACGTATAAATGTACGATTACAAGATCCGGAGATCAGTTGAATGTAAGAGGATACATCGGTTTATCCCTGTTAGGAAGAACGCAGACTTGGCAAAAAGTAAACTAATCTGTTTTAAATAAAATTAATTAACGGCATTTCATTTAAATGAGATGCCGTTTTTATGATGTGTGTAATAAAAAAACACTATTTTTGTAGTCTAAATTTTTCAAAGAAATATGGCAGAATATACTTTTCGTGAGGTAATTGCACAGGCAATGAGTGAGGAAATGCGTAAAGACGAATCCATTTATTTAATGGGGGAGGAAGTTGCAGAATACAACGGTGCGTATAAAGCTTCAAAAGGAATGCTGGATGAATTTGGTCCTAAAAGAATAATCGATACACCGATCGCAGAACTTGGTTTTACCGGAATCTCCGTAGGTGCAGCGATGAATGGGAACAGACCCATTGTAGAATTTATGACATTCAATTTCTCTTTGGTAGGAATTGACCAGATTATCAATAATGCAGCAAAAATCCGTCAGATGAGTGGAGGACAGTGGAATTGTCCTATTGTTTTCCGTGGTCCTACTGCTTCTGCAGGCCAATTGGGAGCTACGCACTCTCAGGCTTTCGAAAGCTGGTATGCAAACTGTCCGGGATTGAAAGTGATCGTACCTTCTAATCCTTATGATGCAAAAGGATTATTGAAATCAGCAATCCAGGATAATGATCCGGTAATCTTCATGGAATCCGAGCAGATGTATGGAGATAAAATGGAGATTCCTGAAGAAGAATACTATCTACCGATCGGAAAGGCAGATATCAAGAAAGAAGGTAAGGATGTAACTTTGGTTTCTTTTGGTAAGATAATGAAAGTAGCGATTCAGGCTGCTGAAGATTTGGCTAAAGAAGGAATTTCTGTAGAGGTGATCGACCTTAGAACAATCCGTCCTTTAGATTATGATGCTATTTTAAATTCTGTTAAGAAAACAAACAGACTGGTTATTTTGGAAGAAGCATGGCCGTTTGCGTCTATCTCTTCTGAAATTGCATATATGGTTCAGCAAAAAGCTTTCGATTATCTGGATGCACCAATCAAGAGAATTACGACTCCTGATGCTCCTGCTCCATATTCAGCAGCTTTATTTGCAGAATGGTTCCCTAAACTTGAAAAAGTGAAAGAGGAGATTAAAAATGCGTTGTATATTAAATCATAGAGAAAAACTTCCGAAAGGAAGTTTTTTCATTTATTATATTCATGAAGAATAATTCATGAGGTCATAAATTTAGTGTAGATTTGCGCTTTTAAAATTAGCTGATATGTCAGAAGTTACAGAGGGTGGTCATCATTTTGACTTAAAGAAACTTTCATTTGTAGGGGTTATTGTGTCCCTCGGAATTGTTTTTGGGGATATTGGGACGTCACCATTGTACGTAATGAAAGCAATTGTGAATGCCCGAAAAGATGGTGCGGCAATGCCATTCGATGAATATATTGAAGGTGCATTATCATGTATTATCTGGACATTGACCCTTCAAACTACTATCAAGTATGTAATTATTGCTCTAAGAGCAGATAATAAAGGAGAGGGGGGGAATTCTTGCACTTTATTCACTAGTAAAGAAACTCAAGAAGAAATGGCTCTATGTGGTTGCCATTATAGGAGCAGCAACACTTGTTGCAGATAGTGTAATCACTCCTTCACTAACGGTTATGTCTGCTATTGAAGGTTTAAAAATATATAATCCCGAGACACCGGTAGTTCTCATTACCCTGGTCATCCTGTTTGTAGTTTTTGTGGTACAACAGTTTGGAACGGCTTCTATTGGGAAATTCTTTGGACCCGTTATGGTAACCTGGTTCCTGGCTTTAGGGGTTTTCGGATCAATCCATCTTTTTGATCACATTGAAATTATAAGAGCATTCAACCCGATATATGCCTACAATCTTATTACACACTCTCCAAGTGCTATTGTTATCATGGGAGCAGTGTTCCTTTGTACAACAGGAGCGGAAGCTTTGTACTCGGATTTGGGGCATTGTGGTGCTAAAAATATAAGAATCAGCTGGGTGTTTGTAAAATTAATGCTTATCCTGAACTATCTGGGACAAGGGGCATGGCTGCTGGATAATTATCATCAGGTGTTCAGTGGAGTGAATCCATTCTTTGGAATTATGCCGCAATGGGCTGTTTTACCTGGGGTTATCCTTGCAACAGCTGCTGCAATTATCGCCAGTCAGGCCGTAATCACCGGATCATTTACCATGTTCTCGGAAGCCATGTCAGTTTCATTCTGGCCTAATCAGCACATTGAATATCCTTCGGGTATTAAAGGACAAATGTATATCCCGGGAGTAAACTGGGGATTGATGGTATTCTGTTTTGTTGTGGTTATATTTTTTCAAAAATCTGAAAGAATGGAAGCGGCTTATGGTCTGACGATTACCATTACCATGTTGATGACAACCATACTATTACTTTTCTGGTTGAGCAGAACACGGGTAAGCAAATTCTTTATCATCGGTTTTGGAGCGGTTTATCTTTTCCTTGAATCAGGATTTTTCTATGCTAATGTCATCAAATTTGTTGATGGAGGATGGCTAACAATGGTGTTAGGTGGGTTTATTGCAGTATGTATGTATGCATGGTATAACGGCAGACTGATCAAGGCTAACTTTATACAATATGTAAAGATCGATAAATATGTGTCTATTATTAAGGATATGAAACTTGATGAGACCATTCCTAAATATGCTACCAATCTGGCTTACTTAAGCAGAGCAAAAAGAAATGACGAGGTAGAGTCAAAGATTATTTATTCCATCATCAAGAAACAGCCTAAAAGAGCAGATCATTATTTTGTTTTAAGTATTGTAAATCAGGAAGATCCCTATACTTTTAAATATACGGTAGATGAAATATTACCAGGAACTGTATTTAAAGTGAATTTTCTTTTAGGATTTAAAGTAGACCGCAGAATCAATGATTATTTCGGTATGGTTCTGAAAGACCTTATGGCTGATGGAACTATTCCTTCAAGAAGCAGTCATCCTTCTTTGAGAGCACATAATATACCTCCGGATCTTAAATATGTGATTATAGATAATACATATATCAACGATATACTTTTGACGGTAAAACAAAAAATCACGCTTAATATTTACAATTTTGTGAAGTATATCGGAAGTGACGATTTCAAGGCCTGGGGAGTCACTTCACACAATGTAGTGGTAGAATCTGCTCCGATTACAGAGGAGACATTATATGATAAAAAAAATTGAACAGGCGGGATTTTTACGCCATAACTTCTAAGCACCACTTTATAAGCATACTATCTATTTAAATAAAAATTAATAAATTTGTAGATAATTATTTTAATGGATACTATACAAAAAGAAAAAAATATAGCTCTTATCAAAGATGTTTTGAGAAACTACCTTTTAGAAAAAGGTTTCCGAAACACACCTGAGAGATACACCATATTGGAAGAGATCTATAATATGGATCACCACTTCAATGTGGATGATCTCTATCTGTTGATGATGCAGAAGAAATATCATGTTTCTAAAGCAACAATTTACAATACAATTGAGATCTTCCTGGATGCAGGGCTAATTCGTAAACACCAATTTGGAGAAAAAACACTGACGTCTTCATCTTATGAGAAGTCTTATTTTGATAAGCAACATGATCACTTGGTGATCTACAAAAAAGATTCTGATAAGGAGATTGAGGAAATTATAGAGTTTTGTGATCCTAGGATTCAAGGGATCAAAGAAGCTATAGAAGATGCTTTTGGCGTAAAAATTGATTCTCATTCGCTGTATTTTTATGGCATTAAGAATGACTAATCAATGAGACTGATTCTTTTTCTGATACTCTTTGTTTCTACTTTTATGTTTGCGCAAGATCAACAAAAGCCTGCGCAAAGGGATCCTTATTTAAAAGCTCCTGTAAATAATAATGCACCCAAGCAAATAAGACCTGAAGATAAAATTAAAATCATCCATGCGGATTTTGTAAAAAAAGATCCTGCAAAGTATGACGGAAACCAATATCTTGAGGGAAATGTAAAAATCGAAAATCAGGGTTCTATCCTTACGGCAGATGAAGTTGTGCTGTATAGCGAAGAAAACTTTGCGAAAGCGATTGGTAATACAAAGCTCCAGAACACAGATGGATCGGTAATTACTGCTGGGGAAATGGAATACGATGGGAATACCCAAAAGGGCGTTGCACGTAAGAACGTAGTACTTACCGACCCAAAGCAAACCATCAGAACCGATATTCTTTATTACGATAAACTTTCAAATCTTGCCTATTTTAATACAGGAGGAACGATTTCTGACGGACAGAATGTGATGTATACAAAATCTGCGACCTATTTTCTGGATACGAAGATGATCGATTTTGTAGGTAATGTAAAAATTGATACTCCGGACTATGTTATCGAAGGTCCCAACATCAAACAGAACCAGAATACTAAAGTTGCTGAGTTCTTTGGTCCCACAACGATAACCAACAGGGCCAATCCGAAAAACTATATATACACCGAAAGAGGTACCTATAAAATGGGTTCTAAAGAATCCTACCTTAATAAAAATTCGAGGATACATTATAACGATAAAATTCTGACCGGAGATGATATGTATTTTAATCAGCTCACAGGGTTTGGTACAGCTACCGGAAATGTGACATTAGATGATCCTAAAGAAAAAAGATATGTGAAAGGAGGCTATGGAGAAATTTTTCAAAAGAAAGATTCTTCGATCATTACCAAAAATCCATATGCCGTAAAGATCCTTGAAAAGGATTCTATATATTTTGCAGCTGAAAAGATAATCTCTTATCAGAAACCTGATGAAACTGATGCTACAAAGAAAAAAAGTTTTTTGAGAGCATTCAGGAAAGGACGGTTTTATAAGTCCAATGCACAGGGAAGAGCAGATTCCATTGCATTTAACGAAACGGATGGTATTATGCATATGTATACTGCACCAATCTTATGGAGTGGAGAAAAGCAAGTGACAGGAGATAAAATCGAAGCTTATTTTAATACGGCAACCGAGGATCTTGATTCCTTGAAAGTAATAGGAAATGCATTCGCCATAAGTAAAGTTGATTCTTTGAACCTGAAAGATGAGTTCGACCAGGTAAAAGGAAAGCTCATGACCGTTTATTATGAAAAAAGCGAGGTTAAAGAAACCAAAGTTATAGGAAATGCACAGGCTATAAGTTATGCGGATGACTTTAACGAAAAGACTAAAGAAAATGAAAGAATAGGTATTACACTTACCTCATGTGGGATCATTGATGCTATATTTGAAAGCAGAGTACTTCAGATTGTATCCTGTAATATCGGGGCAACGTCCGATACATATCCTATGAGTAAGATAGAACCTGCCAGAAGGAAGTTTCAGGACTTTAACTGGAATACAAAAGACAGAATCAGGAAATGGCAGGATATCCTCGTAGATACTCCTGGATATGAAGAGATAAAATACGAAGCCGACACTGAACTTTATGATGCGGCTAAAGAAGCTGTTGAAAAGGAAAAAGCTAAGGAAGAAGCTAAAAAACCTAAGAGAGTCAGAAAATAAGTTTCTGTAAAATATAAAAGGCCTGCCAAAAAGCAGGCTTTTTTTGTGTAATGATAATTTCGGGATTTAATGAATGTTTTTTAGCTTTGCTAAAATTTTATTTAAAATGGAATTGCAAAAAGATTTTTTTTTCATACCAGGCACAAACTACACAATTTGCAGCAGGTTTTGAAGTTGAAAAAGCAGAAGGAAGCTATATTTTTGGAACGGACGGAAAGAGATATCTTGATTTTGTAGCAGGAGTTTCTGCAAATACTTTGGGACATTCCCATCCTAAAATCGTTAATGCAATCAAAGAACAGGCGGAAAAGTACCTTCATGTAATGGTATATGGTGAATATGCGCAGGATAAACCTGTGGCATTATGTCGTTTGCTGGCAGAAGCTACTCCGGATCCGCTGGAAGTTACTTATCTTGTCAATAGTGGAGCTGAAGCTATAGATGGAAGTCTGAAGCTGGCCAAAAGATATACCGGAAGGGAAGAAATTATTTCCTTTAAAGATTCTTATCATGGAAATACCCATGGAGCATTAAGTGTTTCGGGAAATGAGTATCATAAGAGGGAATTTCGTCCTCTTTTACCGATGGTATCATTTATTGAATTCAATAATGAAGATGATCTGGATAAGATTACAGAGAAGACAGCCTGTGTAATTCTTGAAACGATACAGGGTGCGGCAGGCTTTTTAGTTCCTCAGAACGATTATCTGAAGAAATTAAAAAAAAAGATGTGAGGAGGTGGGGGCTCTCCTTATCCTGGATGAGATACAACCGGGGTTTGGAAGGACAGGGAAGCTGTTTTCATTTGAACATTATGAAATTGTCCCGGATATCCTTGTTATGGGGAAAGGAATGGGAGGTGGAGTCCCTGTTGGGGCTTTTATGAGCTCTAAGGAAATAATGAATAGTTTGTCACATTCGCCGAAGTTGGGACATATCACTACATTCGGAGGGAATCCTCTTATAGCTGCATCCAGCTATGCAACATTAAAAGAAATACTAGAAAGTGGGCTAATGAATGAGGTGGACAGGAAAGAGGAACTATTCAGAGAATTACTGGTGCATCCCAAGATCAGTAATATAAACGGGAGAGGGTTGATGCTCGCTGTAAATTTAGGAAGCCCGGAATATACTTTAAAAGTTGCTCAGAAGTGTATGGAAAAAGGTCTTGTAGTGTTCTGGCAACTGTACAGGAATGAATATTTAAGAATTTCTCCACCATTAACCATATCTCTTGAGGAAATAAAAGAGGGATGCCAGATTATCCTTGAAGTTTTAAACGAAAATTAGATATCAATCTCTTCTTTCAAAGAAGAGATTTTTTTATGCCAAGCACTGTAAATTTTGCTTTTAAAATCCTTCACGATAGTGTCAGAACAACTGTGACAAATATCATGCATATTGTATAAAAAAGTAAATACATTTTTGTGTAATAAAAAAATTAATTTATATATTGCGGGACGATAAAACAAAGATTATATGGCGAAACTTAAAGTCCATTACGAATTTCCAATGCATTGTCTTTCAGAGATTTTATATGAGTATCTGGCGACGGCAGAAGGATTATCTGAATGGTTTGCGGATGAGGTAGTAGAGAAAGGAGATGACTTCTTTTTTAGCTGGGGTGGAGGCCCTGCTGAAAAGGCGACTTTGATTAGATATAAGCCAGAAGGTTTCGTGCGTTTCAGATGGGAAGAAGATGAGGGAACAAAGAATTTCTTTGAAATGACCATCACGATTGATGATATTACTGAAGATTTGGCTTTAAATATCACAGACTTTTGTGAAGAAGGAGATGAAGAAGAAAATGCGATGTATTGGGAGAATCTTATAGAAAATCTAAGAATAAAACTAGGGGCTGCTTAATAGTGGACTGTACAAAATGATAAAACTGATGAACGATTTATCGTTCATTATTTTTTTATAAATAAATCATACATTGGAAAATCAATATTTTACATCAGACGAATTGAATGTGAAGAACAGGGCATTTCTCCTGGGAGATGCTGTAAAGGTTTCTTTTTTTATTAGGAACTCTAAGCTCATTATGGACGAAGAGTGTTATTTCTTCCTAATGGCCTCAATGAGAAAAATGAGAATGAATATTCCTTTGACTTATACTCTTGAATTTTTTCAAACTCTTTTTCAAAAAGAGGTGATTGAAGGAAAGAATAGTAAAAATGCGATTATTAATTTTCAGGTTTTCAGGAATTCAGATGAACTTACTTTAGCCAAATCATCAATTTCCTATTTTTATGAAGTCGATGAAAAGGATGATATTCTGGCTATTCATCAAAGGCTTCTTGAGCTTGATCTTATCAAAGAAATTAATGTAAATAATAATCTTTTGAGTAATATCAGGGTTCATTGTCCTGAAAACATCTATGGAGGGATTTATGCTCAGGAAAACGATCTGGATGATGTGATTCTGCTTAATCCGAATAAGAGGATTGCGAGATCCACTTCTGGAAACCTTCTGTTTTTAGAAGGAAATATCATTAAAGTTCCAAAACATTCTGAAGGTGCATACATTTCTCCTTTACTGGAAAATTTTGTTACTTTTTTACATAAGAATAATCTTGCTGATATTCAAGAGCATGAAATTATTGCATTTGAATCTCAGAAAGCTGAAGAAATTTTAATGATTTCAGATGAGAAAGGCATATTTTCTGTAGGAAAGATAAGAAATAAGACTTTTGGAAATTCCCGATTCACCGAATTGGTGGAAAAATGGAAGGAAAGTTTTTAAAATTGACAAACCCGGTAAACAACAAAAGTTCCAAAGTCCTTTACCGGGTTTTATTCTGAATATATCAGAAATTGTATTTTTTTAAACCTGCTGAGATGTATCTGGCAGACTTATTTACAATATTATTTTTATTTATTGCCTCGCTTCACCTTAATAGGCTTAAGAGTTAAAAATACTTCCGGAAAGAAAAATAAAATGAGTTGTTTTAAGATTTTCATTTTCACGACTTTTTGGTTATTCAAATAACGGAAATTCTTTCTTAAAAATTGGTTAAAGCAAGCTTAAAATTTGTTAATATTTTTTTCTCGAATTCCAATATAAGTAGAATTAATTCAATGAAATATCTTCCGGGGAATTAGCCCAGAGTAGATATTCACCACCCAGATTCTGCATGATAGTTTTCCATAAGGTCTGGTCATTGGGTAATGTATAGTCGAGATTATAGATATCGACTACAGTCCACATTTTTCTTTGAACCTCACTATCCAGCTGATTGGCTGTCCATCCTGAATATCCGGAAAAGATCTTGACATCATCTATAAGGAGGTCTCCATTTAAAACGGAGCTAATGATGTTTTCAATATCCTCTGTCAGATAAAATCCATCAGCAATATCAGTATATAGTTCCGTTACTTTTTTGCCTTTTACAATAAAGAATATCTTATCATTTTCCACCGGTCCACCATCGTACACATCGATTTTAAAATCAAAGAAGTTCTTGAACTTGCCACTCACCTGATTGTTTTTCTTATTTAATATTAAACCAAATGCGCCGCTTTCGTTGTGTTCTACGATAAGGACTACTGATCTGGAAAAAATATCTCCGGAAATATCAGGTGTGGAAATTAATATTTTACCTTTGTATGAGTAATGCATACTCAAATTTAATAAAAAATATTTATGGAAAACCTTCACGATAAGAGAAAAATCTATGAGAAATCCCAACTTATTGAAAGTGAGATAAAACAAAATCCGATTGAGCAGTTCAGGGATTGGTTTCTTACAGCGTCAGAGAATCCAGATGTTTCCGAAGCAAATGCAATGGCTATATCAACTGTAGAGGAAGATGGATGCCCAAGGACGAGAATGGTTCTTTTAAAGGCATATACGTATGAAGGGTTTATTTTTTACACCAATTATTCAAGCAAAAAAGGAAAGGCAATTGAAAAAAATCATAAGGCCTGTCTCCATTTTTTCTGGCCAACACTTGAAAGGCAGATCATCATAAAAGCCAATTTGGAACGGGTAGCGGAGAATCTGAGTGATGGCTATTTTCATTCCAGACCAAAAGGCAGCCAGCTGGGTGCAGTAGTGTCGCCTCAAAGCCAGATTATTCCCAACAGGGAGTTTCTGGAAGAGAAATTAAAAGAGCTGGAGAAGCAATATGAAACGGATGAAGTTCCAAGACCTGAGAATTGGGGTGGCTATATCGCAAAACCTTATGAGATAGAATTCTGGCAGGGCAGACCCAATAGATTACATGACAGGATTATCTATCAGCTTGAAGGTCTCGACTGGAAAATTTCCCGTTTAGCGCCTTAATCCCTTTATCAAACTGAATAAACATAAAAAAACCTCATCAAAAGATGAGGTTTGCATTTTCTAATCTGAATGATTATTTTTTCTTAGCTCCAGAAACTGCTGTAGATAGATCAGCTCCAGCTTTGAATTTAGCAACTTTTTTAGCAGCAATTTTGATTGGTTTTT
The DNA here is from genome assembly GCF_046591535.1 of Chryseobacterium proteolyticum. Taxonomy (NCBI): domain Bacteria; kingdom Pseudomonadati; phylum Bacteroidota; class Flavobacteriia; order Flavobacteriales; family Weeksellaceae; genus Chryseobacterium; species Chryseobacterium proteolyticum. The sequence goes on along the minus strand of NZ_JBJLWK010000002.1, from coordinate 667,736 downwards.
TAGTTGCAGGGTTGATACCTTGTCTAGCAGCTCTCTCAGCTACTGAGAAAGTACCGAATCCTACTAAAGAAACTTTTCCGTCTTTTTTCTTTAAAGTAGTAGTTACGTTAGAAATAAAAGATTCAAGAGCAGACTTTGCTGCAACTTTTGTAATTCCTGCATCTTTTGCGATTGCGTCGATTAATTCAGACTTGTTCATAATTTTTAATATTAAAGTTGGTTCGTAATTATAGCAAATATAATACTATTTTCTAATTGTGCAATTTTTTTATTAAATTTTGTGTTATTTTTTTGATTTTGGCGAAAAAACATCAAAATATCATAATTCGGTTTTTCACCAAAAATCTACGTTACCCGTTACTAAAATCATGCCAAATGCTTATGTGTATTGACTTTAGCTAAATCGGAATATTATTTTTTGTATTTATTAAATCTTGAATTTGTATTAAGTATTAATGTATTTGGTGATATGATTGTAGATTTAGTAAGTAAAATCCAAATATTTTAATTTAAAAAAAAAATAAATACCTGTGTATCTGATGCTTTTAAAATGGTTATAAACTTCAATTTATAAATTTTTATTAATAAATTTGCAGCATGTTAATAGAAGTTTTCAAGTCAAAGATTCACAGGGTACGGGTTACTGCCTCAGACCTTAATTATATCGGGAGTATAACGATTGACGAAGATCTTATCGAAGCTGCCGGATTGGTGGTAGGTGAGAGAGTTTATATCGTAAACGTAAACAACGGAGAGCGTTTCGATACATACATTATAAAAGGTAAGAGAAAATCCGGAGAGGTATGCTTAAACGGGCCTGCAGCAAGGAAAGTTCAGAAGGATGATATCATCATTATTATAGCTTATGCACAGATGACGCCGGAGGAGGCAAAAAGTTTCCAGCCAAAGATCGTTTTCCCGGATGAAAAGACAAACCTTCTTACCTGATTCATGGAGAAAAAACAAACGAATCCCATAAAGTCAATAATTACAGTCGTAATTTCGCTTGCTTTTGCAGGCTTTTTTTTTATGGCTTGCTTTAAAGGGACTTGATTTTAAGGTGATTCAGAAATCATTGGCAAAAGCAAATTACCTGTGGGTTTTGTTTGCTTCTGTTTTTGGGATTTTAGCCTACTGGTTTCGGGCTGTTCGCTGGAATCTTTTATTAGAGCCAATGGGGCATCAGATCTCTAACTCCAATTCATTGTGGTCTATTTCATTTGGCTACCTGATGAATCTTACCATTCCCAGAAGTGGAGAAGTAGCAAGGGCTACGGCATTGTATGGAGTGGAAGGAGTTCCGGTAGATAAATCTTTTGGAACGATTATTTTAGAAAGAGTAGTGGATCTTATTTGTATGTTGGGATTCTTGGGATTAACCTTAATCTTTAAATACAAGGCCATTCTTTCTTTTTACGAAAACTCAGGAATAGATATCAACCCAAATAAAATTTTAATCATTCTTTTAATTCTTGTAGCAGGAACAATACTTTTTTTTTGTTCTCAAGAAGAAGCTTGCAGCAATTCCTCTTTTAGGAAAGATTATTGGCTTTATAGATGGAATCTTCCAGGGGATCACTTCGATTTTCAGGCTGAAACAGAAAGGAAAGTTTATTTTGTATACGCTGGGAATCTGGATATCCTATTATTTTGCAGCCTATCTTGTATGTTTTGCACTTCCGGAAACTTCAAACTTCACCATTGCTGACGGTTTCTTTATTATTGTAGTAGGAACATTGGGAATGATCATCCCTGCCAGTGGAGGTATCGGAGCCTTCAACCTGGCTATGAAATTCGGATTTATGGCATTATTTATATCCATGGGAAAAAGTGCGGAATTAGGAGGTGAAATGGGACTTACTTATTCTTTTATTTCCTTACCTCTGCAAATTGTAATTATGCTGGTCATGGGATTGATTTCTATTCCAATGCTGGCGAAAGCAAGAAATAGCAGAGTCAGTCACAATAATTTTGAAAGTTAAATATCCATTCTGATATACAATACAGCCCGGTCAATTAGATCGGGCTTTTTCTATTAAAATATTTGGATATTCGGGAAATCAAATTTATCTTAGATATTTAAGATTTTATTATGGCAATTAACCTACAGAAAGGACAAAGAATAGATATAGGATTAACAAAACTAACGATTGGACTAGGATGGGATCCTAATGATGGAAGAGGATATGATTTTGATCTTGATGCTTCTGCAATTATGATCGATGCGGAAAGAAAGCTTGTAAGTGAAGATTATTTTGTTTTTTATAACAATCTAAGCTCTCCGGATGGCGCATTGACTCATACGGGTGATGATCCGAGTGGAAAGAACAGTGACGGGGATGATGATGAATCTATTATTATCGATTTGGAAAAAGTTGATGGAAGAGTAGAAGAAATACTCTTTGTGGTAACCATCGAAGATTTTGAAAGAAGAAAACAAAATTTTGGTCAGGTAAGAAATTCATATATCAGGATCATCGATAATAATAGCAACCAGGAAATCGCCAAATATGAGCTGGATGAGGATTTTTCTATAGAAACGGGAATCGAGTTCGGCAGGTTATACAAGAGGAATGGAAGCTGGAAATTTGAGGCTTCCGGAATTGGTTACAGGGCAGACCTTTCTTTCTTCCTTGAAAAATATTATAAAGGGCAAATCATTAAATAACAATGGCAATTAATTTACAAAAAGGCCAAACGATAGATCTCAGGAAAAACAATCTTGGTGAAAGCGTTTATGATCTTTCTCAGGTCACTATCGGATTGGGTTGGGACGTTCGCAAGCAGGGAGGTTTCTTTGGGAGGTTATTCAGCAATGAGCCCGAATATGATCTCGATGCTGTTGCTTTTCTTCTGGATAAAAACGGGAAAGTTGCTGATATGGGAAGAACTCTTCATGGGCATAATGGAAAACAGGTTGTGCTTTATGAAAGTGATGTTATTTACTTTAATTCGATGCGTCATCCTTCAGGTCACATCTGGTTGACGGGTGATAATAGAACAGGGGAAGGCGATGGAGATGATGAACAGATTATAGTGAAGCTGGATCAATTAAACGAACGTTATCAAAAGATAATTTTTGTCGTGTCTATATATCGGGGAAGGACCAACAGGCAGCATTTTGGAATGATTGATAATGCTTTTATCAGAGCGGTTGATGCAAGAGGAAAAGAAATTACAAAATATAGTCTTTCCGGAGATAGCAGTATAAATGGCATGTGCTCGATGGTTTTTGCTGAAGCATATCGCCATCATGGAGACTGGAAATTCAGGGCAATAGGAGATCCTTACAGTACGGATAATTTTATAGATGTTCTGGTGCCTTATACATATAAATAGAAAGTATGCTGGAAAGCATACTTTTTTTAATTAAAAAATTTCATATTATAAGAATGATCATCTTCATCGATGATTTTAAAACCTAAGCTGGAATAAAGTTTCTGTGCCCGATTAGTTTTTAAAACACTTAAGGAAACTGATTTCCGATCCGAAACCGATTCACGGATAATTTTTCTCAAAATAGATTTTCCAATACCCAGACCTTGTTGGTCAGGATGAATCTGAAGTTGTAAAATATTTATATTATCTGCAGTTCTGTTTATTTTTAACAATCCCATTGGGTTATCATTTAAAATGATGATATGAGCATTTTCAAATTGATAAAGGATCCTTTGAAGAGCATATTCTTTTGTGGTTGGCAGATTCGAGGTGGCATAATGCTCAGTCATCGTTTTCATTCTCAGATCGAGCAGGAATTCAATATCGCTTTCCTCAGCTTTCCTGTATTTCAATGTAAAGTCCATGGTATATTCAACCTTTTCAATACCACGAATATATTGAATTTAAGATTTAAAAAAGTTCGAAAAAAAATCTTTTTCCGATTTTGATTTTGGTGCCTTCTTTCAATTCAATTCTTCGATCGATATCTGTTATTTTCTCCTGATTAATCTGTACTCCTCCATTTTCAATCAATCTCCTTATAGCTGATTTACTCAGATCACTCTTAAGCTGGTGACACAAATCTGTAAGAAGGACATAATTTTCCGAGAGATGCAGGGAATCAATACCAACAGGTTTGAATGTCTTTTCTTCAAAGTTTTTATTTTGAACCTGATTAGCAAAAAAATCTTCTGCTCTTTTTGCTGAAGACTCGTCATGGTATTGAGTAATAATATTTTTAGCAAGTAACTTTTTAATATTCATGGGATTTTCTCCGTTTTCCATCCTCGATTTCAAATTCTGTTTTTCAACAGCCGAAAAGTCTGTGGTGAGATTCATAAACTCTTCGATTAAAGAATCAGGAATAGACATTGTTTTTCCAAACATCTCATTGGGTTCATCTGTCAGGCCAATGGTATTATGTAGTGATTTGCTCATTTTTTCTTTTCCATCAAGTCCTTTTAATAAAGGCAGGCACATCACAATCTGTGGTGAAAGCCCATACACTTCCTGTAATTGTCTACCCATTGTGCAGTTGAAAAGCTGGTCAGTTCCTCCCATTTCGATATCACATTCAATCTTTACGGAATCAAATCCTTGTAAAATAGGGTATACAAGTTCATGCATCGCAATAGGTGTATTTTCCGAAAATCTTTTATTGAAGTCGTTTCTGTGCATTAACTGGGCTACAGTTACTTTTGAAAGCAATCCGATCGCTTCAGAAAAGTTCAAATGATCCAACCAATCGGAATTAAAAACAATTTTTGTTTTTTTAATATCAATTATTTTAGATAGCTGATCGATATAAGTTTGGGCATTGTCATTAACATCTTTGGTGCTTAGCGGTTTTCGTGCTTTGTTTTTTCCTGTAGGATCCCCAATTCTTGCTGTAAAACTTCCGACAACAATAATAATCCGGTGTCCCAGATCCTGAAATTGTCTGAGTTTTTTTAGAACAACAGCGTGTCCGAGATGCAGGTCCGGAGCAGTAGGATCGAATCCCAGTTTGATGTTTAGTTTCCTGTTTTCGTCTTTAGCCTGTTGTAATTTTTTTTTCCAGACCGTTTTGTGGTAAAATAATTTCCACATTTTCTTGTAATAAATGAATCATTTCTTTTAAAATTTTGCATTAAAAAAGCCCGAACTATAATGTTCGGGCTCTATATAATTAATTAGTATTTTGTTATTGAATTATACACATAGACAGTCTTCCCGAACAGTACATCGGGTAGTAATACTCATTAAAGAAAGGAAGACGTAATATGCTGTTTAAATATTTCATATGAACAGCAAAGATAGAAACTTTTTTCTATTGTAAGAATTCAATCAGGAAACTGGCTGATTATTTTCTTTAAGAAGATTGACGGGTTTGCAATGGATGAGTGTTCAATATTTCAGATTCATTAGCATTCGTTAAGCGATCATTGATTTCATAATATGTATTTCTAATGTGCTCTTTCCATATTTCCACTTGTTCAGGAGATACCCTGTCTGCTTTATCGAAGAAAAAATGTTGGTTGATCTCAAAACCGCAGTATGTAAATATACCTTTATCGGAGGTTAATGAAAGTGCTTTATCCATTCCGATTTGTTCATATTCTGCATGTGATTTACCATGGGTATTGATAATTATGGCCTGTTTTCCTGCCAATAAACCCTTTTGAATGCCCTGGTCATAACGGTAAGCATAACCATAGCTGAAAACCCTGTCGATATATCCTTTCATAATAGCCGGCATTCCGGTCCACCAGATAGGATAGATGAAGGTAATATGCTCTGCCCATGTGATGAACTCCTGCTCATATTTGATATCATCGGCAAGAATTCCCATTCTCTGTTCCTGTATATCTTTTAAAGAAAACACAGGATCAAAGTTAATTGCATAAAGATCTCTTACAATAACTTCATGATTTTGGGAAGTCAGGCTTTCAACAACAGTTTCTAACAGATGGTGGTTTAAACTGTTTTCGTTATAATGTGCGTAAATAATTAGATGTCTCATTTTTTCTACTTTTTTATTGTTACAGGACAAAGGTAGAATAGCTGAGTACACAAAAATTGTAAGAAAACGAAGTGCCTAATCCGATTTTGGGTTGCAGATGTCCTGCTGAAACTTCAGGAACTGTGAAGGTGAAAGATGTATGAAGTGCTTGAAATCATGGATCAGCTGGCTTTGATCGTAATAATTACACTCATCAACAATGGTAAACCATTCAACTTTGTTTTGATTGGCAATTTCTTTCTCAATAAGCTGGATGGCTTTTGAAAACCTGTTATACCGGCTGATCTCTTTGGATGAATATCCAAATTGCTCTTTTTGTTTTAGCTGAATACTTCGTTCACTTTGATTGGTCTTTTCAGCAATTGTTTTAATGGGGTTTAAATTTTTATTTGTAAAATCACTCAAGAGCTGACCTGTGAGATCCCGCTCCTGCAAATAGGGTTTACAAAACTCAAGAATATAATTTACCTGTTCCTGAGTAGAATTAATTTTTGAAATCTGATGCCATAGATTGGTAAAACAGTTTTCTTCAAGAAGCTCGTCAGGATTTATCGCGGCCTGATATGAGATGCACGCTTTTCCAAAAAAACGATAAAAAGCATCATCTTTGAAATTAGCTACAAGAATTGAAGTTCCGGAAGGCAACGTATAGTCGAAAGAGTGCCTGATAGGCCCAAAAACGACACACTTATCTACCGTTATCATCGTTTTTTCCTTGGTTACCATTGATGCACTTTCCCCAAAGCAAAATAGCAATATCGTCTGATACGTGGGCAGCAATGTCTTGGTTACCGGAAATTCGGAATTGTTTTCAGCAAAATAGAAATGTGAAAATATATTCTCGAATTCCGGCGGAACTGAGATTCTGTAACCATTATATTGTGTTGATGATCCGGACATTTAAAAGCCATTTATTATGATGTAAAAATAAAGGATTTTTATTACTACATCGTTTTAACTGAATGGTAAAATTAAAAACAAATTGAGATTTATTTTTTAAGTTTTTGAATAAAATTCAATCGATATAATTTCTGCTGTTCAGGATTTAACAAAGGGTAAAACAAATTCATCTGGATAAGGCTGTAATGCGTAATTGCTTCTTCTTTTGGTAGATTGAGTGTTAGGCTATTATGGGTAACCCAATTATCGGCAATAATAAATATTTGGGTGCTAAGGTTATTTATAATAAAATCAGGGATATCTTCCCGGAAGATCCTGTTCTTCTGAAAATCAAGAAATATAGATTCAAATTCAGTTTTCCTGTGCAAATTAATTTGTTCATACTGAGTTTTTATTTCTGGAATTTTTCTTAGAATATCAACGAAATTGAGGAAGATAAAACGATAAGAATAGAAAATTTCGTAAGTACGGTAAGTAAAGTCAAATAAGTTTTGTAAGGTCTTATGATCAGTTTGCTGAAGTGTATTCATCATTTCATCCATTGCCAGTAGGAGTTCGGAAAAAACAACTTTAATAATATCTTCAGAATGTTTGAAGTGGTAATGCAGATTTCCCGGACTTATATTGAGTTCAGCCGCAATATGTCTTGTCGTGATTGTATTGTATCCTTTTTCGTTGAAAAGCTGGATTGCTGTTGAAATAATCTTTTCCCTGGTTTTCATGCCTCAAATATAAGAGAGATTTTTTGAATATTTTAAAAATTAGAACATTTGTTCTAATTTTTGTATATTTGTACTCAGAAATCAAAATGCAATGGAAGGGAAACAAAAATTTGATTACGAAAAAGTGGCAGAGAGAGGAAAAGATGGAAAAGACTTGCAGGAAGTGATGGTCAAGGTTCTGCAGGTCATTTTAGGGATCATTATGGCGGTATTACATGCTTAGAAAATACAGGATCTCGGTCTTATTTTTATGCGGCTTATTCATCTGGTCAGCCATTATCATTTTCCGAAAGAATGGAATTACTATTCCCTGGTTCAATGATTATTTTACAGATCTTATTACAGTTCCCATGTACGGTTATCTGATACAATATGGGATGAATAAAATATTGGGTTTCCGGTGGCAGCCCGATCTAAAGTTTATCATAAGATCGGTTATTTATCTCTCTCTTTTATTTGAATGGTTTTGTCCATTGGTTTCTGATCACTTTGTTGGAGATTTTTTTGATGTACTGGCTTATTCCATCGGAGGAATTGGATACCACCTTCTTTTTCAGTATAAAAAAGTACCAATCTAAACTGTTGTTGTCCTACTTATTTTAATTACCATTGCTTCCTCCAGCTCTGTTTGATTCTTCGAACTTCATTTGTTTGGTTGCTCCCTTTATATCATTATTACCGAATTTATAGGTTACTGAAAATAACATATTTCGTGAGGTTCCTTTGGAATAATACTCTACATTATAATTGGGATAATATTCTGTTCCCTTATTACGGTCGGTATTTAAAGCATCATTCAGGTATAAGTTGATCATTAATTTTTTCTCCATCAGGTTTAATTTTATTCCCGTATACACCGATCCGTTTCCATTAAAATAAGTATTTCCAATTCTGTTGGGAATGTTTGCCCATATACCTAGCATTAAAGTCAATGTTTTTTCCTTATTAAGGAAGAAGTTATTATCCATGTTAATATTGGCTCCATATCCTGCCGGTGCTGCCACCGCTTCAGGAAGATATGATTTGGATTTGACATAAAACCCATTTAGGAATGCACTAGATTCTAGCCATGTAAGCTTATTATAATTGTAGCTGATGTTAATACCTGCCTGATTTTGATTATAGAAATTTTTGACAATACTGTATTTCAGATTTCCTTCTACGACCTGTATTCTATCCCAATTATCCTTATTATAGTTGTAGTAGAGTGTAATGTTTAAATTATTTTTGAGCACGTAACCCAACTCAAAATTGTCTGAAAAAGAGGGAAGAAGATATGGGTTTCCGGTATTATATTCATATTCTGAAGTATAATATTTGAAGGGATTAAGGTTTCCGAAATAGGGCCGCGAAATTCTTCTGGAATAATTTAATGTAAATGTATTGTTTTCGTTAGGTTTATAACTTAAATAAGCCGTAGGGAAAAATTTTCCGTAATTGATGTTGGCAGAAGAATTATCATTTAATGAAATGCCTTCCAGTGTAGTGTACTCATAACGAAGGCCCGCTTTTGCATCCCATTTATCATTGATTTTGAAGCTGGTAGACAGGTACGCAGCAAAGTTCTCTTCATTATAGATAAATGTATTAGTCCTTTCTCTATTCAAAATATATTGCCCATTCTCAATATTGAAGAAATTAAAATCAGATGCGTTTTTTATTTTGGTGTATTTCAAACCTGATTCCGTTTTTATTTTGACAAAATTCTTTTCCAGATCAGCCTGACCTGAATAGATCCGGTACCTGCTGACAGGATTGGTAAGAGTAGAAACTTTGGTATCGGTGACGGTATTGTAAAAGTTATCGGCGTGTGCGTTATTAATTAATACATTACCTGATATGCTAAGTTTACTTCCAATTGTGTCAAGCTTTATATCGTAAAAAGCATTGGTATTGTGAAGGTTTCTGTGATTTTTATTTTTACTGTCGGAGAATACATTGAGTTTCCCTGTTTCATTAAAAATAGATGTATAATTTTCAGCCTTTTCGAATGGGTTGCCGAAAGAGTAATTATAATTGAATCCTACAAGGTGTTTATCACTGATTTTATATTCTCCTTTCAGATTGGCTCCTTTGTATTTGTTATTGTACAGTTCTTTGGAATCGGTGTTCCAGTAATTTGAGTTAGTAGTGCCTGTTAAATAATTGTAAGATGAACTGTCCCAATAATTATCTCCTGCTGATAAATTGGCTGTAAGAGATAATTTATTCCCCTGGTAATTAAAACCGGCTCCACTTCTTGCACTGACGGTAGGTTTTCCATAAAAGTAACTTCCTGATGTCTGTAAAGAGCCATTCCATCCCATATCAGCCTTCTTTTTCAGAATAATATTTATCAGCCCGCTTTTCCCCTCTGCTTCGTATTTGGCAGGAGGTGTAGTGATAACTTCAATTTTAGCGACATCATCCGAGCGTAATGTTTTTAGATAATTGATCAATTCCTGACCGGATAAATTTAAGATCCGATCATTCAACATCACTGCAACATTGCTTTTTCCTGCAATAGAAATAGCATCATCTGTAGCCCGTACCATTGGAGTTTTTGCTAATGCTTCCACGACATCTATTCCTTGTGATGCAATAGAGTTTTCAACATTAAAAACCAATCGGTCGACTTTTCTTTCAAATAGCTTTTTCTTTATGGAAACAGAAACTCCTTCTATCTTTTGCTCAAAAGGTGTATTTTCTTTTATATGGATGTCTTTAGTAAGATTTCCGCTAACAGTTATTTTTTCGCTTTCTACTTTTATTCCGTCATGAATAACCTCTAATAAATAAATTCCATTTTTATTCAGAACTATTTTAAACATTCCGTTCTGATCTGTAATAGCAGAAAATTTTTCAGTATCGTTTGTTATAACCACTTCAGTTTCTACCGCAGGCTTGTGATGTCCGTCAATAATACTTCCTTCAATGCTTTGAGCATAGATGAAAAGAGAAAATAAGAAAAATATGAAGGTAAATATCTTTCGAACCATATCATTATTTACTGACAGGGGCAATTTAAGAAAATAATGTTACATCATTATTCATTTGATAGTGAATTTTATAAAAAAATATGGTATCCTTATAGATAAATCTATATTTTAAGAGTCGTGAAGTTTGATAATTGGGTCTTTGTAAAATCGGGTTAGGTCATAGAGTTCACCGAAGTGTGTTGAAAGTTGAACACCATGATCAAAGAGTGATCCTGTTTCAGGATTGGTTTGAACAGCATTGAATTTGTCTTCAGCGAAGGAATATAAATCCTTATGATCCGGCTTTAAAAAGTCCATTAAAAGAATATGGCTGTTTTCTTTTTTATGGAACCGGCTGAGTAGTCCGGTAAAAAATATTCCATAGATAAGAAAAGGACTGAATTCTTCTGTATTGAACTTATAGGGTAAAGTGCTTTGAGAATATTTCTGATAATCGGAAATAATCTGGTTGAATGGAGTAACGTCAGGAGGAGAAATTTCGTAAAACTGATCAATCCCATTAATAAAAAGCTGATTAATTACTTCTTCCTTTGAATTTGATGGATCTGCACTTGTATCATGATATTCACCCTGAAACCAGTGAAAAATACTGCATAGTTCATCAGGTGTAAGATTTTCGACACTGTCTTTTACTTTAGCCTTAATAATTTCAAGGCTGGTTTTTTTGTCATCATCCAGATATCTGAGTGCTGAATTTTCCTCACGGCAAAGCTTATTGTACAAATTGATCTTGGCAATAGTAGGGTTAGTTTTTATGAAATAAATTTTTTCTGCCATAATTTTGTATCAAAAAATTAACAATAAAACCTTTAGATGTATTTAAAGATACAAATATGCGGTGATATAAGTTGAATATATTTTTTGGTTTTGTATGCAATGCTTTCTTCTGTCTTTTCAAAGTCGGATAAAGTTCAATTCTGATTTTACTGATGGCCAAAAAAATGACAGCTGTTTGGCTGTCATTTTTTTATTATTGAATGTGTTTTTCTATTTCCCCAGCAATCTGATCCAGTTCGCCGAACTTTCTGGCAATGATCTTTCCATTTTGATCTACCAGAATTTGTAGAGGATATCCGGTAGCATGAAGCTTATTGAGGAATGCCTGATTCACATCGAAATAATTTTTCCAGCTTACTTTATTTTCGTTCAGTATTGTATTGGCACGATCCATTCTGTCTTTCACAATATCGTCAGCAACACTTATGAATTGCACACCTTTATCCTTATATTTTTCATATAAGGTGACCAGCTTGGGCAAATCTTTAATACAAGGTTTGCAGGTTGTAGCCCAATAATCTATCAAGGTAAGTTTGTGGTCAGAAAAACTGGATTTATTTATCTGATCGGTTGAATTAAGTTTCAGGTTCGGGAAATTTGCACCGACACTTGTAGCATTTTCTATTTTCAGGATTTTCTCAAATTCTTTATAACTGAATATCCCTTTTATCTTTTTAGAAAATAAGGGCATATTTTCCACATAGCTTGGGTTAAAACCGTATTTTGAGAAATCATTTACGATTTCCCAGAACGCCACATAGGAGTTTGGATTTTTAGTAATATAGGTTCTCAGCAGCTTTTGTTTACTTTCAATATCACCAGGATTATTGTCTTCATAAGGTTTTAATTTTTTGTCTGCTATCTCAAGTAACTTCTTCAGTTTTTTGTATTCGGCGTTGGTTGGCGTTTCAGAACCTGACGTAAAATTCAGATTTTTATCCACGATACTGATCTTGTAATCCCCTTTTTCAATGAAAAAAATATCAGAACCATATCCTCCCTTTTCTACAGCATTAAAATATCCAAAGATAACAGGCTGAGGATATTCTATTTGTCCGGTCACTGTCTTTGAGTCATCGATCGTGATAAATGCGGTATTAAAACCCTTCATAAATCTTACACCTTTTTCCGGTTGAATGGTAAAATTGTACAGTTTATGGGTTTCTCCCATTCCCATCGGAGGAGCAATGGTTATGGAATCTTTAGCAAATACCGGAGCACTGATATCCATTTTAAAATTGGTTTGGGAATAAATAGTACAGAATGATAAAAAAAGTAAGACCTGTGAAATTTTTTTCATAAATAAATTGAGATTTTAAAAAATTAAAGATATTGTTTTATGAGTAACTTCCGTTATTGTTTTCAGGAAATATCACAAAAAAAAGAGACTTATTTAGTCTCCTTTTTTTACCCTTTGTAATTTTATTTAAAAATCCATTACTGTATCCAGTCCTCTTCTGAGACCTTTGAATGTGCCTATTTTTTCAATAGCAAGTAACCCACCCTTTACATAAGGTTCTGCACTGGTTCCTGAATCGTGTCTGATGATTAATTTTTCATCTTTTAACCCAAAAATAGTTTCTACAGCAATAACATGTCCCGGAAGCCTTACGGAATGAACATGAACCCCTTCCATTTCTGCTCCTCTAGTTGCCTTTTCACCAACCAGCTGATCCGTAGGAATAGGGACAACGGGTTTTTGAACCTGGGCTAATCGGTGAGCGAGTTCCCTTACCGTTCCGCTTGGGGTATCGATTTTTAGCTCGTGTGCATAATCTATAATTTCATAGTTGGGAATATATTTTGCAGCAATTTCAGCAAACTTTTGAAGAAGAACAACTGTGATCGCAAAGTTTCCTACCGCCAGTACGGAAGTATCATTTTCAATGGCAGCTTTTTCTATTTCTGCATAATCTTCTCCTGTAAGGCCTGAAGTTCCCACAATAACTTTTTTACCTCTTTTTACGGCCGCCAGGACATTGGTTTTGGCAACATCAGGTTTTGTGTAGTCAAATAACACATCGAAGTCAAGGGCATCTAAAGCCTTCTCAATGGTATCAAATACCGGAATTTTTTCATTCCCTAAATCAAGGATCTCAGCGAGGTTTTTTCCACTGCCGGAACGGGACAATCCACCGACCAGCTGCATTCCCTTTTGTTTAAAAATAGCTTTGCTCAGCTCAGAGCCGGCCCATCCGGTAGCCCCTGCAATGAATATTTTGATCATGATTTTTTTGTTTAAGTTAATTAATATTTTTTACTCCACTTCAAATACAGCTTGAATCTCAACGGAAGAGTTAACAGGAATCGATGATGCTCCAAAGGTAGCTCTTGCATGCTTTCCTTTTTCTCCAAATACTTCTACAGTAAGATCGGATGCTATATTCATAAGATCTGCGTGTTTAGTATAGTCGTCTTTTGTATTAAATATTCCCGTAAGCTGTACACAACGTTTTACGCGGTTTAAATCACCACCCAAGGCCTCATTTAATACAGAAAGAACATTAAGCATGGTCACTTTCGTAGCTTCTTTTACCTGTTCTTCAGTAAGTGAAAGGCCTAGTTTTCCTGGATTGAGGATTTTCCCGTCTTTTAATGCAACCTGGTTAATGAAAACCAGATTTCCTGAACGTACATAGGGCTGATAATTTCCTGCAGGTTTAGGAACCTGTGGAAGAATGATCTGCTTTTGTTTTAAGACAGTGTTGATATTAGCTGTTTTTTCTTGGATATCATTTTCCGATGTCATCTTATGGGGAAAGATATCTTTCAATGCTGCTGCTATCTTAGCAAAGTTTTCTCCTTGCATTCTGGCAATATAACGTTCACTTTCGCTGGGGCGTTCTACATTTTTAACTGAAGCAAGGCTGGTTACTCCAAGAACGGTGTTTCCCTGTGGGGTATTTTTGTCTATGTTTTCTGCACCACGAATACCATTCGATACCAGTACCATTCCATGAACGGCCAGGCTATTCCAAAAAGACTGAATAGCCAGCTCCTTTCCTGCACCACTTCCTGCAGACATGAAGACGGTCGCCGGCATTCCTTCTAATGCATGGGTGGTCCATAATCCAACCGTTTTTGATAAGAACTCACTCATTCCCGTACTGATATTTCCAAAATAAACGGGTGATCCAAATGCAATTCCGTCGTAGGAAGAGAGTTCTTCGACGCTGGCTATAGGGATATCTTTTAATTTGGGATGGGTTGACGCTTTTACCTGTTTAATTACAGCCTGTACATTTCCTTGGGTTTCAATTCCTTTTGATATTTCTTTTGCTAATTCATAAGTTCCTCCATTATCCGAATAAAACAGAACCAGAACTCTAGCTTTATGTTCTTGTGCCATCATAGATTGGGTTATTATCAGAAGTAGGAAAGCAGTGATGATCTTGCTTATATTTTTCATATTTTTTTAAGGTCTAACATTCAGATACAAAATTAATAATGTCGTTTTTATTAACTTTGCCAAAAAGAATATGCAAAACGCCAAACTTAAATGCGGATTGATTGAAACGAATCAGGGTTTCTACAATGATACCATCTCGAAGGATGCCTATGTGTGGTATGAGGAAAACTGGAAACATGATGAATATGAGCATATTCATGAAAGGGCCCAACTCACTTATGTGGAAGAAGGGTATCAGTATCTGCATATTCAGCAGAAAATATATCTTGTTCCTAAAAATCATGTGATCTGGATCCCTTCCGGAGTTAAGCACCGCACTACTTCTGATGCAAGATCAGTAAATCTGATGGTCATTTTATTTAAAAAGCTTTTACCATCTGATTTTTTTTAAAGAAGTGCATGTTTTTGCGGCACCTCCTGTTTTGAAAGAGATGCTTTTATATGCTTCAAAATGGAATAAACTGGATACTGAAGATCAGGAGCAAACCGTTTTTCTAAAAGCATTGTTAAATAGTTTGCCTAACTTTTGTAATGAAAGTCGTTTTCTGGAAATTCCTGTTCCTGAAGATCATCGCTTAATTCCTGTTTGTGATTATATTAACAGCCATTATCAGGAAAGTTTTAATGTGAGCGATATGGCAGACCTTGCAAAAATGTCTGTCCGAAGTTTACAGAGGATATTTAAAGAGCAGACAGGAATTACTCTTCAGAAGTACGGACAATTGATCAGGATTTTAAAGAGTGTGGAGCTTATCGATACCCGGCAATATACCTTAAGTGAAATAGCTTTTAAAATAGGATATAAAAGTCTTTCTGCTTTTACCTCTTCTTATGCTTCCATTATGAAGGAAGCACCGAAAGCCAAAAAAGATATTATTTTCTAGTCTGCATTGACTTTTTCTGAGTTTGGTTTTCTGCTTAATCTTCCTTTATTTTGAAGAGGTGTAAAAAGATCTCCAGCTAGTTCCAGATCAATCTTTTCAGGGTAGACAGGAGTGGGCTGATCATCATAAATACAATAAAAACTCAGCATAGTAAAGTGTGTTTTTATTAATAATCAATAGCAATTCAGTTGCCTTCATTTCAGTAATTGATCTTCTTTCCAAACATCATAAGCTTAGAATAATTATCTCTGGCTTTCTTTTACTGCTTTGATGAGGTCACGGTTTCGCTTATCTGCTCTTTCATTATTCAGGGAGAGAGCTGCCCAAATTGCAGCAGGGACCCAGCCGATTACAGTGATCTGTAAAATCAGGCATAATATTCCGGTTAGGACTTTTCCACGAACGATAAAAGATAAAAAGGGTAATAAAATTGCTAGTAACATGATTGTAAGATTTTAAATAGTGATACTTTTCTTTTAATTAATTTCTGTTGATATTTTCAAGTGCAAGTTTGGTCATATTCCTTACCGTTTCAGTAGGTGAATGGCAATCACAATTACTGAATCCTACTACATACAGGTCTTCTGACGGAATATATACCCCCATTGATTTAAATCCAAAAATACTGCCTCCATGTTCTCTGGAAGCAACTCCGTTAATGTCTTTAAGGTGCCAGCCATAACCATAGGTAAATTCTTCACCATTATTAAGCCTGTATTTTTGAAATGCTTTTTCGGTCTCCTGTGAATTTAGTAAAATATTTTTATTTAATGCATTTTGCCATTTCAGCATATCTTCAAGCGTGGACATCAGTGAGCCTGAGGAAAAAGGAACACTGAAACTGATAAGGGTCTTGTTTACGTAACCGGATTCTTTCTTATGATATCCAGATGCTCTCTTGAGAACTATTTTTCTGTCCGATGCATAATAAGAATGGTTCATGCCGGCTTTATCAAAAATATTTTTCTGTATGAAATTTTCATAGGAATCTCCTGAAATTAATTCAATCAGATGACCCAATACAACATATCCTGAGTTGTTATAATCAAACTTTTCTCCGGGAGCAAAATCTACCGGCTCATTTTTGAAAAAATCAACCATCATTTCTGGCTTCATTTCCTTTTGGGCAATCGTTGTGATCGATTTCATTTTCGTAAAATCCTTGATTCCTGAAGTATGGGTCAGTAAATGATGAATAGTAATTTTATCACCATTCGGAAAGTCTTTGATGTACTTAGAAATAGGGTCATTAACGCTTAATTTTCCTTGTTGTTCGAGCATTAAAGTGGCTATAGCAGTAAATTGCTTGGTCATGGAGCCGATTTCAAATACATAATCCGCATGAAGATTAGCATCAAGTTCCAGATTCGCCTTTCCAAAAGCCTTTTGATATAAGACTTTACCTTTTTGTGTAACCTGAAATACACCACCAGGAGCTTTTGCATCACTGAATTCTTTAAGAATTACATCATCGATCCTTTTTTCCAGAGTTTGTGCAAAAATAAGACTTGAAGAAAAAAAGAATAACAAAATGAATCGGTTAAAAGTTTTATTTGAGCTCAATAATCTATTGTGCTATACAAAGATATAATTTAATTTCATTACTATGCAATACAATATAGTTATTTCTTTTGTATTAATTATAGGTATTGGTAACTTGGATTGCTATTAGAATAAAATGAATGGAATAGAAGGTGGATATACAGGTAAAAAATAGGCTACCCAATTTGGTAGCCTGATATGATTTCATTTTTTATAAATCCTTAGATCAGTTTTTAGCTGAAATTTTTTTTTAGTTTGCTAGCGTCTATTAAGCAACCAGACCAAGTGTTTTCAGAGGTTTTAATCCGTAGGCACTTTTTATCGTTATCATACACTAGCGTAGCTTTAACAGGAATCAGACTTGTTAATCCTGTTGTGGATTCAGCAGAGGTTACACGTGGAATAACAAGACCCATTTCTTTATCCCTATTTTGGAGGTGGAGTAAACCTTCTGGTTTATTCGTTCCGATAGCCACTTGTGCCTTTCCTAATGCACAACAAATAGAAATACTGATAATATAACTTTATTAGCCATTATTTATTTGTATTTGTTTCAATATTATTTTTAGGATTGTTAAAACTTTTACCAGCAGACATTTGGCTAAGTTGCGTTTTGTCCAGCAGGCAATCTGACCAGTTTGTCTCTGAGTTTTTAATTCGTAAACAATGTTTACTCATATCATATACTAAGGTTGCTTCCACAGGGGTCATATTATCGGGTGTAGTTACAGAATCTACATTCTGTACTGTTGGCAGTACAAGTCCTAAATTTTTATTGTCTTTGTTCTTTATATGAAGGATACCTTCTGGTTTTTCTGTTTCTATTCCTACCTGAGCGTAAAATAATGGACACAGGCTAAAAAATATTAATAGTATCGTCAATTGTTTTGTCATAAGTTTATTTTTTGTGAGTGTTATTGTAAAACATCTATGAGTAATGGATTGTTACCAGAATTTCCGGCTTTGCCTAATTGGTTATTAGAGCCGCTTCCTGCTCCATACAGTTTGAAATTCCCATTTTTATCTTTTACATGAATATACATATTGCTGACCCCAAAGGCAACATCAATCATCTGACCGTCAATATTACTTGTATCAGCTAATGTTAAAGTTTTAAGATGTGTGGTGCCACCTGTGGAAAGTCTTCCATTGGTGTTTCGCCCTGCCACAAAAAGTCTGTTTTTATTGGTAATTAAGGCAACACCGTAGTAATCTAAATCAAATCCAACAAATTTTTCATCAGCAGCGAGTAGTTCTGAAGTAACTTCGATGGGTGTAGTATTGGTTACACCTTGTATTCCGTAATCGTACACGTATCCAAAAGTAAAATATCTTCCCTGATTGGTAATAAATCCACCACCGTTGGTTGTATTATCCATGGTAATTTGAGAGACTTTTTCTCCAGAATTGAATATAGAAGATGTGTCGAGTAGAGTTGGAAGATAAACATTTCCATCAGGAAGCCCGATACGTTTTACATATCCACCGTTTAGTCCCCATACGTAAATATTTCCATCACTGGTAACGGCTACTGCCTGCTGCATTCCAACCTCCATATCAACGACTTCCTTGTCATCAAAAAAGGCTATTTTCTTAAAAGGTCTCACATCCGCTGTTTCTCCACCTCCTGTTACAGAATAAGCATAGTATCCTGAAACGTATAACTTTTTATCCACTCCCAAAACGAGGGCATTAAAATATCCGGCTGTAACACGCTCTGCAAGAACTCCACCAGGTAACGGAATAACTTTTGGGGCAAAAACATTTCCGGTGTTTCCATCACCGATTCTTCCATAAGTATTCGTTCCCCAACCCCATAAAGTTCCATCTTTGGCAACTGCTAGCCCATAAGTTTGTCCCATAGAAACATCTTTGAAAGAGTTGTTTTTAATAACGGGTATTGAATAATTGGAGGAATTTGAGCTAGGAATTTGTCCTCCGGTATTTGCTCCTAGACCATAGACTGCATCATTATCAATAGGATTAATATACACCATCGCATTATCCCTAACGACACCAATTTTTCTTCCTTTACGGCCTAATCTTATTTCCGGAGTTACATCATTTTCGTCTGCAAGACAATCCGACCAGCTTGTTGCTGAATTTCTGACCCTTAAACAATTCTTACTGTTGTCATAAACAAGAGTGCCTTCTAAAGGCTGGCTTACAGTAACTCCTGTTACAGATTCCGCAGTGGAAACTCTTGGAATAACGATTCCCAATTCTTTGTCTGTGTTTTGTAGGTGTAAAATGCCTTTTGGTGAAACTGTTCCTATACCTACCTGTGCATGAATAAGAAGATATTGCGCAAAATAGATGACTATTAAGCTAATTTTTTTGATCATTACTGTTTGTGTTTTTATTTTAGGCAGTAAAAATAATTTTTTTTTAGAATGACTTAAGATTAAAATTTCATTAAAAATTAATTTCACTTTTCATAGCTCATTATGAGTATCATCGGCCTTCGCAATTCATCTTTCATTTCTGAAAATTGTTTGAGCATTTCCTCACTTGGTTGGGCTTCTACAACTTCCTTTAATTTGAATCCTTGGTTTAATAAACAGCTAAGGTATGTCGTTAATGTTCTGTGGTATTTAACAACATTTTCACCAAGAAATGTAGTGTTTCTCCTTCCTTCGATAAAATAGTTATCCACCGGCCAATGTTGCTTTTCTCCATGGGTATCATAACTCCAGTCCTGAGTGCCTTCGGCAGTAAAAACAGGATGTTCTACAGAAAATACAAACTGACCTCCGGGTTTTAACCATTTGTAGATATTTTGAGCAATGGTATCAAATAATTCTACATAATGTAAGGTAAGAGAACTTAAAATTACATCAAAGGTTTGATTTGGATAAGTTACCTCTTCAAGAGCACTCCGAAAGTACTCAATACCTTTTAGGTTATTGATCTCTCTGGCTTTTTTCAAGCATTTTTTCAGAGAGATCAATTCCAATTACAGATTTTGCCCCTTGCTCTATAGCATATCGGCAGTGCCAGCCAAAACCACAACCGAGATCAAGTACATTCTTTTCTGTAAAATCGGGTAGCATATCCTTTAAAACATACCATTCTCCGGCTCCCTCCAATCCAAGTTGAGAGCGAAGCATTTTTTCATATTGTCTGAAAAAAGAAGGATCATCGTATTTGTTTTCTTTCATAATAAAAATGTACTTGTGAATCTGTTGTATAGATTAGCGGTCTTAATGCCTCATAATTAGAAATGGTAATTATCCAAATGCTCTTTTTAATAAACTTTCTACTTTCGGTTCACTTCCTCTGAAGTTTTTATATAATTCCATGGGATCTTTTGTTCCACCTGAAGACAGAAGGATTTTATATTTGGCAGCAATTTCCGGATTAAAGATTCCATTTTCTTTAAAATATTGGAATGCGTCCGCATCCAGAACTTCCGCCCATTTATAAGAATAATATCCGGCAGAATATCCCCCCTGGAAGATATGAGAGAAACTCGGACTCATAGCTGTTTCCGGATTCGTGGGATAGAGTTGGGTTGCTTTGGTGTATTTATCTTCAAAGTTCTTTACGCTTTCACTCTCTAATTCACCTGCATTGGTGTGGTACATCATGTCAAGTATTCCAAAACCTAACTGTCTCATCGTCTGATATCCCTCCATGAAGTTTTTAGATTGTTCAATTTTCTGAATCTTATCATCAGGAAGAACTTCACCTGTTTTATAATGCTTAGCAAAGGTTTTTAAAAATTCCGGCTCATAACAGAAATTTTCCAGGAATTGAGACGGCAGTTCCACAAAATCCCACTTTACCGAAGTGCCGGATAATCCTGGATACTGGGTATTGGCAAGCATACCATGTAAAGCATGGCCAAATTCATGGAATAACGTGGTTACCTCCTGAAATGTTAATAAGCTTGGAGTATCTTTGGTAGGTTTGCTGAAATTGCAGACGATTGAAATATGTGGGCGTGAGTTCTCACCATTCTTTTTATACTGACTTTTATAGCTGGTCATCCAGGCACCTGCTCTCTTACCTTTTCTGGGGAAGTAGTCGACATACAGCAATGATTTGTACTCTCCGTTTTCTTTTACTTCATAGGTTTTTACGTCGTCATGATATTTAGGAATATCGTTTCTTTCCTCAAAAGATAATCCAAATAGCTTGTTGGCTAATCCGAAAACCGCATCCTGAACCTGATTTAAAGGAAAATAAGGTTTAAGCTCTTCATCATTAAGATCAAATTTTTCTTTGCGAAGTTTTTCAGCGTAGAAAGGATGATCATAACCTTGCATTTCTTCAATACCATCTTCTTTTGCCAATCCTTTTAATTCGTCAATTTCTTTTCCTGCATAAGGTTTTGCCTTGGTCAGTAATTCATTTAAAAAATCCAAAACTTTAGCTGGAGATTTGGCCATTCTTTCTTCTAATACAAAGTCAGCATAATTTTTATATCCGAGCAATTCTGCTTTTTTCTGTTTCAGATTAATAATTTCTTTGATAAGGTTTTGATTGTCAAATTCACCGCCATCAAAAGATTTTTTACCATTGGCCAAAGCCAGTTCTTTTCTTAGTTCACGGTTTTCAGCATACGTAATGAATGGTACATAGCTTGGATATTGCAATGTAAGGACCCAGCCTTCTAGGTTTCTTTCTTTTGCTTCTTCAGCATATTGTTCTATGATGGCTTCAGGAATACCTGCCAAATCTTCTTTGTTGGTAATATGCTTAAAATAGGCGTTGGTTGATGCCAGTACATTTTGGCCGAATTTCAGGGATTTCAAAGATAAATCCATGTTGATCTTCTTTAACTTCTCTTTGTCCTCATCATTAAGTAATGCACCGCTTCGTACAAAACCTTTATAGGTTTCCTCCAAAAGAATTTGCTGCTCTTCATTAAGATTGTATTTCTCCTTCTCTTCATATACTTTTTTGATTTTGCTGAAGAGTGCTTCGTTTTGCGAAATTTTTGAAGAATATTCACTTAAAATAGGTGAAACTTCTTCTGCGATTTGTTGTAATTCATCGTTTGTTTCCGCAGAATTTACATTGAAAAAAATATTGGAAAGAATATCTAATTTTTCACCGGAGTAGGCGAGTGCTTCAATAACATTCTCAAATGTGGGAGCTTCATTATTATCAACAATAGCGTTGATTTCTTCCTCAGATCTCTGTATTAGTTCTTTAAAAGCGGGAAGATAATCTTCATTTCTAATTTGATCAAAAGGAGCAGTATGGTAAGGTGTTTTGAAGTTTTCTGTTAAAATATTCATTATTCTATTTTTTATTGATGTAAACTTGATTTTTGAATTCGTCAAAAATAATGCCTTAATTATCGGTTATGACAAAAAGTAGCGATCAGCATAATCTTGTCATAAGAAAAGCAGTGTTATAACAGGAATGCGTAATTTTGGCTTAACATTAAAATCTAAAAACTATGAAAACAATTTTGAAAATCTTAGGGATACTCATTGTTTTAGCTATTTTGTATGCCGTATTTGCTATGGTGGCTTTCAGCAACAAGTATCATTTCGAAAGATCAGTAGTTATCAATGCTCCGAAGGAAAAAGTATGGGAACATGTTGGATCTACAAAAGCTTTTAATACCTGGAATCCTTTCATTAAACCAGATAAAAACATTGCAATCAGCTATTCCGGTACGAGTGGTGAAGTAGGAGATTCTTACAAATGGAAGGGGAATAACGATGTTGGAGAAGGAGTACAAACCGTTACTGCAGTAACCCCCAATGAAAAAATAACCAGTAAACTTCACTTTATCAGACCTTTCGAAGGTGAAGCAGTTGCAAATTTTATCCTGACTCCGGAAGGAAATGGAACTAAAGTAACCTGGACTATGGATGATGAGCTCAGCACTATGATGAAACCTATGAAGCCTATGATGGATAGCCAGATGGGAAAGACTTTTGATCAGGGGCTCGGGGAACTTAAGAAATTAACAGAGCGGTAAAATAAGAAAAGCCTTGTGAGCAGACAGGGCTTTTTAAACCTGATTTTTAATTTTTCGGAGATAAATATATTTATTTAAAAAAATATTATCTTTATGTAAAGATTAGATTTATGGAGAAGATCGTATTTGAGAAAAGTGACATAAGAAATTATGTTAAAAACGTGATCGCCGAAAAGATTGAGAAGCTAAAGAATTTTATAGAATTCACTTTGGATGCGAGCCGAGACATTAAGAAGACTCCAAAATATGACAGCATGCGCGAAGAAATGCAGGAAGAGATTTATCAGATGCAGAAGCAGCTTGGAGCACTTAATGACCTGAAAAGGAATATGTCGAAAGTTCTAAATAATGCCACGGAAAAAGTTCAATTGGGTTCTTTGGTGATAACCAATAAAGCAAGATTTTACATTTCGGTTTCTTTGGGTGAATTCTTTTTTGAAGGAGATCGTTTCTATGCCATTTCACCGCAAAGCCCTATGGCTAAAAAGATGATGGGAATGAAACCGGGAGATGCTTTTACTTTGAATAATATTCATCAGAAAATTGTTGAAGTACTTTAGATTAGTACCATGTATTTCATGATTATCAATTAAACATCAATAATACGGCGATTACTGAATAAGAAAAATTAATATTCATAATTAATAATATGCTTATTCGCAATCGTCTCACATCAACTTTTTCGTAATTTTGTCTCTATGAATAAAGCAGAAATTCTAAAAGAGATCATAGAACAAAGAAGAAGTATCTTCCCTAAAGATTATACCGAAACAAAAATCTCTCAGGATATCCTTGATGAGATTTTACATTCCGCAACACTGGCTCCGAATCATAAACGTACAAAACCATGGCGTTTTAAAACCTTCCGGGGTGAAGAAAAAGCTCAGCTGGCTTTAGAAATGCAGAATATTTACAAAGCAACCCAGTCCGAACAAACTTTCCTGCAGAAGAAATATGATGATATAGGCTTTAAAATAAACAAAGCTGATGTTGTTGTTTCCATTGTGGTCAACTTCAGTGGAATGGTGCCGGAATGGGAGGAAATAGCAGCTGTTTCAATGGCTGTACAGAATATGTATCTTACTTGCACAGCCAATGAAATAGGGTGTTATTGGAGTTCTCCTGGAATTGTCAATCACCTGAAAGATTCTTTAACCATTGAAGAAAACCAAAGATGTTTAGGGCTTTTCTATATGGGAAGACAGGATTAAATTAATTATGTCTGTGAAATTAATTCTACCGAAGGAAGTTATTTTTTAATCACCTGATAGGTAGGATTAGTTTCATCGGTCATATCCAAAACTACATCATAAGTGCCTTCATTGGCTATTTTTATATTATTGCCATGTTCTACCAGTTTCCCATATCCGTTGATACCTAATTCTATTACCCATTCATTATTGCTTCTGAACTTTATTTCACCCGGTTTCAAAAGGATATTTTGAGCCTTCAAAATATTGGTGTTTTTGTTCTCAGAAATTAATTTTATATCTGGTCCGCCCCATCCGTTTGGAGTAGCACTTCCTGTAATTCCCCAAGAAAAAGAATCACTGGTCTTTTCAGCTTCTGTGATCTTCCCATCTGGAGAGGTTATTTTTAACAAATTGACCTTTCCGTCTTTATCAGATTCAAATTCAAATCGAATTTTGTTCCCGTCATTATCTTCAGTGTAAAACTTCCTGTCACTTTCCGGGAAGAAAACCTTGTTTCTTGTGTCAGAATCAACCAAAGTAAGCATACCATCATTAACGGAAATATAAAAATTAGAGTCTGAGGTGTTGTAAATTCCTTTTAATTGATTTAGCCTGTTGAAATCAATGTTAATACGGGTAGGAATCTGATAAGGCAGGTTATAAAAAATAGAGACTATTTTGCTTGTCATTGAATAAAGACTGTCATCTCGCAGATTGCTTAATATGATAATGCTGATGTTGTCTTGTGGAATTGTAAAGAATCTTGAAACGAATCCAGGGCCACCACCATCATGCCCAACAGTTTCTTTTCCTTTTATCGGAGACATATCCCAGCCATAACCATAATGGTAATTATGAAATGGTGTTTGTGCTTTTTCTAAAGTTTCCTTTTTCAGAATTTTATAACTCTTAAGTCCCTCCTCGTATTTATACAAATCTTCCACTGTAGAATACATTGCTCCTGCAGTATGGGGATGGTCGTAATCATAGACTATACCTTCCCGGAAATTATTCTTTGATAAAAATTCATACCCCGTTGTTTTGTTTTTATTTTTCAATTCTTTAAACCCAAAACCGGTATTGGTCATTTTTAACGGATCGAGAATGTACTTTTGAATAGCTTTCTGGTAAGACATTCCAGCAGTCTTGTTGATGATATATCCTAATAAATAATAGTTGGAATTACTGTAATTCCATTGGCTTCCGGGAGAAAAATCCAAGGGTTGAGCTTTTATAAAATTTATAAATGTTTTCTCATCTTTTGTATCTTCAGGATTAGCATTATTCTGAATTCCGGAAGTATGAGTTAATAATTGTTCAATAGTGATACTATCTCCTTTTGGAAAGTTAGGGAAATACTTTGTCAGTTTATCCTGTAAGGATAATTTTCCCATGTCATTTAATAGTAAAATTGTCGTTGCAGTAAATGACTTTGTTGTAGAGTATATTCTGTAGATACTTTGATTGGTGTTTTTTTCCTGTGTTTGGAAGTTTTTGATACCGTAACTTTTTTCAAAAATTATTTTTCCTTTTTCTGAGACCAGAACACTCCCGTTAAAACGATTGAGTTGGCTGTAAGCGCTAATTAATTTTTCAATCTTTTCCTTTTTAGATTGACTTTGTACACTTTGACATAACAACAGAATTGTAGCAAACAGCAATAAATTTTTCATCAATTTAGATTTTGTCCCCAAAGATCTAAAAAAAAATGTATCCGGGACCTGTCTCCAAAAAATAATTGTTTCCACTTTAACCGAACCTGGCTGTAATCCGGATTTCTTTTTTACTTGTTATACGATGAGACAGATAAATTATTACATTTTTATTGATACATTAGAAATTTTATTTATCTTTGCACACTTAAATATTTAACTGGGACGAGTTCCCTTAAAATTCAAACATTATGTCAGTAAAAATCAGATTACAAAGACACGGTAAAAAAGGAAAACCTTTTTTCCACATCGTGGTTGCAGATGCTAGAGCTAGAAGAGACGGTAGATTCATCGAAAAACTAGGAACTTACAACCCAATTACTAACCCTGCAACAATTGATTTGAACGTTGATTCTGCTGTAAAGTGGTTAAACAACGGTGCTCAACCAACTGATACTGCAAGAGCTATCCTTTCTTACAAAGGAGTACTTTACAAAAAACACTTACAAGGTGGTGTTGCTAAAGGAGCTTTTGATGAGGCTGAGGCTGAAAAAAGATTTGCTGCTTGGGTAGATGCTAAAGAACAAAAAGTGCAAGGGAAAGTAGAAGGTTTATCTAAAGCTCAGGCTGATGCTAAAAAAGCTGCTTTAGAAGCTGAAGTAAAAGTAAATGAAGCTAGACTAGCTGCTGCTGCACAAGCTGAGGCTGATGCTAAAGCTGCTGAGGAAGCTGCTAACGCACCTGCTGAAGAAGTTGTTGCTGAAGAAACTGCAGAAGGAGAAGCTCCAGCTGCTGAAACTGAAGAAAACACTGAAGCTTAAGAAACACCATGTATGCGTAAAGACGATTGCTACTTTTTAGGTAAAATCACACGCAGACATGGCCTTGCGGGAAACGTTATCCTTAAATTGGATACCGATCAACCCGAACTTTACAATAAACTGGAATCAATATTCGTTGAAATCAACGGACTATTGGTTCCTTTTTTTATTGAAAAATCATCCTGGAGCAAGTCTGATGCTCTGAATATCGCATTTAGAAACTCTTCTGAAGCATTAGTGGATCAGTCATTGGGGAAAAGTGTATACTTACCGCTTGCTTCCCTTCCTAAACTCACCGGAAAACAATTTTATTACCACGAAGTAATTGGTTTTACTATTTTTGATGAACATGATAATGACTGTGGTGTTATTCGTTCAATCAATGATCAGACAGCTCAAACGTATTTTGTAACCAACCTGGATGGAAAAGAAGTTGTTATTCCTATCATTAAAGACTGGATTCTCGAAGTAAACAGAGAAGAAAGGTTTATTAAAATGCAATTGCCTGAAGGGCTTATTGATGTCTTTCTAGTTCCATCTAAGAAGGACGAGTAACATCTGTTGCATTACCTATTTAAAAGATTTCTATGTTTTAACGGGGTAACTCCCATGTTTTCCCTGAAGCAAAGGATGAAATGGCTCTGATCAGAAAAACCGCATTCAAGAGCGATATCTGTTAGGAATCCATAATTTCTATGAAGAAAACCAAGTGATTTATTTACTTTCAATTTTGGTTAAACCATTAAAATCAAGAGTTTGACTGGTTTGCCCGAAAAATTCACCTTTACGAAGTGAGTCCATTATAATTTTTCCTTTAGATTTTCAATTTGCTGATACATTGCATTAAAGAACATTTTTCTATCTCTGTTTCCTGAAGTGTTCAATGATCTGGAATTTTTAATCTGATGCTCAAAATAACTTAATGAGTCCTGGCAGGTCATCTTGTCATTGGTCATCATATATCCAAACATACTGAACGGAATAAAGAAAGAGCACTGTTGATCATTTTTAAATAAAATACTGTTGTTTAAAATTACTAAATCATTAGCAAATATTTGAAAATTAGACTTTTGAAGCATTTTTTTTTTCTAAATCTTCTAATAATTTTTTTGAGATCTTCCAGGATCAGAGAGGCTTCTTCTTTTTTTAATAATCCAATTTCGGAGTAAAAAGAAATCTGTCTTAATACACTCATGATTGTGGTGTCATTCCAGATTTCTGTGACATTCTGTTTTTCGTACAATTCGATTAGCATCTCATTTTTAGGAGAATGATACTCCATTTTGAATTCATTAAACGGGCTCAGAAACTGATCCTGATTTAATAAATTCATCCACACATAAAATTTAAAGCGGGATAAAATGGAATCTGAAATCGTATAGAAAAATGGAATGTCCTTTGCAGAATAATAGACCTGAGAATTGGTGATGTTGTGGAAAACATCGAGAATCTCAAGTGAGTTTTCAAAATAGTTTAATAAGTCTTCTGTGGTTCGTACCGGCTGTGTTCTTCTTACGACCAGTTGATTTTCAGTTCTTAAATATTGATCCAAAGAAATCTGATAATGTTTAGCCAGTTCCAATGCCTCCTCAAAACTAAATTTAGCTTTTAAAGAAGTTCTCCTATGAGCCGCATCATAACTTATATTCAGAATATTGGCGATCTCATCATTTAATGAGCGATCACCTATTTTTCTTCGGATCTCCTTTAGTAGTGCTTCCTGATGCATAATTTGTGATTTTCACAAATGTAGTATTTTTTTTTAATTCCTTTTCACATTGAGACTAGACTGTTCTGCTGATAATTTTGAATTGTAATTTTTAAGTAATCAGCTATGAAAACAATCATTTTTTCTATAATTAGTGTTATTGCAACTAGCGTATTATACGCTCAGGATAGTATTGCCGTTTTAGAAACGAAAACGAAAATAATTGCATTTACTCCCTTGAAAAAAGATATCAAAGAAGTAGATGGAATTGCTGTAGGAATGGGAGATGCTTTTGATTATCATAAAGGAAGGGTGAGGAAAATCAATGGAATTAATTTAGAACCTAATCCAGTAGGTGTTTTGATCTGGATGTTATTTGATCCTTCAAAATCTACGAATGCAATGCCCCATCTTGTGGTAAATGGTCTTACTATTTCCGGTGCAGGATATGGAAGAGGTACAAGTCATAATGGAATTACTATTTCATTATATAATTATGGGTATACTATGAAAGGTATTTCAATTGGAGGTCTTTCTACTGATATTAATAAAGGAAGTGGAATACTGATTTCTGGTCTGGGAGTAAGCAGTGCAGAATTGAATGGCATAAGTATTTCAGCATTCAACGATTCGAATCAGCTAAAAGGAGTACAGATTGGCATTTATAATAAAGGTCATGAGGCAAAAGGGATGCAGGTTGGTTTGTTTAATAAATCCCGTAAGATGAAAGGGCTGCAGATTGGTTTTTGGAACAAGAACGGTAAACGTAGTCTGCCTTTTATCAACTTTTAAATCTGTAATATGAAAGTTTTAGCTCTTTGTGTATTAATGGTAGTCAATCTACATGCACAACTGCTTACAGAATCTACAAAGAAGGAGAGGAGATCAATGGTCGAAGCGGGAGGTTTTCTTAGTTTTTCATCTTATAAAGAGAGCCAGATGCCTGGTGTCTATGTAGGTTACTGGTATAGGTTTCCTATTGAAGAAAATAAAGCTCATCTTGAATTTGGGTTAAATTTTTATCATAGCACAAGCAGATACGATTTTGAGTATGGTAAAAACGGAGAATTTTATCATGTCAGATCTAAAGAATTTTTATTGAATATAGGATTAAGAATGGTAAAAGAATATCCAGTCCAGAATAACAGCTTAGAATGGGTGAGTGAACTGAGTATGCATAACCTTTTCTTTAATGGGAATGGTATTCCTGGTGATAAGCCAGAAAAAGACAATGGAAATACGATATATGTCGATACAAATACCATGAGTACTGCATCATTAAGGATCGGTCAGGGAATAAGATTTTGGAAGAATAATTTTGGATTGGGGATACAAGGATCT
Source organism: Chryseobacterium proteolyticum (assembly GCF_046591535.1). Lineage (NCBI taxonomy): Bacteria > Pseudomonadati > Bacteroidota > Flavobacteriia > Flavobacteriales > Weeksellaceae > Chryseobacterium > Chryseobacterium proteolyticum. The sequence goes on along the minus strand of NZ_JBJLWK010000002.1, from coordinate 637,924 downwards.
TATATGCCTTTTAGGCTTTTACAGAAAAACGCAGTTCCATCCGGTTTTAATTCTTTTTCAATAGAAACAAGTATACATTTTAAATTTTAAAAACAGTGCATCATGAAAAAGTTACCATACATACTTACCGCAATACGGTTTTTTATTGCTCCAACTGTACTCTTATTAAGCTATTTGAAAGGTGAGGGATTCAGGTCTTTAATCTTAGTATTGATGTATATTGGACTATTAACAGATATTTTTGATGGAATTGTTGCCCGAAAGACAGGTGTTTCCTCTGAAAAATTAAGAAGGCTGGATAGCCAGACAGATCTTATTTTTTGGCTCTCTTTAGGAGTCTCATCATATATTCTGAATCCTGAACTGATAAAAAAGGAATGGACAGGTATTCTTCTGATTTTTATTATGGAGGCTCTGTGTTATATAATTAGCATCTGGAAATTTGGAAAAGAGACCTGTACACACGCTTTTCTTGCAAAGATGTGGGGAGTAAGTCTGTTGATTGCCTTTACATACCTCATTGGATTTCAGGAAATCACTTGGGCTTTCTATCTGTCACTTGGTCTGGGGTTGATTTCCCATATCGATGTGATCTTAATCATTTTACTTCTTCCAAAATGGGAATATGATGTTCCAAGCTCCTATCATGCCTGGAAAATAAGAAGAGGTAAACAAAGGAAAAAAACGATATTCTTTAACTAAATTGAATATGAAAAATAGATTTTATATTAAATAATGGGTCGATGATTTTTTAAAGACGACGCAATCATCAACTTGCGCTGTTTTTTTGTAACTTTGCAGACATTAATTTTTATACGAAAATTTATAATCAACAAATGAAAAAGCAAACGATTAAAGAAATCCTACAGGATTACAAAAAGGTATTACATCATGACATTACGGTATACGGTTGGGTAAAAGCTTTCCGTGCAAATCGCTTTATAGCATTAAATGATGGATCTACAATTAATAATTTGCAAATAATTGTTGACTTTGAAAATTTCGATAAAGAAATTATCAATAAGATCAGTACAGCTTCTTCCCTAAAAGTGGTAGGAGAGGTTGTTGAAAGCCAGGGTGCAGGACAAACGGTAGAGATTATTGCTAAGAAGATTGTTATTTTAGGAGATAACTTTACGGAGGAGCTACAGACAACGATTCTTCAGCCAAAGAAACACAGTCTGGAAAAACTTCGTGAGCAGGCGCATTTAAGATTCAGAACCAATTTATTTGGTGCTGTATTCAGAGTACGTCATGCGGTAACTTTTGCTATTCATTCATTCTTTAACAAAAATCAGTTTTTCAACATTCATACACCGATCATTACAGGTGCAGATGCTGAAGGAGCGGGAGAAATGTTCGGGGTGACTGGTTTTGATCTGAATAATATTCCGAGAACAGAAGATGGAGCTATTGATTATAGTCAGGATTTCTTTGGAAAGCAAACCAATCTTACTGTTTCCGGACAGCTGGAAGGCGAAACTGCTGCTATGGGATTGGGAAGAATTTATACCTTCGGACCTACGTTCCGTGCTGAAAATTCAAATACTACCCGTCACCTTGCGGAATTCTGGATGGTAGAGCCAGAGGTTGCTTTCAACAACCTTGAAGATAACATTGATCTGGCAGAAGATTTCCTGAAATATGTGATCCAGTATGTATTGGATAACTGTAAAGATGATCTTGAATTTTTAGATAAAAGATTTGCCGAAGAACAAAAAGCTAAGCCTGAAAAGGAAAGAGCTAAAGAAGGTCTTATAGAAAAGCTTCAAAATGTAGTGGCTAAACGTTTTATGCGTGTAAGCTATACGGAAGCTATTGAAATATTATTGAATTCTAAAGAGAATAAGAAAGGAAAATTCCAGTTCCCAATCGAAAGCTGGGGGGCCGATCTCCAGTCTGAGCATGAAAGATTCCTGGTAGAGAAACATTTTGAAAGCCCGGTAGTTCTTTTTGATTATCCGAAAGATATCAAAGCATTCTACATGCGTTTGAATGATGATAACAAAACAGTAGGAGCAATGGATGTTCTTTTCCCTGGAATCGGAGAAATCATCGGAGGTTCTGAAAGGGAGGAAAGAATTGAAGTTCTTAGACAGAAAATGAAGGAAATGCATGTTGAGGAAGAAGAACTTTGGTGGTATATGGATACCAGAAAATTTGGTTCGGTACCTCACTCAGGATTTGGATTAGGTCTGGAAAGACTTATTCTTTTTGTAACAGGGATGACGAATATCAGAGACGTGATTCCTTTTCCAAGAACGCCGAAAAGTGCTGAATTCTAGATACAAAAAAAGCCTTAAATTTAATTTAAGGCTTTTTTATTTTTAATAATAGCTTATTATGTTAAATTATATAATGCAAAAATCATGCTAAATATGAAATTTTTAAAAAAAAATTGATTAAATTCGTGGAATATCTTATGTTAAAACACAAAGAGTAATATGCTTAAACAACACTTACAACTCAAACTAGGACAAAAGTTGGCTCCTCAGCAGATCCAATTAATGAAGCTGATTCAACTTCATACTTTGGAATTTGAAGAGGAACTGGAAAGAGAGTTAGAAGAAAACCCAGCCCTGGAAATCGCAAAGGAGGAATCTAAAGAGGATGATTATGCTTCTCTTGAGGATTCTTATGAGAATGAAGGAAATGAAAGCATTGAAACTGATTTTGATGTGAATGAATATATCTATGATGATGAGCCAAGCTATAAAACTGCTTCGAGTAATTATTCTGCGGACGATGAGGAATTCGATAATGAAAGCCTTCTGACCGAAGGGCAGTCTCTATACGATTATCTATTGGAACAGATCCATCTGGCCAACATCAATCCTGAGGACATAAAAATTGCAGAATATATTATTGGGAATCTGGATACCGATGGATACCTTAGAAGGGAGATCAAGTCTATTGTAGATGATCTTGCTTTCTCACAGGGTATTTATACAACTATAGAAAAGGCTGAAGATATTCTGGAAAATTATGTACAGAAACTGGACCCGCCGGGAGTAGGAGCGAGGGGATTACAGGAATGTCTTCTTCTGCAAATCGAGAAGAAGGTAAGTTCGGATAAAGCTGTTTCTTTAGCAGCTAATATTTTGAGACATCAGTTTGATGCTTTAACCAATAAGCATTATAATAAAATCATCCAGAAGTATGATATCGAAGAAGAAGATCTGAAAGATGCTCTGGAAGAAATTTCGAAACTATCTCCTAAAGTCGGAGGTAATTTTGATACGCAAACGATAACGATCAATCAGGAAATTATCCCGGATTTTGTAATTCAGGTGAAGGATGGAGTGGTTATTCCGATGCTTAATAGTAAGAATGCACCTACATTAAGGGTTTCTGAAGAATATAAAGATATCCTTACCACCTATTCTCATGATAAAAACTCTTCAGAGCATAAACAAGCTGCATTATTTATCAAGCAAAAGCTGGATGCAGCGAAATGGTATATTGATGCAATCAACCAGCGTCAGAATACCTTATTGCAAACGATTACGGCTATTGTAAAGTTTCAGAAGGAGTATTTTATTACCGGAGATGAAAAATCTTTAAAACCGATGATTCTTAAAGATATTGCAGATATCACAGGTTTTGATATTTCTACGATTTCAAGAGTAGTAAAAAGTAAATATGCTGATACACCAAACGGTATTATTTATCTTAAAGACCTCTTTTCTGACAGTTTAACGAACGATGATGGAGAAGAAGTTTCTACTAAAGAAATTAAAACTCATCTTCAGGAAGTGATCAGTAAAGAAAATAAAAGAAAGCCTCTTACCGATGACGCCTTAGTAGTTATCTTAAAAGAACAGGGATATAATATTGCCCGAAGAACAATTGCAAAATACAGGGAACAACTTAACATTCCAGTTGCAAGATTAAGAAAAGAACTTTAAAAAATATAAATGCCCGGAGAGCCGGGCATTTTTTATGGTTATATTAATTGTTCCTTAAGTGGTCTAGTTTTAATTCTTTAACAGAGATCTCACGCATTTCAACCTTTCTTATTTTTCCTGAAATCGTCATTGGGAATTCTTCTACAAATTTCCAGTATTTAGGAATCTTGTAATGGGCAATCTTCCCGGTACAGTAGTTAAGAAGTTCATCTTCGGTTACATCAAAGCCATTCCTCACCTTCACCCATGCCATTACTTCTTCTCCGAACTTTTCGCTGGGAACACCTATAATCTGCACATCCAGGATGTTGGGATAGGTATATAGAAAATCTTCAATTTCCTTTGGGGAAATATTTTCACCGCCACGGATAATGAGATCTTTTATTCTTCCGGAAATGGTAATATAACCTTCAGAATCCATTACAGCAAGGTCGCCGGTATGCATCCATCGGGCATCATCAATAACCTTTCTTGTATTTTCCGGATCATTCCAGTACTTGAGCATTACAGAGTATCCCCGGGTACAAAGTTCGCCATGCTCACCACGTTCCACAGTTCTGCCATTCTCATCTATGATTTTTATTTCAAGGTGATCCTGAACGGTACCCACGGTACTTACCTGTTTTTCCAAAGATGTTCCTATTAATGTCTGGGTTGAAACCGGTGAGGTTTCCGTCATTCCATAGCAAATACTCATTTCTTTGATATTCATAAGACTTTCCACCTTTTTCATGATTTCTGGTGGACATACAGACCCGGCCATAACTCCGGTTCTTAAATTAGAGAAATCAAATGTATTAAAATCTTTTACTGCCAATTCGGCGATAAACATGGTAGGAACTCCGTACAATGACGTGCATTTTTCATCAGAAACCACCTGTAGGGTAATGTCCGGATCAAAGCTCTCATTGGGAATTACAATACAGGCGCCATGTGCAGTACAACAAATGTTTCCTATAACCATCCCAAAGCAATGATAAAACGGTACAGGAATACAAACTCTATCCTTTTCTGTGTAATGCAGCCGTATTCCGATAAAGTAACCATTATTCAGGATATTATGATGGGAAAGGGTAACTCCTTTGGGAAAACCGGTTGTACCGGATGTATATTGGATATTAACGGGATCATCAAATTCGATATTTTCTTCAAAATTTCGTAAGGTTTCATCGGAAACTGAATTTCCTTTTTCCAGAAACTGTTCCCAACTGTCGTCAAAGAAAATAGCACCGTCCAATGTAGGGCATACTTCCTTTGCATATTCAACCATTTCTTTATAATTACTGGTCTTAAAGGATAAAGAAGAAAAGATAAAACGAACTTCTGACTGATTGAGAACGTATGTGAGTTCGTGAGTTCTGTATGCAGGATTTATATTCACTAAAGTGCTGCCAATTCTTGCAGTAGCATATTGAAGCAGTACCCATTCATACCTGTTGGCAGACCAGATTCCTATCCTGTCACCAGATTTTGTGCCTAAGTGAATAAGAGCTTTAGCAACGGCTGTGGTCTGGTCATAAAATTCTTTGTAGCTTGCTCGATAGTTCTGCTGAACAGAAACTAAAGCTTCATGATCAGGGTATTTTTCAACTGTTCTTTTAAGGTTTTTACCGATTGTTTCTCCAAGTAAAGGAATATTTGAAGCTCCGGATACATAAGATAAAGCCATACAAAAAGATTTATTGATCTAAAATAACAAATAAATCCTAAGATAGCGCCTGGGAAAAGTTAATTTTCCAGGGAATCAATGTCTCTTAGCTGTGCAAGATTCTTATCAAGTTTTCTCATGATAATTCCATAAACAAGTCTGTAGTATAACCAGATCAGCAAAACACAGAGTCCGGTACTCAATACAGTACCTATGATGAAAATGATAACGGCCGAGTTGGCAGGTTCTACATTTTGAGAGTTTAACGCATAAAAAATAAAGACCGTAAAAATAGAAGTAAAAGCAACGAGTAAAACAATACTGATTAAAATAAAGGCATTAACCGTCTTCTTGAACTTAATAATTCGGGTAATAAGGCCTTTAAGGTTTTCTTCGATTTTTATTCTTCGATAATTCTGATAAAATTTATAGACAAAATAGGCAGTAACAAGTAAACTAAGAATCTTAAGGATCAGATATATCTTGTCAAAACTGTTTTCCACTTCGGGAGTTTTTCGAGCACCCAGTTTTTCTAAAACGTTGAGGAATCCATTGGTTTCTTCTCCCTGAAAGAAATAAAATAGCCCCATTACGGAGAAAAGTAAAAATTCAAAAACACTGATCCAGAAAATATATTTCACGTAGTTACGTGACTTTCTGTTGAGCATATTAAGAATCTCACTATTGTCGTATTTTTGCTGAACAGGCTGTTCCTGCCATGTTTTCTTAAAGTTGTCTAAATCAAAATCAGGCATATTTTTCCATCTGTTCTTTAAGGGTTTTCTTTAATCTGTTCATTTTCACACGGGCATTTACCTCAGTTATCCCAAGGTTTTCTGCGATATCCTTATAGGGCAAATCATCTAAATACATCATTACAATAGCTCTTTCTACATTAGGCAATGTCTTGATCACGGTGTATAGAAGTGAAATCTGCTGTTGTTTTTCATCATCATCCTCAATGAAGTCTTTATGATTGATGTCCAGCTCATTTGTAGGAAGGCTCTTGCTTTTTTTTTCTGAAAAGGGTAATGGCTGTATTTAAGGCAACACGATACATCCATGTGGAGATCTTTGAGTTCCCTTTAAAGGAGTCATAGCTTCTCCAAAGCTGCAGGACAATTTCCTGAAAGAGATCTTCTTCATCTTCCAGAGAATTGGTATAAAGACGCGAAACTTTGATAATCAATCCCTGATTATCTTTTATGAGCTGCGCAAATTCTTTTTCTCTGGAAATCACAATTAGATGTATAACGGCACGAAGATAATAATAATGTGCTAATTAGTGAAGGGTTATGAATTATAAATTGCAAGTTTTGGTAATCGGCACTTACCATATACTTAAGCTTTATCGGATTGTTTGTCTTTGATTAAGAAAGCGTATTGTTCGGCAGGCTTATAAGTAATCGTCATAACATATAATGTAAAGCCTTTAATTCGTATCTTTGCGCTCACGAGAAAAATCGGCCTGTTGATCTTTGTTTCGGCAAGGGTAGGAAAGTCCGGACACCATAGAGCAGCAAAGCGGATAACATCCGTCACCCGTGAGGGTAGGACAAGTGCAACAGAAAGCAAGTACAGTTCGGCTGTAGTGAAACCAGGTAAACTCTTTGCGGTGCAATGATAAGTATATCGGTTCTTTTCAGTAATGAAAATAGGAGTTGCTCGCTCTGAAAGCCGAGGGGTAATCAGCAAAAGTTTTGCAGCAATGTAAGACGCAGATAAATAACAGGCACTTCTCAGGAAGTACAAAATCCGGCTTATAGATTTTCTCGTGATTTTTTTAGATAACGAAATGACTATAAATAAAGCGGGGATTATTCCCCGCTTTTGTATTTCTGAGCCTGTTAAGATAATTAATATCGACTTGAAAATATGAATTTTACAAGTTGAAGCATTGTTTATGATGCTATTCGTTCTCAAGGGCTTTTTTAGCATCAACAAGTCCTTTCTTGTCCTTATCAGAAAGTGCCGGATATTTAAGGTCCATCTTTTCTAATGCATCAATAATGATCTGGATAGCGGCTACTCTTGCAAACCATTTATTGTCTGCAGGTAACACATACCACGGAGCATAATCTTTTGAAGTCTCATTAATAGCCTGCTCATAAGCGCTCATATATTGATCAAACAATGCCCTTTCCGGAAGATCAGCAGCCGAGAATTTCCAGTTTTTTTCTTGCTCGTTAATTCTGTCCAGCAGCCTTTGCTTTTGTTCCTTTTTTGAAACATTTAAAAATATTTTAATGATTTTAGTTCCGTTCTGAGAGAGGTGTTTTTCGAAATTTCTTATACTCTCATATCTGTTTTCCCAGAATTTGGCGTCAAAATCTTTTACGGACTTCCATGTTTTTTCACTGAGATTGTATTCCGGGTGCACCTTACAAACCAAAACACTTTCATAATGTGAACGGTTAAAGATTCCGATCATTCCTTTTTGGGGTAGTGCAATATAATGTCTCCATAAAAAATCATGGGCGTATTCCTTTGAACTTGGGGTTTTAAAACTTGTTACATTACAGCCCTGTGGATTTACTCCACCAAACACATGCTCAATAAGACTGTCTTTTCCTGCGGCATCCATAGCCTGTAAGATGATAAGGAGAGACTGGCTTCCATCCGCATACAACTTCTCCTGAAGGTTACGAAGTTTTTCTTTTTCTATAGCCAGCATTGCCTGTCCTTCTTGTTTAGTAAGAGGTCCCTTGTATTCCGTTGAGGTTTTTTTGATGGAAAATTTTCCTTTTACTTCAAAATCGTCTGAGAAATTGGTGTCCATAAATTATATATTTGAAATAAATGTAATAAAAAACGTCTACATGTAGACGGTTTTTTTATTTTTTCTGAGTAGAGCTTATTTTGCCGCAGCAACTTTTTTCGCTGCCTTAGCCGCTTTTTTAGCCGCTTTAGCATCTGCTGCAGTTTCAACCTTTGCAGGAGTAGCTGCAACTTCAGGAGCGTTAGCATCTACATTTCCTTTGATGTAAATTACACTTCTGCTGTTTGCCGGGTCATTAGAAAATACTTCAATCATTTTGTTGAATGGTCCGTTGATTGTCGTATTGTATCCAACTTTGATTTTAGCAGATTTTCCTGGCATTACAGGATCTGTACTAAATTCAGGAGTTGTACATCCACAAGAAGGTTTTACGTTAGAAATTACCAAAGGCTTATCACCTGTGTTAGTTACTGTAAAAAATCTTGTACCGTCTGCACTAGGCTTAATAGTACCATAATCGAAAGTGGTTTTATCAAAAGTAATAGTTTGTGCAGATGCAATAGCAAATGTTCCAAATAGTGCAATTCCTGCAATTAATTTTTTCATATTCTTGAATGTTAATATGTTTGTTTAGATAAACTTTAAGAAACAAAGTTAAAAATTATTTTAATTCATACTGAAAATTTTTTTTCTTTAAGCTATTTTTGCAAATTGTAAGCTAAAGAAATAGAATTTATGCAGATTTCAGAAAAGTATAATCCACAGGAAACAGAACAAAAATGGTACAACTACTGGTTGGAAAACAAGTTTTTCCATTCGGAGCCTAATGACAAGCCACCATATACCATCGTAATTCCTCCGCCAAACGTGACGGGGATCTTACACATGGGACATATGTTGAACAATACCATTCAGGATGTTCTGGTCCGCCGTGCAAGAATGCAGGGCTTTAATGCCTGCTGGGTTCCGGGAACAGATCACGCTTCAATTGCTACTGAAGCTAAAGTTGTTGCTAAACTGAAATCTGAGGGAGTCAATAAATCTGATATTACCCGTGAGGAGTTTTTAAAACATGCATGGGAATGGACTGACAAATATGGGGGAACCATCCTCGAACAGCTGAAGAAATTGGGTTGTTCATGCGACTGGGACAGAACCAGATTTACGATGGAGGATAAGCTTTCAGCACAGGTAATTAAAAGTTTTGTTGATCTTTATAATAAAGGATTGATCTACAGAGGCTACAGAATGGTTAACTGGGATCCGGAAGCAAAAACGAACATATCTGATGAGGAAGTAATATTTAAAGAACAGAACGGGAAATTATATTTCCTGAAATATAAAATAGAAGGTTCCGAAGAATTCCTTTCTGTTGCGACGACACGTCCTGAAACAATCTTTGGGGATACTGCTGTTTGTATCAATCCTAATGATGAAAGATATGCTCACCTGAAAGGTAAAAATGTGATCGTACCTATCGTGAACCGTGCGGTACCTATCATTGAAGATGAATATGTGGATATTGAATTTGGAACCGGGGCACTGAAAATTACTCCTGCTCACGATACCAATGACTACGAGATCGGGCAAAAACATCAGTTGAAAATGATTGATGCTTTAGATGATGATGGAAATCTTAATGAGTATGGATTACATTATGCCGGGAAAAACAGGTTTGAGGTAAGAAAACAGATTGCAAAAGAACTGGAAGAAAAAGATCTCCTTTTAAAAGCTGAGGATTATGTAAATAAGGTAGGTACTTCTGAAAGAACAGGAGCAGTGATCGAGCCTAAAATTTCTGTTCAATGGTTCCTGAAAATGTCTGAACTTGCTCAGCCTGCTTTGGATGTAGTAATGGACGATGAAATTAAGTTTTATCCTGAAAAATTCAAAAATACCTATAAACATTGGATGGAAAACATCCGTGACTGGAATATTTCCCGCCAGCTTTGGTGGGGGCAGCAGATCCCTGCTTATTATTATGGAAGCGGAGATGAAGATTTTGTAGTTGCAGAAACAAAAGAAGAAGCTTTAGAATTAGCAAAACAAAAAACAGGGGACCAAAATCTTACAGCTGAAAGCCTTACACAAGATCAGGATGCTTTAGATACCTGGTTCTCATCATGGTTATGGCCTATGTCTGTATTTGACGGGCTTGTTGATCCTGAAAATAAAGATATTCAGTATTATTATCCTACTTCTGATCTGGTAACAGGTCCGGATATTATTTTCTTCTGGGTAGCGAGAATGATCATGGCCGGATTAGAATATAAAAAGACAGTTCCTTTTAAAAACGTTTATTTTACCGGTATTGTTAGAGATAAGCAAAGAAGAAAGATGTCCAAGTCTTTAGGAAACTCACCGGATCCTTTGGAATTAATTGATAAATATGGTGCTGATGGTGTGCGTGTTGGAATCTTACTAAGTGCAGCTGCAGGAAATGATCTCCTTTTTGATGAAGATCTTATGCTTCAGGGGAGAAATTTCATGACCAAGATCTGGAGTGCTTTCCGATTAATCAATATGTGGAATCATGAAGATAAACCGGCCAACGTAACGGAAAACCAGACAATAGAGTGGTTCGAAAATAAATTGAACAAAGCGATTGCTGAAATTAATGATCAGTTTGAGAAATTCAGAATTTCTGATGCTCTGCATTTGGTTTATAAATTAATCTGGGATGATTTCTGTTCGTGGTATCTGGAGGCTATCAAACCTAATTATGGTGAAGGGATTTCGAGAGAAGTATACGAAAAGACTATTTATTTCTTTGAAGAATTAATGAAATTACTTCATCCTTTTATGCCATTCCTTACGGAAGAATTATGGCAGACGATTTCGGAAAGAAGTATAGAGGAAGCGTTGATTATCTCTCAGCAGAAAAAAGCAGGAGAATTTAATGAGACTATTATCAAAAACTTTGAAATGGCTCAGGAACTTATTTCAGGAGTTAGAAACTATCGCCAGACGAAGGGGATTTCTCCTAAAGAGGCAGCTGAAATTTATACGGGTTCTTCAGAGTTTGCCAATGAAGCTGTTATCAGAAAACTGGCGAATATTTCAGACATTTATTTTGGTGAAAAAACAAATAAACCAAGTTTTACATTCCTGGTAGGTTCTACCGAAGTGTCCATTCCATTGAGCGAAAACCTGGATCTTGCTGAAGAGAAAACAAAAACGGAAGACGAAATAAAGTATTTGAAAGGATTTTTAATTTCTGTAGAAAAAAAGCTCTCCAACGAAAAATTTGTTGCCAATGCTAAAGCAGAAGTTGTAGAAGCGGAGCGTAAGAAACAGAAAGATGCACAGGATAAAATTGCTATTTTGGAAGAGAAGCTGAAGAGCTTATAAATCTTTTGGCACTTATCTTGAAATAAAACAAATATCAATCCGGACAATCCCGGAAACTATATCCATAAAAGAAGACCAGTTTAACTTGTCTTCTTTTGTGAATTTAATACAATAGTTCAGACATAATATCTGAAGAGCAGATGAGCTGCCAAAATAACTTGTAAGCGGATCAGCTCATCACCAATAAATAAAGACAATAAAAATGACGCACGTAGAGAATATAAAAAAGCTGTTTTCAAGAGATTTTGTAGAAAGTCCTTTGTTAGAAAGCTTTGAGGTTGGGAAAATTTACCTTTCTAGTGGAAAATTGGTAGCTTGTGACCCCTTGATCACAAATGATATGCAGCCTTTTACTACAGATTTCCCAAAAGGGGATTTTGCTGTTCTATTACATAAGGAGAGAGAAAGTAACTGCGTAGCCTATGCTGAAATTATTTTCAGTCACTCAGAAATCGCAGAATGGAAATTGGCAACTACTTCAGGTCAGGATATAAAAGACCTTGCAGAGGGTGAGATATTTGGTTATCCTGTAGAAAGTGGGATGGGTTGTTTTATGGATGTTGATACCCAGGAAAAACTTAATGAACTGGAAAAAAGATTGTATCACAGTAAAGGTGCCGACTTTATGGGAATTTATGAGGAGTTTTTCCACGAATATTTTTTCGATGAAAACGGAGCGATCGATCAATATGCCTTTTTGAAACCTGCGGATGAGCATCCGGGAACTATCTTTGCTTTCGAGACAGGATATGGAGAAGGTTTCTATGCCAGCTATATCGCGTATGATAAAAATAATGCGCCTGTAAAGGTAGTTACGGAATTTATTGAAATAAGTTAATTATTGTTATATTAGTATTCCTAATTTTTTATTTTTGTATAAACCAATTTAACCGCAATGAACTTTTCCTCAGTACAACCCAAAATTATAGTTGTTGGCAGCTCTTCCATAGATCTTGTTCTGGAAACTGAAAAACTTCCGGCTCCTAATGATACTGTTTTAGCCATTAATTCGGATAGTTATTTTGGTGGAAAAGGAGCCAATCAGGCTGTAGGAACTGCAAGATTGGGAGCCAGTGTTTATTTCATTGGATGTGTGGGAATGGACCCACTGGGACAGCAAATTATGCGTAATCTGGTGAATGAAAATGTGAATGTGGGATTTGTTGCAGAAACAGACAAAGAAGCTACAGGAACAGCTTATGTGACGACTTCTGATGGTAATGCTGCCATTGTTGTGGTACCGGCTGCAAATAAGCTTTTAAGTACCAAACATATTGAAGATGCAGACCGGTATTTTCCTACAGCAGATCTTATCCTGGTTCAGTTAGAAGTTTCTATAGAAGTTGTTGAATATACCATTAGAAAAGCAAAAAAATACGGAAAAAAAAGTTGGTCTCTATGCTTCACCGGCTATGAAACTTAGTGAAGAAGTACTGGAAAATGTAGATTTTGTAATCGTAAAAAGTAGTGAACTCTATATTGTTTTTGGTGAGGAGGAAAAAGAGCGGGTTCTTGAAAAATATTTTAATAAAGTTTTTGTAAGAGATGATACGAATTCCACGATTTATTTTGATGGAACTGAAATGAAATACTTCAGAAACCATAACGATAATAAAACGGTACATAAAATGGGAATGGGAGATGCATTTACATCCGGATTTGCCATAGCCTTGTGTCATAATAATCCTATTGAGGAGTGTGTAAAGTTTGGAAATGAAGTTTCTTTAAAAGTCTCTACGAGAAAAGGATCGCAAACCGGATTGCCTAGAATGTCCGATTATGTTATTTAAAGCTATTTGGTACATATCGAAAGTATATAATTAACATAAAATAAACAGTAAAAATTTCCACTTTTGAGTGGATTTTTTCTTTTTACACTATGGAAAAACTAATTCTAAAAACTACAGATCACATTTCTATTGTCGCCCACCTTTTCCTGCCGGAACAGAGCAATAATAAATTATTACTAATCAATTCTGCTACAGGCGTAAAACAGCATGTTTACTTTTCCTTCGCACAATATTTTTCAGAGCAGGGATTTACAGTGATCACGTATGATTATCGGGGAATTGGGCTTTCAAAACCGGAGCAAATGAAAGGTTTCGAGGCTTCCATGCGAATTTGGGGTTCCCAGGATTATAAAGCAGTAACCACCTACATCAGAATCCGCTTTACAGGGTATGAGAAATATTGCCTGGGACATTCTGTTGGAGCATTGATCCTTGGGATGAATAAGGATTCGGAGATGTTTAAAGAATTCTTTTTTGTGGGAACACAAAATGCGTTTGTTGGGAATCTGAAATTCAGGACGAAAATAGAAGCTTATCTTGGATTTGGGATTGTCCAGCCTTTAGCCACGCAGCTTCTGGGTTATTTTCCGGCTCATTGGTTTGGACTTGGAGAAAGTCTTCCTAAAAATTGCGCTTATGATTGGAGAACCTTAATTTTGAATAAAAAATCAACAAACGGTTTACTGGAGAAAATTGATGATTATTCTAAAAAATTGACTCAAAAAGTTTTTGTAATCAGGGCTGAAGATGATGTCTGGCTTACGGATAAAGGAGTAAAGAGTCTATTAAACGACACGTATCCCAACCTTAAACCGACATATCGCCTGGTAAAAACTTCAGAATCTGAAAAAGGAGAAATAGGACATGTTAATTTTTTCAGGAGCTATAACAAGAAGCTTTGGAATATTATTTTAAATGAATTAATACATAATGAGTAGTGTAATTGAAAAGACAATAGATTTTGTAAAGGAAAAACTTAAAGGAGCAGAAGCAGGACATGATTGGTTTCATATCGAAAGAGTCTGGAAGCTTTCCAGAAAAATTGCTGAAAATGAAAACTGTAACAAAGAAGTTGTAGAATTAGGAGCTTTGCTTCACGATATAGCAGATCCCAAATTTCATGATGGTGATGAAACAATTGCGTTAAAAGTGTCCCGTGAGTTTTTGGAAGAACAGCATGTTTCAGAAGAAATTATCGGGCAGGTCCTTTTTATTATTAAGAATATTTCTTTTAAAAACAGGGGAGAAGCTCCGCAGAATTTACCTATTGAATTAAAGATTGTTCAGGATGCAGACCGTTTGGATGCTATAGGAGCAATAGGTATTGCAAGAACCTTTAATTTTGGTGGATTTAAAAATAACCTGATGTACCATCCGGATATTAAGCCAAAGCTGAATATGTCGAAAGAGGAATACAAAAAATCTGACGGCACTACAATCAATCATTTCTACGAGAAATTATTACTTTTAAAGGATTTAATGAACACAGAGAAAGGAAAAGAACTGGCTCAGGAAAGGCATGAGGTGATGCTTCAATTTCTTGATCAGTTTTATAAAGAATGGAATGTTGATTAACGTTCTTTCTTAAAATTCTTAATCAGTATATTTGCAGCATGGGATTAATCATCTTTGTTATCTTTCTTTGTTCTGTCCTCTCTCTTATTTTATCTAAGGTAAAATCAGGAAAAGGTGCTGAATGGGCAAAACTGTTCCGTATCGCAACGCTTATTTTTTCAATCTCGGTATTCACTTATTGGTTTATCAAGAAAAGTGCTGTTGGAGTGGTGAGTAATTCCGTTGGTTTGCAGGTTATTAATAAACTTCCTCAGACCCTGGATTTTTATGTCATCAACGTCAATAATCCGGATAAAAATGCAATGCACGAGGCAAAGCACATTGGAAAGATACGCCCGGAATATTACAGAATAGAATACCTCAAGATGGATAAATCTGATGAGTATTGGGTTATCGGATATTTAGGAAAGAAAAACCTGGTTTATTTTTCACAGCATTCTGTTCCTAACAAAAATATTGATCAGATCGTTGAGGTGAACAACTATATCAATCAAAGTGTAAAATTATCTGAGATTGCTAAAAAGCAGGTGGAAGCCTATAATTATGAAAATGTAAAACTGGGAATCTGGGTATCTCTCGATTTTCTTTTGCTATTTCTTAATTTGGTCTTGCTTTTTAGAATTAAAAAATAAATGTAACCCTTTCAAAATAAAAGATGATCTGCTGAAGCCAGCAGATCATCTTTCTTTTTTAGTTAAATATTAGTATCGATGTCTCTTGTTACATCACGGATAATTTAAAATTATCATGATTTTTTCTTTAAGCTCTTCCGGGCAGTTTTTGATGAGCTTATCCTTGCTTTGACTGCTGATCTGGTCATAGGTCAGCCATTCTGTTACATCCTGATGCTGGCTGGTACTGTCGTAGATTCTTTTAATCTTCTCATTTTCGTAAAAGGTGTAATTGTCACCAAGAGAATTGTTTGTAATGCTGATAGTACATATTTCCTTTTCCATAGTTTTGATTTTTACAGTTGGTAATAAGGGTTTTATACCTTACAATATATCATTTCTTGGTGAAAAATATTGCCTTTTGCTGATAAAAAATTTTTCACACCAAACAGTGATATATTTACTGTTAAAACATAAAAAAAAGCTATAAAATCTTAAATTAAATGATTAAATAGCTGAATATTTTTTTTTATGCTAAAACAAACTTTGGATACTTTCTGTTGCCATTTGAGGCACATGGAGGTCGGTTTTCCATTCCTCATTCATTTTTTTGATGAGATAAGCAGATAATAAAGGGGACGCCTTTTCAATATTCTGATGGACGAAAAAGTATAAATTTTGGAGGCCTTCTTTTTTCCATTGTGTAACCCGCTTTAACCAATCATCCAATCTTTCGTAGTCACTTTCTGCATTTGCTCCTACATAACGGATGAAAGCATTGGGAGTGGTAAGACGCATATGAAGCATATCCCTTCTTCCGGCAGTATCCACAATAATATTAGTGATATGATGGGCTTCAAAAAGATCGCAGGTTGTATTTAAAATGTTTTCATCATTAAACCATTCCGTGTTTCTGAGCTCTATAGCTAGTGGGACTTCTTTTGGCCATTCTTTGACAAACTTCTCTAATCTGTCATAATCTTTTGGTTTAAAGTTATCATGAAGCTGAAGAAATACCATACCCAGTTTTTCATCAAAATTAAGAACCGATGTTGCAAATTGGGTTACAGGTTCTGTAACATCAATTAATCTCCTGAAATGGGAAACCGTATTGGTAATCTTTGGGAAAAATTTAAACCCTGCCGGTGTTTTTTCTTTCCATGTCAATACCTGATCAGGAGTTGGCATTCCGTAGAATGTCGCATTGAGTTCTATAGAATTGAACTGGGTAGCATAATAGGTTAATTCGTCCTTGGTTCCTTTGGGATAAAATCCTTTGAGGTCGGTTTTATTCCATTTGGCACATCCGATGGAGATATTCTCTAATCCCTTTTTATTTTGTTTGAGGATCTCTTTGGTTCTGCTGTGATCTTTGGGTAATGTAAAATCTATTTTTGAAGGATCTTCTACTTGTCCGAATTTCATATTTGAAGTTTTTAAGAATTAAGTATCTAACAAATATAAAATAAAAATAAGACAATTATTTTATGAATTTAAGCTAAAGATATCAAGGAAAAGGGAATCAGTTTTTTATTATTTTTTTTGAAATTTCAGTAGATTTCGTCTTTATTTTGATAAGATAAATTCCTGCAGGATAACCTGACGTATTAATAGTGCAATCTCCTTTGCCACAGCTCTGATGTGATACTGATCTCCCCATACTGTCAAATATATCTATTGTATTCACGGGTTCAGGGGATCTTATCTGAAGGATATTTTTTACAGGATTAGGAAATACATCAATTTTGGTTATTATATGGTCTAGCTTCGTATTTTTTGAATTGGTAGTAGCCGGGCAATTGGTACTGAAATTAATGTCCGGATACATAGTTTGAAGATCGGTAAGTTGAGCAGGATCAACACAAATGGTTAAATTACTATTGTATCCGGAAAAGTCACAACCTTCCAATGCATTGTTTTTGATATTCACCTGGGCTAATCCGGACATGTTAAAGAATGCAATAGCTTCTAAAACGTTGCAATCCGATAAATTCAGATTAGTAATGAGCGGACAGCTTCTCAGAGTAAGGTACTTGAGTTGAACGTTTTGTGAAAAGTTAATATTGTTTACTAATGAATTATATTCAAGATCAGCAGATTCCAATTGTGTACATTGTGAAAGGTCTATCGTAGAAATTTTTGTGTTAGCAATACCTAATTCCCTTAAGGAGTTACATTGATTGATATTAAGGCTATTTAATTCCGTAAAGGTATCAAAAGGTGAGTTGCCTGGTAAATTAGGTCCAAGGTTCAATGTTTGTATAGCCGAACAATTCTGAAGGTCTAAGCTTTTCAGGTCTTTATTTCCTTTTATCGATAGATTGACCAAAGAAATACAGTTTTGTGCAGAAATCTGCTGCAGATCAGTATGTGGATTCAGGAAATTCAGATCACCGGGAATATCTGCTTTCAGAGTTTGGAGATGGGTAAGATTGTCTACATTTAAAACAGCCATGTAGCCACAGGAATTTGTGATATCCATATCTTCCAAAGCAGCCGCACTATTAAAAGTAGCATTGGTTATTGGCTGATTGAAAGCTTTTAGTATTTTCAATTTGGGAAGTCCGGATACATCCAAAGAGGTTACATTTCCAAAATATACTCCTGAAGTAGTATAATAGCCATACCGGTTGTAGAATGATGCATCAAGCTCTTCTAAATTGATTAATCCAGCATTGGAAAAATTGATTGAGGATGCATTAAGACCTTTGATCCTTTTTAACGAAGTACAGCCGTTTAGATCTACGGAAGTAAAATAAGCTCCGGTGGTTTCATAATGATCCGTATCTGCTATAACTTCTTCCAGGTTTGTACAAGATTTCGCAACAAGGTGGATATTCTGATTTCCGGATGGTAATATGGTTCCGGTAGATCCGGAAACTGAAATTTTGGTCAGTGAATTTAAATTTGGAACACTGATCTTATCTAACCGCTTACAGGATGTGAAGGTGAGCGTTTTTACATGGCAGTTTTTGATATGAAGCTCCTTAATGTTTTTATTGTTTAAGACAATATCATCCTTGATGAGAAGGCAGTTTTTATATCTCAAAATTGTGGAGGGGTCGTAAGGAGATAAATTGATGTCTGCAACAAAGTCATTCACATTTTCTACGGCACCACAATTGTCGAAAGAAAAATCAATGGGAACACGGTGGCTAACTCCTACATTGTTTACAAATCCACCACTTCCGGTGTAAAGAACTTTTTTAATTTTATTATTGTTAACAAAACTAATGACCGCTGATTTTGTGTCATTGATGTAAAGTTCTTCGATATTGGGGAATAAAAGAGCATCGGTGATTTGGTTTGGAAGGCTATTGTAAGTGGGAAGCACATTAAACTTTATATTTAAAGTTTTTACTTGCTGGGCTTCAGTAAGCTGAATCTGTCCATCTCCATTTGCATCAATTTTAATATTGTTGCCATTGATGTCTTTTGCAATCTGACTACCCGGACCTGAAGTTAGTAGTAAGGCCTTAAATTTGGCATCTGTAAAATTAAGGTTCTGAGAATAAGCCATGCAGGAAAAGCTTACACAGAAGATAAATAGCATTTTGTACATATTGTGTTTTTAAGGGGTTGCTAATTTTAACAAGGATATATCCAATGAAGGAAATTATAAACCTTAATCTTACAAAAGTACTATATTTTTAAACCTGGCAACTTAGAAATACTACTATAGTATTAATACTATATTTGTTATCCGTACAAATACTGATGAGTGCCTCTATCATGTTTTCCTTTTTTATCAAGGCTTTGATTTAGTAAAATGAACGTTGTTCATATTGTGTTCATATATCTTAAAATAGCTTCAATGCGGTAAAAGATTTATTTGTAAAATGTTACCAAGATCTCATCTTACATATTTACTTTAAGCAATTAAGTTTTTTTTTAAGGAAATATTAAACATTATGTTATATAATGTTAACTGTATGTTACCACACTTCATGATTGTTGCTTCTAATTTTGCCATAAAATTTAGAAGTATAAAAATATGAAGAGAAAATTGATCTGTGCTTTTGCTGTTTTGTCTTTTGGCTTAGCGTTTTCACAAGAAACCAGCTCTAAAATTTTCGGAAGATTAAAAGGGGTAAATTCTGAAGTTACGGTAAAAGTAGTTCACGTTCCCACCAACAGTACCTTTGAAACTAAAAGTAATAACAAAGGACAATTTAGTCTGGATAATCTACAACCCGGAGGCCCCTACACGATAGAGATTTCCGATGGTTCGCAAATTATCTACTCGAATACCAATTTACAGCTTTCATTAGGAAGTAATGATTTGCCTGTAGTAGAAATCAAAAACAGAGAAAAAGTGATCGACGAGGTAAAGCTTACCTCGAAGAGAACCACTGTGAAAAACGGAGTTGCAATTAGCCAGGCTCAGATCTCCGGACTCCCAAATATTAACAGGGGTATTCAAGATGTTACCAAGTTGGTCCCTCAAAGTGCTAACAACTCTTTCAACGGAACCAATTTCAGGTATAATAACGTTACTATTGACGGGTCGATCAATAACGACGCGATTGGTTTTAGTCCGTCTTTGGGTGGACAAACGGGAACATCAGGAATGCCGGGAAGCAGTACACGTTCCAACTCAATTAGTTTGGATGCGATTCAGGATGTACAGGTTTATATTGCTCCTTATGACGTGAAATTAGGAAATTTCCTTGGAGGAAGTATCAATGCCGTTACACGTAGTGGTAGTAATAATGTGGAAGGATCTTTTTATTTCTATGGAAGAAATGCTGTTATAACGGGAAGAAACAGAGTGGGTGACAACTCAAAAATGCCAAGATCTTTTCAGGATTTTATTTATGGGGGGAGAGTAGGATTACCTGTCGTAAAGGATAAGGTTTTTTTGTTCACTAATATTGAATATACAAAAAGAAAAGATCCTGTTTTTTATAATGCCGGCGATCCTAACTCATTGATTACTGAAGATGTTGCTAAAGACATTTCTAAACGTGTTCTTGACAAATATGGTTTTAATGTGGGAAGCTTTAATCAGTACACTAATTTTTCTGAAAGTGCAAAGCTTTTCAACAAATTAGACTGGAAGATTAATGATAAACATACATTATCCATTAAAAATAACACTGTATTCTCGCAGGCCTCAAATCTTGAAAGAGATGGTGCCAATTTCAGGTTTTCAAGCATGGACTATATTCAAAAGAACAATGCTTCAACGACGACTTTGGAACTAAAAAGCCGTTTTAATGATAAATGGAATAATAACTTAGTATTAGGATATTCTTCTATTAATGATTACAGGGATCCTACTTCTTCCAACGCTATGTTTCCACAAGTAGAAATAGGGTATAATGGAGGAACTATTTTATTAGGAAATGATAGAGAGGCAACGGTTTTCAATATGAAGCAGAAAACATTTGAGATCACCGATAATTTAACGTATAAGACAGGGAATCATACTTTCTTATTAGGAACGCATAATGAATTATACAATATCGATTATGGTTTTGTAAATGCATTGAACGGAAGAATCTCTTATAAGAATCTTGATGATTTTTATAACTCAAAACCAGCAAGGATAAGAGGGACTTATCCTTTCAATGGAGATAGCAGAGAGACGCTGTTTAATAATCCGTATGCATCATATAAAGTGAACCTTCTTTCATTATACCTTCAGGACGAGATCAATTTGGGAAGACTCCGTTTATCTCCGGGTGTAAGAGTAGATTATACTGATTTACCAAACAAACCTCTTTTGAGTTCAAAAGTTACTAATTCTCCTACCGATCCTAATATGGGGAATACCTACAGCTATACACCATTAAATCAGCTTACAAACAAATATCTTAATAAACCCACATTGTCTCCAAGATTAGGATTTACTTTGGATCTTACAGAAAACAGATCAGTTGTATTAAGAGGGGGGTCTGGTATTTTCGTAGGAAGAATACCGTTTGCATGGCTGGGTTATGCTTATTATAATGATGGAGTAGGTTTCGGAAGTTATGATTATAATGGTCCGACGGCAGCTCAAATGGCAGCTAATGGAGACCCATTGGTAAGCGGAAACTTTGCTAATTGGCAAAACTCTTCCAAAGTTCAGGTAGACCTTATTGATAATAACTTCAAAATGCCTAAAGTATGGAGAAGTTCATTAGGAGTAGATTATACCGTTGGAGGATATAAGTTGACATTAGAAGGTATTTATACTAAAGTACTTTATGATCTGAAATTCCAGCAGGTGAATAAAACGGATAACGTAACGTATTACAGTTATGACGTGAATCACCAAATGCCTATTTATACAACGAATATCAACAGTAATTTTTCTAATGCGTACATGTTATCCAATACGAAAGAAGGTTACAGGTATAATATAACAGCACAGATTTCTAAATCTTATAATTTCGGATTTAACTTCTTTGCAGCATATACTTACGGAGATGCTAAAGATATTACCAACGGGATCAGAAACTCAATGGAAAGTAACTGGCAGATGAATCAATCCCTTACACCTAATAATCCTCAGTTGACAACTTCTAACTTTGCTATTAAAAATAGAATTGTTGCCAATCTCGGATATGGTTTCAATGTTTCAGAGTCCAACAGATTGTCGGCCAACGTATATTTCAATGCTCAGTCAGGAAATCCTTTCTCATGGGGCTTTGTAAACAGTACGATTGCTAATACAGGACAAGCTGCCGGATTGGCATATATCTTTAAAGATGCTGCTGAAGCTGCTAAATATATTGTTCCGATAAAAGATGCTGCAGGGAATATTTTGGTAACAGCCCAACAGCAGGTAGCTGATTATGAAAGCTTCGTTAATAATAACAAATACCTGAGCAGCAGAAGAGGAACGTTTACACAAAGAAACGGAGACTTTACTCCTTGGAATATTCAGGCAGATATCAGAATTATGGATGAGATCAGACTGAGCCGGAAGTCTAAAAATAATATCCAGATTTCTTTAAGTATCATCAACTTCACCAATCTGTTGAATAAGGATTGGGGTAAGATCTATTTTGTACCGAATACTTTTAATTCAACAGCAAGTGTTGGATTAACTAAAGTTGGAAATGTGGCAGCGGGACAGCCGGGAGCTGGAGATCCAACCTATAATTTCAAATCTCCGGGGTTGCCTTATACGATTGATCAGTTTGCATCAAGATTCCAGGCACAGCTGGGAGTTCGATATAATTTTTAATTTTTACTTTATATATTCTTTCAAGAGTCCAGATTTTCTTTCTGGGCTTTTTTTTATTTTGTAATTCTTTACAAAACAAGATATAAGAAAAGCACGTTTAAAAAAACGTGCTTCAATATATAATTGTTTATTATTTGTAGTCTAAGCTTCGCAGCTTGAACAAGATACAAAGTTCACCATCATTTCCTTAGATACTGATGAGCTTCTTTGATAATATAATGTTTTTACTCCTTTTTTCCATGCTTCGATGTACAGATAGTTTACATCTTTTACGGGCATGGTAGATGGAATTTGTAAGTTCAATGATTGTGCCTGATCGATATATTGTTGTCTCTGAGCGGCCTGGGAAATGATCTCCATCGGAGAAATTTCCTTGAATGTCTTAAATACAGCTTTTTCTTCGTCAGTTAGTTCAGTTAAATGCTGAACGGAACCATGGTTCAACATAATCGTTCTCCATGTTTCTTCGTTATCTAGTCCTTTTTCTTCTAATAATTTTGCCAGGTACTTATTCTTACGCATGAAATTTCCTTTGGCCAAACCGGCTTTATAGTAGTTGGATGCGAAAGGTTCAATTCCCGGAGAAGTTTGTCCCAAAATAGCAGAGCTTGAAGTCGTAGGAGCAATAGCCATTGTGGTAGTATT
Organism: Chryseobacterium proteolyticum; assembly: GCF_046591535.1. Lineage (NCBI taxonomy): Bacteria > Pseudomonadati > Bacteroidota > Flavobacteriia > Flavobacteriales > Weeksellaceae > Chryseobacterium > Chryseobacterium proteolyticum. Next base: position 614,497 of record NZ_JBJLWK010000002.1, on the reverse strand, counting down.
TCTTAACCCATAACCTTTTAACAATTCAGGTTCTCCATAGATGTTAGCCAGTTCTCTTGATGCCTGTTCAGATTGCTCTTTAATATGTCTGAATGCTCTTGCATTAAACTGAGTTGCTTCAAAACTTTCAAACGGGATCATGTTCTTTTGTAAGTAAGAATGGTATCCTAAAACACCAAGCCCAAGAGCTCTGTGACGCATTGCAAAGTTTCTTGCTCCCTGTAGGTAATAATTGCCTTCTGTTTTATCAATAAATTCAGTTAAAACAGCATCAAGGAAATAAACAGCCAACTTCACTGCGTCCGTATCTTTCCATTCATCATATAATTCCAGGTTCATGGAAGAAAGACAGCAGATAAATGATTCTTCTCTCGTAGAAGGAAGCATGATCTCAGAACAAAGATTACTTGCATTTACAGTAAGTCCCAAATCTTTGTAAACCTGTGGTTTATTTCTGTTAACGTTATCCGTAAAGAAAATATAAGGAAGACCTTTTTGCTGACGGCTTTCCAAAACCCTTGCCCAGATCTTACGTTTTTCCATATCTCCATCGATCATATCCTGCATCCAGTAATCAGGAACACAAATTCCGGTAAATAAATTCTGAATAGGACTTCCGATATCTTTAATTGATAAGAACTCTTCAATATCACCGTGGTCGATATCCAGGTAAGCTGCAAAAGCTCCTCTTCTCACTCCTCCCTGTGATACTACGTCCATTGCTGTATCAAATAATTTCATAAAGGAAACCGCTCCCGAAGACTTTCCATTATCTGTTACTGCAGTTCCTCTGTTACGAAGTTCCCCGAAATATCCTGAAGTTCCACCCCCGATTTTTGTCTGCATGATGACTTCACCCATTTTATGAGTAATCCCTTCAATGCTATCCGGAATGTGTACATTGAAACATGAAATAGGAAGACCTCTCTGTGTTCCCATATTTGCCCAGACCGGAGAGGAAAAACTGATCCATCCTTTGGTGATCATTTCCTTAAAAGCAGGTTGTAATTCCGGTTTGTATAGCTTTTTGGCAGCAGCAGTGGTAATCCTGTCGATAGCTCCGTCTACAGTTTCCCCTTTTAACAGATATCCTCTGTTTAGCATTTGCTCAGACTCCTCGTTGAGCCACCATATATTAGTATTTTGTTCCTCCATAGTTGTTATATTTTCAAATTCCCGGATATCCATGTCGTAATATCCAGGAATTTTGTGTTATTAAATTGATTCTAAAAATTCTACCTTGTGGGAACCATTAAGTCCACTCTCATCTCTTAATCGTTGAAATTCTTTAAAAGATGGTGTATTCAAAACCTCATGTTGTACCTCTTCATTGCTGTAATTAGAATAATGTAAGAATGTAACACCGTCTTCTTTAAGAAAAACCTTGTATTCAAATGCCGACAGATCCAATTGTCTGAAATCATTCAGGAAATTTTGAATGTTTTCTTTGTTTTCTGAAACAAATTCTGGTTTTACGGTATAACTTACAATTACATTAATCATCTTTTGTGCTTTGGTTTTTATTTCATCCGAAAAGGATACTTTCTAATGAAAGATTGTTGAGCTATATACAGAGCTTGTTTAATTAAAACAAATCGTTGGCTGTAATACTCTTGTCGTGTTTCGTATAGTCAACAGGTCTTTTAGCAAAGAAATCATCCATAGAATTAGCAAAAACCTCTTCCTCAAACCATTTCATCGGACGGTATTGTTCCGGCGAAATGTTGTAGCGTGTATCCATATTGATTTTCTTTAAGCTGTCGTCAACACGGTATTTCATAAAGTTGAGTAAGTCTTCTTTTGAGAATACACTCAATTCTCCCAATTCAAAGATCCAGTCTAAGATTTCACCTTCCAATTCTACAGATTGATCTACTAAAGTATAAATATCTTCAATGTCTGAATCAGTTAATAAATCAGGTTGTTCTTCGCGGATTTTGTTTATCAGATAAATTCCTGCGTTAGCATGGATTTGTTCATCAACAGAAGTCCACGCGATAATATTGGAAACGTTTTTCATGTATCCTTTAAATCTTGTGAAAGAAAGAATGATCGCAAATTGTGAGAAAAGCGATACATTTTCAATCAGGATACTGAATAGTAAAAGAGAAGAAACATATTCTTTAGGGGTGGAAGAATTAGCATGTTTCAGAACATTTGATAAGAAGTCTATTCTCTTTTTTACAGCAGGAACTGCTATAACGTTGGTAAATTCTTCATTATATCCCAATACTTCCAATAAACGCGAATAGGCTTCGGAATGACGGAATTCACATTCAGCGAAAGTAGCACCTAAACCGTTCAGTTCAGGTTTTGGCATATGATTGTATAGGTTTCCCCAAAATGTCTTTACAGACACCTCGATCTGTGCAATAGCCAGTAAAGCATTTTTCACAGAATTTTTTTCGTGTGGTTCCAGCTGCGAATGAAAATCCTGAATGTCTGCAGTAAAATCCACTTCCGAATGCACCCAAAACGATTTGTTGATCGCTTCTACAAATTGAAGAACCTCAGGGTATTCAAATGGCTTGTAACTTACTCTCTTATCAAAAATTCCCATATTAAAAATGTCTTTAAATTAAACTAATTAGATCACTGTGGATAAAAATCAAAGAATAAATAACAGCTTGATTTGTTGGAACTTACATTTAAAAGTTTTTCACAAGAAAAGTGTCTTTATTATTTGCTAGTGCGAAGCACAAAGTTCGAAAAAAAGAAACGATTTTGAAAGGGCTAAACACTAATTGGTTGACTTTTAATCGTAAAAGTTTTCCACATTTACATGAAACAAGCACTGATATTGGTTTAGATACAATAATAAGCATAAAATAAATATTTTTGATAAGTTACAGTTAAACATAAAATCATAAAATACTATAAATAAAGGTGTATTATATTAAACACTAAAAAAATACAATAAATTTTGATTCTTGTAACAAATTGAAAATATCTTCTACTTATTGACTATAAAACATAGATCACTTAATGTTAGTAATTCAGGATTTAAACAAATCATACGATACAGGGAAAAGTAAACTGCACGTTCTCAAAGGAATTAATCTCAATATTTCCGAAGGCGAGTTTGTTTCTATTATGGGAAGTTCGGGTTCCGGAAAGTCTACCCTCCTTAATATTATAGGGATTCTGGATGAAAAGGATTCCGGGATTTATGAGCTGGACGGTGTTCCCATCGAGCATTTATCCGAAGTAAAGGCTGCAGAATACAGAAGTAAATTTTTAGGATTTATTTTTCAGTCTTTTAATCTGATAGGATATAAAACGGCTTTAGAAAATGTTGCTCTTCCTTTATATTATCAGAACGTACCCCGAAAAGAACGTAATCAGATCGCCATGGAATATCTGGAGAAAGTAGGACTCGCCCAATGGGCAACTCATCTTCCCAATGAGCTCTCCGGTGGACAAAAACAAAGGGTGGCTATTGCAAGGGCGCTGATCACAAATCCTAAAGTGGTATTGGCCGATGAGCCTACAGGTGCCTTGGATTCAAAAACAACCCATGATATCATGAAATTGCTACAGGATATTAATAATGAAGGAAAAACGATCATTGTAGTAACCCACGAACCTGATGTTGCAGCACAAACAAAAAGAAATGTGATTTTAAAGGATGGAGTTATCGAAAGTGATGAATTTATCAAACAGGTTGTTCTATAAATAGTGAATGTACATTGACTTTAAAAAAGTAAAAAAATAAAAATATGTTTGACCTGGATCGTTGGCAGGAAATATTCAGTTCCATTCGCAGTAATGTATTGCGGACGGTGCTTTCCGGATTTACGGTGGCATTAGGGCTGTTTATCTTTATCGTTCTTTTCGGAATCGGTAAAGGTTTACAAAACGCTTTTACAGAAGGTTTTGCAAGGGATGCTCAAAATCTTATTTCCATCTTTACAGGAAAAACAACCATTGCCTACAAAGGATTACAGTCGGATCGTAACGTAACCATGAATAATGATGACTATGACTTTCTGGTTAAAGCAGATAAGGAAAAAGTAGGCTATTCAACTCCAAGGTATCAAACCAGTTTGCTGGTGAAGTACGGAAAAGAAAGTGGGAATTATCAGGTTAACGGAGGAGATCCTGAAGAAAAGTTCATTGAAAACAGGAAAATTCTTGAGGGACGTTATATCAATCCTTCCGATCTTGAAAGAAAACAAAATGTTGCCGTGATCGGACGAATGGTACAGAGAGATTTGATCAAAAACGGAAGTCCGGTAGGAAAAGAACTGAATATTAACGGAACAATGTTCAAAGTAGTTGGAGTATTTTCCGACGACGGTGGAGACTGGGACGAAAGACATATTACAGTACCCATTACTACTTTGCAACAGATGAAAAAAGGTTCAGATACTGTAACAACGGTTTATATAGCCTATAACGAAAAGCTAACACCTCAGCAAGCTATAAAATACGGTAACGAGCTTAAAGATAGATTAAAAGCAAGGAAGAATGTTTCTCCTGACGATGAAAATGGGGTCCGGGTATGGAATAATGCAGAAAATATGAATGATACATTTATGTTTATGGCTGTACTTACAGGTATTGTTGGTTTTATCGGTATGGGGACTTTGATCGCAGGGATCATTGGAATCAGTAATATTATGGTTTACATTGTTAAAGAGAGAACCAAGGAGATAGGTGTTAGAAAGGCTATTGGAGCGAAACCAAAAAGCATTGTGGCGTTGATTGTACAGGAGAGTGTTGTGATCACCGTGATCTCAGGTTTAATTGGGGTAGGTTTGGGAGTTTTAGCGCTTAGCCTTATGGGAGACAGTCTTGAAGAATTTTTCATCAAGAACCCTAGTGTCGGCTGGACCGAGATCTTTATGGCATTTCTGGCATTGGTTTTTTCAGGATTGATTGCCGGTTTTGTTCCCGCTTACAGGGCATCGAAAATTAAACCTATAGAGGCATTACGAACAGAGTAATAGCTGATGTTCGTACATAATTATAAAAAAAGTATAAATCAAACTCATAACTAACACCAATGAACATCTTATTTAAAAAGGATACCTGGCAGGAAATTTATTATTCACTGAGAAATAATAAACTTCGGACATTCCTTACCATGATCGGGGTGGGTTGGGGTATGTTTTTATACGTAAGTTTGCTGGGAGCAGCAAAAGGAATGGAGAATGGTTTCGATAAATTATTTTCAGGCTTTGCAACGAATTCTATTTTTCTATGGGCTCAGAAAACCTCTATTCCATACGAAGGTTTTCCAAAAGGGAGAGAGATGAAACTGCATTTGCCGGATATGGAAATGCTTAAAAGAAAAATTCCTGAAATAGATTACATTTCACCACAGAATGCTCGGGGAAGTTTTACAGGAACACCCGGAGAATCTATGTCAAGAAACGGGAAAAGTGCTACCTATTCTCTTACAGGAGATTATCCTGTGGGAAATAAAATTTCTGAAAAGAAACTTATTTTCGGACGCTATATAAACGATGCCGATTTATCAGGCAATAAAAATGTTGCCGTGATCGGAGAAGAGGTATATAAAAACTTTTTTAATTCCAAAAAGAAAGAAAATCCTATTGGTAAATCAATAAATATAAAAGGGCTTTTCTTTAATATTATCGGTGTTTTCAGAGTGAAAAAAGGAGGCGGTTTTGAAAATGACCGTACTGTTTTCATTCCTCTTTCTTCATACACGAAAATGTATAATGCGGGAGACAATATTGATATGTTTGCTATTGTCAGCAGGCCGGATGCCGATTTAAAGATTGTGGAAGAAAAAGTAAAACAGGTATTAAAGCTTAAAAATAAAGTTTCACCTGAAGATACAAATGCATTTGGAAGCTTCAACCTTGGAAAAGAATTTGGAAAATTAACCGGATTCTTAACCGGAATGCAGCTATTAACAATTATTGTAGGAACACTTACGATTCTTGCGGGAGTTATTGCGATCTCAAATATCTTACTGATTACGGTAAAAGAGAGAACAAAAGAAATAGGGATCCGAAGAGCATTAGGAGCCAAACCTTCAGAAGTAAGAAATCAGATTCTGCTGGAAAGTGTTGTAATTACACTATCCTCAGGGTTATTAGGATTCATGTTGGGAATATTTGTCCTGATGGTCCTGAATATGGCTACACAGAATCAGGATGCCTTTCCATTTTATAATCCTACGGTAAACTACGGAAATGTATTTGCTGCTATGGCGGTGATGGTAGTTTTAGGATTGATTATCGGAATGATTCCAGCTCAGAGAGCTGTTAAAATCAGACCTATTGAAGCGTTAAGAACTGAATAAAAACCATTTAAATAAAAAATAAACTAGATATATGAAAAAGAAATTCACTTGGAAAAAAGCCATTTATATACTGTTGGGGCTTTTATTTGCAGTGGCATTATTCTCGGGAATCGGTTATCTGATCAAATCCAATTCTAAAGAGAGTGAAGCGTTCCTTACGCGAAAACCAACGGTCCAGAATATGGATGATAAAGTCATGGCGACAGGGAAAATTATACCAAAAGAAGAAATCGAGATCAAGCCTAATATTGCAGGGATTATTGATAAAATTTTAGTTGATGAAGGGGATAAAGTAGTTGCGGGACAATTGGTTGCAACGGTTAGGATTATTCCAAATATCGCAGATGTAAACAATGCACAGCAGGAAGTTCAGAATGCGCAGCTTCAGATCAGCAATGCCAAGCTGAATGTAGATAACATGCAGAAACAATTTGATATGCAACAGAAATTGTATAGTCAGGGAGTTATTTCCAAGCAGGATTATTTAAACTCTCAACAACAATTGTATTCTCAGCAACAGACTCTTAAAAACGCAAACCAGCAATTCCAGACGGCTCAGAAGAGATTACAAATTGTGAAAACCGGAGCAACTCCTGAACTTCAGGGTTTTGCTACAACGCAAATACGTTCAAAAGCTGCAGGAACGGTACTTGATGTTCCTGTAAAAGTAGGAAGCCAGGTTATTGAAGCGAACTCTTTCAACGCGGGAACAACGATTTGCTCTATTGCCGATCTTAATTCACTGATCTTTCAGGGAGAGATTGATGAAGCTCAGGCGGGAAAACTGAAGCAGGGGATGCCAATGAATATTGTGATTGGTGCCTTGCAGAACAAAACTTTTCCAGGGAAATTAACAATGATTGCTCCTAAGGGAAAAGATAATCTTGGAACGATAAAATTTCCTGTAGAAGGCGATGTAACCAATCCTAATAATGAATACATCAGAGCTGGATTTTCAGCAAATGGAGAGATTGTATTGAATTCCCAAAAGAATGCATTATTGCTTGATGAATCTCTTATTCAATATGAGAAAAACAACGGTAAAGACAGATCTTTTGTTGAGGTAAAGCAACCTGATGGAAAATTCAAAAAAGTATATGTGAAATTAGGAGCCAGTGACGGGATCAATGTTCAGATTCTTTCAGGAATAGATAAAAATTCTGAAGTAAAAGTATGGAACCCATCAGATAAGGACAAAGAGGAACTTAAAGAAAAGAAAAAATAATAAACTAATCAGATACATTTTATCTACAGTCCCGGGAATTTTATTCCGGGATTTTTTTTTGCTCCTTAAAGTTGTTGCCTATTCCGTTAAACAAGGTTTGAAAATGTAATGAATGAGAAGCTTAAAATGTCTTAATTTTAATTTCAAACTTTGACCTATGAAGAAAAGCTATCTTATTCTTTTCGTTTTTATTATTGCAAAATTTATTCTTCAATATTTATTGATTAACCCCGAATACGAATTACATCGGGATGAGTTTCTTCATATTGATCAGGGAGATCATCTTGCGTGGGGATATTTGTCCGTTCCACCAGTTAGTTCTTGGGTGGCATGGTTAATTAAAATATTAGGTAGATCAGTATTCTGGGTTAGATTTTTTCCGGCTTTATTTGGGGCGCTGACTATAGTTGTTGTGTGGAAGATCATTGAAGAGTTAAAAGGAGGATTGTTTGCTCAGATTTTGGCTTCTTTTGGGCTATTATTTTCTGTGCTTTTGCGATTAAATATGCTTTTTCAGCCTAACTCTTCGGAAGTGTTTTTATGGACTTTATTCTTTTATATTTTAATTAAATACATATATACAGAGAAAATAAAATGGCTTTATTCCGGTGGGATAATTTTTGGTTTGGGTATTTTAAATAAATATAATATTGCTTTTCTGGCATTGGGTTTTATCCCTGCACTTTTGTTAACAGGCCAAAGAAAGATCTTTGCAAACAAGCACACCTATTGGGCTGCACTTGTAACTTTAGTTATTATTTTTCCTAATCTCTTATGGCAGTATAATAATAACTTCCCTGTTATTCATCATATGAAGCAGCTTTCAGAGAATCAATTGGTCAATGTGAATAGATTTGACTTTTTTAAATCTCAATTACTATTCTTTATAGGAGTTACGTTTGTTATCATATTGGCTTTCTACGCCCTGTTATTTTACAAACCATTTGAAAAGTTCAGATTTTTCTTTTGGGGATATGTAATTGCAATATCTCTGTTTGTCTTTTTTTAAAGCTAAAGATTATTATGCAATTGGTCTTTATCCTGTTTATATTGCCTTTGGGTCAGCTTATTTGGATCACATTTTAGAAAGCGGATGGAAAAGATTTCTTAAACCACTCTGTATACTTTTTCCCATACTATTATTTATTCCCATGTATCGTATTTTGTTTCCTAATAAGAGTCCTGAGTTTATTGTGAATAATCCGGAGCGTTATAAAAAATTTGGATTGTTGAGATGGGAGGATGGAAAGGATCACTCATTACCTCAGGATTTTGCAGATATGCAAGGGTGGAAAGAATTAGCACAAAAAGTAGATAAAGAATATTATAAATTATCAAAGATAGGAAAGACTTTAGTTTTATGTGATAATTATGGTCAAGCTGGAGCTATTAACTATTATTCAAAGATGGGAATAAAAGCTGTCTCATTTAATGCCGATTATATCAACTGGTTTGATCTTAAAGACAAATATTTTAACTTGATAAGAATAAAAGATAATGATAATGATGATGAGCTAAAAGAGACTGGTCCTTACTTTGAAATTTCAAGAAAAGCTGATTCTATTACCAATCCTTTTGCCAGAGAAAAAGGTACTCTTATTTTTAGTTTCAGTCGGGCAAAAATAGATGTTAGACCGAAATTAAAAAATGAGATCGATGATAATAAAAGGGAATTTTGAAATAATTCATTATTGCAACTTTATTGCATTATCAAAAAATTATTTTATCTTTGTCTTAAATTTTATTTCAGACCATGGAAGTAAACCCTTATGATGTTATAATAATTGGAGGCAGTTATGCTGGTCTTTCAGCTGCAATGGCTTTAGGAAGATCTTTGAGAAATGTATTAATTATTGATGGAGGAAAACCTTGCAATGAGCAAACACCTTATTCTCATAATTTTCTGACACAAGATGGAAGGACTCCCCGGGAGATTAGTGATGAGGCTAAATCTCAGGTGAAAAAATATAGTTCTGTAAAGTTTTATGATGGTATTGCGAGTAAACTTCTGAAAATAGATAACGGATTTGAAGTCGAAACTCAGTCACTAGAAAGATTCAAATCTAAGAAATTGATTATTGCCACTGGAATTAATGATATAAAGCCACTTATTCCAGGATTCAAAGATTGTTGGGGTATTTCTGTTTTACACTGTCCGTATTGTCATGGGTACGAAGTGAAAAATGAGAAAACAGGAATTATGGGTAATGGCGATTTTGCCTATGAGTTTTCAAAAATGATTTCACATTGGACGAAAGACCTTACTCTGTTTACCAATGGAAAGGCAGAGCTCACAGAAGATCAGATCAGAAAGTTACAAGAAAAAAAAAATTAATATCAATGAAAATGAAATTACGGAATTGAAGCATAGGAACGGGATCATTGAAAGTGTCCTCTTTAAAGACGGATCAAAAGTTTCTTTAAAAGCTGTCTATGCTAAAGTTCCTTTTGAGCAAAATATAAACGTTTCACAGGATTTAGGCATCGAAATAACTGAGTCAGGCCATATAAAAACAGATGCTTTTTATAAAACCAATGTGTATGGTGTTTATGCCTGTGGTGATAGCTCTTCAATGATGAGATCTGTAGCAAATGCTGTCGGATCTGGAAATACCGTTGGTGCTATGGTAAATAAGGAGCTTATTGAAGAAGAATTTTAATTAAATTTTAAGTGTTTTTAGTATTCCTTGCTGTATTAATATAGCAGGGAATATTTTTTTATAAGAAGTGATGGGCACTTTTTCACTGAGATTTTAAGCTAGATAGGGATTGAGAAATAAATTGTGTTTTATATTATTTTATCCCAAAAATCATATTTTTATGAATAAAATCTTGTTGAAAATTCCGTACATTTGGGGTGAAAAATCTCAAAAACTAAAAGTAAATGGATATTATTTTCGACCTGATTGAAAAGGAAAAACAAAGACAAACTCATGGATTGGAGCTTATAGCATCGGAAAATTTTGTTTCTGATAATGTAATGAAGGCGATGGGGAGTGTATTAACAAATAAATACGCAGAAGGGTACCCTGGTAAAAGGTATTATGGTGGATGCGAAGTAGTAGATGAGGTCGAAACATTAGCAATAAACAGAGCAAAGGAGCTTTTTGGAGTTGACTATGTAAATGTTCAGCCTCACTCCGGATCTCAGGCTAATGCAGCTATTTACCTTGCCGTTTTGAAACCCGGAGATAAAATTATGGGAATGGATCTTTCCATGGGAGGACATCTGACTCATGGTTCAGCCGTTAATTTTTCAGGAATTCAGTATAATGTTGTTTCTTATGGCGTACAACAGGAAACAGGTTTGATCGATTACGATCAAATGAGAGAAGTTGCTTTGAGAGAAAGGCCCAAAATGCTTATTGCCGGTTTTTCCGCTTACTCCAGAGACCTGGATTATGCAAAATTCAGAGAGGTGGCAGATGAAGTAGGTGCTACTCTGTGGGCTGACATTGCACACCCGGCAGGTTTGGTTGCAAAGGGATTGCTGAATTCTCCATTTGAACATTGCCACGTAGTAACTACAACTACTCATAAAACACTAAGAGGGCCAAGAGGAGGAATGATCATGATGGGTAAAGATTTCGAAAATACGTATGGTCATAAGACACCTAAAGGAGAGATCAAAATGATGAGTCAGGTTTTAGATGGTGCAGTATTTCCTGGAATTCAAGGAGGACCTCTTGAACATGTGGTTGCTGGTAAAGCAATTGCTTTTGGAGAAGCTTTGGATACTCAGTTTGAGACTTATGCAAAACAAGTTAAATCTAATGCTCAGGCTTTAGCAAAAGCAATGATCAGTAGAGGATTTGATATTGTGAGCGGGGGAACAGATAATCACTTAATGCTTGTGGATCTTAGAAATAAAGACGTTAATGGTAAAGAGACTGAAAAAGCATTAGTTCTGGCAGATATTACATGTAACAAAAATATGGTTCCTTTTGATGATAAATCGCCATTTACTACATCTGGAATCAGACTAGGAACGGCAGCAATTACAACAAGAGGATTAAAAGAACAGGATATGGAAACTATTTCAGAGCTGATCTCCGAGGTTGTTGATAATATCAAGAATGAAGAAGTTATTGCATCTGTAAAAAAGAAAGTAAATGAATTAATGGAAGGGAAAGCTTTGTTTAATTACTAAATTTTACTTCAATTTAAATACTAAGAATGGGCACTTTGCTCATTCTTTTTTTATAATATATGGATAAGAAATCTTATACTTTTGAAGAAATCAAACAAAAGCTGGTTAACTATTGTGTTTATCAGGACCGATGTCATGCTGAAGTTGAACAAAAGATGAAAGAATTCATGCTGATCAACGAAGCTAAAGAGGAGATTCTTTTATATCTGATTCAGGAAAATTATCTGAATGAGGAGAGGTTTGTAAGAAGTTATATCAGGGGAAAGTTTTATATAAAGCACTGGGGGAGAAATAAGATTCGGATGAATTTAAAGCAAAAGCAAATTTCCGAAAAGCTTATTCAATCCTGCTTTAATGAAATAGATGAGGACGATTATTTTAAAACCCTTAAAAAGATGTTTGATGATCACTATTCCAAATCCAGTGGGCTGAAAGAGTACCAGAGAAAAACGAAAACAATCAGTTATTTAATAGGCAAGGGGTACGAATATGAAATAATCCTGCAGGTTCTTGAGAATTAATATATATGTAATTTACGTTCCGTTTATTTTCTGTTTAAAAAAAAATAGCTTTGTTGAAATTTTAAGGATAATAAATTATAACAATTATACTGTGAATTGAGCTGTAGTTTTATATAAGACTTTTATATGTAATATCTTACATTGTTTTATTAAAAAAAAAATTAAAATTTTAAAAGAAATTAAAGTAAGTGGCACGAAAAATGCATGTGGTTTGCAATATTTATATTTTGAAATTTATATCTGAAAAACAATGAAAATATGATATAAATAGCGTAAAAAGTATGGAGATTGTGTATAAATTTTTTTATAGACAATAATATGTGTTAGAAATAGTTTTTATTGGAAATAGATAAAGTAGAAAAAAGAAATTAAACAATTGCATTAAAATTATGAATAATATCTATTACCTTTGCCCCGCTAATAAAATCACCTAATGTTGAATGAAAAAGTTGCATGAAGCTTTTAATGCTCTTTACAATGGCGATAACATTGTGAAAATCACGAAATTGAGATATATACCGAGATGGTTGGTTATCATTATCGATATTTTAATTATCTTTTTTTCAATTTTGCTTTCACGTCTTTTCTTAAGGAATCTGGATGTGAAAGTTAATTTTCCGGAATATGTTGTTCAGAAAAGGATTTTAGTAATTGGGATTAATATCCTGTTTATGTATGTCTTCAAAACCTATGCAGGTATTATAAGACATTCTACTTTCTTTGATTTTTTCAAGATTATACTATCATCAGGAAGTACATTGGTCAGTCTTTTGATTATCAATTACATTTCACAGATGGCCATGGGTACATCACTTTTCCTGTATCCTAATCTGTTTTTATATTTCCTTATTTCGGTATCCATCATGTTCTTTTTCAGGATGGTTACCAAGCAATTCTTTAATATGCTGATTGATATTAAAGGTGCTTCTTCTAAAGTAAGAATAGCAGTGGTAGGCGTTGGAGAGGCTTCTGTAGCATTGGCTCGCGCCATTATGCATAATCCTAACTATCCCTATCGATTACAAGGGTTTCTAACTGGAAGATCAGATTCAAACAGAGCCTTACTATTGGGCTACAAGATTTATAATAAAAATCAGTTTTTTAAAAGCGAAAAATTAATCAAGCAGTTTGATGCTGTATTGTTGATTAAGGAGATTATGACAAAGCAGGAAATCGAAGAATGGATGACCTTAGCTTTGGATAGTGGTTTAAGAGTGCTGAAGGCTCCGACACTTAGTAAGATGCGAGATAGTGATCTTGTTGGAGGAATCAGCCAGCTTCAGATTGAAGATTTACTGAATCGTAAACCTATAAAAATAGAGAGTGAAGACGTAAAAAAGAGACATTTTGATAAAAATGTTTTAGTTACAGGAGGTGCTGGTTCTATTGGAAGTGAAATTGTTAGGCAAGTTGCGCAGTTCAATCCTGCATTAATTGTAGTTCTTGATCAGGCAGAGTCCCCATTATATGAATTGGAATTAGAGCTTCTGGAAAAATTTCCTGAGCAACGGTTTAAATTTGTACTGGCGGATATTTCTAACAGTTACAGATTAGAAAAAGTGTTTGAAGACTATCAGTTCTCAATGGTATATCACGCGGCTGCATACAAGCACGTTCCGTTAATCGAAGAAAATCCACATGAAGCTATTTTTGTAAATATCTTAGGGACAAAGAACGTTTCTTTATTATCGAAAAAGTATAAAGTAAACCGTTTTGTGATGGTTTCTACCGATAAGGCTGTTAACCCTACCAATGTAATGGGGGCGTCAAAAAGAGCAGCAGAATTGTTTGTTCAGTCTTTACAGAATTCACCGGGAAATACTACTAAGTTTATTACTACGCGTTTTGGGAATGTATTGGGATCAAACGGTTCGGTTATTCCTCACTTTAGAAAGCAAATAGAAAAGGGAGGTCCCGTTACGATTACTCACCCGGACATTATTCGTTACTTTATGACAATTCCTGAAGCATGTGAACTTGTACTTCAGGCAGGAACTATGGGTAATGGAGGAGAGATTTATGTATTTGATATGGGTGAACCTGTTAAGATTTTAGATCTTGCTAAAAGAATGATAAAACTCTCTGGTTATACGCCAGATGTAGATATAAAAATTACTTTCATTGGTTTAAGACCGGGAGAGAAATTATATGAGGAACTTTTAAGTAATAATACTGTTACCATTCCTACACATCATGAAAAGATTTTGATCTCAAGAGATCCGATAATGGAATTCGATGAGGTGGATATGCTATGCAAGCAGATTATATTAGCTGCTGTTAAAAGAGATAAATTACAGGTAGTTAGAATTTTAAAAACTATTGTTCAGGAGTTTATAAGCAATAACTCCGAGTTTGAAATTTTGGATAAAGAACCATTAGTAGAAGACTAATTGAGTGCAATGAAATCAATGAATAGTTTGTAAAAAAATAATTATCCTATTTTTGTGGAAAAATTATCAGGAATGAGTTTAAAGTATTTTATTTATGGTGCTGTAAGTTTAGCAATGTTTTCTTGTACAACGAGACAGGATATCAATTATATGAAAGATATTGATAGTATTACACTCGAAAATTCGATTAAAAATAGCAGAGTTGATTTTCAGCCTGGGGATCAATTAATTATTACAGTTTCAGCAAAAGATATGGATGTAGTAAAGCCTTTTAATCAGAATTATTCTTCAGGTAGTACAGTTGCTCAATACACATTGCCTAGTTCCAATAATCTTCCTCAGCAGGTTCCGGCGTCCGGACCAACTTATGTCATAGATACCAATGGTGATATTGTTTTTCCTCAGATAGGAAAAGTAAGCACTAAAAATGAAAATATTGAAACATTAAGAACTAAACTTACAGGGTTAATTTCAGAATATGTAAAAAACCCTATTGTAGACATCAAACTCATCAATTTTAAAGTTTCTGTTCTTGGGGAAGTTGCTAAGCCTGGAACTTATGTAATACCTGATGGAAATACAACTTTACTAAGTGCGATCGGTTTAGCAGGAGATTTAACTGCTTATGGAGTAAGAAATAATATTTTAATTGTTCGAAATGTTGATGGACAGATAAGTAAAGAAAGAATAGATCTTACAAGTGCTAATTTTATAAATTCTCCTTACTATTATCTTAAACAAAATGATGTAGTATATGTTCAACCAAATGCTAACAGGGAAAAAGCAGCAAGGGTAGATCCTAATACAGGGCTTTACATTTCTGTTGCCTCTGTAATTGCTTCAATAACTGTAGGGATATTGGCTTTGATTAAAAATTAAATAAATAAAATTTAGAATAGACTGTCACCAGCAGGTGAACGCTAAATCACAAATTAATAGAAAAAAAAACAGCTTGTTCATAAGATTATAATGACTAATGTATTGATTACAAGCGAACAGACTTAAATAATAATATGAATAAAACAATTATTAAATATCTTTTAATCCTGTCGGTGGTTTTAATATCATGTAAACCTAAACAGAATATGGTATATATGGCACATCATAATATGGAAGAGGAAGTGGCTAAAGCTAAATTCCAAGGATTACATATTCAAGAAAGTGATGTGCTTTTAATTCTGGTTTCTGCACTTGATGAAGCAGCGGTTAAACCTTTTAACCTTAATACTGTAAATAAAGTAGGAAGCGAATCAACTACAGGTGTAAACCAATATGTACAGCCTAGTGAATATTTGGTTAATGAAGAAGGGTATATTAATTTTCCTGTCTTAGGAAATGTGTATGCTAAAGGTATGACACAAGTACAGCTAAAGCAAGATCTTGAAGCTCGGTTAAAAAGATATCTAACAGATCCTTTAGTAACTATTACTTTGAAGAATTTTAATGTAAGTGTTTTAGGTGAAGTTAAAGTTCCAGGGCAAAAAGAAAGTACTACACAAAAGCTTAACATTTTTCAGGCATTAAGTTTGGCCGGGGATATGACTGATTTTGGGGATCGAACAAAAGTAAAACTTATTCGTCCTGGAGATGATGGAGTAGACCAAGTAATAAACCTAGATCTATCTCGCTCTGACATTGTGAATTCACCATATTATTATATGAAACAAAATGATGTTCTTTATGTAGAACCAGATCATAATAAGCAAATACAGGCAAACTCTAATCCAAATAGAGCTTTAACATTTCAGATCTTAGCATCAGCCTTAGGGGTAGCAACATTAATTATTTCTTTAACTCGATAAACCTTGGATATGCAGAAGATAGAATTAAAGGAAAATGAGGAAACACTAGATTTAAGAAAGGTTGTAGGTAAATATATTGGTAAATGGCCGTGGTTTGTTGGATTTGTAATTATTTTTGTAATTATAGCGGGTATTTATCTAAGATATTCCGTTCCTCAATATGAAACAACAACAACACTTAAATTCGATAAGAAACAGACCGATATTACAGGTGCATTAGCAGATTTGGATAATTTAGGATTAGGTCTTGGTAATGCTGATGAATTAAAAAGTGAATTGGCAGTAGTTAGTTCCAGGCCAATTCTTACAAAAGTTGTTGAAAATCTAAATCTGAATGTACAATATTATCATTCCGGGGAAATAAAAGATTCTGAACTATTTACAAAGATACCTATTACAGCAAAGGTAATTTCTTATAATGATCCAAAAAAATTCTTATCTTCCGAGTATACTGTTAAAGAGGTAAAAGGGAATGATTTTATCTTACATAATGATGAAAAAGGTGATTATAAAGGAAGTTTTAATAAATTATTAAGGTTAGATTTTGGAACTGTAACACTACAAAAGACTTCTGGCGTATCCTTTCTTTCAAAATATAAGATCGTTTTCTGGAATCCGCTTGAAAAAGTTAAAAAGTTAGAAAAGAAAATACAGGTAAATTTACCTGATCAAAAAGCTATGTTGATGGATATCAGTATAGTTGGAACTGTTCCTGAAAAATCAGAAGCTATCCTTAATGAGGTTACGAAGCAGTATAATCTTGATGGTTTGAAAGATAAAAATCTACAGGCTCAGAATACTCAGGAATTTATTGATAAGAGATTAGAGGTAATTACCCGCGATCTTTCTGGTGTAGAGAACCAAAAAGAAGATTTTCAAAATCGTAATCGTATTGTTGATTTGCAAGCTCAGGCTCAATTAGCACTTCAAAATACAAGTGATAATACAAAATTACTTCTTCAACAACAAGCCCAGCTCGATCTCTTAAATTCATTACAAACTGAAGCGTCAAAAGGAAGTAATCAGCTAATGCCATCTAATCTAGGACTAAATCCTTCATTAGAACAAGCAATTTCTCAATATAATGGACTTCTTATTAGCCGAAATAAGACATTAAAGCAGGCAACTAATGAAAACCCAGCAGTGATTGAGATGAATAAAGAAATTAGTTCATTGAAAGATATTGTCCGTGATAACATTAATCAGCAGAAAGCTGCGGTAGCGGCATCAATCGCACAGTTAAACGGTCAAATATCATCGAGTACCGGAATGATTGAAAAAGTTCCGGGACAATCAAAAATATATAGAGGCATAGAGCGTCAACAAACACTTAAAGAGCAACTCTTTCTTTTCCTCTTACAAAAGAGAGAAGAAAATGCAATTAATCTTTCTGTAAATGTTCCAAAGGCCAAAATTGTAAATCCGGCATTTACTAATGACATCCCTGTTTCACCTAAAAAGAATCTGATCCTTTTAGGAGCTGTTCTTTTAGGATTACTATTTCCTTTTGCAATATTTTATCTTTACTTTTTGTGGGATGATAAAATTTATAGCCGTAACGACATTACAGAGCGAACGTCATTGGGAGTGCTTGCAGATGTACCTTCCTTAAAAGATGAGGATAGCCATTTGGTTCAGAAAAACGATTTTTCAGAACTTGCTGAAGCATTTAGAGTATTAGTTTCCAATCTTAAATTTATATTACCTACGAAAGATTCAGCTAAAGTTATTATGGTAACATCTTCTGTAAAAGGAGAAGGTAAAACACTAGTATCTGTAAATTTAGCATTAACATTAGGAAACAAGAACGGAAGAGCTCTTCTTATTGGATCGGATATAAGAAATCCCCAGATCCAGCGATATGATAATGAGCCTGTGAAAAGAAAAGGCCTTACAGAATATTTATATGATGATTCAACTAATGTTGAGGACTTAATTCTTACATCTGATACCAATCCAAATTGTGATGTGATTTACGCAGGAAGTATTCCTCCAAATCCTCAAGAGTTATTATCAAATGGAAGATATAAAAAGCTTATTGATGAAGTTAGAGGTAAATATACTTACATCGTCATAGATTCTGCACCACTTATGTTGGTTTCGGATACACTCTATATTTCAGATACAGCGGATGCAACACTATATGTTGTAAGATCCGGAGTTTCAAGAAACATATTAATAGATTTTGCTAATGGACTAGTTAAAGAATCTAAATTGACAAATGTTTCTTTTGTAATTAATGATGTTTCTAAAAATGCTGGAGGTTATGGCTATGGTTATAATTACGGTTATGGTTATGGTTATTCAAGTGAAAAGAAAAAGAAATGGTGGCAAAAAATATTTAAAAAATAAATATGTATAAAATTTTAATTACCGGAGGAGCAGGTTTTATTGGTTCCAATCTAACTGAATACTTTTTAAATAAAAATTGTAAAGTTGTTTGTCTAGATAATTTTGCTACAGGTCATCGTCATAATGTGGAGCCTTTTCTAACAAATTCTAATTACACTCTAATAGAAGGAGATATTCGTGATTTGGAAATCTGTAAGAGAGCTGTAGAAGATGTTGATTATGTTTTACATCAAGCCGCTCTAGGTTCAGTACCTCGTTCAATAAAAGATCCTATTACCAGTAATGATGTAAATGTTTCTGGGTTTTTAAATATGTTGATTGCTGCACGTGATGCAAATGTTAAACGTTTTGTATATGCTGCATCCTCATCTACATATGGAGATTCTGAGTCTTTACCTAAAGTTGAAGATGTTATTGGAAAGCCATTATCTCCTTATGCAATTACTAAGTATGTGAATGAGCTTTATGCAGATGTATTTAGTAAAACATATGGTATACAATGTATAGGCTTGCGATATTTTAATGTTTTCGGTCGTCGCCAAGATCCAAACGGAGCTTATGCTGCTGTAATTCCTCTATTTGTAAAACAATTAATGAATCATGAATCACCGAAAATTAATGGCGAAGGAAACTATTCACGTGATTTCACTTATATAGATAATGTTATTCAAATGAATGAGCTAGCTATGCTTGCAGATAATCCTGCAGCTATAAATACAGTATATAATACTGCAGTAGGGGATAGGACAACTTTAAATGATTTAGTTAAATATTTAAGAGAATATTTAAGTGAATTTGATAAAGAAATAGCTGATATTGAACCTGTTTATGGACCCAATCGTATAGGTGACATTCCACATTCGTTGGCATCAATTGAAAAAGCTAAATCCTTATTAGGATATCAACCATCCCATACGATCGATAAAGGTCTGAAAGAAGCAGTAAAATGGTATTGGGAAAATTTGAAATAATATAAACCAAATTAATAAAAATAAAAGTATTAATGAATACAACTCATAAGATCGCAATTATCGGTTTAGGCTATGTTGGATTGCCTTTAGCACGTTTATTTGCTACGAAATACCCAGTAGTGGGTTTTGATATCAACCAGAAGCGTATTGAAGAATTGAATCAAGGAAAGGATCATACATTGGAGCTTGATGATGATATTTTACAATCAGCATTGGTAAAAGAAAACCCTTTTAAGTCTTCTAGCAACGGATTGTATTGTTCATCGGATTTGGATGATATTAAAGATGCAAATATTTATGTAATTACAGTGCCAACACCGGTTGACAAGCACAATCGTCCGGATTTGACACCATTATACAAATCCTCAGAAACTGTTGGTAAGGTATTATCAAAAGGGGATATTGTAATTTATGAGTCAACTGTATATCCTGGGGTGACAGAAGAAGAATGTATTCCTGTACTAGAGAAAATATCAGGATTAAAGTTCAACGAAGATTTTTATGCAGGTTATTCGCCTGAACGTATTAATCCCGGAGATAAAGAACATACTGTTGAAAAGATCTTAAAAGTTACATCTGGCTCTACACCAGAAATTGGAGAAACGGTAAATAATTTATATAAATCTGTTATTACAGCTGGTACACACCTAGCACCAACTATTAAAGTAGCAGAAGCTGCAAAAGTTATTGAAAATTCGCAAAGAGATATTAATATTGCTTTTGTAAACGAATTGGCAAAAATTTTCAACTTGCTGGAAATTGATACGCATGCTGTTTTAGAGGCTGCTGGAACAAAATGGAACTTTCTACCATTTAAGCCGGGCCTTGTTGGTGGACATTGCATAGGAGTAGATCCTTATTATTTGGCTCAAAAGGCACAAGAGAAAGGATATCATCCCGAAATTATTTTAGCAGGTAGAAGACTTAATGATTCAATGGGACAATATGTAGCCTCGCAGGTAGTAAAGACAATGATTAAGAAAGATATCAAGGTAAATGGAGCTAAGATATTAAATTTGGGAATTACCTTTAAAGAAAACTGTCCTGATGTTCGAAATACAAAAGCAGTTGACGTTATTAAAGCACTAGAAGATTATTCATTAGAGGTGACAACTTATGATCCTTGGGCTAATGAAGCAGAAGTACATCATGAGTACAATATAAATTCAGTCAGTACTATAAATAAAATACGAGATAAGTATGATGCTATAATTCTTACAGTCGCCCATAAAGAGTTTTTAGAATTGGATTTAAATCAATTTTTAAATGAAAATGGGGTGATCTACGATGTGAAAGGCATATTAACTGACTGCGATTCAAGATTGTAGAATATATTTTAAAGATATAATAAAAGAAGCCGGTTTTATCGGCTCTGATGTTACAAGTTAAATTATTTATCCTGATCTCAAGATCAGTAAATCTTTTAATATTTTGTTTTAGGCAGGTAGAATTGAAAATATTCATGATAAGCCTGATATAAAAATATAACGAATACCACTAAATAATTATTAATAATGCAAGCTATAGAAACAAAATTAAAAGGGTGTTTTATTTTAGAACCTACTATTTTTGAAGATGACAGAGGGTATTTTTTTGAGTCATACAATGAAGAAAAGTTGAAGGGTATTTTAGGATATAAACCTATTTTTGTTCAGGATAACCAATCGAAATCTTCATATGGTGTGGTTCGTGGTTTGCATATGCAGGAGGGAGAGTATTCACAGGCCAAGCTTGTTAGGGTAATAGAAGGGGCGGTTATTGATGTTGTAGTAGATGTTAGACCAGGTTCTGGCACATATGGAGAGTTTATTGCAATAGAGCTTACGGAACAGAATAAAAAACAATTATTTATTCCAAGAGGATTTCTACACGGTTTTTCTGTCGTTTCAGAAAATGCCATTTTTTTCTACAAGTGTGATAATGGATATAACAAATCATCTGAAGACGGAATCAATCCTTTGGATACCGAACTAAATATTAATTGGCAAATTCCTTTAGAGAAAATGATTATTTCCGAGAAAGATAAATTAGCTCAATCATTTAACGAATTCAAAATTAAGAATTTAATATAATTTGCTTTTAGAATAGGAGTGAAATTATTCATTTTAGACTTCAATATTGGTTTACATCCAGGAAATTTTCTAATTTGTGTAGTAGGTAGTTTTAATCTATAAAGAAAGAAGATAGGCAAATATTAATGACGTTAGTATAAAGAAATGAATAACGACCGTACTTTAATTATTTATGATTCTGTAAAATATTTTGTACCATTTATTAAAGATAAGGGGATAAAATGTTTTTCATCATTTCGAACTGTAACCAAGTCAGAAAAAATTTTCAGAAAACTTTCTTTTGTAGCTAAAGTTAATGAAAAAGAATGGTACGGCGAATGGAAAAATTATTTAATATCTGTAGATCGGGTTATTATTTTTGCGACTAATCGATATGACTACATAGATTATATAGCAGTACATTATCCACATATAAGAATAATTGTTTGGTATTGGAATCCTGTATTTAGATGTTTTCGACCAGATGTTCTCAATAGAAAAAATGTGGAATATTGGTCCTTTGATAAAGAAGATTGTAGAAAGTATAATTTGAAATATAATACAACTTTTTACTTTAATAACATTTCATTAGATAGTAATAGGTCAGAAATAGACGTTGTTTTTGTGGGAGCAGATAAAGGTAGGAAAGAGGCACTTATTGAATTACAGAAAGTTTTTACTGATATGAATGTATCTACTAATTTCCATATAGTTCCAGATAAAAATAAGCCGAACCCTGATCAGATTAAACCAATTGTTTATAATGATTATTTAAATTTAATAGGTCATTGTAAGGTGATATTGGATTATGTCCAAATAGGACAGGCCGGACTTACGTTACGTCCAATGGAATCAATTTTTTTTTAAAAAGAAGCTGATTACAAATGATATTAGTATCCTTAGTGAAGATTTTTATAATTCAAATAATATTTTTGTATTGGATCATGATAGTATTGATAAAATAGCAGATTTTATTAGACTACCCCATGTGGATCTTGATGAGAGTATTATTTCAAAATATGATTTCACGAACTGGCTAAAAAGATTTGATAATGAATAATTTTATAAAAGCATTTCTTTCCTTTGGATTAGCTACATCGATTGAAAAACTATTGGGATTTGTAATTTTGCCTATTTACACAAAATATTTTAATGCTACAGAATATGGGATCATAGATATGATTGGTACAATTCTGCAGGTTACGTGTATATTTGGATTACTGCAACTAGAAACTTCCTTGCAGAGGTATTATTATGAATATGACAAACTAAAAAGGAAATTGTTAGTCTCAACAATTTATTATTGGATAGGTTCATGTTCGTTAGTTATTGGGTTGATCATATTTTTTATATCTGATATTTTATCACAAAAACTTTTTGGAAGTGCTAGCTATTCAATATTAATTAAAACAATTGCTATACAACTTCCTTTAACTAATATTAGCATGTTAGGCCTTGTTCTGCTTCGGTTTGAAAAAGAAAATTTAAAATTTTTAAGTGTTATAATAACCAAAGTAGCATCTACTCTCTTATTTGTCTATTTATTTGTTGTCTATTTAAAATTGGGATTGAAAGGTGTTTTTATTGCACAGGTAAGTGCGATTTTTTGTTCCACTTCCTTAGTAACTTTTTATGTGAGAAAGCAATTTATACTAAAATTGTCTAGAATAATGTCTCGTAAGAATCTTGGATATGCCTTACCTCAATTTCCTGCACGTGTAGGAAGTATGGTATTGGGACAAGCAAATAGATTTTTCATGTTGGGATATTTATCACTAGCTGCGATAGGTATTTATTCTGTTTCTATGAAACTGGCATCTTCGATACAACTTATAAATACGGCATTTATAATGGCTTGGGCACCATTTATGCATGTTCAATTTAAAAAAGAAAATAATCAAAAAGTTTTTAGTAACGTCTTTCCTTTGGTAGTCGGAGTTACTTTTTTGTGCGTATGTTTAATAAGTTTGTTTTCACTTGAAATGGTGAAATTGCTTGCAACACAAGAATTTTATTCTGCCGCAAAATATGTTGGAGGATTATCTTTGTTCTTTTCATTATATATAATAAAGGAAGTTGTAGATATTGGACCAAAGATAAAGGAGAAAACAAAATACCTATCTTTTACTTTTATATTATCAGTCATTGTAAATATTGGATCGCTCTATATTTTGATTCAGTTTTTAGAACTAAAAGGGGTAGTAATTGCAATGGTCGTAACGAATTTATTTTTAGTATGTCTGTCATGGTTTATATCAAATAAGTTATATTATATTCCATTTAGTGTTTTCCAGTTTATATTATTGTTGGTTCCGACTCTTATCATTTCTATTATGATGATGTATGTGGAGCTTGATTTTGTCAGGAGAATTATGATAGCAATAGTTATTTGTTTGTTTTTTGGTATGCATTTATGGGTTTCTTATAAAAACGTAAAGAAAATATTATAATGATTTATTTATTAGTTTTTATTTACTTATTCCTATTATCGATCTTTTTTGATTTTTTTAAAGTCAAAGGGCCTAGAAATTTTTTCTATTATTTATCAATGATTATATTGATTTTGATAGCTGGACTGAGGTGGCGGGTAGGGGGCGATTCCCTGATTTATCAGGATAAGTTTGAAACATTTATTTTTCCTATTTTTCAATTCACAAAAATAAAATTTCTGGAAATAGGTTGGGAGCCGGGGTATTTACTTGTAAATTCTTTAAGTAAGTCGATTGTACCTGAATTTTGGTTTTTCCAGCTTTTGCAATCGATTTTTATAAATACTATTCTTTTCCGTTTCTTTAAACGATATACGCCCTATTATTTTACTGCAATTTTATTATATGGAATCTTTTATTATTTCTATTTCAACATGGAAATTTTAAGAGAAATTATACCAATATGTATTTTTATTAACTGGATGTATCCTGCATTAGAAAAAAAAGATTATAAGAAATATTATCTGCTTAATGTTATTTTATTATTTTTCCATATTTCAACAGTGGTTTTATTATTAATTCCTTTTTTTGGAAGATTTAAATTAAATAGGAAAGGTTTTATAATACTAGGATGTATTTCAATAGGATTTATTTCCATATTTATATTATTTCCGGGAGTTGTTAGTACGATTGCCTTAACAGATCGTATGGCTTCTAAGCTGGATATTTATTCTAAATATTCTTTTAGTATTAATGGAATGATATATCTTTTCTTGGTATTTGGATGCTTTCCATATTTTTTGGTGCAATTAAATAAGAAGTATTATAAAGATATATATTTTGAAAAATTAATATATCCTTATTTCTTTATAGTTGCAATTTATATAGCTTATTCTGGATTTGGTCGGTTTATTAACTATTTTGGGCCATTTATGCTTGTTTTCTTTGTAAATACCATTTATCTAGTAATGAATGTAAAGAAATTTGTGGGGATTAGGGTCGTGTCTGTTATTCTTTTATTAATCGGACCTTTGCTTTATAAATATCAATATTATTCAATTTCATATGATTATATTGTTAAAGGATCGACTAAATTTAATATGTATTATCCATATTCTAGTATTTTTAATAAGGAAGATTATTATGAATATCGGCTAATTATTTATACCCAAAGTATGAGTGATGCTTATAATAATTCTCAAAAAAGAGAGAAATAACACCAATAAAAAATGAATATATTATTTTTAGAAGCTGTACAGGTTCATGGAGGAGCAAGAAAAAGTACCGTAGAGTTAGCTGAAAGATTGTTAAAGCAAAATCATAAAGTTCATATTGCCGATTTTTGGGGAAACTGTAAAGAATTTGTTGAAGATGTTAGGCATCGGAATATTAATCTTGAAATATTACTTAAAAAAGATGAACCAATTATTATAAAATCTTCTAAAAATCCTTTTATAATCTTTAAAAATATATTGAGTTTTTACATAGAGAAAAGGGAGATACAGAAAAATTTAGAAAGATATATTAAAGAAAATAATATCGAATTAATCATTGTTAATAATTCTAAAACAATATCAATTCTAAAGAAGTCGGATCATTACAAAATCGTATACTTTGCAAGAGGATGGTTTAATTTAAATTCTATCCCAAAACTAAAAGCTTACATTTTTAGAAAAAAAGCAGAATATTTTATAGGTGTTTCTGAGTCTACACGTCAAGCAATTTTTTCTGGTGGATTTTCAAAACTTGAAAATATCTATGTTGTACCTAACGCAATTGATATAGATAAAATTGAAAAATATAAAGTAAACAATCCCGTAGAAAAGAATGATCTGCTAAAAATTCTTCACTGTGGAGGATATTTAAAGGAAAAAGGACAATTGCTTACAATTGACTTGGCAAAGAGAATGAAGGAAATTAATATTAATTTTGAAATTTCTATTGTTGGAGCTATATATGATGGAATCGAGTCTCAGATTTTTGTAAAAAATCTGAGAAACATGATTGAAAATTATGGACTAGAGGATAAAGTTAAATTAATTACAAACAGTAATGATCCGTATAAGTATTTTAATGAAGCTGACATTGTAATACATCCGTCCTATACTGAAGGATTGCCACGTGTTGTTATGGAAGCATTGGCGTTTAAGAAACCTGTTATTGCCAATGCTGTAGGAGGTGTCACTGATTTTATTTTGCATAATTATACAGGATATTTATCGGATTTTAATTCTACTGATGATTATTTAAAGGCGATACTTTTACTAAAAGAAAATCGAGAAGAATATAATAATATTGCTCAAAATGGGTATAATTTAATAAAAACAAATTATGCACCGAAAGTGCAAGTTTCTAGGTTTGAAAATGTGTTAGAAAAAATTTTAAATAAATGAATACAATAACAGTATTTACTCCTACATATAACCGAGAGAAAACCTTACCGAGATTATATCAAAGTTTACTGAAACAATCATATAAAAATTTTGAATGGTTAATTATTGATGACGGAAGTGTAGATAATACAGAATCTCTTATCAATAAATGGATAGCAGAGGAAAAACTTGCAATTAGTTATTATAAACAAAAAAATGGGGGTAAGCATAGGGCTATTAATAAGGGATTGGATCATGCTAAGGGTGAATTGTTTTTTATTGTTGATAGTGATGATTATCTCCCTGCAAATAGTTTGGAAATTGTTTGTAAACGTTATTTAACAATCAAAGAAGATAATTCTATTATTGGGATTGTCGGTTTATATGCAACACCCAATGGTACAATATTAAAAAATCAGCAATTTCCCTTAGATGTTGTTGATACAAACTTAATAGAAAGAAGAGAGCGATATGGTATTACTGTTGATATGGCTAAAGTGATAAAAACCAATAAGTTTAAAGAATTTAGATTTCCTGATATAGTTGGTGAAAACTTTGTGGCAGAATCAATCGTCTGGAATAGAATGGCACTAGAGTATAAATTTAGATACTTTAATGAAGTTATTTATATAGCAGAATATTTCGAAGATGGTTTATCCAGTAACAGTATAAGAAATAGGAGAAAGAATCCAAAATATGCTACGTTATTATATAAAGAACTTGCCCATAATCCTAAAGCACCAATTAAATTAAAATTTAAATCTATAATTAATTTTTGGAGATT
Organism: Chryseobacterium proteolyticum; assembly: GCF_046591535.1. NCBI lineage: Bacteria > Pseudomonadati > Bacteroidota > Flavobacteriia > Flavobacteriales > Weeksellaceae > Chryseobacterium > Chryseobacterium proteolyticum. The sequence continues at coordinate 587,170 of NZ_JBJLWK010000002.1, read as the reverse complement.
TGGATTTTGTGACACCAAAAATATATTTGCCCTATTAAAGAAAATAAACAATTTTCCTTTAGCTCTAATAGCTTTACCGCTTGGATTTGGCTTATATATAAAAGATTCTTATTCTGATGATATTAATATAAAAAAAATGAATAATGACGGGTAGAGATCAATTTAAAAAATATGAACTTATTATAAATATTTTAGTTTCTGTTTTTAAATCTTTAGGAAGAGGGGGGAACTTGTTTTTGTTAAAGTTTTTTAGGAATACAAATGGAAAATTGGGTCTTTTGTTACGATATGTCTTTTTAAAAAATCTGGCTAAAAAAGTAGGAAGTAATGTTTCAATTCAACCCGGAGTATTTTTGTTTGGCTTAGAAAATATAGAATTTGGAAATAATGTTAGTATACATCCAATGTGTTATATAGAGGGTGCTGGTGGCATTATTATTGGGAATGATGTATCTATTGCACATTCAACAACATTAATTTCAACTAGTCACACTTGGGATGATATTTCCATTCCAATTAAATACAATAAAGAGATATCTTCTTTAATAGTTATAGAAAATGATGTTTGGTTGGGCTGTGCTGTGCGAATTTTATCAGGTGTAAGATTAGGTACAAGATCAATTGTTGCGGCAGGAGCAATAGTAAATAAATCTTTTGAAAAAAATTCATTAATAGGAGGGGTTCCTGCAAAATTAATTAAGAAAATTAATGAATATTAATATGGTATTCTTTTTGTCACATAAATAAAAAATATTATATGAAAATGATTACAAGCTTCTTAGTGCTAATTTTTATCAATTGTACTAATCCAAAAGAAAAAATAGATGTCAGTTTAAATCGGGATAGTATTGATTCTAACACAAAGCATGCGCAACTCAATTCGTCTAAAGAAATCGTATTTAGTGATACTAGTAAAAGCGATATCTCTGAAAATAATTCCACAGATAACATTCAGGATTCATCAAATATAATTAAATATTTGCCAGGTAACTATTCAACTACAGGGACCGTAGATTATACAAATGAATTACAGAAGGCTTTTAATGAAAATAAAGATATTCTAATGCCTAATTTTCCTATAGCTGTAAATTTCAGTGGATTAAGTGTGAAAAGCGATTCTAAAATTACTTTTCAAAGTGGTTCAAAATTGATTGTTTTACCAAATTCTAATGCTAAATATCAGGCACTGTTAATTAAAAATATTAACAATGTGAAAATTATAAACCCTGTTTTGGTAGGTGATAGAGATCAACATACTGGAACTACAGGAGAGTGGGGGATGGGAATAAATATCCTATCTTCTTCTAATATAACCATTGTGAACCCTAAAATCAAGAATTTCTGGGGAGATGCTATTTATATTGGGCGTAATGAAAACAGTATATCTTATTGTAATACAATTAAAGTTACAGGTGGTATTTTGGACAATAATAGAAGAAATGGAATTTCTATTATTTCAGGAAAAGATATTACAGTAAGTAATATGATTATTAAAAATACAAATGGCACAAGTCCTATGGCAGGGATTGATTTGGAGCCTAATTTAAAAGACGAATTATTATATAACATCAACTTGAATAACATTACTACTATTAATAATAAAATTGATGGAATAAAAGTAGTATTTCAAAAATTAACGGATCAAAACAAAGTGTTGATAAATATAGATAATCATAACGATCAAGGAAGTCCAAATCCATTAACCTTAGTTGGACTAGAAAATGTAAATAATGATAAACTAAGTGGTGTGCTAAATTATACAAATCCAAAATGGAATAATATGAACTCTAAAGTTAAGGTTCAGAGAGCTTTGTCTCCAAATTTAAAATTAAACATCAACCAAGTTAATGTTAATGGAAAGATGCTAAATAAATCCATTAAATAAATAGGATAATGAAGAGACTTTTAATGGTTGCCAATGTAGATTGGTTTTTTATTTCGCACAGATTGTGTATTGCACAGCAAGCGAGCAGAGCAGGATGGAAAGTTTTTGTGGCTTGCGAAGATACTGGAAGAAGAAACGAAATTGAAGTGGACGGTATAACCTTTCTTGACTTTAAATTTTCAAGGTCTGGTATAAATCCGGTTGAAGAAGTCAAAACATTAAGGCAATTTTACCAGCTATATAAAAGTATTAAACCAGATATAGTTCACCATATTACTCTTAAGCCTGTAACCTATGGGTCAATTGTTGCCAAAACTCTAAATATAAGGGGTGTACTTAATGCAGTTAGTGGACTAGGATATAATTTTACAGGAGATAGGAAAGGGGCCGTTCAAAGAATGATGATTCGGCTAATGCGCTACGGTTTTGATAGAGATAAATTAACTGTTATCTTTCAAAATGACGATGATCAAAAAGCTTTTGAAAATTTAAGAATATTATCTCCTAAAAATAAAATAGTAAGAATAAAGGGCTCAGGCGTAGATCTGGTCAAATTTCCTAAAAGTCCATTTCCTTCCTTTGACCGTGTTAAAGTGTTATTACCTATTAGAATGCTTTGGGATAAAGGTGTCAAAGAGCTTAAAGAGGCCTCAGATTTGTTAAAGAATAAATATCACAATAAATTGCAGATTATCCTCTCTGGTTTGGCAGATGAAGATAATAAGGCTGGAGTACCTTCTAGTTATTTAAAAAAATGGCAAGATGGGAATTATGTGACATGGATTGGATACCAAAAAGATATGGTAAAAGTATATCAAGATTCTCACATCGTAGTATTACCGTCTTACAGAGAAGGCATGCCTAAAACTTTGATAGAAGCTTGTGCAATAGGTAGAGCTATTATTACAACTGATGCAATAGGATGTCGTGAATGTGTTGATGAAGGAGTTAATGGATTAAAGGTACCAGTATATTCTGTTCAGGAACTTGCTGATGCTATTGAAAAATTGATGTTAAATCATGATTTGATAGCAAAAATGGGAGATGAATCTCGGAAAAAGGCAGAACTTGAATTTGATGTGAATTCTGTTATAAAAAAACATTTAGAAATTTATTCAAGTTTAATAAATTGAATGTAATGAAAGTTATCATCACAGGAGCCACAGGATTTGTTGGCAAAAATTTAAGCGAATATCTTAATTCCACATCTATTAATGTTGAATCTTTATCACTTAGAGATAAGGAATGGAGAAAGCAAATAGATCAATATGCCGATGCAATAGTTCATTTGGCTGGTAAAGCACATGATACATCCAATACGTCTGAAGAAAAAGAATATTTTAAGATAAACACAGATCTCACTTTTGAATTATTTAACGAATTCTTAAAGTCGGACATTAAATATTTTTTTTTACTTTAGTTCCGTAAAGGCAGTAGCGGATACTGTTGATTCTATTCTAACAGAAGAAGTTAAACCTAATCCTTGTACTCCATATGGTAAGTCCAAGCAAGAAGCTGAAGAGCAAATTCTTAAACAACCGTTACCAGCAAATAAAAAAGTATATATTATTCGACCATGTATGATTCATGGACCAGGCAATAAGGGAAACTTAAACTTACTTTACAAAATCGTTAAAATGGGTATACCTTGGCCATTGGCTGCTTTTGAAAATGACAGATCATTTTTGAGTATTGATAATTTAAATTTTTTAATAAAACAAATGCTTACTAATGAGAATCTTGCCTCAGGTATTTATAATTTTGCTGATGATCAGGCCATATCTACTAACGAACTAATTAAAACTATAAATACTGCAGTTGGTAAAAAATCAAAACTGTGGTATATACCTAAGAGCATAATTGAAATAGTAGCAAGACTTGGAGATAAATTACATTTACCCTTAAATTCAGAACGATTAAAAAAGTTGACAGAATCTTATGTTGTTTCCAATCAAAAGATAAAAACTGAATTAAAAATAAAATCACTACCCTTCACCGTTCGGGAAGGACTCACCAAAACTATACAAAGTTTTAATATTTAATTTAAATCTTAAACATCTTACAATGATACGCATCCTCGATTTTTTATTTTCTTTTTTAGGAATTCTTTTCTTATGGCCAGTTGGACTAATTCTCTACATAATCGGTTTATTTGATACCGGATCTCCAATTTTTATTCAGGAAAGAGTTGGTAAACATAAAAAGCCATTCAAATTAATGAAGTTTCGTACAATGCATGTAAATACTAAATCTGTAGCGACACATCTTTCCAGCACCTCGTCTGTGACTAAATTTGGTAGTTTTTTAAGAAAATCAAAATTGGATGAACTTCCACAACTTATTAATGTTCTGATGGGAGAGATGAGTCTTGTTGGTCCTAGACCTAATCTTTTTAACCAAACAGATCTAATTGTAGAGCGAGAGAAAAGAGGAGTATACAATTTTCTTCCGGGAATTACCGGATTAGGACAAATTAGTGAAATTGATATGTCAACACCGGTTGAATTGGCAGAAAAAGACGCTGAAATGCTTAAAAATCTAACGGTATCGGATTATTTAAAATATATTTTCGCCACAGTTGGTGGAAAAGGTCAGGGAGACAGAATCAAAAAATAAATCTATTTTACTAAAAAAATACCAGTATTTCCATAAGTGAAAAAATGAATGTCAAAATTCAGTAGGAAAAGTTATATTTGCTTCTCAATAACACACGATGCACGATAAAATTTGGCTTTCCCCTCCTCATCTTTCAGGAAATGAATTGGAATTCATTGATGATGCTTTTCAGAAAAACTGGGTTACCTCAATAGGCAATAATATTGATGAATTTGAAAATGATGTAAGGAGCTTTCTTGGAGGCAATATTGAAGTTTGTGCCCTGAATTCTGCTACTTCAGCAATACATTTGGCTCTTATGCTTTTAGGGGTAGGTAATGAGGATGATGTTTTGACCTCAACTTTCTCTTTTGTTGCTTCAGCCAATCCGATTATCTATTGCAATGCCAATCCTGTTTTTATTGATAGCGAACCGGAAACATGGAATATGTGCCCTGTTACCTTGGAAGAGGCTATTAAAGACAGGCTTTTACAAGGAAAAAAAATCAAAGCTATTATTGTCGTACACCTTTATGGAATGCCTGCCAAAATGGATGAAATTTTATCTATTGCAGAAAAATATAAGATCTCGGTGATAGAAGATGCTGCGGAATCACTTGGATCCAGATATAAAGGGAAACCTTGTGGTGGCTTTGGTCAATTTGGTATCATATCGTTTAATGGGAATAAAATTATTACAACATCTGGTGGAGGGACATTGATATGCCATTCTAAAGAAGATAAGAATAAGGCGATATTTTTGTCCACACAGGCCAGAGATGATGCTCCTCATTATCAGCATTCATCTACAGGATATAATTATAGAATGAGTAATATTATTGCAGGAATAGGACGTGGACAAATGAAAGTTCTAAATGATAGGATTCAGGCAAGAAGAGGTATTCATAATTTTTATACTGCTCTATTTAAAAATATAGACGGAGTTGATGTTTTTACAGAACCGAATGAAGATTTCTACTCGAATCATTGGCTATCTGCAATCACAATAAATTCTGAAAAAACGGGAAAAACAAGAGAAGATTTACGTCTCGCTCTTCTTAATGATAATATAGAATCAAGACCACTCTGGAAGCCTTTGCATTTACAGCCTGTCTTTTCAAACTTTCCATATTATGGAGGACAAACAGCTGAGAACCTCTTTAATTCGGGGCTTTGTTTACCTTCCGGATCTAACCTTTCCATTGAGCATAAAGAAAGGATTGCTAGAGTTTTAAAAGATTTTTTCAAGCACAGTTGATTCTAAAATATGTCACAGTCATTGTATATAAATTCCAGGTGAATATTTTTTTTAATAAATCGGTACACTTTGCTTATTTTTCTCATATTAGAGACATATTTCATATATTTGTAATGAATCCAGAGATTGTGAAAAAATACCCTATTTGGAAGATGTTGATGGACTACAGCATAGCTTTTTTTGCTGTCATTCTTTTATTACCTCTGTTTTTTTTATTAGTAATTATAGCTTCTATAGATACCGGTTTCCCTGGGATCTTTGTTCAGAAGCGAATAGGTTTGAATGGGGAAATTTTTAATGTCTACAAATTCAGAACATTGGAACCTAAAACATCTCGAAAATCAAGGATCGGCCTATGGCTGAGAAAATATAAACTGGATGAACTTCCTCAGTTGATTAATATTTTAAAAGGGGACATGTCTTTAGTTGGACCTCGCCCAGATATTCCTGGGTATTATGATAAACTTGAAGGAGAAAATCGTTTTGTTCTGCTTCTTAAACCTGGGCTTACCAGTGAAGCAGGAATTAAATATCGGAATGAAGAACAAATACTTGCTCAGCAGAAAAATCCTTTACAATATAATGATGAGATTTTATTTCCGGATAAAGTAAAAATGAACCTTGATTACTATCATCATCTTTCCTTTAAAAATGACCTTTATATACTCCTCAAGACCTTTTCAGTACTCAAATCATAATATATTAATAAGAAAAATGTTATATTCTAATGAAATCTCTGATTAAAAAATTATGCTTTATAAGCAGCTTATTTCTGGCATCTGTCCTGAATGCACAAATAGAAGTAAAAGTAAACACTCTTTTTGCTCCGATAGGTATCTACAATATTGCCGTTGAAAAGCCAATTACAAATAAGATTTCATTACAAGCCGAAGTGTTTGTTTCCCCATGGAAATCTTTTGCTGGAAGGAATCTGCAGATTTATATGGGAACTCTCGAAGGAAGATATTATTTTGGAGAAAAAATGAAAAAATGGTATGTGGGCACCTATGTTTCCATGACTGCATTTAATCTTCAAAAATGGAATTACTGGAATGATAAACCAGTAGTAGATGAATTTGGTAACCCCGAGATACTTCCAGATGGAAGTGTTCGAGTTACTGGAAAATATCAGAAAGGAATTTCTTTTATTTTTGGTGTAAGTGGAGGATATCATTTTACAATTAATGATCGTTGGGGTTTGGATCTGTATGCCGGAATAGGTACTACACAATCCTTCTATAAAGGATATTTTAAAGATAATAATCAGAGATATGAAGGAGCAACCAAATTTAATAAAAGTGGAGAACTTATTCCGACGAGAGGTGGGCTGATGCTGACTTATAAGATAAAAGGAAAAGAGTAGTATCTGTCACTGCGCGATACAAAGTAATATACTATTTTATTTCATAACATGTCTCTTGGTGAATATATGTGGCAAAATGATTTTATGGCTAATTTGATAAAGATTATAAAATTGTATGGAATATTAGATATCTTTGTCCAAAATTATTTTTTGGAACAGCCTATTTTCTCTATAAGGGCGTCTAAATACTCTTTAAATATATCTTATTGGAGACTATAAAAATCTATAAATTGGAAAATGATGAAGGCAAGTTTCAATTTTTTTAAAGGATGAAAAAACTAAGCACAAAAGTAAATTACGTTCTTAATTTTATTCGTATTGTTTCTGCAACTTTAGTTGGACTTATTATGATGCCATACGTTAATAGAGTATTAGGCGTAAATAATATTGGAAAAATTGAATACGCTTATACTATAATAAACTATTTTCTTATGTTTTCGGCGATTGGAATTCCTATTTATGGAATAAGAGAAATTGCTAAAGTAAGCAATGATATAATTGAAAGAACAAAAGTTACACTAGAATTATTTGTAATTTTATTAGTAACAACAATTATAGCATATATTTCTTTATTCATTTTATTGTTTCCATTGCATTTTTTTTTCAGATTATAAGAATTTTATTATAATACTTAGCTCGATGATATTGCTAACGAATATAGGAGGAGATTGGTATTTTCAAGGGATGGAAAATCAAGTATATATTACAGTGCGTTATACCCTGGTACGCATTCTTACAATAACTTTGCTTTTTTTGTTTGTTAAGAATGATACAGATGTTATCATGTACTGTTTCCTATTAGTACTCAACTTTGCAGGATCTAATATTTTTAATTTACTATTTATTTTTAAGTCTATCAGCCTTAAAGCAATTCGATTTTCTGATTTGAATATTAGAAGGCATTTTTCGCCTGTATTAAAGGTTTTTATAGCTGCCATTTCAATAAATATCTATGCCCAGTTGGATAACTTTATCATTGGTTTTTTAGCTGGAGACAAATATTTAGCCTACTATACTGTGCCGAATAAGCTAATAAGATATGTTATTAGTTTTATTACAGTGGCAGGAATCGTTATGCTTCCCAAAATATCAAGATTGTGGCAAACAAATAAAGTTGAGTATTATGAAAATTTAAAATTAGCATTTGAGATTATCTTCCTTTTATCTGTGCCTTTTATGGGATATTTTTTAATATTTTCTTCTTTTATAATACATATTATGGCTGGACAAGACTTTTACGAATCAATAACAACAATGCGAATTTTATCTCCACTTTGTGTTATTGTTGGTCTTGCATATTTTTTTGGATATCTTTTACTTTATACACAAAAGAGAGAATCTGTATATACAATTTCAGTTTTGATATCAGCAGTATTAAGTGTTTTTATGAATATTATTATGGTAAAGTATTTTCAGCAAAATGGGGCTGCTGTCACACAAGTTATAGTTGAATTACTAGCTATAAGTTTCATGGCATATAAAACAAGAAGTCAAATTTTAAAGCTTAAATTATCCTTTAAAGAAATTAGTAAAGTAATTTTTGCTTCATCTTTTGCATGTTTTAGCTCTATTTTAATTTCAAAATTATTCCATGAAAGTCTTATAGAATTTGCTATCTTATCTGTAATTTATTTTTTTCAAATATTCATTATTTTAATTATTTGTAAGGAAAAAATGTATTAGATATTTTGGGAAAAATGAAAATAGGTCTTAAAAAAATATAATAATATTTAATGAATGAAAAAACTATCGATAATAATTGTTACATATAATTCGCTCAAAGACATCTTGAATTGTATTGAGGCAATTTATGATAAATCAGATATAGAAGATGAGTTTTTAGAAATAATAGTAGTAGATAACAGTTCTGCCGATGTTTTTGAAACAATGAAAAGTATGATTGAACTTAAATATGGAAATAAAGTACGGATTATCCATAATTATGAAAATAAAGGATATGGGCAAGGTAATAATATTGGGATTAAATATGCTCTTTCAAATATAGTTTGTGTGATAAATCCCGATGTTCTTCTTCAAAATTTTGTTTTTTCTAAGATATTAAATTCTTTCAAAGAAGATACCAGACTTGCTATGATCGGTGGTAAACAATTGGGTGGAATAAATTTATCTTTTTGGATTAGACCAGAGTTTGAATTATTTATAGTAACTACACCATTATGTCTTTTGCTCAATAAGTTAAATCTATATTTTCAGCGGTTTTTTTTTTCTTTCAGGAGCTTTACTTTTCATAGATAAAACCAAATTTGAGAGAATAGGTGGTTTTGATGAAGAAATCTTTCTTTATTGTGAAGAAGCTGATGTTACAAAGAGGTTTTTACAGTTTGATTTTAAAACTAAATTTGATAAATCCATTATTTATAAGCATTTAATAGATGAAAGAGCAGAAGTTGGAGAAAGTAACTTTAATCTACAAATGAGATCTGTAAAATACTATCTCCAAAAATATAATTATAGTTTCTCAAAATTTGTAAAAAAGAGATTGTTATCCTATAAATTTTTAATGTTTATATCAAAGATTATCAAAAATAAAAATCTAGAAAAGAAATCATTCAAAAATATTTCCTTTTTGAACAAAATAAAAATGTAATTTCATCTTAAAACGTGATTATATTAAATAGTTTTTTGTGTGATATAGATCACTTATTCAGTTGATACAAATTTGTTTTTTAAACTTATTAAATATATATTTGCCATCATTTTTTTTAATGTTAAAAGATTTTTATGAACGAAAATCAACAGCTTGCTGACACTACTTTTTCTGATCTTATTAAGCCTTTTACTTCTAAATGGTATTTGTTTTTTATCTCAGTTTTTGTTTTCTTACTATTGGGAATCACTTATATCTATTTTAATGCTCCTCTATACCAGGTACAAGCAAAAGTTTTAATAAAAGAAGCCAAGAAAAGTATGGCCGGTGGAAGTGAAATTGCTAATATTTCAGGACTTTCAGGGCTAGGTACTATGCCTACAAATAGTATTGAAAATGAATTGCAAGTGCTTTCTTCAAAAAATATTGCAGAGAAGATTGTAAATGATCTGCATCTTCAGGTCTCTCAATTTAAAAGGAGTAGTCGTTATGATATTGAACTATTTGGAGCTCAATTACCTTATAAAATCTACGTCATAAATGAAAAACCGTTTGTGAAGTTTCCAAAGAAACCAATCAAAGTTACTCAGAAGGGAAATAAATTTATCCTTGAATCAAAAGAATTAAATAAAGAAATAGAAACGTCTTTAGGGCAAACTGTTTCCTTACCTTATGCCAATATAATTTTAGTTAAGAATAAAAATTATAATCCTGTTTTAGTAAAAGATATCGCTCCTTTAGACGATATGTACTTTAGAATTACACCAAAAGACGTTGCTGTTGAGGACTTACAAAAAGAATTAAAAGTTCTATTGGTTGACGAGGATGGAACTGTTGTACAGGTAGAAATGATACATGCAAATATTGCAAAAGCAAAAGCAATTATAAACGGTGTAATAAAAATATATAATACTGATGCTCAAGCAGATAAGAATAAAGATGATCAGAGAAGTAAGGATTTTATTGACGGAAGGTTGGATATCATTGCAAATGAGTTGGGACAAGTTGAGGGAGAAAAAGAAAGGTTTAAGGTAGCTAATAAAATTGTTGATCTACCAAATCAGGCTCGCATTGATATGCAAACAAACCTCCAGGCGAATGATAGATTGTTGGAGATGGAAACAAAAATGCAGCTTAATGATATGATGCTGTCCTATCTTAATAAAAGTAATTACCAATTACTTCCTAGTAGTATAGGAGTAGAAAATGCTACTGCAGCTTCTATTTTATCTTCCTACAATCAGCTTGTTGCGCAAAGATCTAAATTATTAGAAAGTGCAACACCTAAGAATCCACTTGTAGTGGAACTTACCAATCAGATTGATGATCTTAATAAAGCTTTAAGGGAAAGTATTATTAAAAGTAAGACCGCATTAGAGCTTTCAAGGAATCAAATTGTAAAGCAGGAAAACAAATCAGAGAATAATATTGATGTATTTCCTAAAAAAGAAAGATCATATAGAGGAATTGAGAGACAGCAACAAATAAAAGAGAATCTTTATCTTATGTTGTTAGAGAAAAGGGAAGAAGCATCTATAAAACTTGCTATGACAGCTGAAAAAGCTCGTGTGATAGATACTGCATATAATAGTTTAAAAGCTGTTGCTCCAAAAAAGATTATTATTTTAGTAAGTTGCGTTATACTAGGTCTAATTATTCCATTTCTTTACATTGTTATAAGAAAAATTACTGATAACAGAATTACAACAAAGGATGATATTGAGAAATTGAGTACAACATCAGTTATTTCAGAAATTCCACGTAATAAAAAAGGAATAACAGAATTAATTAAAGTAAATGAAATATCCCCATCAGCAGAAGCTTTTAGAATTTTGGCAACTAATTTGAAATTTATCTTGCCAAAAAATGAGGGCGCAAGTAAAATACTGATTACAAGTAGCGTGAAGGGAGAGGGAAAGACTTATATTGCAATCAATACGGCATTAAGCCTGGTTTCTGCAAGTAAAAAAGTTCTGTTAATTGGAGCTGATATACGAAACCCTCAATTACAGAGATATAATGAAAGTATGAGAAATGCTGCTGGTCTTACAGAGTATTTATTTGGTGAAGAGGAAGATATTGAAAAGATAATACATCCAAGTGGTTTGCATAAAAATTGTGACTACATTTATTCGGGTGCAATACCTCCCAATCCTGTTGAGCTTCTTTCTAATGGGAAAATTGAAGAATTGCTTAATAATCTGTCACAAACATATCAATATATATTAATAGATGCCGCCCCAATGATGCCGGTAACTGATACAAGTATCATCGTAGAATACACAGATGCAATGCTTTATGTCGTAAGATCCGAATATAGTGATAAGAGATTTATTGATTTCTTTAATAATATGAAAGAACAAGGAAAAATAATCAATCCTGTATTTGTATTAAATGATGTACATGAAACAAATTATGGGTATGGTAATACATACGGATATGGTTATCAAAATGATAAAAAGTCACTTTGGGATAAAATCCGTACTTTCACAAAATAACACTATAATTTAATGATCAAGGATGAGCGAGCAAGTATTTTAAATCTAAGAATGTTTCTTGGGTTATATATTGGTCTTTTTTTTTGTGGCACCTATGGTCTTTTATTTTGGATTGTCAACATCTTTGATGCTTGGAACTATTGGGGTGATAGGGATTTGGTTTTTAGTACACCTAGTGATTACTATGAATGAGAAGTTTGTTTTTAGTATGCGAATTACTAATTCTTTTCTTTTTCTTTTTATCTTTTTTATTCTTCATTTTATTGCCGCTTATTTTTATTTTCAGCATAACGCCAGTTTATCAAGAGGCTTTTTTTTCTCTATTACTACTCTCATTTTTTTTATATTGTGCGTTTCAATTCACAAAGTACTTCTCAAAAGTTAGCAATGATCAAGTAGATTTTTCTATGAAAATTGCCTTCGTTGCATTTCTAATTATTTTTATTTTTTCTTTTATAAAACCAATTCAACCGGTATATTATAACAAATCTATATTTCCTTTTACAGAAGCTTCGCACTATGCTCTGTATTTCGTGGGGTGTCTTTATTATACAGCGGTAAGATATAAAAATTATAGAGTTTGGCTGCTTCTGTTTGCTCTTGCTGTCTCACTATTACTTAAAAATCTCACTCTTTTGGTTTCTGTAATTGCTTTGGCTTTTTGCCTATTTAAGTTTTGGATGGTTTTTGTAGGTCTTGCAGTAAGTGTGTTGATGTATAATTTTTTGGATTTAAGTTATTTTACAGGCCGGGTTGAAAATATCTCATCAGATTCAAGTAACCTTTCGACATTAGTATTTGTACAAGGTTGGGAGTTGGCTATTGACGCATTGAAAAAATCTTCTGGATTAGGAATTGGTTTGCAACAATTGGGTGAAATTAGGTTAACCTCAAGAGCTTCAAGGATTATTTATGCATTAACTAAGACTGAATATAATATCACGGATGCTGGGTTAACAGCTCCAAAACTAATTTGTGAATTTGGTGTTTTCGCTATTGCTGCTTTGAGTGTATTTCTCATAATTCTTGCAAAGGGTGTTTTATATATGAGGAAATTTGTACCAGGTAAATTCTCTAATAAAAAATTATTAGCATATTGCTTTATAGTATCTTTTTTTACGGAGTTGTTCGTTCGGGGAGTAGGATATTTTGCAGGTACATTTTTTCTGGTTATTACTAGTTTGATTTATTTATATTTTTATAGAGATTACTCCGAAAAAGATACCGAATGATTCTTATTGATGCAATATATACCCATCAGACAGGTGGTAAAGTACTTTTAGATTATTTTGTTTCAAAACTTGAAGAAACTGAAGCTGAAGTGTTTTATTTGTTTGATGATCGGATACCAACAAATGCTTACAATATCAAAAATTCTAACAAAGTTTTATTTCTTAAATCATCATTTTTAAAAAGATTTATTTTTTACAAAAAAAATAAAAGGATTTTTAAAAAAGTATTCTGTTTTGGAAATGTCCCCCCCCCCCATACAAATTGATGCAGTTGTTTACACATTTTTACATCAAAAAATGTATTTAAATATTCCTTCTGAACTGCCTTTTATATCCCGTTTTTCTTTTATAATTAAAACAAAAATTATTAATTTATTAAAAGGTAATACAGATTATTGGGTGGTTCAAAATAAGAACGTCAAATTAAAATTAAGTGAAAAATTTAAGATTAACCAGAATAAAATTTGGGACTTACCTTTTTATCCTTCGATGAAGGGAGAAGGAGAGTTTGAACGAAATGATTTTGGTTTTATATATGTTAGCCATCCGTTTTTGCACAAAAATCATTTAAAACTTATCGATGCATTTTGTCTTTTTTATGACAAAATGAAAAAAGGAGAATTAACTTTAACTATAGATGATTCCTACACTGAACTTAATGACTATATCAACACAAAAATAGCATTAGGATACCCTATAAAAAATATCGGATTTATAAAACGTGATGAATTGTATACGTATTATCAGAGTAATCGATATTTGATTTTTCCATCATTAACTGAAAGTTTTGGTTTGGGAATTATAGAAGCCTTAGAAAATGGTTGTGATATTATCGGATCGGATTTGCCTTATATGCATGACGTTTGTACTCCCTCCGTGGTATTTGATCCCAATAGTATACAATCTATAGCCGATGCTTTAAATAAATCAATTGTCTTTCAGAATATTAAAAGATCGGAATCTAAAGTGAAAGATGAAATCGAAACATTAATATACAGATTAAATAAATAGTTGTATTTTTAAAAGTGAAAACACAAATTACAAACGATAAACATAATTTAAATCAAGAATGAAAAAAAAGATAGAATCAAGACAGATTTTAACAAGACTTCTCTTAAGTTTTGTCGAAAATAAAATTCTAAATATAAGGTTTTGCTGGATAATTAAGTTTTCATGCTATTAGACCTTGATAAAATACCTTTAAAAATTCAATATAATAATACAATCAAAAAAAAGAAAATCTCATGCCAAAATTGGCTTTAAGATAGTATTTTTGTAAAAATATAATTAGAAAATAAATAAACTTTTTTAAAATTTATTTTTAATTTAAATAAAAAGCTATGAAAAACATTGTGATACTTGGTGGTGGCGGTTTCATCGGAGGACACCTAGGAAAAAGACTTAAGAAAGAAGGTAATCACGTAAGAATTTGCGATATAAAAAAACACGAATATTTTGAACATTCTGAAATTTGTGATGAATTTATTGTTGGAGATCTTACTGATCCTAATGTTGTTAAAATAGTAATTGAGGAAGGTGTAGATGAAGTTTATCAACTTGCTGCCGATATGGGAGGAGCGTTATATATTTTTACGGGTGAGCACGATGCTGATGTGATGCATAATTCAGCGATAATAAATTTAAATGTAGCGAGAGAATGTGTTTTAAAGAAAGTAAGAAAAGTTTTTTACTCATCTTCAGCATGTATGTACCCTGAGCATAATCAGCTTGATCCAGAAAACCCAAATTGTGAAGAAAGTTCAGCATATCCAGCAAATCCGGATTCAGAATATGGTTGGGAAAAATTATTTTCTGAAAGGCTTTATATGGCATATAACAGGAATTATAATCTTGATGTAAGAATAGCAAGATTTCATAATATCTTTGGACCACAGGGAACATGGGTTGGAGGAAAGGAAAAATCGCCAGCGGCAATGTGTAGAAAAGTAGCAGAAGAAAATGATAATGGGAGTATTGAAGTTTGGGGAGATGGAAAGCAAACAAGATCTTTTTTATATATTGATGAGTGCATTGAAGCTGTATTAAGGCTTATGGACTCAGACTTTTTAGGTCCTGTAAATATAGGTAGTGAAGAGATGGTTTCTATCAATGAATTAGCTGAAATGGCAATAAGCATTTCTCAAAAGAAATTAGAGATAATAAATCTGGAAGGCAAAGAGTTTTTTGATAAATATGGATTTAAATGTCCTCTAGGTGTAAAAGGTCGTAATTCTCATAATAAATTGTATAAAGAAAAAATTGGATGGGAAGTTTCACAACCTTTAAGAATAGGAATGGAAAAAACTTATCAATGGATTTCTAAACAAGTGCAAGATAGATTGATTGTGCATTCCATTTAATATAGAGATGAAAATAAGTATCATTACAGTTTGCTGGAATAGTGAAAAATATCTAAAAACAGCTATAGAATCAATTCTTCATCAAACATACAAGAACATTGAATATATTATTGTTGATGGAGGGTCTTCAGATTCTACCTTAGATATCATTAAATCCTATGAGGCCTCTTTTAATGGGAATATGCGATGGATTAGTGAAAATGATAATGGGATTTATGATGCCATGAATAAAGGTGTAAAGATGGCTACAGGAGATGTAATAGGTTTGCTTAATTCAGATGACCTGTATATATCAGAAAATTCACTTGAGCATATTATGGAATGCTTCCATAAAAATGATGTGGATACTGTATTTGCAGATCTCTATTATGTAAAGGAGAACGATATAAACACAATTATTCGAAAATGGAAAACAGGAAAAAGAAAGCCATTTGCAGAAGGATGGCACCCTGCGCACCCTTGTTTTTTTTGTTAAAAAAAAATATTTATAATAAGTATGGTCTTTTTGACTTAAAATACAGGATAGCTGCTGATTTTGAAATTATGTTAAGGTTTTTAGATAAACATAAAGTGTCTTCATTCTACTTAAAAGATTTTATTTTAAAAATGAGACTAGGAGGAGAATCAAATAAAAATTTTTCAAATATTAGAAAAGGGAAAAGGGAAATCTTAGATGCTTTCAAAAAACATGATATAAGTGTTCCGCTTTATTATCCTTATAAAAGATGGATTTTAAAACTTTTTCAACATTTTTGATTTAATCTAGGTAAATATTAAAAACTGTATAAAAAAATATACATTTGTAATCCCACATAATATCGGGAAATAATGGTGGATTTTTTGAGAACCTCATAATATGAAAAAATATTTAAGTCTTTCTAATCATAGTGAAAGATACCTTTTTATTAACATTAGTAGCATTACATTAAAAATCTTAAAGGAGGAAAAATTTAATAAATCTCATAAATCTGTTTTTTTTAATTCAGAAACTAATCATAAAAGTATTTTTGAATATATTAAAAAATTAAATGTAAAAACTATAATTATCGAAACTTCAGATTTAAATCATCTTCCGGAAAAGATTACTAATGAAATTATTGAAGCTAAACTTCAAGGTATCAAGGTTTTCGAAGTTCATGAATTCTATGAGAGAATAAATGGAAGAATACCTCTTGTTAAATTAAATACTAATGAATATTTAGCAGATGGAGTTTTTTCTATCGGTTTGGAAAATAGTGATTTTATTTTAAAAAGATTTGTCGACTTATTTGTATCTATATTATTGTTACCAATAGCCTTACCTATAATAATTTTTGGATCTTTATTAGTTTTCATAAATTCTCCGGGAAATGTCTTTTTCTCCCAAAGACGAGTGGGCAAAAATTCTAAACAATTTGTAATCTATAAGCTAAGAACAATGAAAATGAATCACAATGGAAGCTATACTACAAATAATGATGATAGACTTTTAATTGTGGGGCGTTTCTTGAGAATGACTAAGATTGATGAATTACCTCAGCTTTTTAACGTTTTAAATGGAGATATGAGTCTAATAGGACCAAGGCCGGAACAACAAAAGTATGTGGAAGAATCCGTATCAGAAAACTCTTATTTTGATTTAAGACATCTTGTAAAACCTGGGATTACAGGATGGGCACAAGTAAACTTACCAAGAGCAACACCAAAAGATAATCTTAAGAAATTAGAGTATGATCTTTATTACATCAAGAATTATAGCTTTAGATTGGATTTACTTACACTTTTAAAAACAGTAAAAGTTGTTTTAACAATGAATAGTCACTAATAATATGAAGTATTTTATTTTATTGATTTCAATTATATTCTCTTCTTTATTTTATGCACAATCTATTATTGAGAGGGACGTCTCTACAGGAAAGCAAATAGAATACTCTCCTGTTAAGACTTGGGTTGATGGTAGTTTAATGACAGATGAAAAAGTAGATGATATTATTTATATTAAGAAAAATGCACAGTATTATTTAAGAGATATTTCCGAAGACAAGGTTAATGTTAAATGGTTCGGAGCAAAAGGGGATAATAAAGCAGATGATAGTAATGCTATACAAAAAGCAGTTAATAGTGGGTATGCTTTATATTTTCCTCCTGGGATATATAGATTAAATGTTACAATATATCAACATATTAAAATGGAAGGTAATGGAATTAATACTATTCTAAAACCTTTTGATTTTAACAAAGCAATTTTTTTATATAAAACCAAACGACCTTTTTGGTCTTATTCAAATGTTCTGTCAAATATGATTTTAGAATCTGATGCAAAGAAAGGCTTTGGTGTTGCTTTTGGAAATGTGGATTTAAATAAAAAAGGAGTTGAAGATGAGTATGCAGGTAATGTAACATTTCAAAATGTAAATTTTAAAAATTTTAACAAGGCAGTGTATTTCCCATTTGGTAATATCGGAAGTAATTTTTATAATTGCTCGTTTCAAAATAATAAGTACGGTGTTTATTCATTAAATAATAAATTTGGTGGTGATATTATGCATGCTGGAAATAAATATTTTTATGGCTGTGAATTTAGTTCCAATGATGTTGGTGCATATGTTAACAACACTGCGATAGGCTTTGGTGGAATATCTTTTAATAATGTTATTTTTCAAATGAATCAGATTAATGCATATATTTATTCTAACAATACCTATATGCCATTGCAGTTTCTAGATTGTTGGGATGAAAAATCGGCTACAGAAAATGAAATTGAAATAGACTTCTTCAATGAAAAGGAAAAAAAAAATAAAGAAAGTTGTTCCTTTTAGTTTCTACTTTGAGGGAAAAAATTCTAGCTATAATTTTTTTGGAGGCAGAATTAACAATATTAAGGTAGATGGAGATAATATTAATGTAAATGCTTATTCTTCAAACTTTGAGCACCTTCAAGGAGTAGAAGCTAAAGATTCTGATATTTCTAAAAACTCCTATTTAAATCTTATTAATCCTAGCTCGGAACAAGGGATACAGATACATCCTAACATTAATATTAGTGGAAAAGTTAATTTTCCAGATAATACATTAATTATGAAACCTACTTCGTTACCTTTTCGTGTATTTTCAAATCCTAATATTTCTAAAAAAATGGGTGGACAGATAATATATGAGCTAAATCAGGGAACACTTCATCTTACTGGCTCATTACAAAATTATAATATTGCAAATACAAACAAAAAAGTGGATCCGAATATACAGATTAACTTTACTGCTCCTAGACAATATATGAGGATTGAAGAATCAAAGACAAAGCTTTCCCCTGGCTACTATCTTGTGAATTTTGATGTAAAAGTTAATAAGGGAAAGGTATTATTATACATTTGGGACCGCGATAAAAACCAATTTATTTCGCTTAAACCAATACAGGACGGAAAGTATCATACTTATTCTGGGATTGGCAAGCTTGATCAGCCATGTGAAATTTATATAGATATTTCTTCCGAAGATGGTAACCCCGTTGATTTAAATATATTAAACTACAAAATATCAAAAGCGAAAAATTACCAGGAATTAATGGAGTTGTTCTAGTAATTTTAAAATGTAATAGCAATATCGTAACTTTATGAAAATAAAAGAAACCCCACTTAAAGACTGCTACATTATAGAACCTACGGTTTTCGAAGATGATAGAGGTTATTTCTTTGAGAAATATAATGAAAAAAGATTTGAAGAATTGACGGGAATGAATGGACATTTTGTTCAGGATAATATTTCTAAATCATCTTATGGAGTTTTAAGAGGGATACATTTGCAAAAAGGTGAACACGCGCAATCAAAATTAGTGTCTTGTCTTGAAGGGAAGGTTTGGGACGTTGCAGTGGATTTAAGAGAGGATTCTCCCACTTTTGGAAAATGGTTTGGAATTGAGCTTACAGGAGAAAATAAGCTTCAGTTGTATATACCAAGAGGATTTGGACATGGCTTTTCTGTATTAAGTGACACTGCTGTCTTTGCTTACAAATGTGATAATTTCTATAATAAAGAATCGGAAGGTGCAGTGAGATTTAATGATAAAGATCTTAATATTGATTGGATGGTTGATGAAAAAGATATGCTTTTATCCGAAAAAGATAAAAATGCGCCCAGCCTTAAAGAAAAAAAACTTCTAAACAGTTTACTGAAAACCACTTTATTAAAGTGGTTTTTATTTTTTGATTCAAACTTTTTAATATTTCGTATCTTTGCACACTCAAATCAAAAAGATGCGCACAAAATCTGTAGGTAAAAAGAAAATTAATATCGTAACCCTTGGTTGCTCTAAAAATGTATATGATTCGGAAGTATTGATGAGTCAGCTTAAGGCAAATGGTAAAGAAGTTGTACATGAAGACAAGGGAGATATTGTGGTCATCAATACCTGTGGTTTCATAGACAACGCAAAAGAAGAATCTATCAATACTATTCTTGATTATGTTGATGCGAAGAACAGGGGAGAAGTGGAGAAAGTTTTCGTTACCGGATGTCTTTCTGAAAGATACAAACCAGATCTGGTTAAGGAAATTCCTGATGTGGATCAGTATTTTGGAACCAGAGATCTTCCGGTCTTGTTAAAACATTTAGGTGCAGATTATAAGCATGAGCTGGTAGGTGAAAGATTAACTACAACGCCAAAACATTATGCATATCTTAAAATATCTGAGGGCTGTGACAGGCCGTGCTCTTTTTGTGCGATTCCCCTAATGAGAGGCGGACACGTTTCTACACCAATTGAAAAACTAGTGCGTGAGGCTGAAAAGTTAGCTAAAGTTGGAACCAAAGAATTGATCCTTATTGCTCAAGACCTTACATACTATGGATTAGATATTTATAAAAGACGGGCACTTGGAGATCTTTTAAAAGAGCTTGTGAAAGTGGACGGAATCGAGTGGATAAGACTTCATTATGCTTTTCCTAGTGGTTTTCCGGAAGATGTCTTAGATATTATCAGAGAAGAGCCTAAAGTCTGTAATTATATTGATATTCCTCTTCAGCATATAAATTCTGATCTTCTAAAATCAATGAAAAGAGGAACTACTCATGAAAAGACAGATGCTTTACTAGCAAAGTTCAGAGAAAAAGTACCTGATATGGCAATCAGAACTACATTAATCGTTGGATATCCGGGAGAAACGCAGGAAAGATTCCAGGAATTAAAAGATTGGGTAAGAGAGCAAAGATTTGATAGATTGGGTTGCTTTACCTATTCTCACGAAGAAAATACATCAGCACATGTTTTGGATGATGATATACCTCAGGAAATTAAAGAAGGAAGAGTTGAAGAAATCATGGAACTTCAATCTCAGATTTCATGGGAAAAAAATCAAGAAAGAATCGGGGAAGTTTACAAATGTATTTTTGATAGAAAAGAAGGAAATTATTTTGTAGGAAGAACTGAATATGATTCTCCTGATGTAGATAACACTGTATTAGTTCCTGCTGATAATACTTATATTTCAATTGGAGAATTCGCTATGGTAAAAATAACCTCTGCAGAAGAATTTGATTTATATGGGGAGCTGATTTAAAAAAAAAATAGATAAAAAAAATATTTTCATAAAAATAATGTAGAGTCTTTAAACTTTACATTATTTTTTTTTTATAAAAAATAATATTGATTTATTTATTAACAATTCTGTTTTTTGTTTGTTTTGATTTATTTTTTACATTGTTTTGATTACCAGTTTGTTGTGTTTCTTTTTTATTCCTTAAAGTTAGGGTAAGACAGGGTGGATTTGAATTTTTAATAATTTAACTCTAACTTTGCAGATGTAATAATTAATACTAGATCTGCAACATTAAATCACAAAAAATAATGGATTAAGAGTAATTTTATTTTTGTTTTTATGATTAATATAGCATAGGTTGGGATATGTAAAAACTATGAATCTTGTATAATAATTATCACAAAAAATAATTAAAAAATTCAAAAAACACGTATGAAAAAAAAATTTATTGACAGCAGTAATGCTGGTTTCATTTGTTATGCTTTCAAAAGCGCAACAAAAAGGAGTTGGTATTAATACAATTTCGCCGGCAGCTACTCTTGACGTAGTAGCAAATGTTAGGGATAGGAATATGGCAGATGCCGTTTTAGTTCCAAGAATGACAGTTGCACAATTGGCAGATAAAGATGAGGCATATCAATCTGCTCAAAATGGAGCTCTCGTTTTTGTTACATCAGGTACTGGCACTCCGGGTAGTAAAACAGAAAACATTAACGGTACTGGTTTCTATTATTATGATGATCCCACCTCAAAATGGACTGCTTTAGCGGGGACTACAGTAGCTCCTACTACTTTTAGACTAAATCTGGCACAAGCTGCTTCTACTTCTTATGATTGGTCAAACTCTGATTTTGATTTCTGGGAATTTACATCAGGAACTCAATTAACATTACCAGCACCCTCTTCATACAATGGGAGAACAATATACCTAAGAAATAATACCGGAGGTACTGTACAATTTAACGGAACAGATGGAGTGGGAACGCCAAAAGGTTTGGCTTCTTTTACAGCGCAAGCAGCAGTTAGAATTTATAGTAATGGAACGACCTGGTATTTATTCTCAGGTAGAAATTAATTATTAAAAACACAAGACGAAATGAAAAAGATTTTATTGGACATAACAGGTTTTTTTTTTATTGCTTTTTAGCGTTAATGGTAATGCCCAGCTTTTGAGTAATGGAATTATTACACCGGCATTAGGAGATACAAATTATTTTATGGATGCCAGTAATTTTGAAGGATTAGCAAATAAAAATTATGGTAGAGGGCTTGGATTTCCCCGTACGGATCTAACAAATTTTAAATTTAATACGGCTGCTATGGAGGATGAAACTATTGTTTCTGAATTTGATGGTATGGTAGTATATAATACAGCAAGTGGAAAGACTCTTGCAGGGCAAGGTATTGTTACGGAAATTTCTCCGGGGTTTTATTATTTTTCAAACCCGGGAAATCCTGGAAATATTTCTAATGGCCGATGGGTTGCAATAGGTGGAAGCTCAAGTAAAACTAATATAACAAATTCTGAAACAGCCACACATACTCTAATAAACAATTCGCAGATATATGCTGTAAAAGGAACGTTTGCGGCTACAGGAACATCTAGTGCGGTAAATATCCCTTCACCAGATGGGATGAAATCAATGTATGGTATTACAATCTACAAGTCGGGTTCAGGAACAGTTTATTCTCGAGATTTGTATTCCTATACATTAGGAACTGCAGAAGGAAATGCGGTTACCGGGTCTCAAGGTATGTCTGTAGTTTATCCGGCAGGAACCTATGATTATGTATTAGAATATTTAAAATAATAGTATTTATCTTCTTTAAAAAGACCAATGAAATATTTCATTGGTCTTTTTTGTATTATATAAAGAATGATTTATTTTTTTTATTACATTGTATATCAGTCAATTATATATTATCTATGGATGATGTGTATCGCAATTAGTTAATTATGTTAACTTTTTGGGGGTATTTTTAACACTTTTTAACAGTGGGTTCTAAAACCCCTATTTGTAAAGGGTTACAGACGTTGTTAACTTTGAATTGGGTTTTTGTTAACAGTTTTTAATATATCGGCTATGGTCTTAAGCAGATTCATGATACATTTGCCAAGTCAAAACCAATAAAATTCAAAATGATGAAAAGATTCATTCTCGTAATCATAATGATGATTTCAGCCTTTGGTATTTATTCTTTCAAGAACAATGCCACAGATGCGAAAAAAACAAGTTATGCATCGTTCTATCACGATAAGTTTAATGGTAGAAAAACTGCAAACGGAGAAATTTTTGATAATTCAAAATTCACCGCTGCAAACAGAACGCTTCCTTTTGGGACTAAAATTAGAGTTACCAATTTAAGCAATGGAAAAGAGGTTACAGTGAGGATAAATGATAGAGGACCTTTCCATTCATCAAGAGCTTTGGATATTTCCAGAGCCGCGTTCGATGAAATCGGAAATACCAATCTTGGTACTATTCCGGTGGAATATGAAATTGTCGATTAAATTTATGATTTATTAAATTTTAAAAGCCAACTGATTCAGTTGGCTTTTTTATTTGAACGTTTTTATATGTCTAATTCCAGCAATGCGGGGCAATGATCTGAATGAACGGCTTCTTTTAAAATAACAGCTCTTAACAGCTTATCCTTTAAAGCATAAGAGGTAAAGTTATAATCCAATCTCCAGCCTTTATTATTTGCTCTTGAATTTTGCCTGTAGCTCCACCATGTGTAATTATCAGGCTCATTATTAAAAAACCTGAAACTGTCTATCAGTTCACATTCTTCGATGAAATTGGTCATCCATTCACGTTCCATAGGTAAAAAGCCGGAAACATTTTTTAAGCGCACAGGATCATGAATATCAATAGCCTGGTGGCAAATATTAAAATCACCCGAAATAATGAGGTTAGGAATTTCTTTTTTAAGGATTTTAATATAATTCAGAAAATCATGACAAAACTGCATCTTAAAGTCTAATCTTTCAATATTAGATGCAGAGGGGACATATACCGAAATTACGGAATAATCATCAAAATCTGCTCTGATAATCCTTCCTTCATTATCATAGCTTTCAATTCCGCAACCATATTCTACATGATTGGGCTGAATTTTAGAAGCTATTCCTACGCCGCTATATCCTTTTCTTATAGCAGAATGCCAGTAACTATGATAACCAAGTTTTTGAAGACTGTCGATGTCTATCTGGTCATTTCCTGCCTTACTTTCTTGAATACAAATGATATCCGGATCAGCAGTCTTTAGCCAACCCAAAAAATCTTTTGTAAAAGCTGCCCTGATTCCGTTAACATTATAAGTGATTAATTTCATACAAAAAATAAATTTTTTCAAATGTAGGGAAATTAAAAAGCCGGCCCTGAATTTCAAAACCGACTTTTTATCTTATTATAATAGATTTTATTTTTTAAAAACTACTTTTCCATCTTTTGTAAGTTCAATTTCTTCTCCTTTTCCTCTCAATTCATAGTGATCATTTTTATACCATATTCCAGATGCGGGCTTTTGACCCTGTAATTCAATCGTTTCTTTGTTGAATACTACTGTTGCTGTGTTTTTGGTGTTATTGAACGTCATTTCCAGTGTTTTTCCACTACTGTCTGTTGAGGTACTTTTTACAATTTCATCCTTACCGGCTGAAACAGCAGCTGAATCAGATGGTTTTGAAGATATTGTATCTACGGTTGCAGTTGTTGCAGTATCTGCAGGAGTTTTCTCCTTATTACATGAGGTTAAAAACAAAGCTGCTATAGCAGCTGTAGCAAAAATGCTTCTTTTCATAATAGTGTATTTAATTATTGTGTATGTATTAGTATACAAAATAGATGCCTTAAAAAAGGGCGGAAAAAATCAATTGATTTTTTCCGCCCTGAACCCAAAATTAATAAACTATGAAAAAACTACTTGGGTTCTAATATACTAATGGGAATAATACATTCTTCTAATGATATTCCTCCGTGTTGATATGTTTCTTTATAATAGTTGACAAAGTGGTTGTAATTCTTAGGATAAGCCAGGAAGATATTGTTTTTAGCAAAGATATACTTAGAGCTCAAGTTTCCTTTGGGTAAAAATAATTTCTCAGGATTGGTGATAGCCCATACATCCCTGTCATCATAAGTTAAACTTTTACCTGTTTTATAACGGATATTAGTGGAGGTTTCTCTGTCACCTACTACTTTGCTTGGCTTTTTCACATATACCGTTCCATGATCAGTAGTAATCACCAATTTATAACCATTTTCAGCAGCGAGTTTAATGATCTTTAAGATGGATGAATTTTCAAACCAGTTATAAGTTAAAGATCTAAAAGTTTTATCATCCCGGATCAATTGGTCTACAATATGATTATCTGTTTTGGCGTGAGATAGTATATCGATGAAATTATAAACAATCACTAATAAATCATTATTCTTGTGTTGATTAAAATCATCATAGATCTTTCTCTCGAAATCTGCATTCAATACTTTTAAGTATTTCATTGATTTGGAACCGAGGCCAATTCTTTTCATCTGATCCTCAAGAAAATCACGTTCAAATTCGTTTTTATTTCCGTCTTCATTATCGTTAAACCATTTATCTGGGAAACGTTTTTCTATTTCAGATGGTAATAAGCCTGCAAAGAATGAATTTCTTGCATACTGAGTAGCTGTTGGAAGAATGCTGTAATAATAATCTTCAGACACTTTATTATAATACTTTGTAAATAGAGGCTCAACTACTTTCCATTGATCATATCTTAGATTGTCTATCATAAGAAGAAGAACCTTACTTTTTTCTACCTCAGGTTTTACTTTATCTTTGAAAAGGGTATGGCTCATAGATGGTTTATCGCTTCCGCTTAACCACTCTTCGTAATTATTTTCAATAAACTTTGCAAACTGAATGTTGGCTTCTTCTTTCTGAGATTGTAGAAGATCTGCAAATTCGTTATCAGTTACCTTATCAAATTTAATTTCCCAGTTTAGAATTTTCTTATAATATTCCGCCCATTCCTGATAAGATTTTAAATAAGAAAGTTCCATAGAAAGATTTCTGAATTCCTGCTGGTATTGCAAAATGGTTTTTTGTTCAACCAGATTATCTTCCTGAAGATTTTTTTTCAATGATAAAAGAATCTGATTCGGATTAACGGGCTTCAGTATATAGTCGGCAATCTGTGAACCTATTGCTTCCTCCATAATATGCTCTTCCTCACTTTTAGTAACCATTACTATCTTTAAGGAATTATCTTTTTCTTTGATCATAGGAATTGCTTCCAAACCTGAAATCCCGGGCATATTTTCATCGATCAGTGTCAATGCAAATTTCTCAGAATCGATAAGCTCCAGTGCTTCATTCACATTATTAACAGGAGTTACCTGGTAGCCTTTTTTTTTCTAAAAATACGATATGAGGTTTGAGTAAATCTATTTCATCATCTATCCATAATATTTTTTCGGACATAATATATATTTTTTACATGGTTATAGTATCAAAAGTGCGACCAACTCATTATAAAATCTGTCAAAATGAACAGATAAAAAGTTAAATTATAGTTAAATGGAAACTCCCTCTACTTCTTATCTTGAGGATTACATCTAGCGGCCGGTTTTTAAATACTCGAGGGCTCTTTCCAAAACCTCATCCTTTCCTGCTTTTATCCCTTTTAAAGTTGGTCTGACAATGATGTCAGGAATAATTCCGATTCTCTGTGTTTCCCTTTGATCAGGATAATAGGCACCAAGGCCGCTAAAGCTGGTTTCCAGGCCTGCAATTTTAAACCGGATAACATCTCCGTTGGCTCCGGAAGTATGACTTCCGATAATTTTTGCTTTAGGATGCTGTTTGAACATCATGGTTGTTGTTTCGGCTTGGCTTTGGGTGTTTTCATCTACCAAAACTACTACATTTCCTTTATAGTATTGATCATTATTTCTTCCGATGCTGTTTTTTCTGATATAAATAATCCCGGATAGGTCGTTTCCGGAAATGTAAATTCATAGTATATACTTGTTTTAGGCAGAATTAATAGACTTAAAGGTCTTATTGTTTGTTTGGGATAATTTCTAAGATCAAAAATAATAGATTCGGTAGTTTTTAAATTTTGGTACATTTCATCCAGATCTTCTCTTTCAATAATTCCCATATTGACAATTCCAATCTTTTTTTCCTCATCATAAAATTGCCATTTCCGGGGAGTAACTTTCTTTTCATAAACGATATCCTTTAATAGATACGTTTTTGATTTAAGTGCAATATTTTGTCTTTCTCTTTCTACTTTGACTTCGATACTGTCTGAATTGGAAAATAGAAAAAGATTTTTTACTTTTTTAATTTTTCCCCAGGTATTTGAAGCCGGAATATATTTTGAAAAGCTGTTAACCATTTGAGAGATCGTTTTACCGTTGATATCATAAATAATATCTCCCGGCTTTAACACAGATTCTTCATTATATTGATTGGAATTGATTTTAGTGACAATAAGTTTCCCTTCTGCGAAGAGTATTCAACAGGGATTCTCCTTCGTATGAGAATCATCAGTTTTTGTTACCAACTCTGCCAATGTTAAATGATAATTGACATCGTTGTCTATCACCAGGAATTTAGGAATCATTTCTGTTAATACATCATCCCAGTTCTGATTTGTTTCATATTTATAAGGAAAGAAATATTCCACAAAATTCCAATATCTGAAAAGCTCCAGGAGTGCAATCTTTTTAGAAATGAATTTGGAACCCGTTGAATCATCATTGCGGAAAAATATTTTTCGGCCCCCTTTCCCAAAATAATAAGGGTACCTACATATCTGTTTTCTTCAATAAATTGTAACCTGTTGGTGATACTTTCAATAAATATATTGTTGTCATTTATCCAGTCCAGATTAAAATTCTTACGAAAATAGACCTTGGTGTTGGTCAGTTTACAGGATTTGCACTTTTCAACAGCACCAAGGCTATCAAGCCATTGAGTATACAAGATATTAAGCTGGCTTTTATCTTGAATGCCGTCTAGCTCATCTATCTTTTGGAGCAATTGCTGATCCCAATTGAATGTGCCGTTAGCAACATGAGGATGATAGTATTTTAAGAATCCCCATATTTTACATAGAGATTCCAGTTTTTGAACTTCAGAGATGGTTTGAGCGGAAAAGATATTATACTGATAAACAGTAGTACAACAATTGAAAACGCTCTCATAAATTATTCGTCAATTATAATTTCAAAGATAAAGATCTCTGCATTATGGTGGGTTATTCTTGAAAGCAAAACCTAAGATTAAATTTCCCTAACTTTGTTAGCTTAATACTTCAGTTTTTCAAATGCAGAATAAGCTAAAAATTATCAACGATCCTGTTCATGGATTTATTAAAATCCCACATGAAATCTTATTTGATGTTATTGAGCATCCTTATTTTCAGCGGTTGAGGAGAATTTCACAGACAGGACTTCTTAATCTTATTTTTCCGGGAGCAACCCACACCAGATTTCATCATGCTATTGGAGCGATGCATCTTATGTTTACTGCTCTTGAAACTTTAAAGCAAAAGGGCGTAAAAATATCTGATGAAGAAGAAAAAGGAGCTATGTTAGCTATTTTGATGCATGATATAGGACATGGGCCATTTTCTCACGCATTGGAAAGCATGCTGATGGATGACTGGCATCATGAAAACCTTTCATTATTATTAATGAACAGGCTTAATGAAAAGTTTGAAGGTCAGCTTACGGTAGCAATTGAAATGTTTCAGGGTAAGTACCACAGGAAGTTCTTTAATCAGCTGATCTCATCTCAGTTGGATGTTGACCGTCTGGATTATTTAAAAAGAGATAGCTTTTTCACGGGAGTATCTGAAGGAAACATCAATA
The DNA here is from genome assembly GCF_046591535.1 of Chryseobacterium proteolyticum. Taxonomy (NCBI): domain Bacteria; kingdom Pseudomonadati; phylum Bacteroidota; class Flavobacteriia; order Flavobacteriales; family Weeksellaceae; genus Chryseobacterium; species Chryseobacterium proteolyticum. The sequence continues at coordinate 557,987 of NZ_JBJLWK010000002.1, read as the reverse complement.
CACAAAGGATCATTTCTATGATGAATGTTTGTGAAGAAGGAGAATTGGTGATTGATGCCAAAGGAATTTATTCTATTGAAAACTTTTTGACTGCCAGAATGTTTATGTATTGGCAGGTTTATTATCACAAAACATCAGCATTAGCAGAATTTATTTTGGTGAAAATTCTGGAAAGGGCCAAATATCTGGTTTCCCAGGGAATCGATTTGCCGGCCACTGAAAATCTGAAATACTTTTTATATAGAGGAAAAAGTGCCGCAACCAATGAAGATATTGAAAGGTTTACCCAGCTTGATGATAATGACGTAATCCAGGCGATGAAGTTATGGCAGAATTCCGATGACTTTATATTGTCTTACTGGTGCAGAAGTGTGATTAAAAGAGATCTTCCTAAAACCATTATTTCATCACATCCATTTGATAAAGAATTTGTTGATGAAAAAATAAAAAATACGAACGAGTTTTTTGGAATTGATAATGGGGAAGAATTAGTTCACGAAATTAAGAGAAAACTTTTGCCATACAATACCAAAATGCAACCCATCTATTTGTTACAGAAAAATGGTGAGAAAATAAGACTTGATGAGTCTGAAGACCAGCTTTTATCGGGATTGATCGTTAATAAGACGACACGATATATTTTAACATTTCCAAGAGATTTTTCCAAAATAAATTCTTAAAGAATATTAAAATTATCGATCCGAAAACTAAAAAATGTTTACGAATTATAGAATTTCTTATCTTTGCAGAATATGGAATTTACAGCTTCGCAAATTGCAAGTTTTATTGACGGGAAAATAATAGGTGACGAAAATGCACTTATTAATGGCGTTTCACCAATTGAAAATGGAGAATCGGGACATCTTTCTTTTATAGCTCAGGACCGGTTTTCTCATTATTTGGATACTTCCAAGTGTTCAGTAATTATTGCTTCAGAAAAACTTCTTGTAAAAGATAGTTATACTCCTACTATTATTGCCGTAAAAGATGCATATCTGTCCTTTCAGGTTCTTATGAATCTGTATCAGGAAATGCAAGGAAAAAAAGAAGGAATCGAAGATGGAGCATCTATTCACGATACCGCTGTAATAGCAGATAAAGTATATATTGGAGCATTTACCTATGTTTCAGAAAAAGCTAAAATCGGAGAGGGGACACAAATCTATCCACAAGTATACATCGGAAAAGGTGTTAAAATTGGAAAGAACTGCAAAATAGATAGCGGAGCAAGAATCTATGATTATTGTGTTATTGGGGATAATTGTGTTATCCATTCCAATACGGTAGTAGGGGGAGATGGATTTGGTTTTCAGCCAACAGCAGAAGGATTTAAAAAAATTCCACAACTTGGGAACGTTATTATTGAAGATGATGTGGAAATTGGTTCAAACTGTAGTATAGACAGGGCTACCATTGGATCTACCATTATTGGAAAAGGAACAAAAATAGATAACCTGATTCAGATTGCACATAACGTTAAGATTGGTCAGAATAATGTAATTGCAGCCCAGGCCGGAATTGCAGGCTCTACAACGATCGGAGACTGGAACCAGATTGGAGGACAGGTAGGTGTAGTTGGTCATATTAAGATCGGCAATCAGGTGAAAATTCAGGCTCAGAGTGGAGTGAACTCCAGTGTAGGTGATAAAGAAACTTTATACGGTTCACCTGCAATCAGTTATAATGACTATTTGAGAAATTATGTTCATTTCAGGAATTTTACTGAAATCGTAGGAAGAATAAATAATCTTGAGAATACCTCAAAAGATAATACTAATGAGTGATATGCAAAAAACACTTCAGCAAGAGGTAACTCTTTCTGGAATTGGCCTTCATACTGGTAAAGAAGTAAAACTTACCATTAAACCTGCTAAAGAAAATACAGGTTTTGTTTTTGTAAGAACCGATTTAGAGGGGCACCCTCAGGTTGAAGCAGATGTTAACTATGTTGTAGCAACAGAAAGAGGGACAACCTTAGAAAAGCTAGGCGTTAAAATTAACACATGCGAGCATCTTCTTGCAGCTTTAGTAGGCTGCGATGTCGATAACGCTATATTGGAGATGGATGCTTCAGAACCTCCTATTATGGATGGATCTTCAAAGTTTTTTGTTGAAGCTATCGAAAGTGTAGGGGTAGTTGAGCAGACCATTGCCCGAGAATACCTTGTGGTAAAAGAAGTTCTTAGCTATACAGATCCTGCAACAGGTTCTGAGATTACCATTATTCCATCTGATAACTACGAAATTACAACGATGGTAGATTTTGGAACTAAAGTATTAGGTACCCAAAATGCCACACTTAAAAATATCTCTGAGTTTAAAGAGGAAATTTCATCAGCAAGAACATTCAGCTTCTTACATGAACTGGAAATGCTTTTAGATCATGGTCTTATAAAAGGAGGTGATATTTCTAATGCAATTGTTTACGTTGATAAGGATTTAACTCCGGATACCACAGAAAAACTTAAAAAAGCATTTGGTAAAGACAATGTTTCTATCAGACCAAATGGTATTCTTGATAACCTTACTTTAAATTATCCTAATGAGGCAGCAAGACATAAATTACTTGATGTAATTGGTGATCTGGCTTTAGCTGGTGTTAAAATAAAAGGTAAAGTTATCGCAAATAAACCAGGACATTTCGTGAATACTCAATTTGCAAAAAAACTGAATCGTCAGTGGAAACTGCAAAAAAAGAAAAATGTGCCTGATTTTGATCTTACAAAAGAACCGGTTTTTGATATTAACGGAATCATGAAACTGATGCCTCACAGACCTCCGTTCTTATTGATCGATAAGGTTCTGGAGCTTTCGGATTCTCACGTAGTAGGTTTGAAAAACGTTACAATGAATGAACCATTCTTTGTTGGGCATTTTCCAAAGGAACCTGTAATGCCGGGGGTTTTGCAAGTAGAAGCTTTAGCTCAGACCGGAGGAATTTTGGTTCTTGCAAGTGTTCCGGATCCTGAAAACTATTCTACTTATTTCATTAAAATGGATAAAGTAAAATTCAAAAGAAAAGTAGTTCCGGGAGATACGATGATTTTCAAAATTGAATTGATAGAGCCGATCAGAAGAGGTATCGTTCATATGCAGGGATACGGATATGTAGGAGATACAGTGGCTGTAGAAGCCGAATTAATGGCTCAAGTTGCAAAAAATAAAGTTGACTAAATGGTTCATCAATTAGCTGCCGTAGATAAACGTGCAAAAATCAGCAAGAACGTAATCGTAGAACCTTTTACTACTATTGCAGGGGACGTGGAAATTGGAGAAGGAAGCTGGATAGGTCCCAATGTTACCATTATGGATGGAGCTAGAATAGGGAAGAATTGCAGGATTTTTCCGGGAACTGTAATTTCTGCGATTCCGCAGGATTTAAAGTTTGATGGTGAAGATACTCAGGTAATTATCGGTGACGAGACTACAATCAGAGAGTGTGTTACCGTAAACAGGGGTACTAAAGCTCTAGGCTATACCAAAATAGGTAAAAACTGTCTGATTATGGCTACTTCTCATATTGCACACGATTGTGTAATTGGAGATCATGTTATCATAGTAAACGGTTGCGGTATTGCCGGTCACGTAGAAATAGGTGACTATACGGTAATGGGAGGACTAAGTGCTGTTCATCAGTTTGGGAAAATAGGAAAACATGTAATGATCTCTGGGGGTACATTGGTAAGAAAAGATATTCCTCCTTACGTAAAAGTTGCGAGAGAACCGATGTCTTATGCAGGGATCAATTCAGTAGGTTTAAGAAGAAGAGGATTCACAAATGAGAAAATTTTTGAGATCCAAAAGATCTACAGAGCTATTTTCCAGATGAAGATGAATGTGTCTCAGGCAATTAGTCATATTGAAAAAGAAATGCTACCAACGGCTGAAAGAGATGAAATCCTTCAGTTTATACAAAACTCTCCAAGAGGTATCGTAAAAGGTTATGGTACTGGAAAAGAGTAACTCATTTAAAAATAAAAAGATAATATAAAAAATTAATGGCAACAAGTAACGATATCAGAAAGGGACTTTGCATTGAATATAGCAATGATATTTTCAAGGTAATTGAATTTCTTCACGTAAAACCAGGAAAAGGACCTGCTTTTGTTAGAACCAAATTAAAATCTGTAACTAATGGAAAAGTAATTGATAATACTTTTTCAGCGGGACATAAAATAGATGAAGTAAAAGTAATTACCAGAAAATTCCAGTATCTTTATGATGATGAGAATGGATTCCACTTCATGAACAATGACGACTTTTCCCAGTTGTATATCAATAAGGAAATGATTGAAAACGCTCAGTTTATGAAGGCTGGTGAAGAAGTTACAATTATCCTGAAAGAAGCTGATGAAACTCCTCTTTCTGCTGAACTTCCACAATCTGTATTTTTAGACGTAATTGAAGCAGATCCGGGAGTGAAAGGGAATACTGCTACGAATGCTCTTAAGAATGCAATCGTTGAAACAGGAGCAAGAGTAATGGTTCCACTGTTTATTGAGCCGGGAGACAAAATCAAAGTAAATACTGAAGACGGTACTTATTTAGAAAGAGTAAAATAACAATATAATCTACATAAATTCGGTCTGCACCTGCAGTCCGAATTTTATTTTATAATAAGATTAATGTATGAGATTCCATTCTCCACAAAAGCTTAAAACAATAGCTGATTTAATTGGGGCAAGATTTATTGGCTCCGAAGATTTTGAAGTGTTGGGAACCAATGAGATTCATAGGGTAACCCCTGGGGATATTGTATTTGTTAACCACCCGAAATATTATGACAAAGCACTGAATTCGGCAGCAACGGTCATTCTTATCGATAAAGAGGTTGAGTGCCCGGAAGGAAAAGCTCTTCTTGTTTCTGAAGATCCGTTCAGGGATTTTAATTTTATCAATACTCATTTTACAAGAATATACAATTTTACAGAAGAATTACATGATGTTGAAATTGGAGAAGGAACCAGAATTCATCCTTCTGCAGTGATTGGCAATAATGTGAAGATAGGGAAGAATACCCATATATTCCCCAATGTTGTGATTGGTGACAGGACCGTGATCGGTGATAATGTTATTATTCAATCCGGAACGGTATTGGGAGGTGATGCATTTTATTACAGAAAGCTGAATGGTAATTTTGATCGTCTTATTTCAGTAGGAAATGTTATTATTGAAAATAACGTTGAAATTGGTAATAATTGTACTATAGACAGAGGTGTTACGGATTCTACCATAATAGGAGAAGGCTCTGTATTAGACAATCTGATTCAGATAGGTCATGATACCATAATTGGTAAAAGATGTTTGATTGCTTCTCAGGTAGGAATAGCAGGATGTTGTATTGTTGAAGATGAGGTCACCATGTGGGGGCAGGTTGGAGTTGCATCAGGGATCAGACTGGAGAAAGGAACCATCCTTCTGGCCAAGGTGGGAGTGAACAGAGACCTGACTAAAGGAACCTATTTTGGAATGATTGCAGAAGAATTTCGTGAGTATTTGAAGAAAGAGGTAAAGCTGAGAAATCTCAAATAAACAATTCTTTTGGATTAGTCTAAAATCAAAGAAATTTAAGTAAATTTGTGAGCATTAATAAAATAGTAAATAAATTAAAAACAACAATAAAATGTCAATTTTAGTAAACAAAGATTCTAAAGTAATTGTACAAGGATTTACAGGAAACGAAGGTACTTTCCATGCTGGTCAGATGATTGAATACGGAACCAACGTAGTAGGTGGTGTTACTCCGGGAAAGGGAGGAAGCGAGCACTTAGGAAAGCCTGTATTTAATACGGTTGCTGATGCTGTTCAAAAAGCTGGAGCTAACGTAAGTATTATTTTCGTACCACCTGCATTTGCTGCTGATGCTATTATGGAAGCTGCTGAAGCTGGAATTAAAGTTATCGTATGTATTACTGAAGGAATTCCTGTAGCGGATATGGTAAAAGTAAAATCTTACATCGCAGACAGAGACTGTAGATTGATCGGTCCGAACTGCCCTGGGATTATTACTTCAGAAGAAGCTAAAATTGGTATTATGCCAGGTTTCGTTTTCAAGAAAGGTAAAGTAGGTATCGTTTCTAAATCTGGTACTCTTACTTACGAAGCTGCTGACCAGGTTGTAAGAGCTGGTTTTGGTATTTCAACAGCTATCGGTATTGGTGGAGATCCAATTATTGGAACTACAACAAGAGAAGCTTTGGAGTTGTTTATCAATGACCCTGAAACAGAAGCAGTAGTGATGATTGGTGAAATTGGTGGTGGACTTGAAGCTGAAGCTGCAAGATGGTACAAAGCAAGTGGTTCTACTAAACCTGTAGTAGGTTTTATTGCAGGACAAACGGCACCTAAAGGAAGAACAATGGGACATGCTGGTGCTATTGTAGGTGGAGCTGAAGATACTGCTCAGGCTAAAATGGAAATCATGAGAGAAAATGGAATTAACGTTGTAGATTCTCCTGCTGACATTGGCGTTACTGTAGCTAAAGTGCTAGGATAAACCATAAAACAAAACAATATGAAAAAACTTTTATTAGCCTCTGCCCTGGCTTTCACTACCTTGTCTTTTGCTCAGATTAATTTCAGCGGGACAAGATTCGGTATCACGGCAGGAGGAAACTATTCCCGGGTGCAAAATGCGCACAACCCTTCCGGTCCCCGATACGCAGTACAGGCAGGAGCCTTAGCTTTGATTCCTGTTGGAAAGGGAAACCAATTCTATATCCAACCTGAAGTTTTGTACTACGGTGCAGGGGAAACAGGAAAAGATAAAGATGTTAAAGGAAGAGACGGATATGATGCGGTATATGCCAATAATTATCTAAGTGTACCTATCTATTTCAAAGGATATTTTTCAGAGGCAGAATCTGAATTTTTTGGAATGATAGGCCCTCGATTTAATTTTTTGCTAAATCAAAATGTTAAAAATGTTCCTGTAAGCAGACCATACTATGATCCGGATGTAACAGATCCAAAAAATCCGGGAGTAAGTGGCAAAGCAAACAGTTTTAATTTTGGACTGGGTGTAGGAGTAGGATATAGCTATAAGAGACAACTCGAACTAGCTTTAAAATACGATTTTGGATTTTCAAATACCTATCCTGATTTGGGAAAAGAACCTGGTGGAACTAGCAAAAGTAAGTCTGAACAAGTTCTTAGTGTAAGCTTAAGTTACATATTCAACTAAGACAACACTTAAAATAAAAAAATAACCCCGGAACCATTTTCCGGGGTTATTTTTTTGACTATATAGAATTAATTTCTAATCCATTTCCAAAGCTCCTTAAGCGTTGCTTTATTTCCATACATTAAAATACCGACTCTATAGATTTTACCGGCTAAAAAGATCATAAAAAAATGTTGTCACTACTAACAGTGTTATTGACAGTGCGATTTGCCATGCAGGAACTCCAAAAGGAATTCTGGCAATCATAGCGACAGGAGACGTGAAAGGAATCATGGATAGCCAGAATCCCAGCGGACCGTCAGGGTTATTCATTAATGAAAAGCTGCCATACATCCCCAAAGTTAATGGCAATATAGCAAATAAGGTAAACTGCTGTGTTTCTGTCTCATTGTCCACGGCAGAACCAATGGCAGCGTATACAGAACTGTAAAAGATATATCCAAGAAGGAAGAAAACAATAAATACAAAAATAATCAAAGGAAAATTAAGTTCAAGCAGACTATGGGAAACCTGTGTAGCGATTTGTGTTACATCCAGTTTACTTGCCATTCCTTCGCTTCCTCCGGGAATGTTTTTCTGAATAGATGAAAAGCCGGTATTTAATACCAGGGCTCCGATAACGGACATGGTAATCCAGATGATAAACTGAGTTAAAGCTACCATCGTTACTCCCAAAATTTTCCCCATCATAAGCTCAAACGGCTTTACGGAAGAAATAATGATTTCCACCACTCTGTTATTCTTTTCCTCAAGTACACTTCTCATTACCCGTACTCCATAGATAATAATGAACATGAAAGTTACGTACATCAAAACCATACTTAGTCCGGATTTTACCCCGAAAGTAAGGTCAGAATCCTCTTTATTATCTTCAGAAACATTAATTGTTTTTAAAGAGAAGCTTTTATCAAGATTATTGAGCTGGGTTTCTGCAATACCCAATTCTTTGATTTTTTCCTTTTTAATGACATTTGAAATATCTGAAACGATACGTTGCTTAGTATCAAAACCTATTTTGCTGTTGATGACAAGCCTTGTGTTTTTTTCAAGATCATCAAAATTATGATTATTCAGTTCAGGTAGAATAAGAATTCCATCCAAAGATTCATTTCCTTTTAGTGTACTTATCTTTGATTTTTCTTCTGCAGCAGGAACAAAAATATAATTGAGTTTGGAATCTGAAGGTAGCTGATCCTTGAATAAGCCACTTCGGTCTACTACTTCAATGACGTTATGCGATTCATTGGCTTTAAACATCAGGCCTATAATTGCTCCAAAAGCAATGATCATAAGAGGAGCAAGTAAAGTTAATATAATGAAGGATTTCTTCTTGACCTGTGTAAGGAATTCCCTTTTGGTTATTAAAAAAATATTATTCATAAAATTAAGAATGATGGCCTACAGCGTTAATAAATACTTCATTCATGCTCGGAATTCTTTCGTCAAATGATCTGACTTTTCCTACATGTACCAAATCTAAAAGGATGTTGTTCTGATCACTTTCGTTTTTCAGATCAAAAGAAACAAGATCATTTTCATTTGAGAAATTAAACACCTCATATTTCTGTTTGAATGTCTCAAAATTTGAATCATTTACAGCAGAAAGGGTAATACCGAAGATGTTCTTTTTGAATTTTTCCCTAACGTCGAAAACTCTGCCATCCAAAACTTTTTTCGAATTGTCGATCAGTGCTACATAGTCGCACATCTCTTCTACACTTTCCATTCTGTGGGTTGACAGAATGATGGTGGTTCCGTTATTTTTAAGATCAATAATCTGATCCTTTATTAAATTTGCATTTACGGGGTCAAAACCTGAAAAGGGCTCATCGAGAATAAGTAAATGGGGTCTGTGCAATACCGTAACCACAAACTGGATTTTTTGTGCCATCCCTTTCGAAAGCTCGGAAAGCTTTTTCTTCCACCACTGATCAATATTAAGTTTTTCAAACCATTTCTTTGCTTCACTGAGAGCATCATTTTTGCTCATTCCTTTTAGTTCTGCGAAGTAAAGAATCTGATCTCCTACACTCATATTTTTATACAAACCTCTTTCTTCAGGCATGTAACCGATATTTTTGATGTGATCGGGATTTAACTTCTCTCCATTGATGAATATAGTTCCGGAGTCTGCCTGGGTAATTTGATTGATGATACGGATAAATGATGTTTTTCCCGCTCCATTTGGGCCTAAAAGACCATAGATGCTCCCTTTTGGGACATGTATGCTAAAATCATCCAATGCGGTTTTTTTTCCGGCATTGTAGGTTTTAGTAATATGTTCAGCTTTTAGCATTAAATTGTTTTTTTACTATTAGTATAAAAATGTCCCGAAAGTTACGGAATAATTAAAAGGACTACTAACGTAAAAGAAAAAATCCTGATGATTATCAGGATTTAATTTATTGTTTTACGATCTGGGTAACTTTTTGAGTGTTGTCACTTAAAATGTAACGGATCAAATATTTACCGGGTTTTAATTTTTCAATATTAATTTCTCCCGAATTCATATTAACCGCATAAGTGGCAACCTGTGTACCAAGAATAGAATAGAATGTAACATTTTTAACCTTCAAAGAAGGGTCTTTTGCTCGAATAATGAGGAAATCTTTCGCAGGATTAGGGTAAGCAATAAAAACTCCATCATCAGATTTTTGTGAGATGGAACCAGGCTCCCTGAGTTGTGCATTTAGATTGCTGGAAAATCCAACAAAAGTGCCTGCGAAAAGAAATAAAAGTAAAAGTTTTTTCATCAAAATATAATTTCTCAAGTATTTATAAAACAAAAATATAAAAAATCTACCACTCTCCAACATATTTTTTCATTTAACTTGTAGTAAATTTGCATAAACTTATTCAAAAAGTATTCCAAAATGATACATTCAAGAAACAGAAGGCTACGAGTAAATGAATCAATGAGAAGTTTGGTAAGGGAAAATATACTTACAACTCATGATTTCGTAATGCCTATCTTCGTAATGGAGGGTGAAAACAAGCAGGAACCAATTGCATCAATGCCGGGAATATTCAGGCGGAGTATCGATCTTACAGTTAAAGAGTGTAAAGAACTGTTTTCTTTGGGGGTAAAATCTGTCAACCTGTATATGAAGGTGTCAGATCATTTAAAAGATAATACGGGAAAAGAAGCTTGGAACAAAAACGGATTAATGCAGAACACCATTAAAGCCATAAAAGATGCTCTTCCCGAAATGATCGTTATGCCTGATGTAGCGCTGGATCCTTATTCTATTTATGGACATGACGGAATAATCGAAAACGGAAAAATTCTAAATGATGCAACTGTAGATGCACTGGCAAGAATGTCTGTATCTCATGCAGAAGCCGGGGCAGACATTGTCGCACCAAGTGATATGATGGATGGCAGAGTATTAGGGATTCGTGAAGCCTTAGAAGAAAGTGGATTTACAGATGTAGGGATTTTAAGTTATTCCGCAAAATACGCAAGTTCTTTTTATGGGCCTTTCAGAAGTGCTCTGGATAGTGCTCCAAAAGATAATATGGAAATTCCAAAAGATAAAAAGACTTATCAGATGGATTTTCATAATTCCAGGGAAGCTTTAAATGAAGTATTTAAAGATATTGATGAAGGAGCGGATATCATTATGATTAAACCGGGGCTTCCTTATCTTGATATTGTTTCTAAAGTTCGTGAAGCAATTGATCTTCCGATTGCTGTGTATAATGTAAGTGGAGAATATGCAATGGTAAAAGCGGCTGCCCAAAACGGCTGGTTAGATAATGATAAAACGATCATTGAGAGCTTAACATGTTTTAAAAGAGCTGGTGCAGATATGATCTTCACTTATTTTGCAAAGGAAGCAGCAATGCTTTTAAATAAATAGTTTTAAAACAGATAAATAAAAAACACCTCTATATAGAGGTGTTTTTTATTTATCCGAAACAGGCATTGTAATGAGGTTTTCCCGGAACTATAGGGTCTTTACCTCCATTGTCATAAACGCAGATATTACTTGGGCATAAAAACCAACCTGATGGGCAGTTGCCATTTGCATCGGGTGGTCTTATATTTCCACCGTTGATGGTTTTTAGATTTTTTTTCGTTAATTTTTTCATGATAATATTTATTTTTTTTAGATAAACTAAATATAGTTAAAATTTATCACATTATATTGAAATCTTTACCTTTTGTAAATTTAGCAGCAAAGGGAGCCTGGTTACCCATATATTTTAGAACAAAATGTTTCTTAGTATCCGTATCTAACTTTGATTCCACTTCAACGTCCTGCGTTTGAAAGCTTACATCAAGAACAGTTGAAGATTCTTTTTCTAAATAAATCTCAACGCTTTCGGCATAAAATAAAGAAGTACTCAAATAATTAAACTTGATATTTTTTCTGTACGTCTTTGTTTTATCCTGCGTAAATGCTGAATAGTTTTTTAAGATTTCAATTCCCGGAGAATCAATGTTGGTGATTCTTGATTTTGTTACTCCATTGACACGGACAGAAAAGTTTTTAGCATTTTTTATATTTCCGTTAACTCCGATATTAAAAAGAGAAGGCAGCGAAAGGCCGTATTCGATCATGCTGTCTTTGGTAAATTCAAAATCAGGAATCAGAGCAGGATGTTTCGGAGCATTAATCAACTGGTTTTTTATTGTAGTCAGATTCTCTCCTGAAAAGAGATACCCAATAAGATTATTGCTGGTTGTTCTCCAGTTTCTGCCATTCCATTCAAAAATTTCACAAAGTAAGGTGTCTGTGGATGAATGGGGAAGGAGATCCATATCCTGCCATTTAAAAACTTCCTTAGCATAAGGTCTACGGTCAACCAGGTTGATTCCTAAATCTAATGCAAGGAGTTCTGTTAATTCTTTGTTATTTTCCATTAAAATTAATTTGCTGTTGGTGCAGTAAATGTATCAAATTCGTTAGAATATCTGATGCCTGGATTTATAGCCAGCCTTTTTTACCATATACATAAGTGTCATCAAACTGTTTGTCACTCATAAACAGGTACAATATACCTTCAATGAAAGGAATGATAGAAGCTGCCCCAAAAGTAATAAGGTTTAAAATAATCTGAATAATACCTTCTTTAGTATAGCCAAGATAAAATTTATTCAGGGCAAGCCATCCTACAAGTATACCTAGTATTGCAGCAGGGATCTTTTTTTTCAGAGCGATATGGTACATGGGCCTGCTGATCCCGGGTATTTTCTGTTTTTGTATAACCGTAATTTTCCATTTTAGTATTTTTTATGATAAAGTGAATTGTTTTTAACATAAGTCGAAGAAAAATATGAGTAGTTACAAAATCATAACTTAAAACAAATTTATATCTTTGCGACTATGATTTTACGAGGAGAAAACTTAATCAAAGAATACGGTCCAAAAAAAGTTGTAAAAGGCGTTTCTGTACAAGTCCAGCAGGGAGAAATTGTTGGTTTGCTAGGTCCTAATGGAGCAGGTAAAACCACTTCATTTTATATGATCGTGGGATTGGTTAAGCCGACATCCGGTAAAATTTTCCTGGATAAACAGGAAATAACAACTGATGCGATGTATCGCAGAGCACAAAAAGGAATTGGTTATCTTGCTCAGGAGGCCTCTGTCTTCAGAAAACTTTCTGTTGAGGAAAATATTATGGGAGTTTTACAGCTTACCAATCTCTCCAAGCGTGAACAGCAAATCAAATGTGATGAGCTGATCGAAGAATTCTCATTGCAGCATGTTCGTAAAAACAGAGGAGATCTTCTTTCCGGAGGAGAAAGACGTAGGACTGAAATTGCGCGCTGTCTTGCTACCAGCCCGAACTTTATCCTTCTTGATGAACCTTTTGCAGGTGTAGACCCCATTGCAGTGGAAGATATACAGAAAATTGTAAGAAGTCTTGTCGATAAAAATATCGGAATTTTAATCACCGACCATAATGTTCAGCAGACTCTCGCTATTACTAATAAAACATACATCATGTTTGAAGGAAGGATCCTGAAAGAAGGTCTTCCGGAGGACCTGGCTAATGATCCGCAAGTAAGGGAAGCTTATCTGGGTGAAAATTTTGTGTATCAGAGTATCCTGGATAAGCCTAAAAAGAAGAAATACGCATACAATATCTGGGCAGGGAATTTTGATTCGAAATCACAGCTTCAGAGTTTTGTTGATAATCAGTTTTCAGAATTTGATGATTTAAGGTTGATGTATGGATTTGAGGATATTAGTTTTGCATCGTTGGCAAATTCAGAGATAGAACACATCTTCAATGATGTGGTTGATAAAAATGCAAATAATTCATTTGTATTCCAGCGTAAAGAAATTACCTCCCAATATTCTCTGGAACAGGCGGAAGCGGAATCAAAAGAAGCAAGTAAGCCTGAGCTTCATTACCTTACAACATATCTTTACGAAGGTTAAGTTTTAATTACTGGTATGCTGGCTCGCAAAAATGATATCCCAATTATTAAAAACAAGGTCGGATAAATAATGCTTGTTCATACTATCGATAAATGCCTGATAGGCGATGTCTAAAAATGATTTTAGCTGGCAGTTATAAGACATAAATACGCACGATTTACTTTGGCAGTTGATAATCGGACTATCATCCTGTTCAAGTAGGTGAATAAGATCACCAAGCCCTGTCGTACGGGCCTTATCAGAAATAATGATTCCACCATTTTTTCCTCTTTTGGTAATAACAAATCCTTTCTGAGATAAAAACTGAACCACTTTAATAAGGTGATTGCGAAGAATATGCAACTTTTCTGATAATTCGTCCAATGAGCAGGACTGAGCATTATCTTTTTTATTTAAATAGATTAAAACGCGCAAACTATAATCAGTAAAGTGGTTCAATTTCATTAATTACTAATTTAAATGAAGGAGCTGAGGTCCGAATTCTTCGTAAAAAATATTTTCTCCGGCAATTCCTAATTGCATCAAAGAATTGTACTGCACTTTAATAAATGCTTCGGGACCACAAATATAATACTTTGCATTGTCAATAAGAATTTCTTCTTTCACTTCATGGAGGTTAATTCTTCCTTCATGTATTGCCTGGTCATCTTCTTTATTTTTATTTTCATAAAAGATGTGGGTGGTGAGCCATTCATTATTTTGTTCTAAATAGTCAATATGATCTTTGAAGGAATGAACTGTTTGATCCCGGCAACTATGCAACCATACAACAGGGTTACGATTGTTGTTTTCATTTGTTTCCAGCATACTTAAAAGAGGGGTAACTCCAATCCCTCCACTTATAAGCACTAAAGGATATTCCGATAAAGGATTAATGTGAAAGATTCCTGCAGGTGCGCTCACTTCTATTTCATCTCCTGCTAACTTAGAATGCATGATATGGGATACAATACCATCCGGATTAAATTGATTTTTCTCTTTTTTTACAGATATCCTGTAATATTTAGGAGTGAAGGCCGATGATAGACTATATTGTCTTGGTTGTTCATATCCCAGTGATGGAATATATGTTTTTACAGATATGAATTGACCGGGAAGGTATTCTGCAATTGGCTGCCCATCTTTAGGCTTAAGATAAAAGGATTTAACCTCCATGCTTTCCTCTACGATTTTACTGATGATGAATGTTCTCCAACCTTTCCATCCCCCATTTTTGTTTAGGTTAGAACAATATATTCCGTCTTCGATAGAAATCATTATTTGGGCAAGTTCATGATAGGCTTGCGTCCAAGCTTCCAATAATTCGTCAGTAGCCGCTTTTCCTAAAACTTCTTTTATCGATGAGATCAGATGAAGTCCTACAATATTATATTGTTCCGGTTTTATATTAAGGCTGACGTGCTTATTGCCTATAGATCTTAAAATATTAATTAGTAAAGTTGGATTTTCAATATGTTCAGCATAGGCAAGCACTGCTCCGGCTAGTGCGTGTTGTTGCTTGCCACTTGCCTGATGACTCATGTTAAAAAGATTTTTGAGCTCAGGATTATGGTTGAACATTCTGTTGTAAAAATATTGAGTGAGATCTGCACCGTTTGATTTTAAAACCGCAACGGTTGACTTTACTAAGGCTTTTTGTTTATTATTCATCTTGTCGTTTTTTTAATGATAAAACAAATGTACTATAAATATTTAATTGTTGTATTTTAAATACAACAATTAAAATATGATATTTTACATACCTAGGAGAAAGGGTGGAAATTTTTTAAAGTACATTATTACTCTCCAAGAAAGAATGATAGCTAATTTTTAATATAGAATAAATTTTAAATTGATATTTTTCGTATTTTATATAAAAAGCACTTTTAAATTGTTTTAAAGGCCTGGTTTTTGTATTTAATTGTGTTAAAATGATAAAATAAATCATTAAATTTCATTATTAATAAAAAATACAAATATGTCATTACAAGAAAAATTACAAAAACTAGCCAATGAAAGAAATGAACCTTGTGTAAGTATTTCATTAAATACCCACAGAACATTTCCTGAAAACCAACAAGACGAAATCATTTTAAAAAACCTCATTAAAGAAGCAGAAAACCGTGTTATTGATGAGTACGGAAAAAGACCTGCCGCAGGAGTTTTGGAAAAGCTGGATCATATTGCAGGGAAAATTGACCATCAGTACAATCTGGATAGTTTGCATATTTTTTTGTCGAACGACACAGAAGAAATTATAAAATCTACATGGGCTTCAAGAGGAAATGTAACAGAAGTGGAGGAGAAGTTTGCTGTAAGGCCTCTGATCAAGGCTGCAGTAAGAGCTCAGGAATATCTCATCTTAGTTTTAACGCAAAGCGGTACCAAGCTGTACGAAGCATTAAATGATTCTATTGTCGGGGAAGTCCGAGAGGAAGGGTTTCCATTTCCCCAAAATCCCTTTTATATTACCCATTCAGATGTGAGAAGCGATTCCAAACAGGTAGATAATCAGATCAAAGAATATTTTAACAGGGTTGATAAATCCATTGTTGAAATTTACAAAAAATCAAATTTAAACGTAGTTGTTATTAGTACTGCAGATAATTATAGTAAACTTCTTGAAGTTGCTGATATTCCTAAGATCTATATTGGGCATGATAATAAAAATTATGTATCTGCTGATGAGCATCACATTGTAGAGCAGGCTTATGAAATTATTAAGGCTAAACAAAAAGAAAGTCGTGCATTGGCTATTGAGGAAGTTAAAGAGGCGGTGTCTCACGGAACAGTTCTTACGGATCTTCAGGAAATTTACCAGGCCGCTTTAGACGGGAGGGGTGATCTGCTGATCGTACATCAGGATTATGAACAGCCGGTAAAAATGATTGATGAACGTACATTTGAGTACGTTGACGATTCTAAAGAACAGGGAGTTGTTGATGATATTGTTTCCATGATCGCATGGGAAGTATTTTCGAAGAAAGGGCGTGTTCACTTTACCCAGCAGGATGAGCTTTTAGAACTAGGAAAGATCGTTTTGAAAACCCGATATTAAAGAGAAATTTTTATAGCAAAAGAATGAGCCGGCTTTTATGCTGGCTTTTTTTATAGATTGTTTTAAAAAAGCTTTAATTTTACTAAAGATCTTATAATAATGGCGAAACCTTTTAATAGAACAGTTACTTTATTTGGAATATATAAACAGCTTATTCCATTTATCAGGCCTTATCGTTTGATGATTTACGGAACTTTATTCCTGACGTTTTTAGGAGCTCTTGCAGCCCAGGTCAATCCTTTGGTTTTGAAGTATACTGTTGACGAGGTAACCCTACTAACACATCTTCCACATCCTATGACGGAAGGAATTCATGTGTTGGTAGTGATTTCCATAATATTACTGGGAAAAGAACTGTTGAATATTTTTATCAATTTCGGACAGAAATTTTATGGGGAAAAGATCCGGATCAATGTAAGTTCTGTTCTGGCTCAGTCAGCTATTGATAAAATACTGACGTACCGGGTTGCATATTTTAATGATGAAAACCACGAATCAGGAAAATTGCAGATCAGGATCGATCGTGGGATTGAAAGTCTCACCAAGCTTGTTCAGAATTTTTTCATAGATATTTTGCCTCTCTTTTCCAATGCGATCATTGCTTTGATCATCATGTATATGCAAAATGTATATGTTGGCATGGTATCCACCATAATTGTTCCTATTTATTTTTATATAAGTTCATTACAGGCTAAAAAGCTGGGTGGGGTTCGCAGGCAGCTGAGAAACCAGCGTGAGCAAAAGACTTCGGGCCTTCTGAACCTGATCAATTCGATTATGGTGATTAAAAGTTTTGTCCGTGAAAAATTCGAGGGTAAAAAGCAGTATGATCTTCAGATGCAATTAATGGAGAGCCAGATGTTCACCAGAAAAACAAATTTTATTTATGATGGGCTTAAGACTTTTATAGAACAGTTTGGGGTTGTACTCATCATTTTGCTCACCGTTTATCTTGTTCTGGACCAGCAGATGACAATTGGTGCAATTATGCTTCATATTATGCTCTTCAATAATGTTTCATCCCCGATACGCCAGCTTCACCGTATTTATGATGATATGAATGATGCGATGATTTATGCTGAAGGTTACTTTGATATTTTAAATGCTGACGATGAAAAAGAACCAAACGGGACATTTGTAGAAAGGGAAATTAAGGGAACATTTGAACTTAAAAATATAGACTTTACCTATCCAAACGGAACGAAAGCTTTACATGATGTTTCTATGAAAATTGAAAATGGAAAGACAACGGCTTTGGTGGGATTAAGTGGTGCCGGTAAATCCACAATTATCAATCTCTTGTGTAAATTTTACCTTCCGGATTCAGGAGATATTCTATTGGATAATGTCAATTTAAATGATTTTGATAACACATTTTTAAGAAATGATATAGGTCTTGTACTTCAAAGAAATCATATTTTTCAGGGAAGTATAGAAGATAATATCCGGTATGGAAATATGAATGCCAGTTTTGATGAAATCCGGGAAGCTGCAAAAAAAGCATACCTCCATGAACAGATCCAGGATCTACCGGATCAGTATAACCACGATGCTACCCAGCTTTCAGGGGGACAACAACAAAGAATTGCCATTGCGAGATTATTCCTTAAGAATCCGCCAATTATTTTTCTCGATGAGCCTACTGCTAGCCTGGACGCTATTGCAACAGAACAGATCAAAAACTCGTTAGATGCCATTAAAGAAGGAAGAACAGTAATCATTATTTCACATTCTTTGTCTCAGATTCTGGATTCTGATAAAATCTATGTTATGAAAAAGGGAAGAGTGGTTGAAAGTGGAACGCACAATGAACTGGTTCAGGAAAACGGGACTTACCGTGAAATTTTTGAAGCATCTGCCAGAAGTCTGAATCTTGATAAATTGATGAATTCCTTTAAATAGGATTAATATGATAAAAAATGAAACCTGTAAAAGAAATACAGGCTTCATTCAATTAATGTAAAAGTTTTTTAGTTCTTTTGAGGAACCTGATAAGTGCCTACTTCAGCTCCCAAGGCAATATTTATCCTATTGTAGCTGTTGATCGCGATAATAGCCATGGTAAGATCCACCATTTCTGTTTCAGAAAAATGGTTGCTTACTTCCTGGTATAGGGCATCCGCAATTTCTTTTCCGTTCAGTTCGGTAAGTTTTTCCGCCCATAAGAGACCTGCCTTTTCCTTTTCTGTGTAGAATGGGCATTCTCTCCAGGAACTTACCAAAAATATTCGCTGCTCGGTTTCACCCTTTGCCCTTAATTGTTTCGAGTGCATATCCAGGCAAAAAGCACAGCCATTCATCTGTGAAACACGAAAATAAAGAAGTTCCAGAAAGGCATTGTCAAGAGATGAGTTTTCTACATGATATCCCATGGTGTGAAGTGCATTTACAGATTTATTTCCCATAGCAAATGCGTTGATTCTTTGTGACATAATTTTGTTTTTTTTTGATTAATTATGTGACAAATGTAGATTGCAATTAATTCAGATTTTTTTACAAATGATAAAAAATCATTTTTGCGCACGGATCCTGCTTAGTGAAACCTGGGTAATGCCAATATAGTCCGCAAGGTCTCCCAGGCTGATACGCTGGATAAGTTCCGGCTTTTGTTTCAGAAAATTATGATATCTCCTCTTGCCATCATCTTCCAGCATTTCACTTATTCTACCCATCATGTTAACAGGTGCTTTTGAATATAGCTTACTGAAAAGGGTTTCTGCAGAATGGTATTTTTTACATAAGTCGTCGACAACAGATTTGCGAATGGAGTATACTTCCACAGGCTCTAGTGCTACAAACATATATTTGGATGGTTTACCAGTAAGAAATCCGCTCAATTCCGTAAAAAAAGAATTTTCAGCAAAAAAAGTCATGATAAAATCTTTATCCCCATTATCAAAGAACAATTTTACCAGTCCTTTTTGCAGGAAATAAAAATGTTTACAGGTTTCATCAGATTTTAATAAAAAATCTCCTTTTCTGTAATTTTTTAATTCTAACTTTGAAATCAGTTCATCAATGACATCCTGTTCAGGATTCGAAATCCTTTCAATAGTCTGGATGAAATTGGTGTAGCTCATTAGTAATAAAATGTGATTCTTGAATATCTAAATATAGGTAAAATTGTCGGTTTTACTATATCTGGAATTATTGTATAAAAGTTTAGAGTGACCGGATAAAATGAATGACCATTATCTTAAAAAGCTTGACAGGGTAACAGCAATTCTTACTCAACTGCAATCCAAACCTTTGGTAAGGGCTCAGGATCTGGCAGAAAAGTTCGAAGTAAGCATCAGAACGATCTATCGGGATGTAAAAACACTTGAAAATGCGGGGATTCCGATTGTCGGAGAAGCGGGTAGCGGATATTCTTTAATGGACGGATATAAACTTCCTCCTGTCATGTTTACAAAAGAAGAAGTTTTGAGCTTTATTACAGCCGAAAAGCTGATGCAAAAGTTTTCTCACGAGAGTTTGGGCTCTCATTACCGGACGGCTATGGAAAAAGTGCGTTCAGTCCTGAGGCATTCCGATAAAAATTTAATACAGACAGTAGAAAAGCAGGTTGATGTTTTTAATTACCATGCTCAATCAACGGATTCTGTTAAAAATGTGATCCCCCTGATCCTTGAAAGTATTGCAGAAAAAATGCAACTGTCCATAGAATACAGAAGTATGGATTCAAAAGTATCTAACCGGATTATAGAAGCGGTAGGTTTATTTTTTGAATTTAATTATTGGTACATTATGGCTTTTTGTACGTTAAGACAGGATTTCAGACAATTCAGGGTAGACCGGATTCTTCAGGTTTCCAAAACCAGTGTTCCTTTTTCAAAAGAGTATGGTGGAATTAATGATTATAGGAAAAATTCCGGTAATGATGTTACCAAAGTAAAATTGCTGGTAGATAAGAAAATAATGGGGCATCTCGTTAATTCTAAAAGATACTATGGTTTAATAGACGAAACTGAAACCGATGAAGGAGTTGTGATGACCTTTGAAACGGAGTGGATCAAAGAGGGATTTCCAAGATGGCTGATTACATTTGCGGATTACGCTGTAGTTTTGGAACCAGAAACACTCAAAACAAAAATTGGTGAGCTGATCACAAATATTTCTACGAAATTACAATAACCAACTGATTAATTATGAAATTTATATTGATGCGTTCTATGCTGCTCCTGGCTCTTCTTCATTACGGGATTTCTTCCGCCTGCTCAGCATTTTTATTAAAGGGTAATGATTATTGTGTAATCGGATTCAATGAGAATTGGAAAACAATGCCGGGGATGATCGTCGTCAATAAACGTGGGATTGCCAAAAGAAATATAAGCTGGGAAAATCTTACCTCCCGACATCTGAATGCTGAAAAGAAATGGCAATCATTATATGGTTCTGTAACCTTTAATCTTCTAGGCTATGATTTCCCTTGTTACGGTGTAAATGAAAAAGGTCTTTTTCTGGTTGAACTTTCTCTGGAGGAAACCACAAAAGTTTTTAATCCCACACAGCCTAATATGTTTTGGGCACAATGGATTCAATACCAGTTGGATAATTATAAATCTGTTCAGGAAGTGATAGATCATTTGAATGGCGGTCCTAATATTGATTGGTGGCCTAGTGCTGGAGGAAGCCACTTCTTCGTTACTGATGCTAAAGGAAATACAGCAACTATAGCTTTGCTAAATGGAAAGTATAAGGTGCTTACAGGAAAGGATATGCCTATGCCTCTTCTATGCAATAATCAGTATAAGAAAGATATTGAACGGGTTCAGAGGTTTGATTTTTTAGGAGGTAATGAAAAATTTGATCTTGGTCAGCAAAATAAATGGGAAGACAGATATAGTAAAGCTTACTATATGCTTTATAGTTATAAGTATGATAAAAAGCCTGTAGAATATGCCTGGAATGTTCTTAATTCTGTATATGCGGGAGAATGGCAGACCGTTATTGATGTCAAGAAGATGAATCTTTATTTCCGGTCCGACCTTAAGAAAGAAGTTAAAACAATTGATATTACTCAACTCGATTTTTCAAAACAGGCCTCTATAAAATATTTGGATATTCATACAGATAAGCTGGGTAAAGTAAATGATGACTTTGAGGTGCTTACTTTAAATAAAAATAATGAGTATGTTGCCAAGGGATTTCCTATAGGATATGATAACAAAGAATTTGGAGCCTCAAGTGCCTTCGCCCAGTTAAAAGAGAACATTATTACTTTCTTTAAAAATATTTTGCCGGGTTAAAAAACAAAAGCTTTCAGAGAATCTGAAAGCTTTTGCATTCACTAAATTTAATAATTTGATAGAAGAAAAATATTTTTAAACAGAATTAAAATCTCTCCCAGAAAAAAGGAGGTTCAATTCCTAATGATCTTAGATAAACATAACCTTGTCCACGATGATGGATTTCATTATCGATAAAATATAGGATATTCTGATATACCGGAAATTCATATTGGCCAAACAGATTGAATGTTTCCTGCATACGCTCTTCAGAAATCTGATTAAAATAATGGTTGATTACTTCTGTTTCTTCGTCCCATTTTTTCAGTATTTCTTCTTTTGTTTTAGGGTTGAATCCCTCTTCGTTATAAGCCTCCATGTTTTTTTCATTGATTCCCTTTAATGCCGGTCCTGCAATGCTGATAAGCTCAACTGCCAGTTTAGCAAATGGTCTCATACCTGCTACAGAAAATTCGAATAATTCTTTTTCAGGAAACGCTTCAATTACTCTTCTGGTCAGATTTCTGTGTCCTTGCCAGTGCTCTAATAATTGGTCTGATGTCATAAACTGTTTTGTTGCTGTTGCTGTAGTTGCCATAATATTTTTGTTTAATTTGTTATTGTTGATACAAAGATAAGAGCAGGTTATGACAACAGTTTGTCAGTAGGATTTGGCACATTGAAAATATTTTTTTCTCCTAAAATATCATTGCGTTTTTTACGTTTAAAAGAGAGATGTACCGGGTATTATTTATAATTTCAGAGAAATGAAGAAGCTAATTTTAGGAATTACAAGTGCTTTGTCACTACTATCGTGTAATAAAATCAGTGATAAAATAGATCAGACTGTACAGGAAACAACCGAAACAGTAAAGCAAAGGACCCAGCAGGCAGTGGAAGAGAGGGTGAAAAAGACCGTGAATGAGTCCATCAAGTCCCTGACAAATTCTGAAGATGTTCAATTTAATCAGGTTTTTCCTGGTTCAGGGAAAGCTGTTGTATCCGATGAAAACGGGAAAAAGTTTGTATTTCCAAATGGCACTACAGGATATATTTTTAAGTATAAAGCAGACAAAAAAGATATCATTCCATTTCTGGAGTCTCAACCTACAACGGATGAAACCCGGTCCGATAAGGCAGCCCGAAGGGTAGACGGACAAAACATCGTAGATAAAATAAGTTTTATTGAAAAGTTCCTGCCTGAAAATACAATTGATAAAAGCATTTTAGAAGATATAAAGAATGACAATGGTTTCGAGTATTATAAATTAAAGCGGTTTCCCAATAAAAGTACCATTATTTATAATTCTAAAAACAAGACAGTGTTGCAATATGTTGAGGTAGATAAATAATTTGAAGATGGCTGGTTTTTACCGGTCATTTTTTATTAGCAGAATTACAAAACAAGATAACAAACAAATCCGTAAGTATTGTAAAGCTAATTTTAAAAAAGTAATTTAGTCGTATGAAAATTTATACAAAAACAGGAGATAAAGGACAAACCGCTCTTTACGGAGGAACAAGAGTTTCCAAGGCCAGCGCCAGAGTAGAAAGTTATGGTAATATCGATGAGTTGAATTCTTTTATTGGCATTGCAAAAAGTCATATTGAAGATGTTGAGGTTTTAAAGCAATTGAAGAAAATTCAGTTTGATTTATTTACCGTGGGCTCTGAAGCAGCAACTCCGGTTGATAAATTAATGCTTGCCAATGGAAAATCCAGGCTTCCGTTGATTATTTCAGAAAATGAGATCGAAGAATTAGAGCATTGGATGGATGATTTTGATACCCAGCTGGAGCCTCTTCAATATTTTATACTTCCTGGTGGCGGAAAATCTGCGACATTTCTTCATGCAGCTAGAACAATCTGCAGAAGGGCAGAACGTTCTCTGGTTTTCCTGAATGAAGCTGAAGAGGTACGTCCTGAACTAATTAAATATCTCAACAGGCTTTCAGATTATCTTTTTGTTCTTGCCCGGTATATTTCAAAACTAAATAACGAACCGGAAGAATACTGGAATCCGAATGAAAGATAAAGCATTACTTTTTATTAACGGAGAACCTCCCAAATCCTTTCCTGACCTATCCGGATATGATTTAATTGCATGTACGGATGGTGCTTTTCATTACTTAAAAGAGAAAAGATTTCCTTTAGATAAATTGGACTTCATTTCCGGTGATTTTGATTCACACACAGGATCCGATGAAGAGGTATATCAGGAAAAATTTATTCTCACCCTGGATCAGGATAAAACAGACTTTCATAAAGCTCTGGAAATTATCTTGAATAAAGGATTTCGCGCTATAGATGTTTTTGGGGCCAGTGGTGGTGAGCAGGACCATTTCTTGGGAAACCTTACGGTTGCTTATACCTTTAAAGACAGATTGGAGATAAGATTTTATGATGAATTTTCTGAATATTATTTTATTCCTAAAGATTTTACAGTGCAAAAGGTGAAAGATAAAATGATTTCTTTATATCCTTTCCCTATTGTGGAAAATATAACAACAAAAGGATTGAACTGGCCGCTTACAAATGGTAGCTTAAGCATTACTTCAAGGATCGGAACCCGAAATTTTGCTGTTGAAGATGAAGTATCCGTTCACTATGAATCCGGCGATTTGTTGTTTTTTGTAGGACGCGATGATATAGAATATCCACCAATATATTAAGCTGATGTTTGTTTTTAGAACGATAAGCTGAATACCTTTGAAATTGAGTATTCGGAGAAACTTTTGTATCTTGTATCGACATCGACTTAATTTTTCTAGGATATTGAAGAAATTACTTAAAATACTATTCCTTTTTACTGTGCTATTCTGTGCTTTTTCCTGTAAAACACAGAACTTCACTGCACCCGAGTATGGAAAAAGCCAGGCTGAAAATGCGGGGGTGAAAAAAGTACATAATTTCCGGACATTGGAAGAAATGAAAAATGTTGACGGGAGAACATTACGAAAAGGTGTTTTTTACAGGAGCGGGCATCTTAATAAGCTTAAGAAAAAATCATTTGACACGATTAACAAACTGGGAATAGCGGAAGTGATCGATCTCAGAAATGAAAAAGAAATCGGTCTGAAGCCTGATCATCTACCTGCTCAGCTTAGCTATAAAAAATACTCAGCATTTGAAGATCAGGGAGACCAGCTATCACAAGCAAGGAAGCTGGTTTTAAAGGGAAAGGTAAATTCTGCCGATGCTGATAAAAGAATGGTTGATTTTTATCGTGAATATGTAACCGAAAATCCGGCAACAATCAAAAAGATTATTAGTGAAATTTTGGATTCAGATCAACCTGTTTTATATCACTGCACGGCAGGGAAAGACAGGACAGGTATTATTACGGCTCTTATTCTGACCATTTTAAAGTTTGATAAAGCAACAATTTATAATGATTATCTGATGTCTAACAACTACAGGGAAGATATGGTTATGAAGCGATTAAAGCTGGCTGGAAACCTGCATTTTCTATATCCTAAAATGGATATCAAAGTATTGGAAAAGCTCAGCTGGGTAGAGAGGAATTATCTGGATTCTGCATTTAATGAAATTGATAAGAAATACGGCTCTGTAGATGTATATATTCAACAAGTGCTGGAGATTTCTGATGATAAAAGACAATTCTATATTCGTAAGTTTACATATTAATAAACGGTGAATTAGCGGGTGCTGATTTCGATAGAGCCTTTCATGAAGATCAAATAAAATTATAATAATTTTAACATCAAAAAATCAAACTTTTTTAGCAATTTTGCATTCTTAATTCACTTGCTAAAAAATGAAAATAAAATACTCGGAACTTATTGATCAGACGTTATATTTTCCAACAGAAGAATTTAACGTTTCTGAAAACAATTTGTTGTTTCACGATATTCCTTTGATGGATGTTGTTGAAAAGTTTGGAACTCCTTTAAAGGTTAGTTACCTCCCGAAGATTTCTCAGAATATTCAGAAAGCAAAAGGCTGGTTCAAGGAGGCTTTTGAGAAAATCGAATATAAGAAAAATTACAGATATTGTTACTGTACGAAATCCAGTCATTTTAATTTTGTTATTGAAGAAGCTCTGAAGAATGATATTTCTATTGAAACATCTTCGGCTTATGATATGGATATTGTAAGGTCTCTTTACAAAAAAGGTAAAGTAGATAAAAATATTGAAGTAATCTGTAATGGATTCAAAACAGATGATTATCTGGCAAAAATTTCGGAGATGATCAATAATGGTTTTGAAAATATTACTCCGATCCTTGATAATTACAGGGAACTAGACAAACTTACAGAGAGTATCGATACTACTTTTGATATAGGGATCAGAATTGCTTCCGAGGAAGAACCGAAATTCGAATTTTATACATCCAGATTAGGAATAGGATATAAAGACATTATTCCTTATTACAGTCAGAAAATTGCTGAGCACCCGAATGCGCGATTGAAAATGCTTCACTTTTTCATCAATACAGGGATCAAAGATACTGCGTATTACTGGAATGAATTATATAAATGTCTTCGTGTATATGCACGTTTGAAGAAAATTGCTCCGGAGGTGGATTCTTTGAACATCGGAGGAGGTTTCCCGATTAAGACTTCTTTGAACTTTGATTACGATTACCAGTATATGGTTGAAGAGATCGTTTCCCAAATTAAAAAATTCTGTGAAGAAGAAGGAGTAGAGGAACCGAATATTTATACTGAATTTGGAAGTTTCACGGTAGGAGAAAGTGGAGCTAACCTCTATAAAATTATTTCGCAAAAACGTCAGAACGACAGAGAGAAGTGGAACATGATCGATTCTTCATTCATGACGACACTTCCTGATACATGGGCGATTTCAAGACACTTTATCATGCTTCCTCTGAATCGTTGGGAAGATACTTATGAAAGAGTATTTCTGGGAGGCTTAACGTGTGATTCGGATGATTATTATAATTCCGAACAGCATACCAATGCGATCTATCTGCCTGTTTTCAGTGATACAAAACCTCTATATATTGGTTTCTTCCATACAGGAGCTTATCAGGAAACGATTGGAGGATACGGAGGAGTGCATCATTGCTTAATGCCTCAGCCAAGACATATTCTGATTCAGAAAGATGAAAACGGAGAGTTTCAATATGAAATATTCCGTGAAAGACAGGAGCCGGAAGATGTTTTAAAACTTTTGGGATACTAGCGCTCCTCTCGGAGACGGATCAATATAAAAAAAAGGTTCTCGATCGAGAACCTTTTTTATTTAAAATAATCTGAGATTTTATCTAATTCCAATTCAGTGTAATCTGAAATGGTGATGTTGGCTAAAGAATAATCCTGATTATGGGAATGTTCGCTTTTATAGGCGGCACAGAAAATGTTCGCATTATGCGCGGCCAGAATTCCATTCGTAGAATCTTCAATTACCAGGCAGTTTTCTATCGGCTGTTCAGCCAGCTGGGCTGCCAAAAGAAAAACTTCAGGATGAGGTTTTGATTCTTTTAACTCGGCACCACTTATTTTTCCGTTGAAATATTTTTCCAGTCCGAATTTTTCAAAAACCATATTGATTGTTACCATGCTTGCGGAAGAAGCTACTATGAGCTGGATTTTATTTTCATAATAATGCTCTATCAGTTTTCTTACCCCGGGAATAAGGTCAAAATCTGCATCATTATAGAAGTAATCTTTAAAATAATCCCTTTTTATATTGGTCAACTCCTGATAAGTGTTGTTGAGCCCGAATATCTGAATTAATGTTTCACAGACTTTTTTGGTGGAAGCTCCGGTAAATGAAGTGTAAAGTTCTTCAGATACCTGAATTTTAAGATCTTCGAACATCTTGAAGTAAGCTTTTCTATGCAAAGGTTCTGTATCTACAATTACCCCATCCATATCGAAAAGCACCGCTTTTAAGGACATATTTGATTTTTTTGCAAAGGTAATGAATTTTATAGGAGATGAAAGTTAGAGGCTTGAGGTTACGCTATGGCCTGTTAGCCTCCTTTCAAAAACTTCCCTTCTCTTGCTCCCGGCTTCTAACTTCTTTGTATCTTTGCGGGAAGTATTTCAAATTTTAAATCATTTAATTTTTAAATAAAAACATGAAAACATACGCTGGAATTCCTGAAGAAAATGCGTCATTAGAAAACTCAAAAGTAATGTTGGTTACCGTTCCTTATGACGGAACCTCAACATGGGGTAAAGGAGCAGATAAAGGTCCTGAATTATTCCTTAATGCTTCTGAAAATATGGAGCTTTATGACATAGAAACAGGAACCGAGCCTTACCTTGATGGTGTTTATCTTGCCGGGGAAGTATCTGAAAATGCAACACCTGAAGCGATGACGGAAGCGGTTTATCAAAAGACAAAAGAGCTGTTACAGAATGAAGGAAAATTGTTTACTCTTTTTGGAGGGGAACACTCCGTTTCTATTGGTTCGATCCGTGCAGTAGGTGAGAAATATGATAATTTAACAGTATTACAACTGGATGCTCACACGGATTTACGTCCTGAATTCCATGGTTCTACTTCCAATCATGCATGTGCTGTTTTTGAAGCTAATCAGAAGCACAACCTGGTTCAGGTGGGTATCCGTTCAATGGATGTTGAAGAATACCAGTATTTACCTGAAGGAAGAGTATTTTTTGCACATGAAATTGCTGTCAATGATAACTGGATCAATGATGTTTTAGAAAAAGTTTCGGGGAATGTATATATTACAATCGACTTGGATGCTTTTGACCCATCTATCTGTCCATCTACCGGAACACCAGAACCCGGAGGTCTGCAATGGTATCCAACGTTGGAATTATTAAGAAAAGTATTTGAAAAATGTAATGTTGTAGCTTTTGATATTGTGGAATTGATGGATTCTCCGATGGCTAAGCCAAGCGCATTCCTTGCCGCTAAACTATATTACAAAATGTTAGCTTATTATCACATCAGCCAGGATTAAAATTCCACAAGAATCGGATTTTTTCTGCGGGATTTTCTTTGGAAATTTGTGAGATAAAATACAAAGATATGTCTACACAAAGTCAAATAGATTACAACAGGATCGCTAAAGCGATAGAGTATATCCAAAGTAATTTTAAACTTCAGCCGAGTCTGGAAGAAGTAGCAGAAAAAGTGCATCTTAGTCCTACCCATTTTCAAAAAATCTTTACAGATTGGGCAGGAACAAGTCCGAAAAAATTTTTACAGTTCATCAGTATAGAACATGCCAAAAGTCTTTTGAAGGAAGAGAAATTGAGCGTATTTGATGCTGCTTATGAGACCGGGCTTTCCAGTACAAGCAGGCTTCATGATTTATTTGTAAAAATAGAAGGAATGTCTCCGGCTGAGTTTAAAAATGGCGGAAAAAGCCTGAGAATTAACCATAGTTTTTCAGAAAGTCCATTTGGAAACATTCTGGTAGCTTCTACCGAAAAAGGAATTTGCCATCTGGCCTTTGAAAATAATCAAGAAATGGCATTAGGAAATCTGAAAGCCCAGTTTCCTAATGCTTCTTTTTATGAGAAGCAGGATCAGTTTCAAAAAGATGCCTTGTCTATTTTCGGTAAAGACTGGAACAAGTTAAATACCGTAAAACTTCACCTTAAGGGCACTGATTTTCAGTTAAAAGTTTGGGAAAGCCTTCTGACAATTCCTATGGGAAAACTGTCTACTTATGGTAATCTGGCCGGGAAAATAGGCAATCCTAAAGCTTCCAGAGCAGTAGGAACAGCTATTGGAAGCAATCCTGTAGCCTTTCTTATACCTTGTCACAGGGTCATTCAATCATCAGGGAACATGGGCGGTTACCGTTGGGGAAAAGACAGAAAACAACTTATTATCGGTTGGGAAAGTTCACGCACTTCCAATGCAATAGATTCAATCTAGAAATCAAAGGATACAATCATGATCAAACATAAAATCTTATCTGCCTATGAGGAGATCGCTGAGAAATATAATGAGCTGATCGATCACAAACCACATAATGCCTATTATGACAGACCGAATACATTGGAGCTTATTCCGGAGGTAAAGGGTAAATTTATCCTTGATGCGGCTTGTGGTCCGGGGAAATATGCTGAAATCCTAATATCTGAGGGAGCGACAGTAAAAGGTTTTGATATCAGTGAGAAAATGGTCATGCTGGCACGTGAAAGAAATAATAATGAAAAAGATTTTTTCGTCCATGATTTATCTTTACCCCTTGAAATGTTTGAAGATCGAAGCTTTGATACTGTTATTTGTGCATTAGCGCTTCATTATATAGAGGATTGGAATTTTACCATTCAAGAATTTTGCAGGGTTTTGAAACCTGATGGTAGTCTTGTTATATCGATTGAGCATCCTTTTTTTGAATACAATTACTTTCATTCAGAAAAATATTTCGAAATTGAACATGTAAATTGTATATGGAACGGATTCGGAAAACCTGTTGAAATTAACAGCTTCAGAAGACCTCTTAGTGAATGCATCACTCCGCTTACAGACAATGGTTTTTATATTGATAAACTAGTTGAACCAAAACCTACAAAAGAATTTGAAAAACTGGATCCGAAACATTTTAAAGAACTAAATGAGTTTCCGGCTTTCATGTGTATCCGTGCCATAAAAAAATAGGAATGAGTTTATTTGAAGAAATATATGATTTTCCGGTCAATATCCTTCCCAAAGACGGAACGGTTAATTATTACGGAACCATTTTCTCTAAAGAAAAATCCGATTTCTATTATAACTATCTTTTGAATCAGATTCCCTGGGAAAATGACGAAGCCATTATTTTCGGTAAACTTATTCTAACCAAAAGAAAAGTGGCGTGGTTCGGGGAAAAAGCATTTGAGTATACCTATTCCAACAGAACCAAGTATGCAACGCTATGGACGCCTGAGCTATTGGAGTTAAAGAAAAAGTGTGAGGAAATATCAGGAGAAACCTATAACTCATGTCTTCTCAATTTATATCATGACGGCAGTGAAGGGATGGCTTATCATAGTGATAGTGAAAAAGACCTGAAAAAGCATGGTGCCATTGCATCGGTAACCTTTGGAGCGGAACGGAAATTTTTGTTTAAACACAAACAAACCAAAGAGAAAGTGGAGATTTTCTTACAAAACGGAAGCCTATTGGTAATGAAAGGAATAACACAGGATAACTGGCTCCACAGGCTTCCCCCAACTACAAAGGTAAAAACTCCAAGAATAAACCTGACATTCAGAACGATTGAAGAATAAAAAAAGGTGGCTGAGATTTTCGAAGCCACCTTTTTGTTTATAAACAATGGTTTTTATTATAAAACCATACTACAAGTATTAGAAGAGAAGTGACTAAAGTTCCTGAAGTCACCCGATTTTTTTATTTTATCACCTCAGCTTCAATTGAGCTGTCATTATAAATTCTTATGAATGCTTTGGTATAATCTTCTTTAGAAGCCATGTTCGGATTATCCATGAATTTCTGTGGATTTACAGAAAAGAGCGGGAACCATGTACTGCTGATCTGGATCTGGATTTTATGTCCCTTTTTAAACGTATGAACTACATCCTGAAGTCTGAATTGAACCGCTGTTTTCTGACCAGGAACTAAAGCTTCGGCTTTTTCCCTTGAGTTTCTGAATCTCGCAGGCATAATTTCACTTCTTACCATCTGGTGATAATTACCATACACAACACCGTCTTTTTTCTCAATAGGTTTGAAATCCTCCGGATATACATCAATGAGTTTTACAGCGAAATCAGCATCTGTGGAAGTAGAGGCGATGTTTAATTTTGCCATAATCTCTCCCGCGAAGGTCATGTCTTCTGATAAAGCATCTGTTGTAAAAGTAACAACATCGGGTCTTCCTTCCGCAAACCTTTGATCTTCCGACATATAATTTCTGGGAGTAAATCCATTAAAATCCTTTAAGCTTGTTGAGCTTACTACCGGATTATTCGGGTCGCTATAATATTCTGAAAAACCTTGTTGAGAAGTACTTTTTAATGTTCCGTCAGCCAGGTAGAAATTAACTTTTTTAGCATCTTTTGGAGGATAATATGCAAATTCTTTCCACTGTTTTGCTCCTGTATCATACATCATAGCTTCAGGAAGTCCCGCATCTTCTTTGGTATTTCCTTTCAGGTAGTGATTAAAAAATCTTGTCTCGATGTTCTTCTGGTAATAGGTAGCGAGGCTGTCTCCGAAATAAATTTCATTATGAAAATGTTTTCCCATTTCCTGTGACCATCCGCCATGAGAAAAAGGTCCCATAACAATTGTGTTTTTTGCTTTCGGGCTGGATTTTTCTATCGCTTTATAAATATTCAAAGGACCGGATAAATCTTCAGCATCAAACCATCCTCCAACGGTCATTACTGCATGCTTTACATTTTTAAGATGAGGTAAAAGGCTTCTTTTCTGCCAGTACTCATCATAATTAGGATGGTTCATTATTTCGGTCATGAAGAAGTTGTTCTTATAGTATTTGTCATAGCCGTCCTTTAAGGTTCCCATTTCCCTGTAGAATTTCAGTCCGTCTTCTGATGTCTGCTTTACAAAAGTATCCATGTACCATGCCTGTTTTTCAGCTTTGGTCTTCTGAACCCCAAAAACAGGGAAGGTTCTGAAGTACCCCAGCATAAATTTTCCGTTGTGAAGAAAATCGTCATTCCAGAAATCAGAAATAGGTGCCTGAGGTGATGATGCAACCAGTGCCGGATGATCCGCTAAAATCCCTACAGCTGTATAAAAACCAGGATAAGAAGTTCCAAATTGACCTACCTTTCCATTGTTGTTTTTGACGTTTTTCAATAGCCATTCTATCGTATCATAGGTATCCGTACTTTCATCGACATCTTTTTTCGATTGACGTTCTACCTGAGGCGTCATGTTCGTGAAAGTTCCCTCACTCATATATCTTCCGCGGACATCCTGGTATACAAAGATATATTTATCCTTCATCAGGTACTGATTAGGGCCTACTTTAGTTTTATATTCATTCTCACCATAAGGTGCAATGCTGTAGCAGGTTCTCTGCATCAGAAACGGATATTTGTTTTTATTGGTTATATCTTTAGGAATATATACTGCTGTGAAAAGTTTAACACCATCACGCATGGGAATATAAAATTCTTGTTTGGTAAAATTATCTTTCACAAAATTGTCCTTTTGTGATGCATTTTGTGCATTACCCAAAATGAAAATGAAAATAAATAAAATGGAAATATGGGTTTTCATAAATAAAATTTGAAGCTAATTTAAAAATAAAAATGCGTTTACCACGATAAATATTACCCATTACTGCCAAATAATAAAAAAGGCCGAATCAATTCGGCCTTTTTTTATATATTATCGTCCTATGGTTACTGATTACGCATCTTTTTTCCTGCAAACTTATTCAGCTTCATGCTTAAGGAGAACATAACATAACGTTTCAGGATAAGGTCATCCCGATCCTCAAAATATGAATTGGTAATGGTTCTTCTTACGCTCTGATTTTGATTCAAAACATCATATACTTTAATTTTTGCAGTAAGCTGTTTCTTGAAAAAAGAGTATCCGAGGCTTGTATTCCAGAAATAAAAATCGCGTTTGAATCCCGGAGCAATATTAGAATTTGTATTGTATTCAAAATCATTTCCAAAAACAAGATTGCTTTTAAAAAGATAATTGGTTAATTGGAGTTTTAATACCTGATTGGTGGTTTGAACTTTTTCAATACTATAATTGGTATAGTTAGAGAAGTTGTATCCGATTGAGTAGGAAGGTTTTATGGTGAACTTGTCTTTAACTTCATAAGTAAGATTTAATCCGGGATTAATACTGTATGTCCCGCTGCTGAATTGTTGGCTATTGATAAAACCTCTGTTATAGCCGTAACTCGTATTAATTCTTGGATTAATCACAAGCTTATTTTCCTTCCATTTAAAACTTTTACTGAATCCACCACCAAGGTTGATATTTTTATTACCACTTATGTTGGCATACGTAACAAACTGTTTTCCCGAATTATCATAATAGGAATAATTGGTAACATCATTATTTCCGTAGGTAAATCCAATATTCACATAATAATTGATATCTTTTACCATATTATAATTACTGAAGTAAAGGTAGGTTCTGTTGGTCCAGGTATTTTTAAGATCCGGATTTCCCTTGTAGGTAATTAAAGGATTGGAAAGGTCTTCATAAGGAGTTAGCTGCTCAGCGCTTGGAATATTAAAGTCAGCATAATTGTAGAGGCTTAGCCTTTTATTCTTGGAAAATTGATATTGCAGGTTAAGATTATAGCTGGGAAGAACAAAGCTCTTCTGAAGGTCATATTGTTGATCATTAAAAACAGAGTTCACTTTCATATCGGAAATCTGAAGATTCACGGAAGACCAGATGTTGATTTTGTTTTTATTGAGCTCAAAACTAAACTCCGGGGAAAGCTGATTAATTTTTTGATCCATGCTGTTTGAAAGAACAGAGTTGTATTTTGAGTACTGCCCGGTATTGGCATCAAAGTCATTAACGTTTCTCTCAGCTCCGGAGATCTTTGCTTCATAATTTAAATTAAGGCTTACGGTAGCAGAATCTGAAACAGGTTCCGTATATCCTGTACTAAAACGGTAATTGCTGTTTTGTGTTTTATTTTTAGCGAGTTGGTTCCTGTCATCATTAGTCCCGTTGTTCTGATAAAATACAGTCCTGGACTGGTTTAAATTATTACTTTTAGATTCCGAAATATTGCTGTTGATATTAGCGTATACAACGCGCCCTTTTTTTCTGAACTTTCTCGAAAAATAGATATTCGGATTGAATGAATTGCTCTCAGAATCTGTACTTGTGTAAGCATCACTTTCGTTGAGAAGGGTATTATCCCTGAAAGTGGATGATTTTGAATTATTAAAATTAGATCCTTCGCTTCTGGAAAATGAAGGTGAAATGTAAATACTGGTTAACGAATCTAATTTAATCCGTGCAGCAGTATCAAAATTATATTGTCTGTTTTCGCTTTCTCCACTGCTTTCGGAGTTGGTTTTTAAGGTATAATCCGGAAGTAAGGTTGTTCTTGAAACTTTAGATCGTGTTTTCAGATTATTATTCGAATGCATGAAGCTCATGGTCTCAAGGTCTGCATCTTTTCCCAATTTATCACTATAATTAAATCCTATCGTTGTAGACCTCTGGATTCCTTTGGTGTTGCCTCCTCCCTGGGAATAATACGTATTGCCTCCTACCGTCATTACGCTTCCTCCCTGCATCATCCAGGAATTTCTTCCACGTCCCATGCTGTCAAAGACCTCATCATTAGAAAAGCCCTGGGAATTAATATTATTGGATGAAGCCAGCAGGCTTATTTTCGTGTC
Organism: Chryseobacterium proteolyticum; assembly: GCF_046591535.1. NCBI lineage: Bacteria > Pseudomonadati > Bacteroidota > Flavobacteriia > Flavobacteriales > Weeksellaceae > Chryseobacterium > Chryseobacterium proteolyticum. Next base: position 522,854 of record NZ_JBJLWK010000002.1, on the reverse strand, counting down.
CTTTTTAAAGTAGCTTATAAGGCCGCTTCCTTCATAACGTTTATCAGAACCATAGCCCAGAGTTAACCTGGAAATAAGTCCTTTGTTTTTCTTTTCGTCAATATTGAAGTTGATGGTTGTATTGTTTGATTTCGCCGTTTTTCCATTGAGCTCTTCCTCTTTGGTTTTAGTAGTCGTAAACTGAATATTTTTTATAATATCTGCCGGAAGATTCTGTAATGCAATTTTGCCGTCTTTATCGAAAAAAGGTTTTCCGTTGATCATGATCTGATCCACATCTTTACCATTTACTGTAATTTTTCCTTCGTTACTGATTTCAACTCCGGGAATCTGTTTAAGCAGTTCCTCGATTTTACTATCAGGCCGTACTTTGATCGAGGATGCATTAAATTCGATAGTGTCTTTTTTAATTTTTACCGGAGAAACGGTAAGCTTCACCTCTTCAATATTAAAAACAGAATTTTTTTCCAGTTCAATAGAGCCTAATGAGAGCGATTGATTTATTTTCTCTATATTTTTAGAATAGGATACTAATTTTTCAGCATCAATTTTCAGAACGGTAGGTTCATTGGACGGATCCGTTTTTAAAGAAAATTTACCTTCTTTATTAGTGGGGGTATAATTGATAATGGAAGAATCTTTTTGTTTGAGAAGATAAACGGTGGCGTTTTCTACAGGTTTTTTTTTCAAAATCCATCACTTTTCCATCGATGGCGAGTTTTTGACCGTTTAAGATCGCAGTATTGATCAGAATAATCAATACCAGCAAAATTTTCTTCATTTATTACTTTTTCGATTCAAAAGTAAAAAAAAATCCCTGAAAGAAATTTCAGGGATTCAATATTTATTGTCATGAATTAAGCTCTCAAATATCTTGAATAAGCATATCCTTCTTGTCCGTCGGCAGTTTTTACTTTCCACCAATCGTCTGAAGTTTGTTCAATTAAAGTTACAGAAGAACCTTTTGATGCTTTTCCTACAACAGCAGCTTCCGTAGAAGGCTCTTGTCTGATGTTCAGGTTTGAATCTTCAGTAGCCACTGTAAGCGCTGCTCCTGATGCAAGACCTGCAACCTGTACATCTACATTAATATCGGAAGCAGAGTAAGTAGAATCGATAGTCCCCAAAGCATTCCATACAGCATCTTTTGCTGCAGTATTGGAAGCTGCTCCTGAGATGTATAAAATTCCATCCTGTTCCTGAACCTGAAGGTTTGAAATTCCTGCAGACTGAGCTGCTGAAATTACACTTGAATATTTATCTTGTAATGTGCTCATTTTAAATTATTTTACAGTGTAGTTATAATTTACTTTTCCTGCTTTCAAAGCATCCACAGATTGCTTGATTTTTCTAGCCTGCTCTTTAGAAACGTTTCCAGTAAGCGTTAATTCACCGTTTACAACTTCTACTTTCACAGAAGGGAAATCTTTTACAGCATCCTGAACTTTTTTCTGAACTGCCGGATCTACTGCAGATTGCGTTTCAACCGGAGGAGTTGCAGGAGCAATAGTCGCCATATCCATAACGTCTTTTACACCATTTACTGCTTTTAGTTGTTTGATCATTGCATCTTTAGAAGCCTGATCAGGAAATGTTCCACTTAGGTGGGCTACACCATCTTTTACTTCAACGGAAGCACTTGGGTTGGACGTTACAATCGTGGTAGCTTGAGTCTGAAGATCAGCATCAGAAACTTTCTTTTTACAAGAAATAGCACCGAACGATACTGCCAGAGCTAAGGCAGCCATTGCAATAGTTTTTTTCATAGTTGTATATTTAATTTAATGTATTGATACTATAAATGTAACAATAAAATTTATACCAAATGATTAAAAATTGACTAAATGTTTCTTAATTTTTTTACAAAGTTTTTAAAACCAGTATTTTAATTTTAACTATGTCCAATTTAATAAGTAATAGCACACAATTTAAAAACTATTATATTTGCGCAAGTTGAATTATTTATATGAAAGGACAAAATAAGCTGTTTATAGCGATTATTATTGCACTTATCTTGGGTGTAGGAATTGGAGGAATTGTTCACGTACAGTATCCGGAAAGTGCAGAACCTTTTTCTAAAAATATTAAATTACTGGGAACTATTTTCATCAGGCTGGTACAGATGATCATTGCTCCATTGGTATTTACCACTCTTGTAGTAGGAATTGCCAAGATGAGCGATATCAAAATGATAGGCAGAGTAGGAACAAAAGCAATGTTATGGTTTATCTCTGCATCGCTGATGTCTCTTTTTATCGGTTTGATGCTGGTGAACTGGCTTGAACCCGGGCATGTTACCAAACTTCCGATCCAGGATGCTGCTTCAGCGGAAGAGCTTTTAAAAAGCAGTAAAGGATTTACTCTGGAAGATTTCGTAAAGCATGTTATCCCGAAAAGTTTATTTGAGGCTTTTGCAACCAATGAGGTATTGCAGATCGTAGTATTTTCGATTATGTTTGGTGTTGCACTGGCTAATCTGGGTGAAGAATATGCAAAACCTGTTATCAAGCTATTTGATATTGTGGCCCATGCCATTTTGAAAATGGTAGGATATATTATGTGGTTTGCACCATTGGGTGTACTTGGTGCTATTGCTGCTGTGGTAGCGGTGAATGGCTTTGAAATTTTTAAAGTATATGCAGTTTATCTCAGAGATTTCTTCTTTGCTTTAGGTGTTCTTTGGCTGGTGCTGCTATTGGTAGGATATCTGATTTTAGGGAATCGTTTGTTTGAGTTATTAAAAAGAATTAAAGCTCCTTTGCTTATTGCTTTTTCTACAACAAGTTCTGAGGCTGTTTTTCCAAAGTTGGTTGAAGAACTGGAAAAATTTGGTTGTAACAGCAGGGTAGTGTCTTTCATCTTACCTTTGGGATATTCATTCAATTTGGATGGAAGTATGATGTATATGACGTTTGCTTCAATATTTATTGCTCAGATCTATGGAATTGAAATGACCCTGGGGCAGCAGATCACGATGCTTTTGGTTTTAATGCTTACTTCTAAAGGAATTGCAGGTGTACCGAGAGCTTCACTGGTAATTATTGTGGCGACTTGTTCCATGTTCGGAATTCCACCGGAGGGAATTGCTTTGATTTTACCTATTGACCATTTCTGTGACATGGGAAGAAGTATGACAAATGTATTAGGAAATGCTTTGGCTACGTCCGCAGTATCCAAATGGGAGGGACAGCTTGAAAATCCTGTTGTAGAAGCGTAACTTATTCTGAATATAAGTATTAGAGTTTACAATATGACGAATTGAAGATTCTCCTATGATCTAAATAAAAAAACCTCTTTCAATTTGAAAGAGGTTTTTTAATGTATAATACGGTTATTGAGCGGAAATTTCGTCTATAAAGATGTAAGAATCACCGCCGGCTCCCTGGTGCCACTCCGGAAGTTTACCAAAGTGATAAGCTTTTATTTTAATATACCGGGCCTCTGTAGGCAGAATATCTGCGGTAAAATCTTTGATCTGAACTTTCTCATCTTTAGAATCCACAGTATTATCAACGGTTTTCAATAGTATAAAATCTTTTCCGTTCATTGAAGCATAGTATTCTACCTTTTTAGGCATTAAAATCCATGCCCTGTTATCCTGAAGATAGGTTGAAGACAGTCGGGTAAGCTGTTGCGGAGATTTAAAATCAAGAATAGCTTCAAAAGTTTGCCCCTGATAGCCTTGCCATTCTCCCTTTCTCCAGTTTTCAGTACCATTGATGCCATCAATAAGAGCGAGTTTGCCTCCTGCTGTGTATTGAGGATTCACCTTTGAGTTTACAGTAATATCCCAGTGATTAGGCCTTCTGTTAAAATTAGCAGTGGTAACTGAGCTTTTTTCTCCATTTCTTTGAGCATATGCAGAAACCTGGGTGGTTTTATTAATGGTGAACGGACCTTTGTACGTGGAGAAAGTTTTTCTTACATTTTTATCATTTTCGTCTATGGTCATGTAATAAACCTTGTCTTTTGGGTTAAGGGGAATGATCTGTACTTTAGTAGAAAAATCAAAAAGCCTGTCAGCTACAATCACAGGAGATGCGGTTTGTTCATTGTATTTAAAATCTTTTATGGATTTTACATTTTCAAATCCCAGTTTCCTGAGCTCCTCTTTGCCTGTGTTTTTTGTAATCGTTCTGGTAGTGCCGTCTTCAAGGTGAAGCTTAATTTCATCAAAATAAGGGGTAACGGTTTCCCATTCCGGCTTACCCGGAGTTACAGAATAAATACCCATGGAACTTAAAACATACCATGCACTCATCTGTCCGCAATCTTCATTTCCGATCAATCCATCCGGAGTGTTTTGATAAAAATGATCGAGTATGTATCTGATCTTCTCGTCTGCTTTTTGTGGTTTATCCACAAAATTATACAGATAAGCAATATGATGGCTTGGTTCATTGCCTTGCGCATACTGTCCTATAAGACCTGTGATATCAGCTTGTTCCCTGCCCGTTGTTGTGCTAGGGGCGGTGAAAATGGCATCGATGAACTGTTCGAATTTTTCTTTTCCTCCATGGGAATCAATTAAGCCCGGAATATCCTGGGGAACAAAATAAGAATAATGCCATGAGTTTCCTTCCGTGTAATTGTTGTTTACCTCTCTTGGATCAAAAGGTTGATACCAGTTCCCGTTTTTTCTGGCCTGCATAAAGCCGTTTTCAGGATTGTAGAGGTTTTTCCAGTTCTGGGAACGGTTCATGAAATACCGGTAGTCTTCTTTCTTGTTTAAAATTTTAGCCATTTGTGCAATACACCAATCGTCATATGCATATTCCAGCGTTTTGGAAACGCTCTCATGTTCATCATCTACGCTGATATAATTGTTTTGCTTGTAAGCATTCAGTCCGAAAATATCCAGCATTGCAGAATTTTTAGAAGCTTCATACGCTTTTTCGTAATCGAAACCCTTGATTCCTTTGGTCATGGCGTCTGCAATTACAGAAACTGCATGATAACCGATCATACATTCTGTTTCGTTTGAAGCAAGCTCCCATACTGGCAATTTTCCACCTTGCTCGTACTGTCTGATGAAGGTATTAATAAAATCCGCAGTTCGTTTCCTGTCAATTAAGGTCATGAGCGGATGTGCAGCTCTGAAAGTATCCCACAGAGAAAAAACAGAATAGTAATCGAATCCATTTGCCGTATAGAACTTATTATCACGACCCCTGTATTTTCCATCAACATCCATATAAATATTAGGCTGCGTAAAAACATGATATAAAGCGGTGTAAAAAATACTCAGCTTATTAGTGTTGTCTGATTTTACCTCAATCTTGGAAAGTTCCTTGTTCCAATCTTTGTCTGCTTGTTTTCTTATGTTTTCAAAATCATTCGACTGACCTTCTGCCAGCATGTTTTTTCCTGCACCTTCATAGCCTGTTGGAGATAAAGCGACTTTTACGCTGATTTTCTCTCCTTTTTTAACAGGAGCCGAAAATGCTAAAGCCAGCTTTGTTCCAGTATACATATTATTTTCCTGCTTTCCATTAGCTTCTTTCTTCGTCAATTTTAATGGTTTGGAAAATTCAATCCGGGCATAAATATATTGGTTTGTGGCCCAGGCCTCACTTCTTCTGAAGACCTCAATCGTTCTATCATCAATAATTTTCACCTCTCCTTCCAGAAGTTTATCCCTGTGATTAAGGTCAAGTATGATATTGGCATTTCCACTGTTGTTGAAAGTATATTCATGATATCCTACTCTTTTGGTTGTTGTTAAACGGACATCAATATTGTTTTTATCCAATTTTACAGAATAGAATCCAGCAGAAGCAGTTTCATTTTTATGGGAAAATTCTGAAGAATAGTCTTTGTTGTCCAGGCTTGGATTTCCCATGGTAGGCATTAGCATAATATCACCATAGTCTGAAACTCCCGTACCATTGAGGTGGGTATGGGAAAACCCATAAATGACAGAATCGGAATAATGATAACCACTACATCCGTCCCAGCTGCCATCTATCCTGGTATCGGGTGAAAGCTGGACCATTCCGAAAGGAACAATCGCTCCCGGAAAGGTGTGGCCATGACCTCCGGTTCCTATGAAAGGATTAACATACCGGGAATAATTCTGGGAATAAATAACCTGAGCAATAAATAAAGAAACTACTATGAAACCTTTTCTCATATCATAATTTTATGACGGTGAATATATTGAAAAATAGAAGAACTAAGAGTACTAAATGATTGCAGCCCTATACTTCTCCTTCAAAAAAATCATCCAGATACTGCTGTCTGTTGTTTTCCTGTTTGTCAGTTCCCAGAAACTTTTTCCAGGCTCTGGATTCATGGTATACAATTCCCATTTCCCAGACACAGTAGGTAGGAATGTGATTGTTCTTTCTTTCCCAGGTTTCGAATTTTCCGGTTCCGTCATAATATACACTTTCCCATAATTCGTTTTCACTTCTCCAGGTACAAACCAGAAGCAAATAATTGCTGCCGCATCTGTGGAGAATTACAAAACCAAGATCTTCAATGTCCTGAAAATGTTCAGTTGCATTTTCGATGCATGTTTTTGCATGGCTGATATCTTCAGAAGAAATGTCATGTGTATTTTCAGCTAAGTTGTACCATTTGAATCTTGTTTTTCCCACGTTAAAAATACCATTGAATGCAGCAAATTTAGAGGGATAAGATGTAGGATTGGTGTTCATTTTTATAGAGTTTAAAAGTTTATTTCCCGAAAAGGGAAACCGGAAAAGTTGATTGATATATTTTTAGTGATGCGATTTATCACCTTGAGTTATAGATTTTATTCATTCTAAATTATAGAAAAAATCCGTAAATTTGTAAACAATTTATAGCAATTTTATGTTGACGAAAGAAAAGGTTCAAGATTTCCTTAAAGAAATAGAAGTAGATGATTTAGTTAATAATCTTCAGATTGTAGGAAATGATGTATATATAGATATGACGGCGCATTCACCGGCAATGCATGAAAAGAAAAAATTAGAGGCTGCAATGAAGCAGGCTTTTGCCAGTGAGTTTGGAGAAGATATCCATTTAAAGCTTAAAATAGTTTCTCCTGAGCCAAGTGAAATTCAGCAAAGCCAGATCAAAGGAAAGCAGATTCCGGGAATTCAGAATATTATCGCAATTGCTTCCGGTAAAGGAGGCGTTGGAAAATCTACCGTAGCTGCAAATATGGCAGTTACTTTAGCTAAAATGGGCTTTAAAGTGGGTTTATTGGATGCAGATATTTACGGACCATCTGTCCCTACCATGTTTGATACGGAAGGACAAAAGCCGATTTCTGTAGAGGTTAACGGAAAAAATCTAATGAAGCCTGTAGAGAACTATGGTGTGAAAATGCTTTCAATCGGATATTTCTCGGGAGCTAATCAGGCAGTAGTTTGGAGAGGTCCAATGGCTTCTAAAGCTCTGAACCAAATGATTAGAGATGCGAATTGGGGAGAGTTGGACTTTTTATTGATCGACTTACCTCCGGGTACAGGAGATATTCACTTATCAATTATTCAGGAAGTGCCTGTTACAGGAGCTGTGATTGTAAGTACACCCCAACATGTTGCATTGGCAGACGTAAGAAAAGGTATTGCCATGTTCCAGATGGAAAGTATTAATATTCCGGTTCTTGGATTAATCGAAAATATGGCGTACTTTACACCTGAAGAATTACCTGATAATAAATATTATATTTTTGGAAACCAGGGAGCACAATATTTAGCTGATGATCTTGGAATTCCGGTACTGGGAGAAATTCCTCTGATCCAGAGTATAAGAGAGGCAGGAGATGTGGGAAGGCCGGCAGCATTGCAGGAAAATTCCAAAATCGCAGATATTTATACGGAAACAGCGCGTAATATGGTAGAAAGTCTTGTAGAAAGGAATAAAAATCTTCCACCTACTGAAGCTGTAAAGATCACAACTATGGCAGGATGCTCTCCAAAGGCAAAAAAATAATATTCAAATTAAATTTTGAAAAAAAAACCGAATTGAACTGAAAAATATGGAAACAAACGTAGCACACGAAGATACTGTAACAAGAGTAATGGAGGCTTTAGAAAGTATCCGTCCGTTTTTGAATAAAGACGGAGGTGATATTGAGCTTATTGATGTGAAAGATAACTCGGTTTATGTAAAACTTTTAGGAAACTGTTCCGGATGTTCTTTGAACTTTTCAACACTTAAACTGGGTGTAGAAAATACAATAAAGCAGCACGCTCCGGAGATCGAAAAGGTAATAAGCGTAGAGTAACATCAATTAAGATGTAAAGATAACGAAGACAGGTTTTTATAGCCTGTCTTTTTTATTATGGTCCTTTTCCGAATCATATGGTGGTTTTTGTTATATTTGTTAAAACACATAGATATGTTTGGATTTATAGAAAATTTAGAACCTCTTAATCAAGGCTTTTGGTATATCGCTTTGGGTGCCAGTTTAATATTTTTAATTCAGACAATCCTTACTTTTATCGGAGGTGACCATACTGGGGCTGTTCATACAGATTTCAGTGGTGATGCACCGCATGGTGACAGTCCTTTCCAACTGTTTTCCTTCAGGAATCTGGTTAATTTCCTTTTAGGATTCGGATGGGGTGGAGTGGCCTTTTATGATTCCATAGGAAGCAAAGCACTGTTGTTTCTTGTAGCTATTCTTATCGGAACAGGTTTTCTTTTCCTTTTCTTTATTCTTATTCTACAGATTTTAAAATTAACAGAAGACAATACCTTTAAAATGGAAGATCTTATCGGAAGAACGGGTGAGGTGTATATCACGATTCCTCCAAAGATGAGTGGAATGGGAAAGATACAGATCTCCTTAAAAGGAACAAACCACGAGCTTCAGGCGATGACGGAAGCTGAAGAAAGCATTCCGTCGAGTCATTCTGTAAGAGTGATATACATTTATGACAAGATCCTTGTTGTTTCGAAAGTTTAATTAAAATTATAAAACGATATATGGAAATTCCCGGAACCCTTATTTTAACAGTTGTAATAGTCGTCGTACTATTTGTCACATTTTTAGCCCTTATTTCGCGATACAAAAGATGTCCTTCAGATAAAATTTTAGTGATCTACGGTAAAACAGGCGGAAGCTCTGCAAAGTGTATTCATGGAGGGGGAGCTTTTGTATGGCCGGTTATCCAGGATTTTGCTTATCTGGATCTGAAACCAATTTCCATTGAAGCCAATCTTACCAATGCGCTTTCGCGCCAGAATATCCGTGTGGATGTTCCTTGTCGTTTTACGATTGCCATTTCTACAGATCCTGATTCTATGGGAAATGCAGCAGAGCGTTTACTCGGATTATCTCCCGAGCAGATTCAGGAGCTTTCGAAAGATATTTTATTCGGGCAATTGCGTTTGGTTATTGCTACAATGACCATTGAGGAAATTAACTCGGACAGGGATAAATTTCTGGATAATATTTCTAAAAATGTTGATACGGAATTAAAGAAAATAGGCCTGAAGCTAATCAATGTAAACGTTACGGATATCAGGGATGAATCCGGATATATTGAAGCTCTGGGAAAAGAAGCTGCTGCAAAAGCGATCAATGAAGCGATTATCAGTGTAGCGGAACAGACAAAGATCGGTGAAACAGGAAAAGCTCTTGCTGATCGCGAGAAAGATACTCAGATTGCAGAGACACAGAGGGACCGGGATGTTAAGATAGCGATTACTCAAAAAGACAGGGAGATCAGTATTGCGGCCGCAGGAAAAGATGAGGCTATCGGTAAGGCAGAAGCTGCAAAAGAAGCACGTATTGCAACATCTTTGGCTAACTCTATTGCTGTAAAAGGAGAAAATGAAGCAAAAATTACCATCGCAAACTCCGATGCTGAAAGAAGGGAAAGAGAAGCGGAGGCATTAAGAATTGCTACTGCTGCTGAAAAGGTACAAGCGGCGAAATCACTTGAAGAGGCTTATGTGGCTGAACAGAAAGCAGAGGCTGCGAGAGCGGAAAGAGAACGGTCTACACAACAGGCTAATATTGTAGTTCCCGCAGAGATTTCAAAACAGAAAATGATTATCGATGCACAGGCTGAAGCTGAAAAAATAAGATTGCAGGCAAAAGGAGAAGCAGACGCCATATTTGCTAAGATGGAAGCTGAAGCGAAGGGTCTTTATGAGATCCTTACCAAGCAGGCTGAAGGATATGATCAGGTGGTTAAAGCTGCTGGGGGTGATGCTAACAGTGCATTCCAGCTATTGCTATTGGAAAAACTTCCTGAGTTGGTAAAAACCCAGGTGGAAGCAGTTAAAAATATCAAGATTGATAAGGTTACTGTATGGGATAGTGGAAATGGGAAAGATGGAAACAATTCTACGGCTAATTTTGTTTCAGGGATGATGAAAACAGTTCCGCCATTAAATGATTTGTTCAATATGGCAGGACTTAATTTACCGGACTATTTAAAAGGAAAGCCAGAGGAGGTTCAAAAAGAAATTGTTAAGATCATTGAGAAGAAAGAGAAAAAGAATTTTGATGACATGACTCTTGAAAATGATGGATCAAAAGATGATTTTCCTAAGCCGTAAAAAGGAATTCATATTTGTATATATTTAAAAATTTCCAGTGAATTATTATTTTTAATAAATTATTCACTTAAAATAATGTAATATGTTTAAAGACAGGTTTTTATAGCCCGTCTTTTTTTTATTGGTTACACTTATTAAATAAGGTGTATTAAACTAGAATTAATATTAAATTCATATAGAAATAATTCTATGTTTTTGTGAGTTTTATTAATGTTACTTTTGTAAAAAATTTATTTACAACACTATATGAGGTTTGGGCTGCTTCTGTTATGTTTTTTCTTTCCCTGTTTTATATACAAAACTCTTCAATTTGTTTCGGAGCGAGTAGTATCGTTTTACAAAAAAGATGGCAAAGCACTTCAGAAGATAAATCAGGTTTTGTATACCTTATAAAACCCATATTATTTCCAAATATATGATTCTACACTAATTGACAATACAAATAAAAAATGATCACAATAAGGTTTACTATGAAAAAGTCTAAAAACACATGGGGAATCGTCAAAATTGCCAATTTTGGGTATGGATTTTCTAAAGAAATAATAAATCGCTGTATAAATGCGGTGAAAGATCTTTATAACGGAGAAATTTATTTTCAAAAAGATCGTATCGGCCTACATGTTGTATTGCATCTTGCTAAAAATCGGAAGAGGAAATGTACTCCAAAAAAATCATATCCATGGTTTCCTTTGGAAGTTATGATCAAAAACTAAGAACTATGAAAAAAATACTCATTGCGGATGACCATTATATTGTGAGAACGGGTACTGCGTTGCTGTTGGAATCGAAACTTCAATATCCCTGTATAATAGATTTTGCTGAAAATTATATTGAGACAAAGGACAAGGTTTCTAAAGAACAATATGATCTGGTGATTCTGGATATTGATATGCCTGACAGCACTTCGAAAACAATGGTAAAGGAACTAAAAGGAAAACAGGAAGATCTTAAAATCATGATCTTTTCTACTTATGATGAAAGTGTAGGCATTCAATATATTGAAGAAGGGGCGGAAGGGTTTCTTAATAAGGGTGCTTCAGAATCTGAAATATTGAGAGGCATTACAGCGATCTTTGAAGAAGGGTATTATTATCCTTCAAAAATGGTCAATAAATTATTATCCCATTCTAAAGATGGACGTACTGTAGAAAAGCTTTCTAAAAGGGAATTCCAGATATTTAAACTTCTGGCTGAAGGAAACGGGAATATAGAAATTGCCAACATTCTCGACCTTAAAATGTCTACGATCAGTACCTATAAAAAGAAAATTTTTGATAAGCTAAAAATTAAGAATGTCGTAGATCTTGTTCGGATCTATGATGATATGCATTAATATAAAAAGCTCAGGATTTTCCTGAGCTTTTTTATCAATCTAATGTATATTCTATTTTACGATAAACCGTTTCAGTATACCCTCTGAAGTTTTAATGAGGTACACACCTGTAGCAAGTGATGAAGTTTCAATAAGTAAAGAATTTTTCTCTTTTTTCAAAAGTTTTCCTGACATATCGTACAATTCATAACCTTGTGCCCGGTTGAAATATAGAGTATTTCCTTTTATCACAGGATTAGGGAATACATTAAATGTGTGCTGCTCAGCTTTTACCTCACCCGTTCCCAATGTGGGAGGTGTTACTACTTCATACATCGATAAAGTTCCGCTGATTTCATTTGCAATAACTACATAGCCTTTGCCTGTTGCTGTATTTTGTGGAGCTATGTAAATAATTCCTTCGGGGCCGTTATCACCACCATATGCTGAAGTTGATCTCGAATTTTTGTAATCCGTAAAAGTTACATTATTTGGATCTGTAATATTATAAACCATTACACCACCGGTTCTTTCCAACGTGATGAAGGCAAAAGTCTGGCCGTTTATGGTTCCTAAAGCAACACCTTCTGGTTCCGGACCTTTGGCACGGCTCCTGCTTTTAACTGCATTACTTTCGTTATCTGCGTTAAAGATTAATGGATGGCTGTATGCAATATAACGTTCAAACTGATCTCCACTATCATATACAATCTGTTTTGTATCGGCATTGAAAATGGAAAAAGAACGTGCTCCCATTGCATTAATTTCTTCGTATTCGGCATCTCCGTCTGTATTGCCATTTACATTGGTTACCCTGAATCTTCCCAGGTTGTGAGAAGCTTTTAATATAGATGAATTAGGGAAATTTGTAGCATCTAAAGGATAGCCATTGGCTCCTACAGTTGTTCTTTCGCTGAACCCGGAAAGGTCTTTTTCATCACCTTCATTAGCTGTTACGATATAATTGGTATTACCTGCTTTATAGTTTTGTACAGCATCGGGAGTATAAAATGTTTTTACCGGCCAATTGGCAATCAGTACCTCTCCGTTATTATCCGAAGCATCAAAACCATTTCCGGGTAAACTCATATCTTTTTTGCCTAATCCCCAAATACTCGTTATGGATTTCGTTACCAGATTTACTTCAGCAATCCCATTGTTTTCCTGAAGAGTAACCCATGCCTTTTGGCTGTCTGAGCTTACCGTTACATATTCCGGTTCCAGATCCTGGGCCAGCGTACTCGTTGCCCTTACTTTTCTTAATCCGGTTGCAAATAGAGAAGATTCCTGGGTGTTGAAATTGGTGAAATTGAGTGTGGTAACCTGACTTTGGGTAAGATTGTTTATTCCTCCGGAAATGTCAATGATACTGATTGAGCCTTCAGGATCAACTGTGTAGGCGTCATTAGGTTCTCCTTCATTGGCTGTAATAACCTTTGTTCCATCCGGAGTAAAAGTAATCATATCAGGTAATGCACCTACAGTAACTTGTTTCAGGAAATTTCCGTTAATGTCAAAAAAGATGACAGCTCCGTTTTGTTGTGGGTTTACATTTGGAGAAGAAACTGCGATGATTCCGTTTTTAACCGCGATACTAGTGATTCCTCCATAAGAAGCCATATTTACCGTTTTGATAACCACAGGAGCCGTTGGAGTACTGAAATCAATAATATCAAAAACATCGGTCAGTGAACTGATCGTAAACAATCTTTGAGTGGCAGGATCATGAACAACAATTTCTGTAGAACTGTTGTTGTTTCCGGAAGGATCGAAGCTTCCGATATAGTTCAAATGAATTTGATTTGAAGGAACAGGTGCGGCCTTATCATTATCTACGATATAAATTGTGGCTGAATTATCTCCTGTAATAGTTGCACCTACCGGGTTTTCAAGGCTTACTACAAAATATTCTGCCTGCTGTTCTTCGAGTATATCATCAATAATCGGAATATTTACAATATAGCTGGTAGTGGTTGGTGTAATAGTGATTGTTTGATTATTTAATGTAAAATCACTGCTGTTGGCTGTGCTGAAAGGAGCCGGCTTTACAACAAGATTTACTGTAGAGGCGGAAGGATTATTAATATTGATCTTGAAACTTAGGTTACCTGCATTTTCGTTTACTTTGATGAAATTTTTATCGAGTGAAATAGTGGTACCTGCCGTAGTGAAAGTAGTAGAAGTAGCTGAAGTAACAGCATTATCACTAAAATCTTCAACGGTATTGGGTTTTAGTGCTAAATAATATGTTTGATTAGGAAGGAGAGGGGTGCCAGGAATAATCGTGATTGTGTTATTACTGAAAGTAGTTGTGAATGGTATCTGTGCGCCTGAAGCATTTGCCACCCTGAATTCAACAAGATTTTGTGCATTGGTATCAGTGATTGAAGCGTTATCAATCTGCCTTACATTTTCATTAAACGAAATACTCGGATTTATTGTTGTGGATGCATTATTGGTATTATTAGCCGGAAGATACGTTACTGTAGGTGGAGTAGTATCTGTGGAACCGGTTGCTGCGGCATCTACCGTAAAATTATCAAAACGATTATTTCCAGCATTTCCTCCCAATCCTGTAGCAAATTCAACTTTTAATTTAAAATTGGGGTTGTTGGAAACTCCTGCAATATTTGAAAAATCAAAAGTAACTAACTGAGGGACGTCATCCACCGGAGTAACGCTCTGGTAATTAGTAAAAGTATTTCCGTCAAGGGAATATGACCAGATTTGTGTTCCTGCCCCTGAACCAGACCTTCTGGTTGTGAATTTTACCACTACATTATTATATCCGGTAGTAGGCAGGGAAAATTGAAGTCCACCACCAATAGGGTTGTTAAACCTTAAATGGGTTCCGGCAAGATCATTATTCCTGGCATTTAAATTATTGGTGTCGAAATTTTGACCTGATCCTCCTGCAAAATCAATAACACTTGTTCCCCCTGCAATAGCAGCAAGTGAAGAGCCGTTTACCAGCGAGGATGTCGGAGTGGTAATAGAGGTTTGAGAAGCATTGTTATTGAAATTCCAGTAATGGATCAACGATTGTCCGAAAAGACCGCCTTGAAACAGGACAGCAATAGGCAGGAAGCCTCTAAAAAGATAGTTTTTCGTCATTTTTACCTTAAATTTTGATTAATGCAAAAATGAACTTTATACCTTGTAAATATTTTAATGCAATCTTAACAAATGATTAATAATAATGTAGGTGTCTATGCTTATTAGTTTCCAACCTGCTTTTGATTAATGGCTTTTTGTATCCATTGTTTTTCATTGGACGCTTTTTCAAGTGGATGTTTCTGGGTATACAGAAAACCTGAAATTGCTGTCAAAACCAGTAGGATAAAAATAACAAGGATAATTCTTTTTAACATTTCTCTCATATCGCAAGTTTTTTAATGTCTCGAATTTCTAAAACTGATGTTGGGTACCCTTTTTTTACTACATTGACCATAGCTCTTCCTACTTCATGCAATGTTAATGATTGAGACGGGAGCAAAACAGGAAAAAGCCATATAATAGGTTTGAAAAACCATTTGACATGAACCTGACCTTCTACGGGCTTCATAAATCCCGGACGAAAGTTATAGGCAGATCTGAATCCTAACTTCTTTAAAGAATTTTCGGTTCTTCCTTTTACTCTTGCCCACATTGTCTTTCCACTTTCTGTGCTGTCTGTATGGGCTCCGGAAACATAATTAAAAACCATTCCGGGGTTTTGCTTCAAAACAGCATTTGCAAAATGGAGAGTTGTATCATATGTTATTTTAGTATAATCTTCTTCATTCATTCCCACACTGCTGATCCCTGCACAGAAAAAACAGGCATCATAACCTTTCAGGTTTTCATCATTTTCAGTGATGCTTAGAAAATCTGGAACGATATACTCTTTTAATTTAGCATGCTTTTTTCCTGATGGTTTCCTGCTGACACTTAAAATTTCTGAAATACCGGGGTTTTCAAGACATTCCATCAGCACGCCTTCTCCTACCATTCCTGTGGCACCTGTTATTATTATTTTAATTGGGTTTGAACTCATGTTACTAAGATTATACTTTTATAACGATTTCGCACTTAAATTTACTTTAAAAAAAATTAACTTTTATAAAAAAAATTAAACATTTGCGTTTGATTAACTTTAAAATAAAAGATAAATGCGCTCTCTTCCCAGAGGTTACCCATGTTTTTCGAATAATGAAATTTTCAAACATAACCATATTTTAAGTAAATTTTAATAAAAGAACATCGCTAAAATTCTTGTAAAAGGGTGCAGTGTCCTTGACCGATTATTTTAAATTACCCCAAAAGACAGCCCAAGACGGCAGATTTAATAAAAATTGGTTTTAAAAATAAAAAAGTCAGATGCGTAGTGGCAAATGACTTTTTATTTTTATAATGTGCTATCCATTTATTTCTTTTCTTGTAGCTTACTGTAGATATTATGGATGAGCCCGTCTGCTACGGAAATCTTCGGAACAAAGATCCTGTTGATATCTGCCCATGCCATTACACTATTGAAAATCTTTAATGCGTGGGCCAGCACATCAGCTCTGTCTTCTCTCAGATTATGTTTTGTCATTCTTTCATCGACGCTGAGTTCATCAAATTCTTTATATACCTTTTTAAGATGAGCTAAAGACATTGGTTTTCCGTCTTTGGTTTTACTCATTGAAAACACTTTATTGATGTTTCCTCCAGATCCGATAGCAACAATCGGTTTCTTGCTCATAATATTTTTCTTGACCTCCTGCTTCATCTCATACCAGTTGTCCGGAGTAACAAGATTGTTGAGTAACCGGATGGTTCCAATATTGAAAGATTTTTCATACACCATTTTGTCATTTTCATAGAATGTAAGCTCAGTAGAACCACCGCCAACATCGATATATAAGTAGGCGAAGTCTTTATCCAGACCTTCGGCCACATGATTTTCATACACCAAGGTAGCTTCTTCATCTCCTGATATAATTTCAATGTTGATGCCTGAAGTTTTTCTTACCTGTTCAATGATATCTTTTCCATTTACAGCATCGCGCATGGCACTTGTCGCACATGCCCTGTAGTGTTCTACTTTATAAATTTTCATCAGGTCACTGAAAATTTTCATTGAATCGATCACCATTTTTTCCCTTTCAGGTCCTATTTCTCCACGGGTAAAGACATCCATACCCAGTCTTAGAGGAATCCGTAAAAGATTAAGCTTTATAAATTCCGGGTGTTTGCCGTTATCTTTTACTTCATTGATTAAAAGTCTTGCTGCATTACTTCCTATATCTATTGCTGCGATCTTCATTTTGTACTCGTTTTAGCTTTTAAATATTTATAAGTTTCAATTTGAGAACGACATTCCTGCTTGTCATTTCTTACATATTCGTTACTCAGTTTTTTATCCAGAATCCTGGCCTTTACATTATCTCTCAATTGTATATCGAGGATGTCCTTCAGCTCTTTTTTCAGTTCTTTATCTGTTATTTTTACTGCCGCTTCAATTCTGTAATCAAGGTTTCTGGTCATCCAGTCTGCTGATGAAATATACATGTCTTCAGCTCCTTTGTTGTAAAAATACATGACCCTGGCATGTTCCAGATATTCATCAACAATACTTATACCTTTTATTTTTTCTTTAAATTCTTTTTGATTGACAGCGCAATAAATTCCTCTCACAATTGTTTTTATAACCACTCCTGCTAAAGCCGCATCATATAGTTTTGTAATTAAAGCACGGTCACTTACCGAATTAGCTTTAACAATAATTTCTGCTCTTCTCCCTGCTTTTGCTTCTTCGATCTCTTTATCGATATGATGGACGATCTTTTCACGCATGAATTGTGGGCAGACCATTAAACTTTTACAGGTTTTCAGAACAGCAAGGTAATCTTCCTTAGGTTTTTTAAGGACGTTGAAAACTTTATTGATATCTGCCATAATTCCTCTGTCTGCAGTCATTAATAAATGATCTCCATAAATTCTGGCCGTTTTTTCATTGAAATTCCCTGTACTGATAAATCCGTACTGAATGGTTTTGTTGTGAGCTCTTTTCTTGATAACACAAAGCTTAGCATGAACTTTTTTATCCGGAATTCCAACTAAAACGGTAATACCTTCCGGCTCGAGCATTTCTTTCCATTCAAGATTGGATTCCTCATCGAACCGGGCCTGAAGTTCGAGCATTACCGTAACCTCTTTTCCATTTCGTGCAGCATAGATCAATGCATTGATAATTTTCGAACTGCTTGCCAGTCTGTAAGCTGTAATCTGTATTGATTTTACATCAGGATCCATTGCCGCCTCACGAAGAAGATCAATAACCGGATTATATTTATGGTATGGAAAAGTGAGCAACACATCATTTTTCATGATCACATCAGTTACCCTTTCGCCATGTTCAAAAGCCTGATGGCTAAAAGAAGTTCTTTCCACAGGTCTGGCATAAGCTTCAAAAACATCCGGAAAATCCATGAAATGCTTAAAGTTATGAATTTTTCCACCGGGAATAATGCTGTCTTTTTTAGTGAGATTGAGCTTACGGATTAATAATTCCAGTAAAGCTTTATCCATATCTTTATCGAAAACGAATCTTGTCGGTTTTCCTTTTCTTCTGTTCTTAAGCCCTTTTTCTATTTTTTCTGCAAAATTGGTTTTGATGTCATTATCAAGATCCATTTCAGCATCCTTAGTTACTTTAAATGCATTTGCAGCAAATTCGTCATATCCAAAATAAGAAAAAATATGAGGCAGGTTGAAAGTGATAACATCCTCCAGTAACATTACATTTTTTTCCTTTGGATCTTCAGTAGGGAGCAAAACAAACCTTCCCACAAAGCGTGACGGTATTTCGATGATAGCATAATTACTCTGGTATTGCCAGTCTTTTTTTCTCATGGCAACACCCAGATAAAGACTTTTATCTCTTAAGTATGGCATTGATGTGTTTTCATGAAGAAGAATAGGAATGACATTGGATTCTACCACTTCATCAAAATATTTTCTGACAAATTCTTTCTGGAGTACGGTTAAGTTTTTAGCATTCTTGATGAAAATATTCTGATCAGCCATTTCATTCTGGATTTTTTTCCAGGTTTTATCAAAATTCTGCTGTTGTCTGATCACAATTTCATTGATCCTTTGTAAAATTTTCGAAGGTGGCTGGTAGAAGGATTCCGCAATTACTTTCTCCTTAAAATCCATGGCTCGCTTTAATCCGGCAACACGTACTCTGAAAAATTCGTCAAGATTATTGGAAAAAATTCCCAGAAAGCGTATTCTTAAATGCAATGGAACATTTTCGTCCATTGCCTCCTGTAAAACCCTTTCATTAAAAGCCAGCCAGGTAATATCCCTCGGATTAAAGTGTATTGACATATTTGTGTGTAAAATTTATCAAAAATAAGGATTAATACATATTGAAAGTGGATAAACAAGATTAAACTTTGATTAAGAATGTAATTGTTTTGATCCCTGAGAATATCACATATTTTACTGTAAATAAAAAAGCTGCTTTTACAGCAGCCTTCTATAAAATTATATGTAATAGCAAATTAATGACTCAATACATATTTGATAGCCTTATCAAATATATTACAAAACAAAATGGATTTGCTGTTATCGGAGCAACTTGAGGATCCCTGATAAAAACCATCATCTGATTGGTAATTGATGTACCAGTTAATATCCGAAACAACGATTAAGTTATCAGCAATGATAGAATTAACAGTTCCATCCATATTTTTCATAAAAGGAGTGGAATTGGATGTGTAATTCGTCATTTTTCCGACGGCTAATGTCATATTTATTTGTGTACCGGCTGGTAGCGTACCAAATGCACCTTTATCAGGTCCCACTGTTGTTGATACAATAGAACCAGAATAATTACCATAATTAAAGTAGTCAAATGTCTGTCCTGAAAAGACGGATTTTCCCGGAAAAACCGAACCATTATAATTATCGTTACCAATAAAAAAGAATTTTTTCTTTTCATTGATTTTTTGTTCCAGAGCATTCCTCATTTCCGCATTGATATTTCCGTTGGTTATATAACTGATCCAGATGATATCAGCATTATCAATAGCTGTTTGCAGTCCCTGTGCAGTCCCTGTACTAACATCAAAGGTACTATACGTGAATCCAGATATTTTTACAGTTCCGGACGGTCCGAAGTGGGATGAATTATTGAGTTTAGACCTGGCAACACTTGTATAGGGATCATTTGATAAGTTTGTAGACCAGGCATCAGGTACCAGCGATAGTATTTTTATGGTGCGGATCTGCTGCTCAACCTTGACCGTGAATGTGCATGTTTTCCCTAAAAAATTGATTATGAATGTTGCTGTTCCGGATGTAGTTGGTGTTCCAAAAATATTTAAAGTAATGCTTCCGTTACCATTATTTAATGTTCCGGCCGGAGCGGTAGCGGTAAGTCCTGTAACTCCTGTTGATGCGATGTTTATGGCATCATAAGTCTTTCCATTTCCGTTCGTATAGTTGATTACTTTCATACCATTACTAAGTGTCCCTTGATTATAAGTTCCAGTCAAAGAACCATTGCATTCCAGATTGTCTATTTTACCTGCTATGTTGTTGTTATCACTAAGGCAATTGGACCATCCTGTAGATTTATGCACCTTAACACAGTCCTCAGTAGAATCATACATCATTGTTCCAACAGCAATATTTCCTCCTTGAGGATTGATTATTTTTGTTGTGCTGGTGTTGGTTGGTAGTACAAACCCAAATTCGTTAGTCGTCGGCTTATTGATGTCCAGTGCACCTCTTGGAGTTGTTGTCCCTATACCTACTTGGGAATAAATTGTTTTAAATGCTAAAAGCATTGAAAGTAGAAAAAAATTTCTTTTCATATTTGTATTTATTTATGTTTATAATGAAATATATTCTTACCGGTTATGGTCTAATTTGTTGATATTGATCTTTTTAAATTAGGTGAACCCGATAATATGAATATGGTTTATCAGTGCCCTAAAGAAAAATAGGGTATGAATAATTTTTTATAAAATAAGAAATTTCATTGGTTTTCATCTTGAATGTTTGTGTTGGGTACTCCTATTATCAATATATGTGCCAAAATCCAAATATCATTGTCTTATACGTATGTAGAAACTAGAATGCGATTTTGTATACGACAACTGTTTTTACCATTTGTATTGTGAGAAATATGCTGAAAAAGGTTGCCACAAGGGGCAACCTTTTTAAAGTCTGGAGATATTTTAAATGTTATTTAATGAGTTAAGACGTATTGTACTGCCTTTTCAAAAATATTACAGAATAATATAGAGTTGTTGTTGTCTGAGCAGCTGCTTGAGCTTCCATAAAAACCGTCTGCTCTTTCATAGTTTGTATACCAATTAATATCTGATACAATTACCAAATTATCACTGCTTACTGCATTAGTTGTTCCATCTGTATTCCGTATAAATGCGGTAGATCCGGAAGGGTAATTCGTTACTTTACCAATAGCTCTGTACATTTTTATAGGAGCTCCGTCGGATAGGTTCCCGAAAATTCCTTTATCAGGTCCGTTTGTCGTTGATATGATATTATTCGAAATGGTTCCGAATCTGAAATAATCAAACGTGTGCCCTGCAAAACTGGTTTTACCCGGAAAATATCCTCCGTTGTAATTATCGTTACCAATAAAGAAGAATTTCTTTTTTTTCTCTGATTTTTTTTGTCCAGCATTTGTCTTTTTTCCGGAGTAAAATAGCTATTGCTTATGTAGCCTATCCAAATAATATCTGCATTGTCTATTGCATATTCCAGCTCCTGGGCACTGTTAGAGTATATATTAAAGGTGTCGTAGGTAAATCCTGTTACTTTAACTTTTCCTGAAGGGCCAAAGTTAGAAGAATTATTTAATTTGGATCTTGCAATATTTGTATATCTGCCATTGGATAAATTGGAATTCCAGGCATCAGGAATAATTGATAATATTTTTACGTTTCTTACTTGTGGTTGGCCGATATTGATTATAAAAGTACATGTTTGTCCTGCTATATTTATGGTAAAATTAGCTGTACCACTTCCGGATGGCGTTCCTGAAATATTTAAAGTGATTGACCCGTTTCCATTAGCTAAAGCCCCTGCGGGTGCCGAAGCTGTAAGGCCTGTAACTCCTGTTGAAGCTACAGATATTGCGTTATAACTTTGTCCGCTTGCTCCTGTGTAATTAATGGTTTTAGTTCCACTGCTAGGTATAGACTGCGTATAAGTTCCTGTTAGTGTTCCACTACTACAATCCAAAACAAAGCCTTGATTAATGCCTTCACCCAGACACTGAGACCATCCTTTAGATTTATAAACTTTTACACAATCCTCTGTTGAATCATAAATAATTGTTCCGATTGCTACCTCTCCACCCAAAGGATTAGATATTTTAGAAGTACTTGAATTTGTAGGTAATACCAATCCATGATCATTGGTTGTAGGTTTATTGATATCAAGAGCTCCTCTTGCGTTAGGTGTTCCGATCCCTATTTGTGCAGATGTTATTTCAAACAACAAAATTGAGGATAAAAATAGCATTTTTGTTTTCATATGTGTTTATTTATATGTTATTGTATATTATGTATTGAAGGCTTTTTATAAATAATAATACCCGGCCAGGAGCAAAAGCTGCTAGCTTATATAGTTACTGTTAAAGAATTTAAGAATGGATATAGCAACAAAACACAACTGGAAGACATGGATGTGTTATATTTAAAACAGATGTGGAATATCCGTATTCAGTATCTTTTAGACAATAAGTTGAATTGGGAGTGTTATATAGTATTAGAATTTAGGGTAGGCTCATACCATAACAGGAAGTAGTTAATTTCATTTTTCATCGTGTGTGTTTGTGTAAATAGAATATTGGACAAATCCAAGCAATTAATATGCCAGAATGGTCATGCTGGTTAGCTCAATATGGCAAAAAAGTCTTAAACCAGATTATTCATAAATTGTTGATATATAAAGGAATATTTTTGAGTGCTGACTTATGCGATGGCCGGCTGCGTCCATGTTCTCTGATGATGTATGTCAATTTGTCATATATATTTGAATGGTACGAATATTGAGAAATGTACAGTGTAAATCAAATTAAAAATTAGAAAAATAAAAAATATTATGAGTAAAATAATTGGAATTGACTTAGGAACGACCAACTCTTGTGTTGCTGTAATGGAGGGTAAAGACCCTGTTGTTATCCCTAATGCGGAAGGAAAAAGAACAACTCCTTCTATCGTAGCGTTTACAGAAGATGGTGAAAGAAAAGTAGGTGATCCTGCAAAAAGACAGGCTGTAACGAATCCAAAGAAAACTGTATACTCTATTAAAAGATTTATCGGGACTCATTTTAAAGAAGATGCTAAAGAAATCTCAAGAGTACCTTACGAAGTTGTATCCGGACCAAATGATACTGTAAAAGTAAAAATCGACGACAGAGAATATACACCACAGGAAATTTCTGCAATGATTCTTCAGAAAATGAAGAAAACGGCTGAAGATTATCTTGGACAAGAAGTAACAAGAGCGGTAATTACTGTTCCTGCATACTTCAATGATGCACAAAGACAAGCTACTAAGGAAGCGGGTGAAATCGCAGGTTTAAAAGTAGAAAGAATTATCAATGAGCCTACTGCTGCAGCTTTAGCGTACGGTCTTGATAAAAATCACAAAGATCAAAAGATCGCGGTATATGACCTTGGAGGTGGTACTTTCGATATTTCTATCCTTGATTTAGGAGATGGTGTATTCGAAGTATTGTCTACAAACGGTGATACACACTTAGGAGGTGATGATTTCGATGATGTGATCATCAACTGGATGGCTGATGAATTCAAAGCTGAAGAGGGTGTAGATTTGAAAGCAGATGCTATTGCTCTTCAAAGATTGAAAGAAGCTGCAGAAAAAGCAAAAATCGAATTATCTTCTTCTCCACAAACTGAAATCAACTTGCCATATATTACAGCTACAGCTACAGGTCCTAAACACTTAGTGAAGACTTTAACTAAAGCTAAATTCGAGCAGTTATCTGCTGATCTTGTAAGAAGATCTATGGAGCCGGTTGCTAAGGCATTAAAAGATGCAGGTTTATCAACTTCTGATATCGACGAAGTAATCCTGGTAGGTGGTTCTACAAGAATCCCGATCATTCAGGAAGAAGTGGAAAAATTCTTTGGTAAGAAACCATCTAAAGGAGTTAATCCGGATGAGGTTGTAGCTATTGGTGCAGCTATCCAAGGTGGTGTATTAACAGGTGATGTAAAAGATGTATTACTTCTTGACGTTACTCCACTTTCTTTAGGTATTGAAACAATGGGTTCTGTATTCACTAAATTAATTGAAGCGAACACTACGATCCCAACGAAAAAATCTGAAGTATTCTCTACAGCTTCTGATAACCAGCCAGCTGTAAGCATCAGAGTAGGACAAGGTGAAAGACCAATGTTCAATGACAATAAAGAAATCGGTAGATTTGATCTTACAGATATTCCACCTGCACCAAGAGGAGTTCCTCAAATCGAAGTTACTTTCGATATTGATGCCAACGGTATCTTAAGTGTATCTGCTAAAGATAAAGGTACAGGTAAAGAGCAGTCTATCAAAATCCAGGCTTCTTCAGGTCTTTCTGACGAAGAAATCGAAAGAATGAAAAAAGAAGCTCAGGAAAATTCTGCAGCGGATGCGAAAAGAAAAGAAGAAGTTGAGATCTTCAATAAAGCAGACGGATTGATCTTCCAGACTGAAAAGCAATTGAAAGAGTTTGGGGATAAATTATCTGCAGATAAAAAAGCAGCCATAGAAGCTGCAGCAGCAGAACTGAAAACAGCATTTGAAGCTAAAAATTCTGACGATGTAAAAGCTAAAACTGAAGCTTTGGATGCAGCTTGGATGGCAGCTTCAGAAGAAATGTATGCAGCAGGACAACAAGCTCAGGGTGCTGATGCAGGAGCTCAGAATCCTGGCGGAAATGCAGGAGGTGATGATGTACAGGATGCAGACTTCGAAGAAGTGAAATAATAAGTTGTAAGTATATACTTACCTTTAATAATATAACCGCAGTAAAAGATTTTTTTACTGCGGTTTTTTTATAATAGAGGAGTTGTCTTTTAAAGAATTTCAACCTCTTCAGGGATCATAAAGAAGATCAGACATCCGTTTTCTGATTTTACAGAGTGTTTAAAGTTAGGAGGTGTATACAAATAATCTCCTTTTTCCAAACGTGCTCCGGCAATAATAGCATCTCCTTCCATAATAAACAATTCTTCTCCTGCCGGATGATTGTGATAAGGATAGCTTGCTCCCGGTTCAAATTTTAAAAGAATTGTGGTTGATCTGTTCTTTTCAGGATCAAATTTCAGAGATTTAACGAAAATGCCTTCATAGTGAATTCCTTTTTCAATTAAAGGTTGCCATTCTTTTTGTTCTGTTTTTACGATGTAATCGTGAATGTTAGTGTTCATTGTAATTTATTTTTAATTGTTATTGATTCAAAAGATCTTCAAGGGTCCACTTATAATGTGGAAAAGTACTGAGTAAAAATGCTCCGGCA
Organism: Chryseobacterium proteolyticum; assembly: GCF_046591535.1. Taxonomy (NCBI): domain Bacteria; kingdom Pseudomonadati; phylum Bacteroidota; class Flavobacteriia; order Flavobacteriales; family Weeksellaceae; genus Chryseobacterium; species Chryseobacterium proteolyticum. Next base: position 497,487 of record NZ_JBJLWK010000002.1, on the reverse strand, counting down.
CTGAATGCAAATACTGAATAATCCAAAGGCTCTTTAAGTCCAAAAGAAAAAGACATTGCTAAAGCAAATAATAAAGTGAGGAATGATGCAAATAAAGCTGCTTTATGGATTTGGTATCCCACCAATAATAAAATACCGAGCGACAACTCTATAATAGTTGATGCCGTTGCAATGAATGGTGCTAATGACCGGGGTAAGAATGAATTGGTTTCTGCGGTATAGTTTACAAAATTTATCCATCCCGAAGACCGGTTTCCCCAAAGTCCCAATCTGCTGGCAGTAGCGGATAAAAATCCGGTAGCAAGGGCTATTCTTAATAGAAAAACAGCTATGTCCTGTCTCGCTTTCATACTCATTATTTTATTGGTTGAATTATAAGTACAAATTTCGCGAATGACTCGTAGCTAAAGAATAGACAATCCTGGGAAAAGCATATAAGATTTAGTTTTTCACTGCCTTTTGATAATCCTTGGGAGATAAGGAAGTATGCTTTTTAAAGAAGTTTGAAAAGTAAAAAGGATCATTGAATCCCAACTGATAAGCGATCTCTTTAACCGTGAGCTTTTCGTAGAGCAATAATCTTTTAGATTCGGAAATAATAAGACTGTAGATGACGTTCAGTGCTGTTTTATTGGTGTGCAATTTAGAGACCTCATTGAGCTTTGCTTCTGTAGTCCCCAGAATATCGGCAAAATAGGATACCGGATAGTTCTGCGAAAAATTACGGCGGACATTTTCCAGAAACTTTAAAAATAAAGCATCAGGTTTCCAGATCTCATCACCATTTGCAATTTTACTGCGATTGATTTCTATTAACAATAATTCAACCAATGAATGGGTAGAAATGAGATATTGATAAGGCTTTTCATTTATTTCATCTTCAATCTGTTTAAGTGTTTCTGTAAAGAAGTCCGGACGGTGTATCGTGATCTTTTCATTCATACCGAAATGGCAGAACAGTCCGTTATGGAAAATGAGCTCTATATCGCTGTCGCTTTTACTGAAAAAATCAAGCGTGAATTCAAGAGCCGTTAATTCGCCTTCAACAGATTTTAACTGATGAAATTGTCCTGAGGTAATGGTTACGGTTTGATTGGCTTCCAGAATAAAAAAATGCTCGTCAATCAGAATTTCAGCATGCCCGCTCTTGCACCAGAACAGCGTATACCTAATGACACGCCTAGGTTCAGGGTGTCCCTTTTGATCTGAGTATTTTTTTTATATCAATCATTTTGTTTATTCTCTAATGTAAGCAGCATGAGCCCGGAAATGCATTCATCTAAATTACAAAAAAGTTAAAGTAAAAAATAAGCGGGAAATAATATTAATAAACCATTGGATAAAATACCGATGAAATTGATCATGGAACTTGATTATTTATTTTAAATAAGTATATTTGTTTTTATTTAGAATTAATAAAAATTAAATTTTAACAAACTAAAACAGTTTGATTATCAACTATATCTATTGAATTAAAACAGAACTATGGAACAACTCAACAAAAGAATCTTAACATTGGACCTGATAAAAGGAATGAGTGTAATAGGGATGATTATCATTCATACCTTACTCATATTTGCCAATGTGAAATCACAATCAGATACGGCAATTGGAAGTTTTATTGTCTTTTTAGGAAGAGGAACTTCTATTTTTCTGATTTGTATGGGAATCACATTCATGACTTCCAGCCATCAAAGTTTAACAAGTGCCATCAAACGGGGAGGTTTACTTTTATTAGCAGCTTTTTTTTATGAATTTTATGAAGTTCATTGTTCCCGTAATTTTAGGTTTTGCTCCTGCACATTTTATCGAAAAATATGGATGGCATGGTCCGATAGAGCAGCAATATCTATATCTGGCACTGCTGGGGGATATCTTGCAACTGGCAGGAATGTCTCTCCTTTTTGTAGGATTTATCAGGAAATATGTGAAGAATAAATATGGTATCCTTGCGATAGGTCTTTTGGTGGCCCTTGTATCAAGAGAAGTAAGCGGTATTCATATTAATTTTTCCGTCGTTAACTATATTCTGGATCTTCTTTTTAATAATGATTTTCCTGCTTATGTGTATTTTCCTGTTTTTCCATGGATGTCTTTTATTATTATCGGGATGTTTTTTGGGAAATGGTTTCAGGAGCTGAATTATAACGGGCCGCAATTGTTTAAAAATATGCTCTGCGTCGGGCTTATATTTATTGCCTTAGGTGCTCCTTTGGTTTTTATGTATGGGAATTATCACTACAATGGTTTTTATCATATGGGGCCTGGAGGTGTAATTTATTTTGCAGGATGGACGCTGATATTCCTTTGGGCTATTTTCAGACTGACAAGTAAAGCAAAGGAAAATACATGTATGAAAGTTTTAAAATATTGCAGTAAAAACCTCACCTCCATGTATATGATACAATGGATATTGATTTCATGGGGAAAAGGGATTTTTGGATACAGACAGCATGGAATTGAATTTGTCTCAATCCTGATTCTCTTTTATATACTGCTCACTTTTTTTAGTTCAGAACACATTGGACATTGTAAGGAAAAAAGAACCTTTGATTGTCTTCCGACGTATTGCCGTGGATGAAACAGTGTTAAAATAATATTGTAAATATATATAGATACCAGACGGAAAACCAGCAGTTTTTTTAATTTTATATTTTATTATTATAAATTCCTGATAAATTACCTAAATTCGTGTTGTATTAACTTAAAAAATATTGAAATGAAATATTCTAAAATAATCCTGGTGTTTACTGTACTTTTATTTCAGTTGGGATTTGCGCAGGAAAAAGCAGATGTAGTCCTTAACAAAGCTCTTACAGATGCTAAAAAGGAAAATAAAAATGTACTTCTTGTATTCCATGCGTCATGGTGCCAATGGTGTAAACTGATGGAAAAGAATATGAATCTTCCGGAAACAAAGCCTTTGTTTGATAAAAACTATGTTACGGCCTATGTGGATGTTCAGGAAAGAGGAGAAAAGAAAGTTCTTGAAAATCCCGGAGGCGAAGCAATGATGAATCAATATAAGGGTGAGAATGCAGGCCTTCCTTTTTGGTTGGTATTGAATTCTAAAGGTGAGGTTCTTACAGATTCTTTTAATGACAAAGGCGAAAATCTGGGATCCCCAGCAACTCCGGAGGAAGTAGATGTTTTTTTAGCGAAACTTGAAAAAACTACAAAATTGAACAGACAAGAACTTGAAACCATTCAAAAAGTTTTCGTGAAGAAAAAAGATCAGTAAAGAGATTGATATCATCCAATAAAAATGCCCCGGAATCGAAAGATTCCGGGGCATTTTGCTATTTATTTTTTACCAAAAAATATCTGATCTTTTTTCTGCTGTTCCAGGTAAATTTCCTGGAAATTAACCGGCATATACTGAAAGATCGCATTCCAGTGTTGTATTTTAGTATGCTTTTTAAAGCTTTCAAATGATCTTACGAAAAGATTTTCGATAATATCTTTAACATAAGTATCCGCATTACGGTAAATTCCTTCCATCAATTTGATATGATGGCCGATAATATTAATCTTGGATTCCCGTAAGAGGTTCTTCAGGTAATTTACCGTGGATTGAATAATACCGGCGAAATTTTTTTGCATTGATAATTGAGTAATTTCACTTCTAAGAGTGGGATAGAAAAATTTTAAATACTCTACAGCTGTCTCTTCATTAATAGTTTGCATTGGCTCGTTCATCATAAATAATATTTTATTTTTCAAACACTTTTATTGCCGCCAAAATTATACCAAACTTATAAGTATGATGCAACAATAAATACTCCGATTATTAAAGCAATATGAGTTGCCAATATTTCGATATTGTGTCTGGAATTCGCTTCTTTCCACTGTTTCCAGTCGAATTGTTTTCTGATTTTTGTCTTCATAGTGATGATAATTGTGTAATGAAATACCTGAAAAATGTAATAAAAAAATAAGATGGCCGGTTTTTATCAACCGTTTTCCACGGAAAATCTCCTTAAAGTGACAAAAGGATTCTTTTTCTGATGATAAATGCTGTCATTATATGCCATGATTGTAAATCTGCTTGGCATATATTTTTTGCAAATCCCTGGACATGTGGCTAAAGATTGCTTTCCGGTATTCTTCATTACAAAGGATAGTGACATTATCGAGGGAATAAATAAAAGTACATTCTATAGCATTCTTAAGCATAGCATCTCCGTTTTTATAGATGTTACTCATCTTTTTTAAACTTTTAAAAAGGAGTGTCCTTTCATTTTGACGAATCATTCGCTTGATATGATCTGTAAAAGTGCTCATGGCATAATAAGAACTTTGTGTTTTGTGCTCATCCAACTCGTACTGTATATCAGGAATAACTTCTGTAATTTCCTGAACGGCCTGTAAGTAATTCATATTTATTTAATAATGGTTTTGTTCTAAAAATCTGATAAATCCTCCGAAAATAAAGAGTACAAGAAATGCTATGAATAGCAAGTGATAAGGCTTCATCCATTTCGGGGTTTTCGGTCCTCTGCTTTTTAATCTTCGCAGCCGGTCTATTCTGTTTAAGGTTTTTAAGTCCATTTTTTATGTTTTGAGAATGGTGATGCCAAATGTGTTCCTTTGAAAATGTTTTTATTTTAATATGCTGTATATCAATTTATTGAACTAATATTACTGATGTTTATGCAGCCAGAAAACCTTTCAAAATGATAAGGTTATTATCAGAATGAAATGCTGTCCGGTATTTGATATTATTAATATCTTTGCAATCCATAAAAATCAAAAATGTTTTCAAAAATTATAGTACACAGAGTAGGAAATAAGATCAACGGTGAGTCTTTAACACTTTCCCAGGAAGAGCTGCAGTTGGAAGAAGGGATGGCAGAAATGCTGGAAGATTACTTTCTAGGTTCTTTTAAAACAGAAGAAACGTACCAGTTTTACAGTGATACTTATCTTGTCAATAATCCTGTTTACAGTTCTGTAACAGAAATTTTTGAGGATAAGGCCAAATTTCTATGGGAATCGGAGAATATTGCCAAACACCTTTTTGAAGCTGCTGAAAATCCGAGAGTGCAGGGAGGAGAATTGTTTATTGTTTTCTTTGAAGATGAAAGGGAAGGCGATGAGAAAGTGGATAAAATAGGTATTTTTAAGACTGAAAAAAGAGAATCTTTCTTAAAAATATTTCCTCAGGAAGAAACTTTTGGACTTGAAAAAGATCAGGGTATTGGCTTGTCAAAAATTGATAAGGCAGCTTTGATCTATAATAATAACAAAGAAAGCGGATATGTTTTATCTGTAGTGGATAATAACAAGAACGGTGATATGTATTACTGGTTTGAGGATTTTCTTAAAGTAAAGCAGCGTGATGATGAGTATTTCCATACCCAGGAAGCTTTAATGGTGTACAAGGACTATATTACCAAGCAGCTTCCTCAGGAATTTGAGGTTTCTAAAGCGGATCAGGCTGACTTTCTGAATAAATCCATCAATTTCTTTAAAGAAAAAGAAGAGTTTAAGCTTGATGATTTTGCAAGTGAGGTACTTGGTGATGAACACGTGATTGAGAGTTTTGTTAACTTTAAAACAGATTATGAACAGGATATGCAGATCAATATTGCTGAAGAATTTCCGATCAGTGAAGCGGCTGTAAAAAAGACACAACGACATTTTAAAAGCATTATCAAATTAGATAAAAATTTTCATATCTACATTCATGGTGACCGGAAGATGCTGGAACAGGGACAGGATGAAAAAGGAAAGTATTATATGCTGTACTTTGATAAGGAAGTCTAAGGAAGTTAAAACATAAGATGTAAAAGGGCAAAAGGGTAGAATAACGAAAAAGAAAATTCACCTTTTTGTCCTTTTGCTTTTTTTATTTACTTTTTTCTGAAAAATAAAGCCCTGCTGTATTCATAGTTCATACGCGCGATATTAAGGACTGATATTCCCTGAGGGCATTCCACTTCACAAGCTTCTGTGTTGGAGCAATGACCGAATAATTCTTTATCCATCTGCTGAACCATTTTAATCACCCGTTCGCTCCTTTCTTCTTTTCCCTGGGGAAGAAGTGCCATATGGCTTATTTTTGCAGAGGTAAACAATGCTGCACTCGCATTTTTACAAGTGGCTACACAAGCTCCGCATCCGATACAGGCCGCGGAATCAAAAGCTTCTTCGGCAATCTGGTGAGTAACTGCAATGGCCGTGGCATCCGGAGCCTGTCCCGTATTCACGGAAACAAAACCTCCCGAAGAAATAATTCTGTCAAAAGCCGAGCGGTCAACTTTTAAATCTCTTTTTACCGGAAATGCTTCCGCCCGGAAAGGTTCTATAACAATAGTTTCTCCGTCTTTAAAAGAACGCAGGTGGAGCTGGCATGTGGTCGTGTTTTCTAAGGGACCGTGTGCCAGGCCATTGATCATGATTCCACATTGTCCGCAAATACCTTCACGACAGTCATGATCGAATTCTACCGGTTCTTCTCCTTCTATGATCAGCTTTTCATTAAGTGTATCGAGCATTTCGAGAAAAGACATGTGGGAATTGAGATCTTTTAAATCATAATTTACGAGCTTTCCTTCCGTGCTTCTGTCTTTCTGTCTCCATATTTTAAGATGTAAATCCATAATTTCTTTTTTTTTATTTATAACTTCTTACAGTGGGCTGTATTTCTTCAAATACAAGCGGTTCTTTAATTAATTCAGGTTCCTGATTTTCACCTTTCCATGCCCAGGCAGAAATAAACTGAAATTCAGAATCATTTCTGAGAGCTTCTCCATCGGGAGTCTGATATTCTTCGCGGAAATGGGCTCCACAAGATTCGTTTCGGGTGATGGCATCGTAGCACATCAGTTCACCGATTTCAAAATAATCTGCAACACGTCCGGCTTTTTCCAATTCTGTATTCATGTGGTTTTCATCACCGGAAACTCTTACGTTTTGATAAAATTCTGCTTTCAGTTTTTTTTATTTCTTCAATGGCATATTTCAGGCCTGCTTCATTTCTTGCTAATCCACAATAATCATAAAGCAGTTTGCCCAGGGTTTTATGATAGTAGTCTACGGTTTTGTTCCCTTTGATATTGATAAGGTGTTCAATCTGTTGCTTAACGGCATTTTCTGCATTCTCAAATGCCAGGTTATCGGTTGATATTTTTCCGGTATGGATTTCATTGGAAAGATAATTTGCGATCGTATACGGAGCAATGAAATAGCCATCTACGGAAGCCTGAAGAAGGGAATTGGCGCCCAGTCTGTTGGCTCCATGATCTGCAAAATTGGCTTCTCCCAGAGCAAACAGCCCCGGAATGGTTGTCATGAGCTCATAATCTACCCATAATCCGCCCATAGAAAAGTGGGCAGAAGGAGAGATCATCATGGGTTCTTTATAAGCATCATATCCGGTTATTTTTAAATACATGTCGAACAGGTTTCCATATTTTTCCTTAATTTTTTCTTTGCCCTGTTCCTTAATTGCTTTGGAAAAATCAAGATATACTGCATTTTTAAGAGGTCCGATACCGAATCCGGCATCAATTCTTTCTTTAGCAGCCCGGGAGGAAATATCCCTTGGTGCCAGATTGCCAAAAGCAGGGTACCGCCTTTCCAGATAATAATCCCGTTCATTCTCAGGAATATCATTTGGTGATCTGGTTTCATTATTTTTTAAAGGAACCCATATCCTTCCATCATTACGGAGAGATTCGGACATCAGGGTCAGCTTGGATTGATAATCTCCGGATTGGGGCAATGATGTCGGGTGAACCTGTATCCAACTTGGTGAAGCCATTAAAGCTCCTTTTTTATGGGCTCTCCAGATTGCTGAGCCATTACATCCCATGGCCAGTGTGGAGAGGTAATAAATTTTACCATATCCGCCGGTGGCTAATACAACAGCATGAGCAGAATGCCGTTCAATCTCGCCGGTATCCAAATTTCTTACAATAACTCCTCTTGCCTTGCCATCAATGAGCACAAGATCCAGCATTTCATGTCTGGAAAACAATTGTACGGTATTTTTACCAACCTGCCTCATCAATGCCTGATATGCTCCCAGAAGCAATTGCTGACCGGTTTGACCTCTGGCATAGAATGTTCTGCTTACCTGTACTCCGCCAAAAGACCGGTTGTTGAGGTAGCCTCCGTACTCCCTGCCAAAAGGAACTCCCTGCGCTACTGCCTGATCAATAAGGTTTAACGAACATTCAGCCATGCGGTATACATTGGCCTCACGAGCTCTGAAATCTCCTCCTTTGAGGGTATCCACAAACATTCTGTAAACACTGTCTCCATCATTTTTATAATTTTTAGCAGCATTTACTCCTCCCTGAGCTGCTACGGAGTGGGCTCTTCTCGGACTGTCCTGAAAACAGAATGATTTTACATTATAGCCCATTTCTCCAAGAGATGCAGCTATGGAACTTCCTGCCAGCCCTGTTCCGACTACGATAACATCCAGCTTTTTACGGTTTGCAGGATTAACGAGTTTTGCCGTTTTTTTTATATTGAGCCCATTTTTGTTCTAATGGTCCCTGGGGTATTTTAGAATCTAACTTCATCGGTTTTATTTTTAATTAGCGGTAAAGAAAACATAAACAGGCATGAGCGCAAATCCAATGCTGATTATGACTGAATAAGCAATTCCTATGGTCTTAAACCATTTTACAAACTTCGGATGATAAAGTCCCAATGTTCTTACTGCGCTATAGATCCCATGGATAAGATGATAGCATAGGGCAGCCATGGAAATTACATAAATGATCACATACCACCATTCTTTAAATACCGTCACCACCAGTATATAAAGATCCTTATTCCCGTTATTGTCTAATGGCGGACTACCGAATTTATATATATACCAGAAGTTCTGAAAATGGATCACCAGAAAGATCAGTAATAAAGTTCCCAATATTCCCATATTCCGGGAATACCACTTGCTTGCTCTTCCGCGTCTGTCGGCAGAATAACGTCCGCCCGATTTTTTGTTTTTTAAAGTGATGATTAAACCATCTACTGCGTGAAGAATAATACTTGCATACAGGACATAAGAAACGATTTTGATTACAATATTACCCGAAAGGAAGTGAGAGTAGGCATTGAATTGCAAATGTGCCTGCTCCTGCGGCAGGAACAGCTGAAGATTTCCCAGGAAATGGATCAGCAAGAAAAAACTCAGAAACAATCCTGTGAGGCACATCAGCATTTTTCTTGACAAGGTAGACAGCATAATTTTTGTTTTTTATTTTAATAATATCCCAATACTTTCATCCATAGGCCACCTACTACCATGTAGATAATAAGAAGTACAATTCCTATTTCCAAACCGCGAAGCCACCAGGCTTTCAGTTCTACATAGCCGCTTCCGAAAAATACCGGAGCAGGACCGTGGCCATAATGCGTAAGTACCCCATAAATAGAACCCAGAAAACCGAGCATCATGGCCAGTAACATTGGTGGTATCCCCACGGCAACCCCTACACCTAACAATGCGGCGTACATGGCAGCGACATGGGCAGTAGCACTGGCGAAAATATAATGGCTGAAAAAGTATACAACAATAATTACTGGAAAGGCCACCTGCCAGCTCAGTCCACCGATTTTCACTTTGATCAGGTCACTGAACCATCCGATAAAGCCGAGTTCATTCAGTGAGCTTGCCATCATAACCAGTACGGCAAACCATACGATGGTATCCCAGGCTCCTTTCTCTGACTTTACATCTTCCCATGTCAGGACAGAAGTCAGAAGCAGTAAGGTTAATCCTATAAAAGCGGTTGTAGTAGCATCAATTGAAAGTGCTCCGCCAAATATCCAGAGTGCCAGTAAAATGAAGAATGCCAATAGCATCAGCCATTCGTTCCTTGAAATAGGCCCCATGTCTTTAAGCTTTTGAGCAGCCATTTTAGGAGCGTCACCTGTTTTTTTTCAATTCCGGTGGATACAATTTATAGAGTACTAACGGAACTACAAAAAAGGCAACCAAACCAGGCAGGAAACCAGCAGCAGCCCATGACATCCAAGTGATGTTGATGCCCAGATTGGCTGCAAATTTCTGACACATCGGATTACTGGCGGTTCCTGTTAAGAACATAGAGGAAGCGATCAGGTTCATATAATAGCTGTTCAGCGTTAAGAATGCCCCTAGCTTTCTGTGGGTTTCCGGTTTTTCCGGAACAGAATCAAAACTGATAGCCATGGATTTCATAATAGGGTAGATGATACCTCCTCCCCGTGCGGTATTACTAGGGATAGCGGGAGCCAGGCAGACATCCGCTAATCCCAGACCATAAGCCAGCCCAAGGGAACTTTTACCGAAAATCCTTATGAATAAAAAAGCAATACGATTTCCCAGGCCGGTTTTTATAAATCCCCGTGCAATAAAAAATGAGATCCCAATCAGCCATATCACTTTATCTCCAAAGCCGGAGAGTGCTTTAGTGATTGATTTTCCCGCATCACCCGGTGCAATTACCTGGGTTAGTGCAGTGAATCCGATAGCCATCATACACATGGTTCCCATAGGAGCCGCTTTTAGAATGATTCCTAAAATTGTTGCCGCGAAAATGGCAAAAAGGTGCCACGCATCTGCGGTAACACCATCGGGCTCAGGAATAAACCAGATGATAAGGGCAACAGCAAAAGTTATTGCGACATTCTTGATATTTATTTCTTTCATAGTAGTAATGTGTTAATGATTAAAATCTACTTTGCACCTGAACGATGAATAGATTATTATTGTATTGTGAGGTATTTTCAATCTGTTTTTTATATCTGTCGAACTGTACACCCAATTGAATTCTTGCGCCATAGTTTTTAAGAAACTCTAAACCAAACATCGGAGTGATCGTTTGCCGGGGATTGGAGTTCATCCTGAAATTGGTGTCCAGGTATTCATACCGGCAGGATAATTCGAAGGCGCTGAGGTTTCTATGGTTGATTTCATATCTTAAGTTTGGTAAAAAATAAATGCCACGAATCAGATAATTGTCCGGATTGTCGGGCCTTTGTTCGGGTGTTATTGAATTATACAAAACATGATTTGTTGCCTGTTTCGCCTCCAACTGCATATCGAGGCTCCATTTAGGATCAAAAGTAACCAATGAGCTGAGGTCAACTCCAAGGGCGTAAACCTTTTTACCAAAGACTTCACCTATGCCTCCATTTAAACCAACGTTAAAATTGTATTTTTTTAAAAGCCCGAATACCAGGCGGGTTGAATATTGTTTTCCGTTGTCGTTATCATTAACCTGATTCTTTCCATTACCATTAACTACAGAAACCGCATATTGGAAAGGTATTTCTCCCAGCTCAAGCTGCCCGGTAGCAGACATCCCTATCTGGAAACTTGTCCATCCCAATTTTCCGAATTCGGTATACTGATTGGACCAGTCCAAAGACTTGATGATGTCTATAGGGTAGGTTTCTTCAATCCCGAACCACGGACGGAATTGCCCGACAGTGATGGCAAGTTTAGGATTGAAAGTGTATTTCAAATAAGCATTTTCAAGAACCCTGCTTTTAGGATCATTTTTGAAATCTGCCAGATTAGCCAATACGACCACTTCAGTGCGTTTGCTGATCTGTGCTCTTACCTGTACCCTCATGTATTTGAGCATGAAATTATTATCAGTTCCGGATCCGTCTTCATGATGAAGTCCGTTTACATCGACATCTTTGGTCATACCAACAAGATATCTCGCCTGAAAAAGTCCTTTAATCTGTAGCTGAGGATATTTTACATTATCTTCTTCCGGTTGGGTCTGTGCAGAGTCTTTCACCTGCCCGCTTACTGATATCGAGAAGACAATCAGGCAAAGTAATTGCATTCTTTTTTTTTAGTGAAAAAAAGGTCATAGTGCTTTATATTGAGTTTAAAGATTGAAAAGGATCTACAGTCCCAGGAATTTAAAAGGCTTGCTTTCTACAAAGTCTTTATTGGTTTTTCCGTTGTAGGTTTTAAAATTATCAAGGTTTAATTTTAATATTTTTCCTTTGGGGCTGAAATCAAATTCTTTAAGATCTACCCAAAAGGTATTGGGAGTGAATACGGTTTCGAAGTAGTAAACCAGATTTTTATGGTCGGAGACAGAACGCCATCTTGTTGAAGAGATATTAGGTTCTGTTTCTGAACTTATACCGTATGGTACCGAACAATTTCTGATCACACTGAAAACACTTGCTACCGCACAGAGCGGGTATCAGAAGTTTTAGGAATCGCATCGATATAATAAGAAGCTCTTACAAAACGGTCTGCTGCACGATTGGTTCCGGGAAGCATAATAGTACCCGGGATTCCTTTCCAGTAATTATTTAAAGCGAGTTGCTGATCAAAAACAGGGGAGTTTGTCATTACAGTGTAAGACGGATCATGATGGATAACCAGTTTTCCGTCGATGTATTCTAAAACAGCATTATCCCCGGAAGCATCTGATAAAGATAAATGAAGGGTGGTAAATCGTTCAGTTCCCGGGATATAATCACTTACAACAACGAACGGTTCTTTTTTCATATAATCGACAGCCTCTTTTACATTTTCAAAATTATCGAGGAAATATTGGGGCCACATCGAAATGGAAATGCCTTTCTCGCGTCCCTTGGGATTAAATTTCGGATATTGGCTTTCCCCCAGCCATAGTACATTGGCAACAAGTCCTTTTTCGTTCATTCCGTCAGCGGTTGCAATATCCCATGCTGTGCTGATAAGGCTGCCATATTTAGAGGTCCATTTAACGGATTTTGCACCAACTTCGCCGTCACGTTGTATTCCTCGCGGGAGTACCCATAAATTTACTGCAATTTCATCACGCCAGTCCATAGACCGGGCAGTGATAACTGTGTTATCAGGACCTTTATAAACGACTCTTGTACAAGCTTCGGAATAATTAATGAGTCCAGGTAGAAAAAAGGAAATAAGAGGGATTATAAATAATTTTTTCATACTGATGTATTTGAGTGTTAGGTAAATAAATAATATATTTCTTTTAAAAATATTTGATTATTTATTTATGTTTTCATGTTTTGGTGATATAAAACTAGTGAATTTTACTTAATTATTAGAATTATTTTAATTTAATATTAGTTTGATGTTAATAATCATTTTCCTTTAATTTTATGAAAAAAATTGTGATTTTCTTAACAAAATTTATTATATTAATAACAATGGATTGTATTCTAATGTGCTGTTATTTAAATAGTTGAATTTATAAAAGGTTTAGATACCACAAAGTAATATTTCATCAAAAAAATCGTTATATTTGATTGATTTTAGAATACTATGAATTTTGTAGAATGTCACGAAGAACCCATCCATATTCCGGGGTATGTACAAAGTTTTGGATACCTGATTGGCATTGATGCAGAATCTCACTTCATTACTTTTTTCAGTGAAAATATAAGGGATATATTTGCTATCGAAGATGTAAACATCCTTTTCGATAAAAAGATCAGTGATTTTCCGGAAAGCTTCCAAAGTATTATAGAATCAGAGATTTATAATTCACTGAATACGTTTACAAGACGAGAAAATGAGACGTATTTCGATAAAATATTCATCCACGGAACGGAATATCATTTTTCTGTTTTCCGAAATAGCGGCCGCATCTTTTTAGAATTTGAGAAGGTTATTGAAAATCCCAATAAGCGGATATCCAATAAGTACGATAACTTTTATATTATAGACAATGCTCAGGAAATCTGGGATCAGCTTTTAAACACGCTTTCTAAAATTGTGAATTATGACAGAATGATGGTGTATAAGTTTATGACCGATGGTTCGGGAAAGGTGATTGCTGAAAAAAGAAGTAATGGTACACATAGTTATCTCGGATTGCATTATCCTGAAACGGATATCCCAAGACAGGCCAGGGAACTGTATCTTAAAAAAAGAAAGAGGATTTTCAGTAATGTATATTCTGAAACTGTTCCTATTTTAAGCAAAATACAACAAAATATAGATCTTACATTCGCTGCGTCACGTGGAATGTCGCCTATTCATGGGCAGTATATCAAAAACTCCGGAGCTTCTTCAAGTTTTAGTGTTTCCATCATTATCGATGATAAGCTATGGGGATTGGTAACCTGTCAGAATACCGAACCTAAACATATAGATCTGGAAGACCGCGTTCAGGCAGGGATTTTTACAGCATTGGCATCTAATGCCTATTCGTCTTTTAAAACCAAAAGAGAACTGAAGTATCGCCTGGATTTGAATGAAAAATCTGCATTTCTGAAAACAGAGTTTCTGAAACAAAATTCTTTATTCGACTCTCTGGTTCAGAACAGGAAAGAAATTATGAATATTGCGGAAGCAGATGGTCTGGCAATTATTTCGGATGACAATATTGTAAAAACAGGAATTACTCCAGCCCACGCAGTTATTCAGAAAATAGTAAACTGGGCTTACGAAAACACAGATGAAAGTATTTACATTAACCGCAGTTTCCTGAAAGAGTACGGTAATGATCTGGAACTCGACAAAGATAGTGCAGGGATTATCATATACTTCATAGACCGGGTTAAGAATGAAATGTTGATCTGGTTCCGCCGGGAATTTGACGAACATATAGATTGGGCCGGAAATCCTGAAAAGAAGGTTGATGTTTTCGTTCAAAACGGGGAGGAAAAGCAGATCGTTTCTCCAAGAAAATCTTTTGAAGTATTTAAGGAAAACATTAAAGGTAATTCCAAACGATGGAGTTCCAGAAACATAAGCGGAGTACAGGTGGTCCGTGATGTAATTTTAGAAACATCCCACAAGCAATATAACACCATAAAACAGCTGAATGACCAGCTTAAAAAGGTAAATGAGGAGCTGGACAGTTTTTCTTATACCATCTCTCATGACCTGGGAACACCACTTACCGTAATGAAGCTTAATGCCCAGATGCTTCTGTCTAATTTTGACAAGTCCGAAAAGGAAAAAAACAAGCTAAAGTCTATTATCGAAGAAATTGATAATATGGCAGAGATGATGCATGATGTCCTTCAACTGAGTCGTGCAAAGCACAGTGAAATTGAACTGGAAAGCCTGCAGCCTCATCAGACAATCGAAAAAATTTCTGAAAATGCCAGAATCACTTTCGATAGCCCGAAAACAGAGATTATCATCAAGGAAGCTCCCGAGGTCCTGGCAGATAAAACCATGTTGCACCAGGTATTTTTAAATATCATTAATAATGCCGTAAAATACTCCTCTCATCAGGAGCAACCGACAGTAAAAATCGAAGGGCAGGAAGTGGGAGAAACGGTTGTTTATAAAATTTCAGACAATGGAATCGGAATTCCTGAAGAGGAAAAGCATAAAATGTTTAAGATTTTCAACAGAATGGATAATGCCAAGAAGTTTAAGGGGAATGGCATCGGGCTGTCTATTGTTCATAGGATTATGAAGAGAATAGGAGGGAATGTGGATTATAAAAGTGATAAAGAGGGTACTTCTTTCATTTTAACGTTTAAAAAGCCCTAAATTTGAGGAACTTTTAAATCCATATTATGGTATCTGAATATCTTAAACAAAATACAGCTGAATATCACGATGCTGCTGAGAAACTTTTTAACTCTGAAAAGATTTTTAATAAGACCTTTACTTTAGAAGATTATAAAAAAATCATTCATACGAATTACCTGATGCTTTTGCATTCTGAAGATAAAATTTTCAACAGCCTTCATGACAAGTTTGGTGATAAACTTCAATTGGAACAGAGAGTAAAACTTCCCCTTATCGAAAAAGATCTGGAAAGTCTTGCTTTGGAAAACCAAAAGACATCCCAGAGGCTTGAGGTAAATAATGAGCATGAGGCATTAGGAATGATGTATGTAATTGAAGGTTCTACATTGGGAGGAAATGTTATTGCGAAACAACTTTCTAAAACGGAGGGTTTTGATGAGGTAACTTTCAATTTCTTCGGTTGTTATCAGGAGAACACAGGACCCATGTGGAAAAACTTTAAAGAGGTTCTGGATACTGAAGTTTCTGAAGAGAACTACAACGAGGTATTATCGGGAGCCAAAAAATTATACACTTTTTTACTGAACGTAAATTAATTTCCGGTCTGAAATCCAAATATATCCTTTGCAGATAATTAACTTCCTGAAAGATTGCTCAATTTTTCAGGAATTGTTAAATTTGGGAGTCAAATTTTTAGACTGAACTAAAAATAAATAATTTTAAAAAGTATACATTATGAAAGTAACTGTAGTAGGTGCAGGCGCTGTAGGAGCAAGCTGTGCAGAATACATCGCTATGAAAAACTTCTGTTCAGAGGTAGTTTTAGTAGACATTAAAGAAGGTTTTGCTGAAGGTAAAGCAATGGATTTGATGCAGACAGCGTCGCTTAACGGTTTTGATACCAAAATTACGGGAACAACAGGAGACTACAGCAAAACTGCAGGATCTCATGTAGCAGTAATCACTTCAGGGATTCCAAGAAAACCTGGAATGACAAGAGAAGAATTGATCGGAATTAATGCAGGAATCGTAAAAGACGTTACTGCTAACCTGGTAAAGCATTCTCCTGATGTAATCATCATTGTAGTTTCTAACCCTATGGATACAATGGCATATTTAGTACACAAAACTTCCGGTCTTCCAAAACATAAGATCATTGGAATGGGGGGTGCATTGGATTCTGCCAGATTTAAATACAGATTGGCTGAAGCATTGGAAAGCCCTATTTCTGATGTAGACGGAATGGTAATCGCTGCTCACAGTGATACAGGAATGCTTCCATTATTGAGCAAAGCGACAAGAAACGGAGTTCCTGTAACTGAATTCCTTGATGCTGATCAACAAAAATATGTAATTGAAGAAACGAAAGTTGGTGGAGCTACATTAACTAAATTATTAGGAACTTCAGCTTGGTATGCTCCAGGTGCGGCTGTTTCTGTAATGGTTCAGGCAATTGCATGTGACCAGAAAAAAATGATCCCTTGTTCTTTGATGCTTGAAGGGGAATACAACCAAACTGATATCTGCTTAGGTGTTCCTGCTATTATCGGTAAAAATGGTGTTGAAAAGATCGTAAACGTAACACTTACTGTAGAAGAGCAATTGAAGTTTGCTGAGGCTGCTAAAGCGGTAAGAGAAGTGAACGGAGATCTGAAGTTTTAATTACATTAAACTTTATATATAAAAAACGCGCCCAAAAGGCGCGTTTTTTTATGTAGTCTTTTTAATCAATTCTTTCGATCAACATCTTTCTTCCACCCGCATCAATTTCCTGTTTCAAAACCTGGTTGGATTTTGTGTCAATATAAAAAGTCATTTTTACAGCATTGTCAGAAATATCATCTGTCACACTCACCATCCAGACCTCTTTATTGAGAAAAGTTCCTTTTTGTGTATCTGTAATATGGGCCTTCATTAACCTCTTGCTTGATTTCGGATTGTAGTCAAAAATGGCAATATCAGTCTTATAATGATCTTTAAGCGGTAACCACCGGATGATCTGAGGATAGATGTTACTATCGAAAAATCCTCCCTCTCCCTTTTCGTTAATTTCGGTTTTGGTATTGCTTGCTTTGTCTGTATAATATCCGGTTACTGTTTTCCCAAAATGTAAAGCCATGTCCCTTTGTGTGTTGAAAGAAGTATGTTTTATTGGTTTTAATTGAGGAAGCTCTGCAATGGTTTCATCAACCCAATCTGGCTTACCAGCCATTTTTACGGTAGTTTTTACATCCACTGTGGTATTGCTACGGGTAATTTCTGTGTTTATCTTAGCAATTTCAATTTTAGCCCCATCCTTTAAGGCATACCAGATCATTGCTTCTTTTTCATTTTTGATTAAGTTATTGATCACTTCATTCTTTTCAGGAGTCTGAACTTTATCTTGTGCACAAAATAGGGAATTGCCTAATATCATCATGAGAACTGTGCAGGAAAGAAACCTTGTTTTCATAGTATAGTTATTTGTTGGTTATAATCAGTAAGTCACTGAAAATGAACAAATGTTACATTGCTATGAGTATTATGGGATAGGGAGAAATAAAAAACGCACAATTTGTGCGTTTTTAGGTAATCTCTTATTTTTCAGCGTGAAGGCCAATTCGGTTGCCTTCCGTATCTCTAATTACAGCAATATAGCCTGCATTCATTTTCATCGCCGGACTTACGATCCTGCCACCAGCTGATTCTACTTTGTCCAAGACCACCTGGATTTCCGGATAAGCATTGATGTAGACTAATGTTCCTTTGTCCGAAGGCTGATTGTTTTCTGATTTTGATAAAACTCCTGTAATTCTACCCGAGGTAGCCTGCACAACATCAGGGTTATAAGGGAAGAAGGTAAGTTCTTCCTGAGTTTCCGGAATAGAGCGTGTGATCATTTTAATATCTAAAATTGTTTCATAAAATGTTTTCGCCCTTTCCGTATTGATGACCGGAATTTCAAACCATGTAATAACATTGGTGTTTTCGTCAATTTTTTTTTAATGCTTTCATAGCTTAATATTTATGGTGTATGATTAAGGCAGCTAATACAATACCAATAGCAGCTATGTTTGAATTATTTTTATTGACAATTTGCAGATTTATTATTTTTTCCTTCCTACAAAATTCCAGACCGCTTTAATGAATTCAGGATTTTTTTCATAATACAGCAGGTGTCCGCCATCAATGGAAACAATTTCTTTATCAGGGAACTTAAAGGATTGATAGTGTTTTGTACCTACAGCCTTATCCTTTTTCCCAGTAATGATCAATGTTGGAACTTTGATGTCTTTTGTAATCGGGGCATAATCTGCATAGTATTCGGGAAATTCTTTAGGCTTTGTAATCACTGCCATCCCAAAGTCAATGATTCTTGGATGTAATGAATCAACCTTATCCATTTCTTTGATCGTTTCAATATCATCCGTAAGGAATCTGAATCCCATTCTTTTGGATCTTAAAGCCTTGCTTAATTTGGAAAGTTCAGAAGAAAGACTGTCTTTTGCAATCTTTTGGTTTTTCAAATGGAGAAGCTCATTGGCATATTCAATCTGTTCTTTGACAGATTCATTATTTAAGAAATGTAAAGTCACATTGGCTAAAATAATGCCTTTTACGTTTTGAGGATATTTTTTAGCATAGCTTACGGCAATAATTCCTCCAAAAGAATGAGCCATTAAGAAAACCTTGTTTAATTTTAGATGCTGTCTTAATTCTTCAATATCCTGTACCATTTTATTCAAATAATAATCATTCGACTTCCCGGATGTTCCAGATCCTCTCTGATCCATATAGACCATAGTAAGATTTTTCTCAAGCTGATTTCCGCCCATCAATTCAAAGGAAGGATATCCTTGCCCGGGACCACCTGGAATATAAATACAGGCTTCTCCTTTTCCTGAAACTTTGTAATGGATCTGTACATGATCACTTGTCTGAAAAAAATCCTCAGATTTGGATTGAGCTGATATAGTATTAATGAATAATAGCAGAGTAAAGAAAATAAATTTCATGTATTCAATTTTATACGAATATAACATTTTATACCAGGTATTTATTACACCTCTTTTATCTTAAGAGATAGAAGATAGGTCTCTGTACTTTTAAAATAATCCAAAATCTTATAGGATTATATTTCTACGGTTTTCGGTACCTTAAATAACAAAACAACAGCCCATATTTGCAGGATAGTTTGAACAACATTTATAATTCCAAGAACAGGATCTGCTAAAAAATTCATTATTACAATTGGGATTGCAAGAATTCCTAAAATTAAAAGAACCAAAAGGACATATTTTATCCATTCTGTACCTTTTCCTGCTAAATATCCAATTCCAAAAATGATTGTAATTGTTACTACAGCTGTAAATATTGCAGAACCTGAACTAAGAGATTCATAGGTCCAGATCATATTACCGACACCTAACGCAGCTGAAAGATAAATTAAGTTAGCTGCTTTCATATGGTTAGAGTGGGGAATGACCTCTGCTTTTTCTTTTTCTGTTGTCATCAAAGAATTCTTTCGTTCAATTTCTTCAGAACTGAATTCTTTCCCTCTGGATTCCAATATATCAAAAGCATACAGAATAGCTTGAGGCACAACCTTAGTATCTGGTTTTATATATTTTTCAAGCTCCTGGCTTGACATTTTTTCTAAGACATTTTTATTGACACTCATTTTAAATCAGATCGTAGTTTTTAAGAACGCAAATTTAATAAAACCTCTCTCTTAAAATAAACAAATCTGAATAATAAATAGATTTCAGCTAAAAGACTGAAGCTACTTTTCTGTAGCCGAAAAAGTGGGTGTGTTTATAAAAATAAAAGAAGCAAATTTTCTTTATGTAAAATTGAAAGTAGTGAAAAATTATATTCTATATTTCTGAACTTATAATTAAAATATTATTAAAAAATATTGTAAATACTTATTTCACTTGTAATAAAATTTATTTTTGAACTGTCTATTATGATAGACACCTTAATTCAATATGAAGCAAAGATTATTTTTTCTCTTATTCATCGTATATGCATTTTCGCACGGACAAAAAATAGAACTCGGGAAATCATATCCAAATGGGGTGATTGGAATTACTTCAAAAAAATGACCAAAAATGAAAGTTCAGATAAGTGAAATAAAAGCATCAAAATTACCGCGCTAAAGTAAAAAAAATAGATACCAAGATAAACCTAAAACCACGAGATGAAAAGAACTACATTATTGATATTCAGTGTTATTACAGTGTATTTTTGTTCTACCAACCAAAAGCTTAGCCCGGAGAATTCTTTCGAAAAAGATGTTGAGAAAGTGGCAGACAGTATTAAAGTGAACGATATTGTCATTAAAAACCTTTTCAAATATCAGATACTGGCGCATCAAAATAATTCTTTTGATGAAAAAATGATTGTTCAAAAGGTGTATCATCCTCATAAAAAGCTTTGGGATAGTTGCTATGCTATGATTTTTGGTGAAAAAAATGCTTCTTTATACAATACTCCGGAAGGAATGGTTGAATGGAATAAAACTCTTTATCCCAAACATAAAGCTGAGTTTGACCGTAAAACCAAAGAATTGCTAAAGGTGAATATCAACCGTGTGCTGACTACTAATTTGAAGAAATTTGGCAGAATGGTTCCATACCAGCCTAAAGCAACTATTAGTATACTTTTCAGCCCATTAACAGGAATTGGTTTTGGAGGTTGTAATGCCGGGCAATTTGCTCTTGAACTTAATAATAAAAATATTGATCCTGAATTTGTACTCGAGAAAGGGTTACCTCATGAACTCAATCATTTGGTATATGAAAAGTTCAGAAATCAGGATAAGGATAAAAATTCAGCATTAAGCCAGACTATTGATGAGGGTTTTGCCTGTTATTTTACCTGGGTATTTTTCGAAGGGAAAATGGAGAAGCATAATGCAGTAGAAAATATGTCCCAGGAAAACTGGACATGGTATCTGAATCATGAAAAGGAAATCTTCACCAATGTAAAACCTTATTTTGAGGATACCTCCGGAGATAATCCATTGTTAAGAAATGATCGGAAAAAACTTTTCCCCCAAGCTCCCACAACTTTAAATTACTGGCTTGGCTTCAGGATTGTAGAAAAATATGTAGAAAAACATGGACCTGAATCGTGGAAGGATATATACAAACTGACCCCTAAAGAGGTGCTTGGCAAAAGTGGCTACGAAAATTATATAGCTACATTGTAAACATTTCTTTTGTTGAAATGATTTCAATAAAAAAGAGTGGGTAACCACTCTTTTTTCATATCATTAGTAGACGCATCCACATCCTGTTTCCCATTCCTGGCAGAAACGTTTGGGTTCATGACATCCACCTATTGGGCCCCCACCTGTTTTGGGAGTTTTATAACATACATCACCACTACAGTAAGTATCATAACCAGGACCCGCCGGAGGACAAACGCCATCGAGGCAAAATGCATATGCTGTATCACCGCCGCTGATCAATACCAGATCTCTTCTTGATAATTTCTTTGAATTTTTCATAGTAATAGTATTTTAATTTATTGATTACTAATATACTAAAATTATCAAGGCACTTATTTGTGAGTTATTAATTTGTGTTGGAAAACTGATTTTTTTATAAAAAAATGCTGCTCCTAAATTGGGAACAGCATGATTAATATATTTACGATGCAATAAAAAATCTTTATGCAACAGGATGATTTTGTATCACATGACCGGAGCTGGTTCCAAATAATACGGGCTGACTGTTGGCGATTACCTCATGGGGCGAACCCAAGTTAACGGCACTTATTTTATTCAGTAGCTGAATTTCATCATCACCAAGTGTTACAGACAGAGATTCTAAATTATCACTAAGCTGATTTGTATTTTTGGCTCCCAAAATAGTGATTGTTGATAATAAGCTGTATTGATGCTTTTGACGAAGCCATGCCAGGGCAATCTGGCTAGCCTTTACTCCTTTTTCAGAGGCAATTTTTTCAAGAGCATCTAAAATAGCCGTTTCACGAGGTCCTGCTTCATCCTTTACCAGATAACCATTCCATTCTTTTTTACGGGAATTTTCTAAAGACTCGGGATGACGGTATTTTCCTGTCAGCAAGCCTCCTGCAAGCGGAGACCAGAAAGCAACTCCAAGCCCTAATGCTTCGGCCATAGGCAGAAGATCCCGGTCTGGTGTGCGTTCAATTAAATTATATTCAATCTGTATTCCTGCGATAGGTGACCATCCCCGTAAATCGGCCATGAGAGAGGCATTGGCAATTCGCCATGCAGGGAAGTTAGAGAAACCTGCATATACTATTTTTCCGTCTCTCACCAGATCATCGAAACCGCGAACGATTTCTTCGATGGGAGTTTGCCCATCTGAAAGATGTGCCCAGTAAATATCAATATAATCTGTTCTAAGCCGCTTGAGGCTTGCCTCTACAGAGTGAATGAGATTCTTGCGACTGTTTCCGGAAGTGAGTAAATCCTTTCCACCCATGGTATATTTTGTAGATAAAACCAGATTCTGACGTTTGCCCGCAATCATTGTACCAAGTAGTTCTTCAGATTCGCCGGATTGATAGCTATCCGCAGTATCTATGAAATTTCCTCCTGCTTCAATGTAAGTGCCAAATACTTTTTGTGCTTCCTCAGGTAAAGAACCATAACCACGGCGTGTGCCGAATGTTCCGGTTCCCAAAGCTAATTCGGAAACCCGAAGTCCGGTTTTACTTCCAAAAATTTTATATTTCATTATCTGATTATTTATTGAATACCTCGAAAGCGCCTTCTGAGCCTGCAAAGAAATTGCTGTAAACCATTTCGGTATTTCCGACGCGAACTTCAAAGGTATCTTGCTCAAGGGCTTTTACAAGATTTTCAGCAACAACAGATGCCGGAATGCCGTTTTCACGGCCACCGATCTCTACAGAGAAATCTGTGTCAACCAAAGGAGGCATAAGCTCAAAAACCTTAATGCCCGTATCTTTTGCCAGTTCATATCTCAATAATCTTGTATAGGAATGTAAAGCTGCCTTGGAATCCGAATAGGTGGGCACATGAGATCCCGGAATAAATGCAACAATTGAGGATACGTTAACTATTGCCGCGTTGTTTTGCTGTTTCAGTAAAGGGAGTAATTTTTCAGTAAGTCGGATAGGAGCAAAGTAATTGGTTGTAAATTCTGCAATCGCTTTAGTATAGGTGTCAGAAGAGTCCGATAAAGTATAAGCATATGCATGGCCGGCATTATTAATCAGGATGTTCAATGTCCCAAAATTGATTTTAATCTCTTCTATCAGACGATTGATGTCATTTTCATCAGTGATGTCTGCCTGAATAGTGAATACATTTTCCAATCCCTGGGCAGCATTGTCCAGTTTTTCTTTGTTTCTACCCACAATAATAATTTTATTGGACGGATTTAACAATTTTGCGATTTCTAAGCCGATTCCTGATCCTCCTCCTGTGATAAGGATGGTGTTGTTTGTAATGTTCATAACTGTTGATTTAAAATATTTATTTAATATTGTACTATTCAGTACAAAATTGTCCAAAAAAATTTAGTCAAGCACTTTCAAATTCATTTCAATGATTGAGCGAAGTGTTTTAAATGAATTCTCCATACGTCTTGTAACATGAAGTCCATTCCATAAATTGGTGAGATGCCACGCAAGAATTTCGGGATCTTCTGCATTTTTTATTTGTCCGGTGTCCTGAGCTTTTTTGATCGATTTTTTAAAGGTCTGCTGAAGTTTTTTCAAAAGCCTTCCTGAGATGTGCTTGGCTTCAATATCTTTTTCGGATAGCTGTACTAAAGCATTTCCCAGATAGCAACCTGTCTCTCTATCGCAATCAGGTTTTTGTGAAAGCTGTAAAAAAAATGTTTTAATCAATTCAATTTCATTATCAGAACTTGAAAGCTGCTGCTCAAATCTACTAAGAAAACCTTCGGAAAACTGTTCAATGGAACGTACATAAAGCTCCTGTTTTCCTCCTTTAAAGGCATGATAAAAACTTCCTTTTCCTATCCCCATCGCATTAAGCAATTCGTCTGCAGAAGACGCATCGTATCCCTTTGCTCTGAAAACTTCAGTAGCCTTTTCAATTGCCTGATGCTCGTCGAATATTTTAGGTCTTCCTGCCATGATGAATGATTTAACAGAGCAAAGGTATGTAATTGTACCGTTCGGTACAAAATGGAATTTGTAATATCTTTAATTGATTTTGTCGATTGAGTTAGAAATGAGATCATCTCTTTTTCGTCCAGATAATAAACAGAGCCACCAGCAGAAAAAATATATTTATACCAATTTGTCCTGCTTCTCCCCGTGAAATATGAAATACACTTGCGAAAATCATCAATATAATTACTCCATATGCTGTGTATAAGGTAAGCCTTGATTTGAGTGTTATCAGATCAGGAAGAAGAATCCCGATCGCAGCCACCGCATCAATAATTCCTGTTACCAAAACCAAACTACGGTTTTGTTCAGTCCATGGCCACATTTGAGCTAATGTTTCAGCAGGCTGGAATAATTTCATAGAGGCTGCCCAAAGTAGTGAAACGGATAAAAAGATTTTTGCAGCCCAAATGGTAATGCTTAAAATTTTTGAGGTTTTCATTTCTAATGATCTATTGATTTTAATGATTCAAAATTACTTACATTTGTTATGCGGCCATGGTTACTTTCCCTTTGGATAGTACTTTCCGGCCGGAAAGTAATAATGAAATCAATAAGTTATGCTGGCAAAAGGAGGATGCCCCAAGACAATGCTTTCTATTAAGGATGCTCTTGAAGCAGTAGAAGGAAAGTGGAAATTATTAATTTTATTTTCTTTATCTGAAAAACCCAAAAGATTTGGCGAACTTTCTAAAGAAGTAACCGGTATTACAGATAAAATTCTGTCCAAAGAGTTGAAACTTCTGGAGGTAAATAAACTGATAAAAAGGAAAGCTTTTGATACTGTTCCGCCTAAAGTAGAATATTCCATTACAGAGCACGGCATGTCCCTTGAAAAAGTTTTGGACGAGCTGCACTTCTGGGGACTTTCTCACCGATCAAGAATTCTAAGTGAATGGTAGAGCTATAAGACATCAAAGCTCATGTATATTGCTGTTTCCGTAGAGTCATTATAGAGTTTTGTATTGATCCCAGTAAAACTAAATCCTGCACGCAGATAAAATTTTATGGCAAGGTAGTTGGTGTTTTGGGTTTCCAGTTCTACGATTCTGCAATTTAAATCCCGGGCTTCTCTGTTTGCCTTTTTAATCAGTTGCTTTCCAATATCCTGTCCTCTAAATTTTTCACTGATTAAAATATTTTCAATATAAAAGCTATTATTCCACTCCCGGAATTCAGCAATAAGCCAGCCTACAAGTTCACCATTGATAAAGGCCCCGAAAGAGTGTCCCTGCTTTATAACCTCATTGAGATCATTAATCTCATCAGGACCTGTTTCCCAGGTTTTTTTATAATGCTGTTTTTTCTCTCTTAATGAAAATTCAAAAGTATTACCCATCGCAATGGCGGAAACAACAAATATCGTATCTGTCTCATATCCATTAAGTCCCCAATTGATTGTTGGGTCAGATATCAGTTTTTCTAACTTCTTAATTTCTATCATTTGAAAGGTCTATCGGTTAGCAATATTATTTTCATAAAAATCAGTAAATCTTTCAAGGAGATCATCGGGATTTTCCCTGTCAAATTGACCAAATCCCAAAGTCATGATATGCCCTGAAACAAATTGCGAAAATACTGAATTGAAATTCTCAATATAGGTTTCGGCATGCCCTTGCAACTGTATCTCTGCTTCGATCATTTTTGTCCAATGTGGAGGGGTCTCTTCATTCTTTGAATAAGTAAGATAAGGTAAAATAAAAGGGACGAACTTCTGATATTGTTGATATTTATTAGGATCCAGGCTATCATTTGGCCAAACCCTGAATTGTTTTAATCCCAGGTTATCAGATTCTACTACGATTGCAGTTTCATTGTTGGCAACTTCTGTGATCACTTTTTTTTCCTTAAGAAAAATCGAAAACCAGGCACGGTCCCATGCCGTTGCTCCATTTTGATTAACAAGATAATAAGGGTGAAAAATAGAATCTATTGCAATGAAACCTTGATTACCAACGGTATTTCTTATAATTTCCGAAACTGCTTCTTTATCTGAAATTTTCTGCATTGGATTACCATTGATAAAACCATAGATATAATGAGAGTTCCAGAGAGAAGGATCAAATGAAGGGTTATTATCTTCTTCTTGATTAATTGCTTGTGAATGCATTTTTGTGATATTAGGCCAGTATTAATATTCGTCTATTTCGGCTCTTGAAAATTATTGTAATTTTTTGATAATTCCATTTCCGTAATTTTTATTTTTTACTTTTTTCTTAACTCAGGATGAAAAAATCTAATAACCCGTTTTCACTTTTTTTATACTAAATCTTATTTTCATATCGCATATTCAGCCGTTCAATAGAAAAAGACTGATACGGAGAATATCTTTAGACTCATTAAGTATATCAGTTTTAATTAAGATATAAAATCCAAATTTAATCAAAATTTCATACTACAAAACTTTCAAAACCCTTAAATTTGCTAGCAATAAAAATTTACCAGATGCTTAGGAAAATTTCAATTGCGGCACTTACCATGTTGTCCTTAGTTACAATTGATGCTCAGAAGAACAAAAATTCTCAATTAGAAAGACCCAAATTAGTTGTAGGCTTAGTTGTAGATCAGATGCGTTGGGATTATCTGTACCGCTTTTACAATAAGTATGGAAATGATGGTTTTAAAAGATTGCTGAATACAGGTTATGCTTTAAATAATGTTCATATTCCTTATGTACCCACGATAACAGCTCTGGGACATACTTGTATTTATACAGGCTCTGTTCCGGCTATTCATGGAATTGCAGGAAACGACTGGACCGATAAGGAGACAGGAAAGAATGTCTATTGTACTACCGATGAAAGTGTACAGCCTGTTGGAACCACAAATACTAAAATAGGAAGCCACTCGCCGAAAAATCTTTGGTCGACAACTGTGACGGATGAGCTAAAATTAGCAACCAATTTCCAGGCAAAGGTAATCGGGGTATCTTTAAAAGACAGAGCTTCCATTCTTCCGGCAGGACATACTCCAAACGGAGCGTTCTGGTTTGATGATTCCACAGGGAATTTTATTACCAGTACTTGGTATATGAATGATCTGCCACAGTGGGTGAAATCTTTCAATTCACAAAATTTACCTGAAAAGCTGGTTGCTAACGGATGGAATACTTTATTGCCTGTTAATCAATATACAGAAAGTGCACCGGATAACTCTGCTTGGGAAGGTCTTTTAGGAAGTGCAAAAACGCCAACATTCCCTTATAGTAATCTCGCAAAAGATTATAAAGATAAAAAAGACAATATCCGCTACACTCCTTTTGGTAATACCTTGACGTTGAAATTAGCTGAAGCTTCAGTTGAAGGGGAGAAGTTAGGAAATGATAATGTTACAGATTTCTTAGCGATCAATCTTGCTTCAACGGATTATGCGGGACATAAGTTCGGACCTAACTCGATTGAGGTAGAAGATGTTTATTTAAGATTAGACCAGGATCTTGCGGAATTCTTTAATTATCTTGATTCTAAGGTAGGAAAGGGTGAATATACTGTTTTTCTATCTGCAGACCATGGCGGAGCACATTCTGTAGGTTTCCTGCAAGAGCATAAAATTGCTACAGGTTTCTTTGGAGAAAATAGCCAGAAAGATATCAATCAGAAATTAAAAGAGAAATTCGGAGTAGACAAACTGATTAATGCTGTAGACAACTATCAGATTTATTTTGATAGAAAATTATTAAAAGATAATAAGATCGAATTAGATGATGTGATAAATTTTACAGTTAAAGAATTGGAAAATGATCCTACCGTTTTATATGCTGTTTCTGTAACCAAAGTACAGGAATCTTCGATCCCGGAGCCGATTAAGCAGAGAATTATTAACGGAATCAACAGGCAGAGAAGTGGAGACATTCAGCTGATCTCTCATGATTCTATGCTTCCGTCTTATGCAAAAACAGGGACAACGCACAGTGTATGGAATTCATATGATTCTCACATTCCGTTATTATTTATGGGATGGGGAGTTCAGCACGGAGAAAGCAATAAACCTTATTTTATGACGGATATTGCTCCTACAGTGTCTTCTTTACTTAAAATTCAGTTTCCAAGTGGTACGGTTGGAAATCCTATTACGGAAGTGATTGGAAAATAAACTTACCACATAGTATACATTATTAAGCATTCCTTTCGGGATGCTTTTTTGTTGGTCATGCTGAAATTTTCAGATTATGATCTGATCAGTAATTGAATTTCTTTATGGTATTTATTATTTCGTTTCTTAATACTTACGATGAAGTAAATGAGAATAGCAATAATTGCTGAACCGGATAAAATAATCCCAATACTAAGATAGTTGTATTTATTTCTAAGTTCTTTCGCTTTCTTCTGTGTTTCCCTGTTGTGGTTATTGATGGAATGATTAATGGAGCTTAATTCACTTTGTTCCCTTTTAAATCGCATTTCAAAATACTTTTTGTTGTAAACCTGGTAAAGGTCAGGCTTTCCCATGGCCAGATAGTTTTCTGACATTTCTTTGTAGATTCCCTCATTGAGGATTAGGTCTCCTGTATTTTGAGAAAGGCTTTCTGCCTGGATAAGAAGTCCCAGGGCTTTTTCATTTTCCCGGTTTTGCTTGTACATTTCTGCCAAGCCTTTAAGGGCAAATGCTTTGAGACTTTTGGCATTGAGTTTTTCTGCGTATTGTATAGATCTGATAAATGCCTGCCTGGCTTTTTCCTGTTCATTCAGATTAAGATAACAATATCCTATGTTGTAATAAACCACACTCATATTGGCAAAGGTGGTTTTCTTCATTTTTACTTTTTCAAAATTCCCGATAGAGATCAGGAATTTTTCCAGAGCAATTTCCGAGTTGGACTGGCTTTTATAAATCATGCCCCGGATAGCATAGCTTCTAGCTGTTTCAATAAGTTTTTCAGGAGATTCTTTTGGAAGGCGCTCTAAATAACGGTCAGCTTCATTAAGGGTTTCCAGACTTTTGCTGAATAGTTCCATTTGCTGGTATTGTATAGCTACGGAAACCAAAACACTGGTTTGTAGTTTCAGATCGTTGGTCTTTTGAGCCAGGTCTTTTGCTTTCAGAATATATTGAAATGATTCATCAAAGTTTCTTTTTGCAATATTTGCGGTAGACAATAACAGATAAACAGATATGGACTTGTTAATATCCTTTTCCTTTTTCAATAAATTTTTTCCAATGGCTATAGCGTGATCGGGGTTATCATAAATATCGAGGCGGGCCTTTTTGAGCAGTGAATCATGAGAAATGCTCTGAGCACACACGAAAAAAGAATTAACTAATAATATGATCATAAAAATGGTATGGGATCTTATTCTCATAATGCTTTATTTTTTGTGATTTCCTGAATATATACATTGGGAGACATTCCCGTTACTGATTTAAATACTGTTGTAAAAGCACTGTGCGACGAAAATCCTGAAAACTCTGCCAGATAGCTTACTTTATAGTGAAGAAAGCTGGAATCTGTCTTTAATAAATGAGCGATATGGTTGATTCTGAGCTCGTTGATGTACCCATTAAAATTTTTACCTTTGCTGGTATTGATTACTTCAGATAAATATTTGGTGTTAACTCCCATCTGTGCGGATAAAGATGAAAGAGACATATTGCGGTTAAGGTACCGGTGAGATTGCTCCCACTCATTCAATTTTTGGAGAATTTCTTTTTCTTTCTCTTTCGAAATTTTATGGGTGTCTTTTTCAGAGTTAAGGTCAATTCTGTTTTCTTTTCCGGTCTCCACATGATCTGTTTTAAGAGGAGCGGAAAGTGCCCGCAGTTTTTGTTTTTCAAAAAAGTACAGCTGTTTTTTCAGGTCCTTATTTTTGTTTTTTTCCAGAAAGAAATAGATAACCAATGCTGTAATAACTGCAAGAATGATAAAGGTTAAAATCCATAATTTCCTGGACTCATTCTGTTTCTGGAATTCAAGGTTGTTATTCTGGTAAGTTTCTACCAATTTAACGATATACCGTATACCTTCTTTTTGATTGGAATCAAGTTTAGATCTTAATTCGGTATACAGCTTATTGTATTGATGGTATTTTATATCATTATGTAAAGCGAAATTGGTTTTTGCCAGTGATTCATATATCTTCAGTTTCAAATTATTATAAGGAAGATCTTCAATTTCAGAAAGTCCTTTTTCAAGATGGGCAAGGGCTGTTTTATAATTTCCGTTAAGAAAATAATAACGGGATAAATTTTCATTGGCTAAAGCAGAGAGAAAAGGTTGGTCGGGGCTTCTCTCAATATCAGAAATAACAAGATCTAATATTTTTTTAGCATCAATATACTTGTTTTGCCGAAGCAGATAGGAGGCACGGAAGATTTTATTTTCTATGCTGATCATGCGGTTTTCCTCATTATGAAGATCAATATACTGATCACTTTTGCTAAGATTCGCAAAAGCGGTATCAAAATTTCTTATAATGGCAGAATTGATGGCTTGCAGTTGATACAGTTTGGCAACGGTAATTTTAGACTTCGGGCTGTCATTTTTTAATAGTTTAGAATCTGATAAAAGACGGGAAATGATCTCTCCGGACTGGTTATACAAATCTAAATTCTGATATTGATCCGCGAGATTATAATCGCTGAACAGCTGCATAAAATAAGAAAGGTTTTTTCTTTCGGAATCATTTTGCTGTGCTGATGTTGTAACGGATTGTACATAATCCCCTTTCATGGCGTAAGCCTGTGAGATTATATTTTGCAGAATCATTTTATGCTCTGTATTCTGGTCGCTTATCAATAAGCTTTGGGTATAACTGATACAGTTATCCGGATTCTGGTAAAGCTTCTGAAATGCTTTATCTGCTAAAATGGAAAAATCGGGGCCGGATTGGGCATGGTAAAAAACGGAGGATAAAAAAGTCAGGAGTAAAATCGCACATTTTATGACACTACAAGATAAAAATAATTCGTTTTTTGCTTTTCTTTTTTCAATCGTCTTACAATCTGTCCTCAAAGTTGAATTTTTATAATATGGTGATTTTTAATTATTTAAATTTTAAATGTTTTTGGATTTCACGAATTATGTAAGCCAAATTCTTTTTAAATGGTAAATATAATATTAATATTGTTTCCGCCAATTCAAAATATTAAAACCAAATAAATATGGAAAACTTTTACAAGATTTTAACAAAAACGGTATACGCTTACTTTTTATTCAACCTGTTTTCGGTCATGAATGCTCAGGTGACGGTGATGGCGACAGCCAATTACTCACCCGGTGCAGTATCTGATAACGGGGTTGTAAGCATGCAGAGTAGTGGTGGTCAGATTTTTAAATGGGACGCTGTTAACGGGTTGTCTCAGATCGGAGCAACCTCTAATGGCTATCCTGGTGCAGGGAGGGCTGTAATTTCTAATGACGGGACAAAAATTGCCTCTACAATGACCAATACGGGTACGGGATTTAATGAGATATCAGTTTATGATATCGCTAATTCGACATGGACTTCCCTGGGAGGACTTGTTCCTACAGGATGGGACGGTTCTGTAAGTTCTACCTGGGGATTGTCGTATGACGGAAGTATCATTGTAGGATTAGGATGGTTAACTGCTGCCAATGCTCATGCGGTAAAATGGACTGCACAAAACGGAATGATAGACCTGGGAAGCATGGTTTCGGGAAGAAGTTCGAGGGCTAATGCCGTAAATGCTGATGGGACGGTAGTGGTGGGCTGGCAGGATGAAGATAACGGGACCAGAAGTGGTGCTAAATGGGTGAATGGAACAGAAAGCTATATTACAGACAGTAACGGAAATAATGTTGGCGAAGCAGGAGCCGTTTCTGCCGACGGAAACACAATAATTGGGGCAGGTATGCCCAATCCTTATGTATGGAACAGTACTTCAGGACTTACTTACATTACACATCCTAATTCCTCAGCCTTCTTCAGAGGCGGTGCAACCGGAATTTCTGCTGATGGCGGAACGGTAATAGGTTATTTCAGGCCTTTTGCAGCACCTCCGATGTCTGGAGAAGGCTTTATATGGACTGCTGCCGTGGGGAGAATCAATTTAAATGATTATGCGACAAGCCTGGGGATCAATACTCAGGGAATAACGATGTCCCTGCCGTTGGCTATTTCCCATGATGGGAAAAAAATAGCGGGTGTTGGGACCAATTCTTCCAATCAGATTGTAGCATTCTATCTGGACCTTTCTGAATTCTTATCTACCCACGAAGCAATCAAAAAAGGTCAGGGAATATCTGTCTATCCCAATCCGGTAAAAGATATCCTCTACGTGAAAGGAATTGAAAAAATAGAAAAAGCTGAAATTTATAATATGGTCGGTCAGAAAGTAATGACCTCAGATTCTGCAGGAAATCAGATTAATGTTTCCTCATTGTCGACAGGGAATTACATACTGCAGATTTTTGTGAAGGGGGAAATTTTACAAAGTCTAAAATTCATTAAACAGTAGATAAAAATTGGACACTTTTATTTGACTCAGGCCAAAAAAAACTCGCAGATACATCTGCGAGTTTTATTTTTTTGATGGGATTTAAGTTTAGTCTTCTTCGGGAGCCTCTTCGTCATCATCTTCATACTGCTCCAGGTAATAGCTGAAAGTAAAACCCTCAAGCTCTTCTTCTGCATCCTCCAGGGTGGTGAGCAGGTCCTCAAATAATTCCAGCTGATCTACCGTTAAATTAACAAACTCAAGATGCAGAGGCATTTCCAGGTCACCCGTAATAACATCATAAAGGGCATCAAGATTGTCCCCAAAATGTTCCGGAAGACTGATTTTCTCTTTCAACTGGCTATAGAAATCTTCATAATCTCCTATATCTGTAAAATCTATATATACTGTTTTCATATTGAATTGAATTTCCAATTTTTATTTATTAAAAAGGCTTTGCATTTTTTGCAAAAATCCACCTCTTCATCTGTGGGATTTTTACCTTCTGCGCTCCTCATAAAACATGTTTTTTCAGGGCAATGCTCCAATCCCTGTGTGTGACCAAGTTCATGAATGGCAATTTTAAAAAGCTGTTCATCAGCTTTTGCTTTATTTAATCTGAAATTTGATGCTACGCATGCTTTTCCGGGTCTATAACCGAGTCCCATTATACCAAAGTCTTTTATTTTACCCTTAGTGGTGCTTATATCTTTTGATGTTAAGCCGATTGTGACATAACCTCTGTCGGTTCTGTTATTTAAAAATCGGATAACAGAATCAGCCTTGTAGCGTTTTCTCTCCGGATAATAAGCCTCTTCCGGTAAATCGATAGCATTCAGAATTTTTATATCCGGATATATTTTCCTGACCTCATTGCTTACGAATTTTACACTTTCAGGTTTTAAATCATTAAACGGCTGAACCAATACTATCAATCCTTTATTTTCCATTGTCAGCTTATGCGATTTATCTGAACAGGAAAATAGAATAAGCATCAGTATGCTGATTAAGCAGCTACTGTTTTTCAAAACTTTTATAATGATTTTTGGTAAGATATACATCCCCATCTTTTGTGAAAATAATGCGGTCGGCATTTCTACTTCCACAACTGTAATTTACATCAGCTTCATAGTATTGATTCCCTTGCGGAAGACTTCTTTCTCTGTTTCCGAAGCGGTCTCCTCCTATGGCACGTCCGGGGAGAACATCGCAAAGATTTCCCTTCGAAGGATTCCAGCCAAGCTTTCTGGCTTCATTTTTTGTAATGTAATAATCAGGTAACTGATGATGTTCCTTTACATAACTGATTACCGTTTTTTCTGCGGTAAGCTGATCGATAGATTGTTGATTTGCTGTACCGGCAGTTGTGCTGTATTCAGCTTTTGGATTCTGAATATCTTTTTCTGTACCAGAAAACTTATTAAAAATATACATCACAGACATTCCAAACAGAAGGCCGATGCAGGCAAAAAATACGGGTCTCATTTTACTATTCATACTCTATTATATACTTTACCAATATAAACAATCTACCAATTTTACCAAGACGGTGATATTAGCATACTGATTATTTTATGATCTCCATTCTTCAGGAATATCACAAACAGGAATAGGATTCATTTTATGCTGGGCTGCTTTATGCATTCTGTCAAATATTAAGAATACCTCGCGATCACGTCCCTCATAATCTTCTGCAGTTTTAGAACCATATTCCTTCTGGATCTTTTCAAGTTCCGGATAGGTGGCACCAATTTGTTGCTCGTCAGTCCTGTCTACATCCCAAAGTCCATCTGTAGGAATAGCTTCCTGGATATTTTTAACAAGGTTCAAGGCTCTTGCAAGTGTATAAACTTCTGTTTTATAAAGGTCTGCAATAGGGGAAACATCAACACCTCCGTCTCCATATTTGGTGTAAAATCCGATTCCGAAATCCTCGACCTTATTTCCGGTTCCACAAACCAATAAGCCGTTAAGCTGTCCATAATAATATAAGGTAAGCATACGCAAACGTGACCTTGTATTGGCAAAAGCTAATTTTTCATTCGGATACAAGTCATCCTTTACATCGAAAGTCTTGTACAGTTCTTCAAAAGCAGGAGTCAGATTAACAGACATGGCTTCTACATTAGGAAATCTTGACTTTAGATCATTCATGTGCTCCCATGCACGATTTACCTGATCTTCTTTCTGACGGATCGGCATTTCTATTAATAAAGTCTTCAGACCGGTCATAGCTGCTAGTGTTGATACTACTCCTGAGTCAACACCTCCCGATACTCCAACCACATATCCGTTTACTTTTGATTTTTCTGCGTAATTTTTTAACCAGCTTACAATATGATCAATTACTTTTTGTGTCTGCATTATATATGATATTTTTAATCTATTCCAAATTCTTTAGGATATGTTACAATCCCGGTTACATTTTTTAAAGCATCGGGTATCAATTCTATAGCCATCCCATTTTCTTCCGGAAGGTCAAAAGGAAATGATATTCCAAAATTACTTGTTTTTTTATATCCAAATCTCGGATAATACTTTTCATGGCCTATTAAAATGACTGATTCATAACCCAATTCCCTGGCAATTTTATGTCCATAACTGATCAGTTGACTACCTATTCCTTGTCCCTGATATTGAGGTTTCACGGAAACAGGAGCCAGAGCCAATGAATTGAAGGCTTTGTCATTATTTTTAACGGACAGTATGGTGAAAAGTATATGGCCGACAATTTCGTTTTCTATTTCGGCGACAAGGGATAATTCTGGAATGAAAGCATCCGATCTTCTTAGCTTTTCTACTAAAAACTGTTCCTGATGGTCGCTGTGTTCCGCATTTTTAAATGCCTGTTCCACCAATTCAAAAACCTGTGGATAATCTTTTTCCAGTTCCTGTCTTACAATCATTTTTTTGAATTGTATTTTTCACGTTTCAGTTCATACCAAAAGCATATACCGTCCGGTTCTTCAAATTCCCCTTTATTTTCAAATCCTAACTTACTCAGTATATGATTGGAACCAGTATTCTCAGAATGCGCACAGGCATATATAACGGGGAGATCAAGATCATAAAACCCAAAATCCAAAGAAGCTTTTGCAGATTCAATCGCATATCCCTGACCCCAAAATTCAGGAATAAAACGATAACCGAGATCGTAAATGTTCTTGTAGCCATTTATTTCTGTAGTGATGAATTTTAAACCGCTCCATCCAATTAAAAGATTGCTCTTCTTTTCAATCACTGCAAATCTTCCCACACCATTATCCTCGTATTGCTGTTGAATCATTTTAATAACATTTTCAGATTCACTGATATCTTTTGCCGGGGGGGTACATACATACTTTACCACTTCCGGATCGGAATCCAGAAGGAAAAGACGCTCGGCATCATCAGCTTCG
The DNA here is from genome assembly GCF_046591535.1 of Chryseobacterium proteolyticum. NCBI lineage: Bacteria > Pseudomonadati > Bacteroidota > Flavobacteriia > Flavobacteriales > Weeksellaceae > Chryseobacterium > Chryseobacterium proteolyticum. The sequence continues at coordinate 461,127 of NZ_JBJLWK010000002.1, read as the reverse complement.
AATTTTCTTAGAATCAGTCTTTCAGTTTCCAGTTGCATATGTTTATTTTTTAATCAATAACAGATTTCGAAATGGAATGGGTATTTTAAATCATGAAAAAAGGAAAACATTGCAGCAAAGCAAGCTGTTTTATTTTATTTTCATCATGATATTATGTTTAAATCCGTATTTTCGTAACCTTAAATTTCTGTAAAAATAATGAAGATTTTTAGAACTATAGCGCTTTCTTCTATATTAGTTTTAGGATTGTACTCCTGCAAGAAAGAACCGGACAATGTATGGAAAGTAGAATTAAAGGAACCTGCCGAAAAAGTTGAGATGACAGATATTTCCAGTCAATTCTACGACCAGAATATCCCTCTGGAAAAATTTAAATCGGAGTTTCCTTGGTTTCAGGGTACTGTTTCTGATGAAGATTTTGGAAAGAGAAGAGCTGACGCAGAAGAAATAAAGATTTATAAAGAGGCCGTTGCAAAAATTGATCAGAAGAAACTACAAAAAGAGCTTCAGGACCTGTTTTCACATATCAGGCATTATTTCCCGAAATTTAAAAGCCCTAAAGTGTATCTTTTTTCATCAGCGTTGCAGATGATTCAGGATCCGGTTTTTTATGATGAAAAAGGAAACCTTTTGTTTATAGATATTACCGGGTTCATGGGGGACAAAAACCCAAATTACAAAGGACTGGAATTGTATTTCCAGAAATCCATGAATCCAAACAATATTGTCCCTAAAGTATCAAGGATGTTTGCCGAAAACATTGTTCCTTTCTCTACAGATCATCAGAAGTTTATTGACCAGCTGATATATAACGGAAAAGTAATGATCCTCCAGGACGCATTTCTTCCGGATACTCCTGATTACCTTAAAATGAATTATACGAAACAGCAGTATGAGTGGGCAGTAAGCAATGAAGGCAACATCTGGAATTATTTTGTCGAGAATAATTTATTGTTTGGGGATGACCACAGACTGGAGGAGCGTTTTATCTCTCCGGGACCTTTTTCTAAATTTTATACCGATATCGACAATGAATCGTCTCCGCAGATCGGTATTTATACAGGATGGCAGATCTGTAAAAAATATCTGAAAGAAAAGCCTGAGGTAAAGCTTACAGATTTTCTTAAAATGGATGCAACTGAAATTTTTAACCAATCTGGTTATAAGCCTGCTGTAACAAAATAGATTATTTTTAAGACCTATATAAGACCTTTTGTGAAGAACAAAAGGTCTTTTCTATTTTTTAGACACTAATCAAAAATACCTATGTATGGAAAATCTGATTACAATCCGGGACCTCAGTTACGGATTTTCAAAAAATAAACTTATTCTTAAAAATGTGAGCCTTTCGGTTCCGAAAGGAAGTGTTTTTGGGTTCCTGGGAGCTAACGGAGCGGGTAAATCAACGACCATGAAGCTTATGCTGGGCAGTATTCCCGATGAAAACAATACCATTGAAATTTTTAGTCAGAAATTGCCTGAACTTTATCCTGATGGGTTTCAAAGGATCGGAAGCCTTATAGACAGCCCTGCCTTTTATGATCATTTGTCAGGCTGGGATAATCTTACTATTCTTTCCAAATTAAGAAACCTCCCTGATTCTGAGTGTGAAAGAGTTTTGAATCTGGTAGATCTCTGGGACAGCAGGAAAATGAAAATGAAGAAATATTCATTAGGGATGAAGCAAAGGCTTGCAATCGCTATGACACTTCTTGGAAATCCCGAACTTCTGATCCTTGACGAGCCGGTGAATGGTCTTGATCCTAACGGGATGTTAGAGATCAGAGAACTATTGCTTAAACTCAACAAAGAACAGGGTATTACGATATTCATTTCAAGTCATTTGTTGCAGGAAGTGGAAAAAATGGTCACCCACCTTGCTATTATATCGCATGGAGCCATCAAATTTTCCGGAAGTGTTGAAGAGCTTAACACCCATTACCGCCATAACCATATGAGGGTAGGACTTAATAATGCACCTCAATTTTTACAACATATTCCTGAATATTATGCCCCTCAGATAATTGATGATCATACTTTAGAAATTACCGTGCAATCCAGGGAAGACATCATCAGACTTACCAAGAAACTGGTTGTAAATGAAGCAGAGATTTTTGAAATCAAAAATAGTGCGGGATTGGAAGATTGGTTCATGGAAATAACAAAAAATTAAAAACAGCACAAATGAAAAAGTTAACAACACTCATCAATACGGAATGGCTTAAAATAAAAGGTTTGGGATTGGTTTATTTAGCAATAGTACTTGGTATGCTGATTCCTCTTCTTGCTTTTTTGACCAATACCTTTAATCCCCGATTTATTACAGAGGAAGAGCTTCCTCTTTCTGTTTTTGAAAGCTCTATAACGGATAGTTTTAAAGCCTTTTCCATCTTTTTTCTTTTGCTTTATATCGTTATTGCGGCCAACAGGATCGCTCAGGTAGATCATAAAAATAATGGATGGCAGCTTATGGAAACTCAGCCCATCAGCAAACTGCAATTGTATCTCGCAAAATATGTGGTATTGTTATTACTAAGTTTTTTATGTATTGCTTCTTATTTTACATTCAGTAATATCTTTTCATTTCTGGATTATTATATTCACCCAAGTACAACAAAATTGTTAAGCTTCGATACAATCTGGATGCTTAAGATGTTCATAAGATTATGCATCGGAGTATTGGGTGTGGCAGCTGTTCAGCTCTGCATATCAGTAGCTTTTCCAGGTTTTATATGGGCTTTTTTGGTGGGTATTTTAGGGCTTATAGTCAATACCTATTCTTTGGTACAAAGAGCAGCATTTCCTTTTTGCCCCTACAACTCTATGTATATTCTGTCCAAAACACCTAATGTAAGAAACCTGAATTATTTTATCACTTACAGTGAATATCTAAGTATATTCTGGGCCATTGTATTTTTTATTATAGGTTATTTCTGGTACAGAGGAAAAGGATTTAAATCTGCATTTCTACGTCATAAAAAGCAAATAGTACTTTCATCTGTTTTTATTATAGTTTCAGCAGGAATATTTTTCATTATACAGCAACCTAAAGATTACAAAAGTAAAGGTGCAGGGGTTGTTATCAAAGGTACATTATATACTGATCTGAAGATTGATTCTGTAAAAATATTCTCTAAGGATTTTCATAAGCAGGTAGGAAGTGCCATTGTAAAAAACGGATCATTCCTGTGGGAAACCCGTCAACAGATTCCATTTGATCAATATAGTCTTGAATTTGGAACCAAAAGAATCGATTTCATGATGGGAAGCGGAGACCGTTTTGATTTTGACATCCGTTGTAATCCTTTAAAAATTCAATATTTTCTAATCTCCAACAGGTCTGCCGAACAGCAGTATAATACAGAAGAAGATGGATTCGGATATGAATTCTCATATGCTGTGGAGCAACAGAAATACAATGATAATCCTTCAGAGTTTTATCAGCTAGCGCAATCCGATTGGAATAAAAATATTAAGAGATTGGAACATTATACAGATGCTGAAAATAATGCCTTATCTGATGAATATAAATCTTACAGGAAGCAGCTTCTTGCCATTCAGTATTTGAACGAGATTAATAACTATCGGAAAATGACTTCCTGGGATGACCCTAAATTTGCTGCTCCGAAAGAATTTTTAAACGAACTGAATTCTAAAATTAAAAATCCGACGGTTCTGTTAAGTAAAAATGATGATTACTTACAATACAGATTGGATAAAATGCTCACCGACAGGGACCGGTTGTCCAATCCTGACAGTATTCTTTTTGTGAAATTAAACGCGTTACCCGATAATATCGACAAAGACCGTTTGGTTAGTAAACATCTTATAAAGACCATGGAGCTGGAATCGGATAGTACTTTAAGGAAGCAGCTTTTTGAAAGAGAATTCCGGATGTTAGGAGATAATGATTATAAAAAGCTGGCAACATCGAAATATGAACAGCTGACCATCTCTCAAAAAGGAGCCGCATTTGTAGATTTAAAATTTCTGGATAACAAAGGGAAGTCGCACCAGCTTTCGCAATATCGTGGAAAATATGTGATCATTGATTTATGGGCAACATGGTGTGGCCCTTGTAAACAGATCCGGCCGATATTTGACATGAGAAGTATTAAATATCAATACTATAGTAATATTCAGTTTATTTCAATAAGTCTTGACCAGGATAAATCAAAATGGCTGAATTATCTAAAAACAAAACCATCCAAAGTACCTCAATACTGGCTGGCGGATGCTCAGGAGTTTATGAACAGATATAAAATTCAAACTATTCCCAGATTTATTATTATAGATCCTGATGGAAAAGTTTTTAACATGAACAGCCCTTTTCCTGATGAAGATAATTTCGTAGAAATTTTAGATAAGCTCAAGAAGTATTAACTTTGTGAAAAATTTAAAATTGATATGAGAAAGACTCAGATAACGATAGACGTTGAATTAGATGAAAATCACATTCCGGAAACCATAACATGGAATGCTCAGGATGGAGGAATTGAAAAAGAAGAAACTAAGGCAACGATGATTTCTGTTTGGGATGAAAAAGCAATGGAAGCATTAAGAATTGATCTTTGGACAAAAGAAATGCCTGTGGATCAGATGAAAATGTTCATTCACCAGATTTTAGTTTCATTAGGGAATACCTATCAGAGAGCGACAGGAGAAGAAGATGTGGCGCTGTGGATCGAACAAATGGCAGAGGAATTTGCGGTAAAATCTGCGATAAAAATGTAAACCAATTACTAATATATCAATCTTATAGTGTAATGCATCAATAGCATTTTTAAATAATTACACTATTGGATTGTTGGATTAAAAAAAAATATTATGAATTTTAATACAAAAGTTATTCACGGTGGCCAGCACCATGAATCTGCAACAGGTTCCGTAAATGTTCCTGTATTTTTAACTTCTACTTTTGCACAAAAAAGTCCGGGTGTTCACTCCGGTTACGAATATTCGAGAGCTGCCAATCCTACAAGACAGGCTTTAGAAGATTCTTTGGCAAGTATTGAAAATGGAGCAAGAGGTCTTGCTTTCGGTTCAGGTCTTGCAGCGATCGATTGTGTTTTGAAGTTACTGAACCCGGGAGATGAGGTAATAGCTGTTGATGATTTGTATGGCGGAACATACAGAATGTTTACAAGACTTTTTGAGAAATACCAATTGAAATTTACTTTCGTGAATTTTGATGATGTTTCTAAAATTTCAGAATTTATTACAGATAAAACAAAGCTGATCTGGGTAGAAACACCTACGAATCCTCTGATGAAATTAGTGGACATCAAAGCTGTTGTTGATATCGCTAAAGGAAAAGATATTTTGGTAGCCGTAGATAATACTTTTGCAACGCCTTATTTACAAAGACCTATCGATCTGGGAGCTGACATTGTTATGCACTCCGCAACAAAATATTTAGGAGGACATTCTGATGTTATTGCAGGAGCTCTTATTGCTAAAGATGCTGAATTGGGAGAGAAACTACATTTCATCCAATTTGCAAGTGGAGGTATCTTAGGACCACATGATTCTTATCTGGTTCTTAGAGGGATTAAAACCCTGGCATTAAGAATGCAGAGACATTCGGATAACGGACTGGAAGTCGCAAAATATCTTGAAAGCCACCCTGCAGTTGATAAGGTAATCTATCCGGGATTGGAATCTCATCCACAGTATGAATTAGCAAAATCCCAAATGAAGGAAGCTGGAGGAATGGTTTCATTTACTTTTAAATCCGGAAAGAAAGAAGATGCCGTCAAATTCCTTGAAAGAGTAAAAGTCTTTACCCTTGCTGAATCTTTAGGTGGAGTAGAATCTCTTGCTAATCACCCGGCATTGATGACTCACGCTTCCATTCCTGCTGAAAAAAGAGCTGAATTAGGCATCACAGATGATTTGGTTCGTCTAAGCGTTGGAATTGAAGATGCTGAAGATCTTATCGCTGACCTGGAAAGAGCTTTTTCTTAATTGAGATAATATAGTAGTGAGAAGGATTACAATTATTTTTATCCTGAGTATTTTTAACCAGCTATTATATGCACAGGTTAAATCTACTGGTGAACTCTTTCAAACCGCCATGAAATTGGATAGTTTGGTTTTCAAAGAAGGATTTAATAAATGTAACCCTTCCCACTATAATGATATCATAAGTAATGACCTTGAGTTCTATCATGATATTGGTGGTATTACTCTGGGTAAAGAAGCGTTTATAGCTTCTGTAAAAAATAACATCTGCAGCGTTCCCAGTAAAATAAAAAGAGAACTTGTTCCCGGAAGTATGAAAGTGTATCCTCTGTATAATAATAAAACCTTATATGGATTTATACAGGAAGTTGAACATGAGTTTTTCGAAAACAACAATGGGAAATGGAATAAGACCGGAAAAGCAAAATTTACCCACTTGTGGATCTTCGACAATAACCAGTGGAAACTCAAGCGGGTGCTGAGCTATGATCACCGATAAGCATTATATCATATGAAAAATACAAGAAAAGCAAATATTTCGGATATAGAAGAGTTATCCGGATTGTTTGATCAATACAGGATTTTCTACCATAAGGTATCTGATATCCCGGCTGCTGAAAACTTTTTAAAAGAAAGGATCCTGAATCAGGATTCTGAAATTTTTGTTGCTCAGGAAGAAGATAAATTAATTGGTTTTGTTCAGTTATATCCTATTTTTTCCTCAACCAGAATGAAACGCTATTGGTTGCTCAATGATCTTTATGTTAATGACCAATATCGAGGAAAGGGCTATTCAAAACAGTTGATAGAAGAAGCAAAGGAGCTTTGCAAATCCTCTGATGCCTGCGGAGTGTTATTGGAAACAGGAAAAAGCAATGACATAGGAAATCAATTATATCCGGCTTGTGGTTTTAAGCTCTACGATTCTGTTAATTTCTATGAATGGAGTAATCCGGAAGAATAGAAGGAGGAGGGAAAGATTTGGGAACCAAAAATCAAGAGCCAAGAGCCAGGAATCAAGAACCAAGAGCCAGGAATCAAGATTTGATGTAATAAACATCATATAAACATTGGTCTAAATTTCATCATTTATCACTCATCACACATCAATTATCATCAATCACCCATAATCACTCACACATGACTGAATTTCAAAAATACATTCAAAGATACCTCGATCTTATTCCTTCCGGAAAATGGCAGGAAGAAATACAAAGATCAGAAGAAAAGACAACCAATATTTACTCCGCCCTTTCTGAAGAGCAATCTCATTTTGCGTACGCAGAAGGAAAATGGACCTTAAAGGAATTATTATTACACCTTTCCGACACAGAAAGAGTTTTTCAATACAGGATTTTGGCGATCGCCAGAGGCGAGCAGAAAGATTTACCAGGTTTTGATGAAAATGAATACGCAAATAATTCTCATGCTAATGACAGAAGCCTGAAATCTTTACTGGATGAGTATCAGCTGGTAAGGAAATCTTCTAAGATCCTCCTTGAAAGTTTACAGCCTGATGCTTTGGCTACGGTAGGAAACGCTAACGGAAATTCTATTTCAGCAGAGACAGTAGGTAAGTTAATTGTAGGGCATAATTATCACCATCTGAATGTTATTGAAGAGAGGTATTTACCAAATTTGAAAAAATAGAATGATATTTTTTTATCATTTTTTGGGTGGGCTTTAGCCCACCTTTATTGATTGTATGCTCTTGTTATAAAATTGTATTGATGTATTTTTTTTATTCCGATGGCTTCAGCCAAAACCTAACGGAAAATCCGTATTTTTGACATGTAAATTCAATTTGAAAAATTGTATAATAAGAGATTCTTTCTCTTTCATTTTTCTAATAATTCTAAATATTAAAAATGGAAAACATTATCAATATATTAAAATCCGGTGGAACTATTCTTTATCCTACAGATACAATTTGGGGAATTGGTTGCGACGCTACTAATATAGAGGCTGTTAATAAGATCTTTGAGATTAAGAAGCGCGAAAAAAACAAGTCGATGATCATTTTGGTGGAATCTGAAAAAAGACTTCAGGACTTGGTTGATGTTCCGGAAATGGCCTGGGAAATTATTGATTTAAGTGAAAAACCGGTAACTATTGTTTATGAAAATCCTAGAGGCTTACCTGAAGAACTGTTGGCAGAAGATGGAAGTATTGGAATTCGGTTAGTGAAAAATGATTTTTGTAAAAAACTCATAACAAAACTGAATAAACCGTTGGTTTCTACTTCAGCAAATTTTAGCGGAGACAAGAGTCCGTTAAAATTTTCGGATATCTCTCCGGAGATCATTAACATGGTTGATTATGCAGTGGAAGAAGACAGGGAAAAGGTTTCCAGGTATTCCGGATCTTCAGTTATCAAAATATGGAGTGATAATAGAATCAAGGTACTTCGGGAGTAGAAAACAAGATTTTAATTATCTTTGCAAAATCATTATAACCATTAAGAGAGTGGGAAGTGGAGTCTGTTTAAAATGCATGGAATTTTAAATAAGTCCAATAACCTGGTTTCTTAATGGTTTTACATTAAATAATAAATATGTTCATTAATCTCAATCAAAATAAAAATCTAAAGCTTTTTAAAATCATTTCGGAGGTTGCAGCCCGGAATAATCAATCAGTATATATTGTTGGCGGATACGTGCGGGATTTACTGATGAAAAGAAAAGCGTCTACAGATATTGATTTTGTTACTGAACAAAGCGGAATAGAGCTTGCACAAAGCGTGGCTGCGGAAATTGATCCGAAAATGAAGGTTTCCGTGTTCAAAACCTATGGAACCGCAATGATCAAATATAAAGATCTTGAGCTGGAATTTGTAGGAGCAAGAAAGGAAAGCTATAATGAAAACAGCCGAAAGCCGGAAGTGGAAGGGGGAACATTGGAAGATGACCAGAAGAGAAGGGATTTCACGATCAATGCAATGGCAATTTCTTTAAATAAAGATAATTTCGGGGAACTTATAGACCCGTTTAATGGAGTAGAAGATTTAGAAAAAGGAATATTAAGAACCCCTTTAGAACCTGCACAGACGTATTCTGATGATCCCTTGAGAATGATGAGAGCGGTTCGTTTTGCTTCTACCTTACAGTTTACGATAGAGGAAAACTCGTTATCCGCAATCAGCCGGGAGGTAGAAAGGATTAAAATTGTTTCGAAGGAGAGGGTTATGGTAGAATTCAATAAGATTATGCTTTCTGAAAAGCCGTCTATTGGATTAAGCCTGCTGGAACAAACCGGTCTTTTAAAATACATCATTCCTGAATTGATTGAACTGAAAGGGGTAGAAGAGGTGGAAGGACAGACCCATAAAGATAACTTTTACCATACTTTGGAGGTTGTAGATAATATTTCCGTTAATACAGACAAACTTTGGTTGCGTTGGGCAGCGTTACTTCATGATATTGGAAAAGCACCCACAAAAAAATTTGTTGAAGGAACCGGGTGGACTTTCCATGGTCATGAATTTTTGGGATCGAAAATGGTGAAAACCCTTTTCCAAAAGCTTAAACTTCCCTTAGGGCCAGATATGAAGTATGTACAGAAAATGGTCAAACTTTCATCCCGCCCGATCGCTTTGATTACGGATGATGCTTCTGATTCTGCTCTAAGAAGACTTTTATTCGACGCCGGTGAAGATCTTGAAGATCTGTTTACGCTTTGTAAGGCTGATATCACCACGAAAAATTCAAAAAAACAGGAAAAGTTCAAGAGGAACTTCGAATATGTAGCGGTAAAGATAAAAGAAGTAGAAGAGAAGGACCAGGTAAGGAACTTTCAGCCACCTATATCCGGAGAAGAAATCATGGAGATGTTTCAGCTAAAGCCGGGACGTGAAATTGGAATTCTGAAAGAGAAGGTTAAAGAAGCTATTCTTGAAGGTGAAATCCAGAATGATCATGAAGAAGCAAAAAAGTATGTTATTGCAGAAGCTGAAAAGTTAGGATTGATCATCTGAGTCCAAAACTATCAATTGAAAAAGAAAAAGATCCGGAGATTTCATTTCCGGATCTTTTTTATTTGGATTTTGTCTGGTTTCTGTAAAAGAAATCCGGGCTGCCTTAGGCAGCCCGGAAAAAACACAAATGATGAAAAAAAAATAAAATTTATTAGTCTATTAAAAAGTAGAAACTTCTTAATTTAAATACACGCCATTAGTCCCCTTACCTGTTGTAAAGGATTTGATTTTTGATCCTGAAGTAGTATATACTGTAACTTCACTGTCTTCAGTAAAGTTCTTCACATCAGACGTAAAGATCTTTCCATCTACAACACTGAAACCGTAAAGTGTATAGTACTGTCCTCCGTCTACAGCAGTAATAATAGGAGTTGTAGGAGGAGTAGTTGCCGCCATAACCATTGAGTATACTTTATTTGCTGAAGAGAAGAAATATCTTCCACCATCAATCTGAAGATTGGTTGCATTAGGAATACCTGTCAACGTTGTTGTTTTCGTAATGCTTCCGGTACTTGAAATCTGGTAAATATAAGAGTCAGTAGTTCCTGTAGCAATAACATATACATTACCATTATAGGAAATTGTTTTGTTGATATTTACATTGGGCAATGTAATTACAGATTGTACATCATTGTTCGAAGTATTGATGTAAGTTATTTTGTTTCCGAATCCAAAGCTTGCATTTTGAACAAAAATATTTCCTCCTGCTTCAACAATTCTTTCAACGTTATCCGTGAATGTAATTTTCTTAACAAAAGATAGATCTGAATTTTTATAAATACTTACATATTTAGCTCCCTGATATTTATCATTGGTTACATAGATATTATTATTGGCAACGGCAACATAACGGGGATTATCTATTTGATTGGTAATTTCACCTGCACTTTTAAAAGTATATCGATTTACTACCTGGATTTTATTTGAGTTGTTTAACAAGAGATACGCTTTATCCCCGTTGAATGCCATAGCTTGTAAAACATCACCCAATTGGTTTCCATTATTATTTTTGGAAAAGATGCTGTTTTGACTAAAAGTTAAGTCTCTTGAAACGAAAGTTACTTCTGCATTTGGCTTTCCGAAATTTCCTTCGTTCGAAATTAAATATCCGTTTTCATAAGTTACTACAGGCAAAGTATTATCACTATCAGTACTACAGGAAATATTGAAAAGTAGTACTACAGCAAATAATAGTTGTAAAAGTCTAGTTATTTTCATGTTATTTTTTATTAAAAATTTATCGTTGCGGAAATACTGTAATTACGTTTTGGCATCGGATAATAAGACACCGTTTCATAAACAGTATTGGTTAAATTATTGATTTTAAAACCTAAGACATATTTTTTTTAAGATCGTTGCTGATACACCCGTGTTCATGACGAAATAAGAATCTATCGCATCTTCTCTTTTTTCATCTGTTGTAGTGTATGTAAGACCATTAAAAACTCCCTGAACATAAAGTTTTAGGAAAGAATACTGATAATCAAAATTTCCAAAAACCTTATGGAGAGGGACATACATCATTTGCTTTTTAGTTTCCTGATTGATGGATTTTGCAAGTGTATATCCTATATTAAATCTAAAATGGTGTTCTTTAAGCTGTTTATCAAAAGTAATCTGTGATTCTAAACCATAAGACTTCACTTTATTGATATTAACTGGGGACCAATATCCGTGAGCTGTCGGCAACCACACTATATTATCCGATATATAAAGATAATACGGACTTAATGCAAGTTTAATATTACCCCATTTAAACTCATGGTCCATATCCATCTGGTAAGACCTTTCCGGTTTTAGGTTTGGATTTCCTCCGGGATTCCAATACAGATCATTGAATGTTGGAAATCTGAAATTTCTGGATACATTTACTCCAAGATTATACCATTGTACCGGACTCCATTTTCCCGAGAATGAGTAAAGCAATGGCGAACTTATATTCTCTACAAAATCCTTTTTAACACCAGCTTCAAAACGCAGATCTTTCGTCGGAAAATATCGTATTAACCCCGCTAAAGAGCCTACATTTCTACTTACATTACCAATTCCTTCAGTTTTTACACCTTGGAGATCAGGCTGATACCCCTCACCTTTGTTTACCTGGAATTCGGTGATGATGTTGACATTAAGTTCAGGTACGATGAAATAATTAAAATCATTTTTAAAGATATAATTTTTCCCTGTTGAACCACTGGTCTTCGGAGCATTGTAATTGCCAAAATATTGGAAATTTTCTTCTGTGTAAGCAGCTTTTAAGCTATTTGAAAATTTACTTTTAGTAATATCCCAGGAAAGTAAGCTTCTGGTGCTTTGTGTCTCGTATTTTGTACGGTTGCCATTCTCTACAAAAATCGGATAATTCTGTGTCGAGTCAAAAAACTGACTTTGCCATGAGATCGTCTGATGTCTCGCAATTTTATAGGAGATTCCAACATTAAACGTACTGTTAAAGTATTTGCCGTTTCTATTAATATAGTTTTTTTCTTCCACTTTATAATCATTCTGACTGATCGAATGATTTCCTGAGACTTTAAAACTCAGCTTTTCATTGCTGTAGGAGGCCGTTCCGAAATTATTAAAAGTACCAAATGATCCACCCTCAGAATACAGGGAGGCTTTAAAACCTTTATTGAAATCCAGATTATTATTGAGATGTATACTTCCGCCGATTGCACCACTTCCGTATATTACACTTCCGCCACCGGCTTTCACTCCGATCTCATCATATCCGAAAAGAGGAATATTATTAATGTCTCCCTGACCAAGAAATATCGAATTGATATTGATTCCATTCCAAACAAAGGCTGTCTGTGGAGCAGAGGTTCCTCTGAACGAAGGCGAAGAAACTGCACCTCGTCCGTTTTCCTTGATATAAATACTGGATTGGAAACGTAAAAGTTCTGAAAGATTCGTGGAATTCTTTTCAGCATCCTGAGGAGTAATGGGAGTAACCTTATGAAAAAGTTTTACCTTGTTCATCTGGTTGTCAAAAATATAAACGGTATCGATTGCTTTCTCTTGTCCCAGACAAAGAAAATAAGCAGATGACGATAAAAGCAGTACTAAGGTTTTTTTCATACTATTTTACTTTTCCACCGAAAGCAATATATTTTTGATATTATCATTTTGGCAGGTCTCCTGACTTTCGCATTTCTATACCTTCCCGTTTTCACAGTGGTTTCTTATAGAAATTTTAATTGCGATCTACAGTTGCGGGGACAGTCTGGGATTTTCACCCAATTCCCTATTATTTCAATAGCTTGAAAACCAAAATTTTTGCAAAGATAAGTTTTTAAAAAGAAATCTCAGTCGTATCTGTTAATTTGTAATCAAAACAATGGTCTGCAGAAAAAATAACGATTCCCAGAACCTCAGAATTGAGAGTTTCACGATTACAAGAACGTCGAGTCAAAGTAAAATGGCAATAGATCTTTAATCGAATTTACCTTAACGATTTCATCATTCATACTGGAAAAATAAAGATCAATATTTTCTTTTTGTTTTGTTTCGTATTCAATAAGACTTTGTCTGCAGGCGCCACACGGGGGAATCGGTGGTGTTTTTTCAGAAGATTCTTTAGGGCCTCCTACGATAAAAATCTTTTTGATCTTTTCCTCAGGAAAATTTGCACCTATCCAGAATAGAGCTGTTCTTTCAGCACAAAGTCCGGATGGAAAAGCTGCATTTTCCTGATTGTTACCGGAAAATATTTCTCCGTTTTCAAGTAATACGGAGCACCCGACCAAAAATTGGGAATAAGGGGCATAAGCATTTTCGCGGGCTTGTTTTGCTCTTTCGAAAAGTTTTTTTTTCTATATCGTTCAGTTCAGAGCTATTTTTAAAATATTCGTAGCCGATCTGTATATCTTTTTTCATATATTTATTGGAGCCTAAAAAGGGGAGGTAAAATTAGTTCTTTTTAATCACGTGGGCAACCCGGGATTATTTCCTCTCCATTAGTAAAATTCAAAAATTAATAGACAATGTTATATACTCCGATACAATTCAGAAATATTAAACTCTCTAACCGATGGGTTATGTCACCTATGTGTATGTATTCAAGTGAAAACGGAATGGCTAATGACTTTCATTTCGTACATTACGGAAGCAGATCACAAGGTGGTACCGGACTGATAATGATTGAAGCAACGGGTGTTGAACCCCGGGGAAGGATCACTAATAAATGTATGGGAATATGGAATGACGAACAAGCTGAAAAACTTCAGCAGATTGTCAACTTTGTCCACTCCAATTCTGAGAGTAAAATCGGAATCCAGCTGGCACATGCCGGAAGAAAAGGCTCTACCTGGAATAATATTCAAATTCCAGTGGAAGAGGGGTGGGAAACTCTGGCACCTAGCCCGATTCCTTATCATCCTACAGAAAGAATTCCACACGCTCTGACGCTGGAAGAAATCAAAACTCAGGTTCAGAATTTTAAAGAAGCAGCAAGAAGAGCTGTGAAAGCAGGATTTGACATTATAGAGATCCACGGAGCGCATGGATATTTAGTTCATCAGTTTTTATCTCCGCTTTCGAATATACGAACAGATGAATATGGAGGCAGCTTCGAAAACAGAATACGATTTTTAATAGAAATAGTAGATGCGGTAAACGAGGAACTGAATGATAATACTGCATTGTTTGTGAGAATCTCAGGAACAGAATATGCTGAAAATGGATGGGATATCGAAAGCAGTGTAGAGCTTGCAAAAATACTGAAGCAGCATAAGGTGGATTTAGTGGACGTTTCAAGTGGTGGGAATATTCATGGAGCAAAGATTGCTGTCTTTGACGGTTATCAGGTCCCCTTATCATCACAGGTAAAAAATAAAGCTGAAGTGAAGACGGGAGCAGTAGGTTTGATCACAAAAATAGAGCAGGCTGAGGATATTTTACAGAAGGGTGATGCCGATCTTATTTTTGTAGCCAGGGAAATTCTTAGAAATCCATATATTGCAGTTCAGGGATCCTTTGAAATGAATGAAAACTGTTTTTTCCCACATCAATATCTAAGAGCTAAAATTTCTTCTTAATTTTAGAAACCAAAATAAAAGTTCAGGAAATGAAGATTGAAGATTTTAT
Organism: Chryseobacterium proteolyticum; assembly: GCF_046591535.1. Lineage (NCBI taxonomy): Bacteria > Pseudomonadati > Bacteroidota > Flavobacteriia > Flavobacteriales > Weeksellaceae > Chryseobacterium > Chryseobacterium proteolyticum. Next base: position 446,105 of record NZ_JBJLWK010000002.1, on the reverse strand, counting down.
GCTACCTTGTCCAAGCAAAAAATTCTTAGGAATTGAATGTTTTGGTTGTGGTACCCAAAGGGCAATTGTTTTAGTCTTTGAGGGAAAATTTTCAGAGGCTTTTCATATGTTTCCTGCGGTCTACACCTTACTTCTTTTTTTGCTTATGGTAGGAGTGAACTTTATTGATAAAAAAAGAAGCTATGGTAATGTACTGGTTTTTTTAGCCATTATTAATTCAATTATCATGGTGGTTTCTTATTTTTATAAACATCCTTTAACATTACATTAAATTATTAAAATAACTAACTATGAATCAAAAATTACCAAACGCGACAACCGTACTAGTACTAGGAATCGTCGCTATCCTCGGAAGCTGTTGCTGTAACGGGATTGTAGGTGTAATCTGTGGATTAATCGGAATGAATCTGTACAATAAGGATAATACGCTATATCTTCAGAATCCGGGAGTATATTCAGACTATGATAACCTTAAAACAGGAAGAATATTATGCATCATTGGTCTGATTATAGGAGTTCTGAGTCTTGCCTATATGATCTTTGTCCTTTCTACTGTCGGCTGGGACGGATATATGGAGCAGATTAATCAGCTTAAAAATATGGGAAAATAACTTTAATGATATGATCGAACTGAATGACCGCAATTTTGCGGTCATTTTTTGTTGGTGGGTTGTTTGTAATTTTCTTCAATGTAATACGTAAATAGGAAATTTTATCGGAAACATGATTTATTTAATGGTATTTATTCATGTAAACCAGTATGTTATTAGTAAATTGAAGTATATAAATTTCAAATATTAATTGTATGAAAGCAGTACGTTTTTTCGGACATAAAGATGTCCGTGTTGTAGATGATATGGAAATCCCAAAACCATCAGGAGAAGAAGTGTTATTAAAGATTGGAGGTGCAGGTGTTTGTCATTCGGATTTGCATATTATAGATGAAGGTACAGTTTCGGGTTCTGTTTTTACTTTGGGACATGAGAATGCGGGATGGATTGAAGAAATCGGTTCAGATGTCAAAGGATATAAAAAAGGGGATGCTGTCTTAGTCTATGGACCTTGGGGATGCGGGCATTGTAAACCCTGTCAGCAATCAAAAGAGAACTATTGTGACCATCAGTCAGAAATGGCGTATGGTGGAGGATTAGGACTGAATGGCGGGATGGCAGAATATATGCTTGTTCCATCGTCCCGTTTATTGGTTCCTATTTATGATCTTGATCCCGTTATAGCTGCACCACTTACCGATGCTGCTTTAACCCCGTATTCAGCGATCAAAAGGTCACTGGATAAATTGATGGCAGATGAGTATGTGGTGGTGATCGGTGTTGGGGGATTAGGGCATGTTGCACTTCAGATTTTACGGGAGATCAGCGGAGCTGAAATTATTGCATGTGATGTCACAGAAGATAAGCTGGCCTTTGCCAGAGAGCTTGGAGCTTCTTACACCATTAATTCCAAAGATGCTGATGCTGCAGAACAGATCAAAAAGATTACCGGAATAAAAAAGGCTAAAGTAGTATTGGATTTTGTTGGAGCAACTTCGACCATTGAGTTGGGAACTAAGGTTGTAAGCCTTGACGGAGACCTTACCATTGTAGGATTGGGAGGAGGACATTATCAATACAATATGTCCGGATTGCCATTTGGGGTAAGTATGACTAATCCTTACTGGGGCTCCCGGGTGGAACTGATGGAGGTTGTAGGACTTGCCAGACAAAAGAAAATCCATATTGAAATTGAAAAATATAAGCTCGATCAGGCTAATGAGGTTTATGACCGGCTAAGAGAAGGAAAAATCAAAGGCAGAGCGGTCTTGATTCCCTGATATTTAAACTACCAATAAAAAGCCTTCTCTTTATTAAGAGAAGGCTTTTTTTATTTTAAATAAAATCCTGAAAGCTTATTTAACGATAAACTTAAGACTGGAATTATCCAGTTTTAAGATATAGACACCTTGCTCAAGATTTTTAATTTTAATTGAATTCCTGCTGTTTTTGAAGGGGCTGTTAATTGTTTGCATTATTTTCCCTTGCAAATTATAGATCTCAGCTTTTTTAATATTCTGAGTTTCTCCTTTTATGAAAATCTCCTGATTTGAAATGGGATTAGGATAAACCTGTAAATCTTTTGACTCAGGCTGAACATCAGAAGAGATACTCTTGCTTTGCTTTCCTGTCCCTGAGTAGCAAGTCCAGCTCAGGTTGTCAAGAGCTACACGATTGCTTGATGAATTATTATCCAATGTCACTACTACATTCCCGGAAACATTAATATTATTGATTGTTGTGGTTGCAGTTGTTGCACTGTAAGGAATTGTTCCCACCTGTACTCCGTTTACCAAAACATTAAACGTTCCTGCGCTTCCGCTGAATTTTAATTGAGTAGTTACCGTTAATGATCCGATACCATTAGCTGAGCTGCTTGATTTTAAAGAACCATCACGAACAGTAATCGCCTTATTGGAAATCGTCTGATCGGTTCTTGCATCTGTTGCGGTCCAGGTAATTCCACCATTGGTCCATGTTCTTGTAGAATAGCTTGATGAACTTCCCGTAGGAATGGTTTCAAAATTTTCATTGACACAATCTGTACCTGGATTCGTTGTTCCTCCGGATTCTGTAGTTGCAGAAACTGTTGAGCTGTCGGAAGAAGTATTTCCAGCCGCATCCTTAGCTACTACATAAAAAGTATAAGTTGTGGATGAACTCAATCCTGAAATTGTTGCAGAAGTTGAAGCTACATTGGTTTTTAAGCTTCCGTTCATATAAACGTCGTAAGAGGAAACGCCAACATTATCCGTTGAGGCAGTCCATGAAAGAGATACACTACTTGATGTTTTACCTGAAACACTAAGGCCCGTAACTGTTGTAGGTGCCTGAGTATCGTTTGATGGTTGTTGGGATCCCCAGATCTGATCTACATAAGCAGGATTGTCAATAAAAGGATTTCTATTGCCCTGATAAGTATAAGAAGCATTATTTCTTAAGATTTCTGCCTGAGAAACAGGATCCTGATTATGCCATGCTAAAAGAACATTAAGCTCCCAGGTTTGTAACCCCGGAAAAGCTGTGTTTCCTAGCATATTACCTGAAGAGAAAGAAGAAAGCTTACTTTGATAACGTGTTACAAAATAAAAGATCATTCTGGCCACATCTCCTTTGAATTCATCAATTGGCTCGAAAACTGTTCCCGAGTACCCTGAAGATACGGAGTTTCCTAATTTTGATCCATTTTTGGATGTAAATGTTGCTGTTCCTACTTTTCCGAAAGGATAATTGGATCTCATTCCGTTTACTTTACCATCGGTAGCTCTGATGAAGTTGATATCCGAAACCATCGGTGATGCTTCATTAAATAAGCTTTGTGGTACAATATGTTCACGGTTATAGCAATTTCCTTCTACTGAATAAGTTCCGCATTGATTCGTCACCGGAGTATAGTTGTACGGATCCGCGCCATTGGGCTTCTCGGAATAAATATCCATGATAGATCCGTCGTTTTCATAAGTTTTATCAATATCGGTAGTTTTATATCCGGTCCAAAGTCCTCCATAACCTTTGTCCTGGTGACCATTGGTAATAATGGAGCTGAGTTCTGTTTTCAAAGCAGCTCCTGTTAATCCAGTGGCAGAAGAGTAGTATCCTGCAGGAGCCTGGGCTTTAGCAATACCTGCTAAAGCAAGAAATAAGATAATTTTTTTCATATTTAATAAAAATTTAGGGTGTAAGATTACTACATTTTTATGAAATGAAAAATTACATTTCTGTTAATTTTGGGCGTTTATATTATGTATGGTATATATTTGATAAGATAACTACCGTGATGAACTACAAATTAATAAAAAAAGCCAATGCAAAATCATGCATTGGCTCAGTATAATTGATTTAAAATAATCTTTATTTTCTTTGTGGAGGATAGTTCTTCATAATTTCCGCCATAATTTCAGGGATCTGTCTTTGTTTAGCTCTTGGTGAGTCTACAGATATTCCGCTTCCTATACCTTGCCAAACCAGCTTATTGCTTTTCGTATCTACTAGGTCTACAATTAATGCTCCTTCATTATAGTTACTGGTCCATGTTCTGTTCATTCCAATACCCCATCCAAAAGGTCCTCCCCATCCCCACATTCCGTATGGTGAATAACTGTTGATATCCGTTACTTTTTTATGATTAGCTTTTACATTAACAATAAGATCCGGATTTTCTCCCGATGAAAGACCTTTGCTCTGCAGCTGTTTTGATAATTCATTCAAAACCCTGTCTTTATCAATATCGTTAAGTTTCAAATCATCAATTCTTATTTTATATGTTTTATAAGAAGTGAAATTAGCAGTTTCGGCATAGTCAGAACGAACCTGAAAAGGGCTGCAGGAGGTTAAACCTAAAGTAGCCGCGGCTAACAAAATAAAAATATATTTTTTCATTTTATTTATTTTTTTTTATCGTTTTTAATGAATGTATCAGTCTTTTTATCGTATCCGTAAGGACAATGTCTACAGCCACTCTTACAACAATATCCTCGCTTCAGATGAAACTTTTCTGTAAAGACTTTATATCCCTGTTCGTTATAGTAGAAGTCTTCATGTTCTTTGATGTCAAAATGAGCCATAAGTTAAATCTTGATCAAAAACTTTTATATTTGTTATTATGATAATTGTGTGCCAAAAACCATTAAAAAAATTAAAAATTAATGGTATTGCTCTTTTTCCTTTTATCTTCGTAAGAAAACCCGAAGATAAGGAAAATAATGTATTGATCAATCACGAAAAAATTCATTTAAGACAACAACTGGAACTGTTGATTATTTTCTTTTATATCTTTTATGTTATAGAATATTACTATCACTTTTTCAGGTTAAAAGATGCTTATCTGGCTTACCGGAGTATTTCATTTGAAAAAGAAGCCTATGCTATGGAAGATGATGGAGGTTATCTTAAGAGCAGAAAACTTTGGAGTTTTTGGAAGTACAGATAGATAAGATTTAAAAATGGTAATTTTGCCCTTAGTTCAGTCTTACTTTAAAACAAAATGATTTTACAGATTCCTGCAGAGCCTATTCCGATTGATGAAATAAAGATGGATAAGAATATCAGTCTTTTTCTTAAGAGAGAAGATCTTGTCCACCCACTGATTTCCGGGAATAAGTATTGGAAACTTTTTCATAATGTTAATACCTATCTTCAAAAACCAATTGAAAATCCACTCATCATCACTTTTGGCGGTGCTTATTCTAATCATATTTCAGCAGTTTCAGCGGTAGGGAAGTTATCAGGAGTCCGTACAATTGGAATTATAAGAGGCGAAGAACTCTCTAAAAAATGGCGTGATAATCCAACACTTCTCTTTGCATTCAGGAATGGAATGAATCTGAAATTTGTTTCGCGTGAGGAATATCGTAATAAAGAAAAATTATCTGAGTTTTTGCAGCATGAATTTCCGGATGCCCTAATCATTCCCGAAGGAGGTACCAATGAAGATGCCGTTCGTGGCGTGAAAATGATGCTGAATCATGAAACAAAAGATTTTGATTATCTTTGCACCGCAGTTGGAACCGGAGGAACAATTGCCGGGATCTCTAATTTTTGTGAAGATAATCAGCAGGTTATAGGATTTAAGGTGGTTGGTGATTCTTCATTGGAGGATACCATAGCCCAATTAACCTTGAAGAAAAATTATCATCTAATAGATTCTGATTTTGGAGGTTATGGGAAAATAACGGATGAGAATATCCGTTTTATAAATGATTTTAAAGAGAAATACCAGATTCCGCTGGAGCCGATTTATACAGGGAAAATGATGCAGAAGGTTTTTGAACTGATAGATGATGGATATTTTCCTGAGAATAGTAGAATTTTATGCTTCCATACCGGCGGTTTGCAGGGAATTGAAGGCGCAAATTTGCTTTTAGAAAAACAAAATAGAAAATTAATTATATAAAGTAAAAATTGAAAAACATGAAAAGACTTTTCTTACTCGTAAGCCTTTTAGTTTTATCAAAATTCTCAGCTCAGACCTGGGCTACTGAAGACCAATACATCCAGAAATTTGCACAATATGCAGTAGAAGAAATGGAAAAATATAAAATTCCTGCTTCTATTACGCTTGCTCAGGGGCTTCTGGAAACAGGGGGAGGGCAAAGCAGATTGGCTCTGGAAGGGAAAAATCATTTTGGGATAAAATGCAAAGAAGACTGGACAGGGAAAACAATGAAGCATACGGATGATGCTCCGAACGAATGTTTCCGTGTGTATGAAGATCCAAGGCAGTCTTATGAAGATCATTCCATATTCCTTTCAACAAGAAAGTACTACACCAATCTTTTCAAGCTGGATATGAAAGATTACAGAGCATGGGCGTACGGATTAAAAAAAGCAGGATATGCAACCAATCCGCGTTATGCTTCCATTCTGATCGGTAAAATTGAAAGATATAAACTGTATGAGTTTGACAATACCAATTCCAAAGAGGTTCTTTATGCCGTACTAAGCTTATATCCGAACCTTAAGGATGACAGAACTTTCATGGCACAATTAGAACCTTCTAAAGTGGCAAAAAAAGATCCTGTTACGGTGAATGTGCCTTATAAGCAGACTTCTTATGCACAACAGCAGAAAAGGGTGGAAAGAATTAAAACAAAAGCTGAAATCCTTAATTCTATACTGATAAAAAGCCATCCTAATGACGGACTGAAATATATCGTTATTCCTGAGGATACAGATGTAAAATACATTGCCAACAAATTTAAAGTTAGCGAAGGCAGATTGATCAAATGGAACGAATTGGAAGGAACTGCTTTAAAGAAAAATGATATCGTATTTCTTGAATCTAAAAATTCCACAGGAAATACGGCCGTGTATAAAGCCGAGTCTGGTGAAGATATGCACGACATCGCGCAGAAATTCGGGATCAAACTACACAAGCTATACGCAAAAAACAGAATGGATGAAGGACAACAACCTTCGCCTGGACAGTTGATTTATCTGATAGATAAAAAGCCGAGAAATTAAATAATAAAAAAATATATATGCGCCGAGAGGCGCATTTCTTTACGTAACATGAGATATCAAAGAAGTTCAGCTTTATTCAATGAAGCATATCAATACATTCCGGGCGGAGTAAATTCTCCGGTACGGGCATTCAAATCAGTGGGAGGTGTTCCCGTTTTTATGAAGTCTGCAAAAGGTGCATATCTAACAGATGAGGATAACAACACCTATGTGGATTACATTAATTCATGGGGACCCGCTATTCTTGGACACACCCATCCTGAGGTATTGGAAGAACTGAAATTACAGGCAGAAAAAGGTTTTTCCTTTGGTGCTCCTACAGAGCTGGAAACGGAAATTGCAAAATTCATCGTAGAAAATGTTCCGAACATTGATCAGATCAGGATGGTTTCTTCCGGAACTGAAGCTTGTATGAGTGCAATCAGGCTGGCAAGAGGATACACAGGAAGAGATAAGATTGTAAAATTTGAAGGATGCTATCACGGACATTCAGATTCATTTTTAATCAAAGCCGGAAGTGGAGCGGCTACTTTTGGTAACCCAAATTCACCCGGAGTAACTCAGGGAACTGCTAAAGATACTCTTTTGGCCCGCTACAATGATTTTGAGCAGGTAGAAGATCTGTTCCGTCATAACCAGGGAGAAATAGCTGCCGTAATCATAGAACCGGTTGCCGGAAATATGGGATGTGTTTTACCTGAAAATAATTTCCTACAGAATTTAAGAAAAATCTGTGATGAAAATGGAGCTTTATTAATTTTTGATGAGGTAATGACCGGCTTCAGATTAGCTTTTGGCGGTGCTCAGGAGTTGTTCAATGTAAAAGCAGATCTGGTTACCTACGGAAAAGTAATCGGAGGAGGACTTCCTGTAGGAGCCTTTGCGGGAAGAAATGAGATCATGGATCACCTGGCTCCGAAAGGAGGAGTGTATCAGGCTGGAACACTAAGCGGAAATCCTTTAGCTATGAGAGCCGGATTAAAAACACTTCAGCTGATTAAAAATGATCCGAACTTTTTTGAAAGAATTAATAGAACTACGGAAACTTTAGATTTTGAAATTGGAAAAATTTTAAATGAAAAAGGGATTGCTCATAAGATCAACAGAAAAGGTTCTATGATGTCTGTTTTCTTTCATATCAACAGGGTGTCAAACTTTGATGAAGCGCAGGAAGCGAATCATTCTTTGTTCAATAACTTTTTCCATCAAATGCTAACCAATGGAATTTACCTTCCGCCAAGCGGTTATGAAACGTATTTTATCAGTGATGCGATCAAAGAGAAGGAAATCGATATGACGCTGGAAGCTGTAAGGAAATTTGAGTATTCTTAACTCAATAGAAATAAAATAAAAAGGACAGGATTCATCAATCTTGTCCTTTTTGTTTTTAAATACACCAGATACCGGTATACATAAAATTTTCTGCAAAATGAGTTTCACAATAAATTGTACAGACATTGTTATAAACTATACCTGTCCTTCATCTCTGTTCTATTTATTTTTGTAATAAATAGATTGGATATGAACACCTCAGGTAATATAACCCGTAAAGACTTCATTAAAAGCTCTGCCTTGGCAATGGCAGGTTTAACAACATTAACATCAGGAACAATGAATGCTGCAAGCCTGCTTTTTGAAAATGAAACTTTAAGTAATGGAAAACTCAGCTTTAAAAATGTTCGGTTGGAAACCGGCTTTCAATATGAAGAAGGGGAGGTGATTTCTACGCAGACCCATCTGTTTTGTGTTGATATAGAAAATGGAAAAATAAAAAGCATTACTCCAAACCAGCCTAATGCTAAAGCGATTGATGCAAAGGGATTTTTAATGCTGCCTGCATTTAAAGATATGCATATTCATTTAGACAAAACATATTATGGAGATCATTGGCAGGCTGTAAGGAAAAGAACAGGCGGAGTAAAGGGAATGATTGCCCTGGAGCAGAAGATACTTCCGGAAATGTTGAAGAATTCAGCTTTTAAAGCAGAAAAAATGATTGAGCTCTTACAATCTAAAGGAACTTCTTTTGCGCGAAGCCATGTCAATATTGAGCCTACATCCAAACTGGATTCCCTGAAAAACCTTCAAAGAGCATTGGAGAATAAAAAGAAAACATTTGGAGCGGAGTTGGTTGCTTTTCCTCAGCATGGTGTTTTTTATACGGATTCGGTGCCTTATCTTAAAGAAGTAGCTGCTATGGATATTGATTTTATAGGAGGGGTAGATCCTTATACGATTGACGGAGCTATTGAAAAAACAATTGATTTTACAGTTCAGCTTGCCTTGGATCACGACAAAGGAATTGATATTCATTTGCACGAGTCCGGAGAATCCGGCTTAAAAACAGTAGAGTATCTTATTAATAAAGTGAATGAAAACCCATCTCTCAAAGGAAGAACCTATTTGAGCCACTGCTTTGTTTTGGGGAAGCTTGAAAAACCAAAACAGGAAGCAATTGCAGAAAAGCTGGCTGCCGCTAAAATAGGAATTGTTTCTACCATTCCTTTCGGAGGCCTTGTTATGCCGATTCCATTATTGTATCAATATGGTGTAACAGTTCTGACTGGTAATGACAGTATTGTTGATCACTGGAATACTTTCGGCTCAGGAAGCGTATTGCAGAAAGCAAATCTGATGGCGCAATTGTATGGATATTCAACAGAATTTTTACTATCAAGGAGTTTAAAACTGGCAACAGGAAATGTACTTCCGCTGGATGATAATGGAAATCAGCAATGGCCTAAAAAGGGGGATGATGCCAATATGGTGTTTGTAAATGCGAGCTGTTCTGCTGAGGCGGTTTCAAGAATTTCCCTTATCGAATCTCTCGTTCATCAGGGCACGATTGTTTTTTGATAAAGGTTATGATCTATTCTGGCAGAATTTACTTATTTTAGAGAGTAAATTAAAAGCGGAATGAGCCATCAGTCAGATTATTTTCCCGTCTTAGGTATTCATGAATTCAGTGAGGACCAGTCAAAAGGTTGTCATCTGCTGTTTAATGAGTTGCATGGTGAAAGATCAATCGATGAGCCTCATAAGCATGATTTTTTCATTATTAACCTTTTTGAAATAGGTAAAGGTTTTCATACGATTGATTTTGTGGAGTACAAAGTTGAAAATAGTCAGATTCACCTGGTTTTTCCCGGACAGGTCCATCAATGGGTAATAGAGAAAGAGACAATAGGATATCAGCTGATGATCAGCCGTGAGTGGTTTGAGAATTTTCTTCCGGTATTACGGTTTTCAGCATCTTATTATCAGAATCATCCCGTGATTGATGTCTCTGAGGAAATCTTTCAGCAGCTCTTGTACGAATTTAAGGCTATTAAAGATTCTTTAAATAATAAGCCTGTATTTTGGGAACTGATTCAAAAAAGAGGAGAAGTGATTGGTTTGCTGATCAGTAAATCAGTAGAAGGAGCTTTTAATGATTTTGAAATTTTTAATTCCAATCCCGTAATTTCTAAATTTTTGTCATTTATTGACCAATATTTTAAAGAAGAACGTTCAGTTTCTTTTTATGCGGAAAAATTAAATATCTCTGCCAACTATTTAAATATAATATGTAGAAAGAACCTGAACAGATCGGCTTCCTCGTTGATCCAGGATCGCATTTTGCTTGAGGCCAAGCGTCTGTTGAAAGTGTCTGCAATGTCTGTAAAAGATATTGTATATGATCTTGGGTTTTATGATCACGCCAGTTTTTCAAAATTTTTCAAGGCTCAAACCGGAATGACACCTTCACAATTTAAAGAGTAATAATCCGTACAAAGCATCATATAATTGGTACACCTGTTTTAGAGATGGTAGGCATAACTTTGTTATCATAAAATGAGAAGTATGCAGCCAGACTATAAGGTTATTGCCTCCGGAAACTATCTGTTGAAAAACGTCCGCCTGGAAACCGGATTCGATTACGATGAGAAAGACGTTATCAGAACAAAAACGGATTTGTTTTGTGTTGAAATTGAAAAAGGAACAATAAAAAATATCCTACCTGGTGATGCACATTCCGGTGGGATTGATGTAAATGGCAAACTGATGCTCCCTGCATTTAGTGACATGCATATCCATCTGGACAAAACTTTATATGGGCTTCCATGGCAGGCAATATCGCCGAAAAGAAAAACAGTGAAAGACATGATTGCTTATGAACAGGAAATCATTCCTGAGCTTTTAAAGACATCGGTTGAAAGAGGAGGAGAGCTGATCTCTTTATTGCAGTCTTACGGAACCACTTTTGCGAGGACTCATTTTAATATCGATCCTACTTCAGGATTACAATCCCTGGAAAACTTAGAAAAAGCATTAGAATATAAAAAAGATCTTTTCAGCGCTGAACTGGTGGCTTTCCCTCAACATGGATTGTATTATACCGATTCGGCTCACCTGATGAAAGAAGCGGCTGCCTTAAAAAGTGTGAGCTTTATAGGTGGTTTAGACCCTTATTCAATTGATGGGAATATTGAAAAGGTAATTGATTTCACTGTTCAGCTGGCGCTGGATTATGAGAAAGGAATTGATATTCATTTGCATGAAATAGGTGAATCGGGGATGAAAACCATCAGTTATCTGATCGATAAGGTTATTGAAAATCCGATTCTTAAGGAAAAAACTTTCATCAGCCATGCTTTTACCCTGGGGCATTTATCTTCGAAGGAAACAAATGAAATCGCTGAAAGACTTGCGAATGCTAAGGTGGGAATAGCTTCTTCTATTCCTTTTAGAGGAACAATTATGCCTGTTCCAGCGCTCAAAAAATATGGAGTGAATATTCTGGTAGGAAATGATAATGTCCAGGATCACTGGAGCACTTTCGGATCCGGAAATATGCTTCAGAAGGCTAATTTGATTGCTGAGTTATATGGATATGAGACAGAATTTGAACTTTCAAGGACTTTAGGATTTGCGACGAGAAATGTTTTTCCTCTAAATGAAAAAGGAGAAATGCAGTGGCCAAAAGCAGGAGACCAGGCAAATGCTGTCTTTTTAAATGCGAGCTGTTCTGCAGAAGCTGTAGCAAGAGTCCCTAAAATAGAGGGATTACTGATCCAGGATCATTTACTCTGGAAAGAGTTTTAATATAATTTTTTAATACTTGTTTTTGTAACCGGGCACCATTGTAATTTACTTTGGTGTTTTTATTTTATGTTGAAAAAAATACAGTTAAGGTAATTTTAATATTAATTTTACATAAGAATATATGTTTATTATTTAATAATGAAATAAATTCGCATTGTCATTACCGTGTACTTTTGCAGTATACAATACACACCTTACACACAAATATTTTTACGAAAAACTATTTTTTTACTTTCCCAACATTATTACTAATAGGGGGAAAGCCCTTATAAATTACTGTATATTATGAATGAATTAGAAGTAGATTACAAACAAATTCTTTTCTTCTATGCTTTTCTGCGACAAGTGGATTTATCACTTGATAGAAGCAGGTGGACTTCCCTTAAAGAACTCCACGATTACTATCAGGAAAGAATATCCCCTGAACAAATGATTAGCTATCTGAAGATTAAGTTGAATGTTCCCGATGGGGATTTTAACGACTTTCCTGCCCAGGAAGAGACCAGGAACAATAAAGGTAAATTTAAGCTTTTCAACAAAAAAACGACTCTTTCAAAAGAAGAATTGATTCATTTTCATCAGCTGCTAAAATTATTTGATCAATGTCTTAAGTCGGGTGAAGAAAAATACAGCATAGAGACTGAAAGTTTAAGGGTAGACATTGCAAAATTTTACTCCTTACTTCTGGAACCTAAAATTACTAAAAGTGATTTGAAGAAGGTGATTTCCATAGAGCATTATGGACAAAACCGACTGCTCAAGACAAAGGAAATGAAAGAAGTAATTCCAAAAGATTTTTTTACGATCTGATCAACAACGAAACTAATTAACTATGACCAAACTTTACTAATTTAAACATGTTAGGATATATCTTTATGATTTCCTATAAAACGGTATAATATAAAAGGGTATTGAAGATTTCAATGCCTTTTTTGTGTAATAAATTAAAAAAGCCATCAGAAAACTCTCTGATGGCTTTTAATGTGATATGAGAAACTATTACTTGCTTATTGTAATCCAGCTAAAAGGTTAACACCATCTACGGTAGCCCAAGCTCCTGGTACCAATGTAACTTTTGTAACTGTTGTTGCGTTTGTGAAAGTTTTTCCACCGTTTGGATTATATGCATATCCCCAAACTCCTGCATTGTCAGAGTTTAAATAGGTAAGAGGTTCTACTTTTACTTTATTATTGTTTACCTGACTGTTTTCCGTAGCAGCATCCTGAATAAGAACAGCATACGCTTTTTGGTTACCAATGTTCTTATATCCGCTGATATATACATTTGAGAATATTCCTGTTCCGTGTTTTTTAAACTGGATTGCAGAAATTTCCGGAGAATTAGCTGCTTCAGGATTAGTATTTGCATCTCTAATTAATGTAATATTTGAAATTTTTGGAGCAACATTATCTATGTTACTGGAAGCTTCTATTTCCATTCCAAAGTTTCCTGTTCCTGTCTGAAAAGCATACCAATTGGTATTGTTTTGACCACTCCATGCATCTTGCCAGTCAAATGAATCATCGAAGTTGCCATAAGAAACAATATTTTTAGCACTTACAGTCCCTCCGAAGAATTCATACCCGTCATCTGTTCCTTTGTAAGTTACAAGATTTTCTAAGGTAGTACCTGCTCCTACAGCGTAGAAAGTCATTGAATTGGTTTCTGAAGTACCATCACCGATTTTCTTTCCAGCGTACTCAACACGAACAAATTTCATAGTTCCGGAATTTGAATTCGCATCACTTCCTCCATAATAAACATTATTTCCGTCTTCAGAAAGTGCCTGAGTATTTCCGTTTACTGCTTTAATAGGTGCATTTCCATATAATGTAATTCCACCCCAATCACCCGGAGTCTTTGTTGAAGTAGTGAATACAATTGGTTCAGAAGCTGTTCCAACTGCATTTATTTTACCATCCTGAAGAACAACTAAACCACTTGTTTTTGTAGTTACAACATTGAATGTAGCTCCTGCTTCAATTGTGATGGTAGCATTGTTAGTTATTTTTACAATTCCATCTAATGTATAATTTCCTTTTTTAATTAAAAGGTCTTTTGTTATAGTTCCTGATAAAGTTCCGCTTCCGCTTAGAACACTTTCAGTAGTTCCTGGAGTTGTAACCGTATTTCCTTCTCCTAAGCCATCATTTACATCAATAGTACATGAATTTAAGGCTAATGTTAACACCACTGTTAACGATAATAATGATAAAACTCTTCTTTTCATTTTTATACTTATTTTTATTCTTTCTTTATAAATTAAATTGGTTTAGAATGTGTAACCAACCGTAAGGTTGAATGTAACACCTCTGTAATAATCTGTAAGGACATTGCTTCCGTCCTCTACTCTTAGAGGTAAATAGCTTTTGTCTTCTCCCAACAGGATTCTATATTTACTGTCAAGAATATTTTGAACAGCAAACTTCACATTCCAGTTTTTAGTGAGTTGTCCTTGATAAACGAAATCTACCTGATGGAAAGGTTTTTCATAATAATTATCTGTACCTGTTCCCCCCCGTTGCATAGATTTTACTTCCTGAAACATTATATACAAGGGAGAATGTTTGAGCCAGATTATTACGGTTCTTTATTTCGTATTTTAAATCTGCGTTGATTGTATAAGGAGCTGCACCTTGTAAACCTCTTTTATGAAGTGTTTCCCCGGTATTTTTAAACCAGGTTGGTTGTTCCATGTTTAATTGTTCTTGGCTTCTCTCAACATTTGAATGCATAATAGTAGCATTAGCACCTAGTGTGAAGTTTTTAAGGGCTTCAGAGATTCTGTTTAAGCTTAAAATTCCTTCCAGTTCTACACCGTATAATTCAGCTTTTTTTGCATTAAAGAATGTAATTGTAGAACCCGTTGCGTCTGCCGATGCTGTTAGAGAACGTTCAATTGCGTTATCAATTCTTTTTGCAAATAAGTTCACCGCAAACATCTCTTTTGTACTTGGGTAATATTCCCATTTTACATCAAAATTGTAGTTCTCACTATTTTTGATATTTTGATTTCCTACAATATTTACATTATCAGGACTAATATACTTAATAGGCATTGTCTCAATAAGGATAGGACGTGTAACGGTCTTACTAAAAGCAAATCTTAAATTATGTTTATTGTTAAGTGCTTTTTTTATTGCTAACGATGGTAAAAAGAAATCCTTATTTTTCTCAAGGTTATTCTTTTTAGCCGCACCTTGATCAGAATAACGGATAAGCGTCATATCATTTTCATATCTTGCCCCCAATAAAACATCCCAAGAGTCGGTGGGTTTAAAATTAACGTTGGCATAACCTCCGTTGATAATCTGATAAAAACTCGAAAAGAACTGGGAAACATCAGAACCTTCCTGATAGAATAAATCTCCATTTCTTATCGATGTATCAAATGTATCTTGTGGGGTATCAATGTTAACAACGAACGGAGCCAAAGATGGATTAGAGGTACGTCCAAACAAGAATCTATAAGAAGTTTTTCTGAAATCCGAGAATCCATTATAACCTACTGCTATCTGTATAGGATAATCTTTTCGATCCCCTTTTTCTCCTAAAGACAACTGGTATTCTGCAAATGCTGAACCGTAGAATCTAGAGTCTACATCTAAATATTGACGGATAAGGTTATTTCCACCATAACGCATTTGAATCATGTTTTCAGGAAGAATAGCTCCTGTCTTCGGGTCCGTACGGTTACCATCAATAATTTTTCTATCCGGTTGACTATAGTTATTAATGACATAACTTGCCCCGGCTTTTACCTGATGTCTATCGGTGATTTTTTGTGAAGCTGTTAATTGTAGATCCAAAAATCTTGAAACATCCAATTGATTGGTTCTAAAGAAACCAGATTTTTTATTTTGAACTAAATTGTCTTTATATCCGAAATTATCTTCAATTATATTATTGGTGTTTTGTAGATAAATTGCATTAAGATTAACAACAGTTCCTTTATTTTTATATCCAAGACCTAGCAATGCCGAAGATTCTGTTTCGTAATTGTATTGTTTACGATTAAGAAAGTTCATATTATCAATGAAAGAATCTTTACCTTGTGATCTGAATTGGTTATTAGCTCCTTCTTTATATTCAAATTTAGTTCCCTGGTTTAACGAGAATAAAATTCCTAAATTTCCAGATCCCATTTTTACCTTTTGAGCAGTTGTAAAACCAATACTGGTATTTGGTAATGCTTTTACGTTGTCTACATTCCAGGAATCTTTAAAAGAGTTTAGAGATTCATTAGCAGAAAACCTGTAGTTGTTTGGCCTTGAATTTCTGATTTCGCCAGGTAATCGTCTATCTCTTGAATTTAAACCTAAGTATCCATTCATTCCATCTGCACCCTCAGCTACCTTAAAATTGTCCCTGAAAGTACTTAGTGTATTTACCCCAACACTAAATTCAATTTTCGAAAAGGGCTTATCAATCGTTAAAGTTTCGATATCAAAAGTAGCTCCGGCAAAATCTCCGTAAAGGTTAGAATTGAATGTTTTGTAGATATTGAGTTTACCCACAACGTCGGTAGGGAATTGCTTTAATGCAATGATTTTTTGGAACGGGTTATTGGAAGGAGAGCCAAGACCGTTAATTAAAAGATAATTATATCTTTCCTCCAGACCTCTTACGAAAAGCCCTCGTCCTTCCACTGTAGTAATTCCGGTTACCTTTGTAAGGCCTTGTTCTACGTTAGAAATTCCCTTTCTGGAAATTTCCTCAGCACTTACAGCCTGCTTCTGGATAATTGCTTTTTTCTGTTCTCCTAATACAGCAGTTTCAGTTTTTTTTATTGCTACTTCCCTGGATGACAACACCTTCGATTTTCTTCTCTTTCTTGATGGTGTCCTGCCTGGTATCTTGAGCGTAAAACGCAGTCGATGAGGCGGTTAAAAAGATAACCGCTATACTAGCTTTTCTAAAATTCATTTTATTTTTACTATATTCTTTCGGTGCAAAGGAATAAAAGTTTATCGGTCTTAATGGTTTATTAAAATTTAATTTTTCCTTAACTAAACATTAACAAAACAATATAATTGTTAACTTTATATGAACGATGGATGATTTGTTATTCTATGGTACAAAAATTATTAACTTTGACACGTAAAAATTGAAAATGAACCAAAAGAAAATACTCTTAATAGACGATGAACTCGATATTTTAGAGATTCTGTCTTACAATTTAGAAAAGGAAGGCTACGACATTTATACCGCTACCAATGGTAACGAAGGGATAGAAAAAGCCAAAGAAATTGTTCCGGATCTAATTTTACTAGACGTAATGATGCCTGAAAAAGATGGTATCGAAACTTGTCAGGAACTTCGAAAGGTAAAGGAACTTCAAAAATCATTGATTGTATTCCTTTCTGCAAGAAGTGAAGAGTTTTCTCAGTTAGCAGGTTTCCAGGCCGGAGCCAATGATTATATTGTAAAGCTGATCAAACCGAAAATCCTTATTTCTAAAGTAAATGCCTTATTACAGCTAACATCTCAGGTGTCAGACAATGCTAAGCTAATTGAAATTGGAGACTTGATTATTGATAAAGATAACTTCAGGGTTTCTAAAAGCGGGCAGCAGTTTTTACTTCCTAAGAAAGAATTTGATCTGCTGTATCTTTTAGCCTCCAATACGGAAAAAGTTTTCAAGAGAGAAGAAATTCTTGAGAAAGTCTGGGGAAATGATGTGATTGTAGGAGAAAGAACCATTGATGTTCATATCAGAAGATTAAGAGAGAAATTAGGAATTAATACCATTCAGACTTTAAAAGGAATAGGGTATAAACTGATCGTTTAATCGAAATAGCCTACCTTTACCTTATAACCATAAAAATTTGTAAAATTGAAATTTTACAGGCTTACTCTTGTAGCATCATGTCTTATCACATTGGTGATGTTTCTATTGGTGATCATCTTTGATTCGCTGAAGGATATTTATTATAAAACACCATTTTTTAAAATAGGGCTGATCGTATGTCTCGTTGTTATATTTATTGTGAACTACCTCGTTCTTGAGCTGCTGTTCAATTACTATGGTAAAAAACAGGTTCGTGGGCTTTCCCAGCTCCTGCCACAGGAAATTGTAAATACCAATGACGAGAATATTACCATTAAAGAATTAGGAGAGCGATTTTCAGATCTCAATCAGCAAAAAGTTTCTGAGATTGATATGATGAAGGAAATGGAAAGCTATCGTAAAGAATACATAGGAAATGTTTCTCATGAGCTTAAGACTCCATTGTTTTCAATTCAGGGATATGTAGAAACGTTGAGGGATGGGGGAGTAGATAACCTGACCATTCGCGATAAATATCTTGAAAGAATAGATATATCCGTAGAAAGACTGATTGCTATTGTTACCGATCTGGATATGATCAACAGGCTTGAGGCCGGAGAGATCAATCTTACGGTTTCGAGATTTGATGTTAATCTCTTAATCAAAGAAGTTTTTGACCTGCTTGATCTTGAAGCAGAAAAGCACAATACTACATTACAAATTCAGACACTGCATCCCCAGATCTTTGTGGAAGCTGATAAGCAAAAAATCTCACAGGTTTTTATCAATTTGATCTCTAATGCTATTCACTATGCTAACAGGCAGGAAGCAAAGGTTGTAGTGAAAACCAGCGTCCTTAAGAATAAAGTTTTAATTGAAGTTATCGATAACGGTATGGGAATCAAGTCAGAAATTCTTCCGAGGATATTTGAGCGGTTTTACCGTGTAGAAACCAGCCGGAATCGTAGAGAAGGAGGCTCCGGATTAGGTTTGGCTATTGTAAAGCATATTCTGGAAGCTCATAAAGAAAATATTACAGTTGAAAGCGTGTACCTTGAAGGTACAAAATTCAGTTTTATGCTTGAAAAAAGTAAATAATCTGGCAAAATGTAAGGAAAAAAAATATTTTAAAAAATCTTGAAATATTTTTTTGTGACATGTCATTTATTATATATTTGCAACAGAAATTTATCATAATAAATAAAGGCAAAAAGTAATTTAAAGACTGATATGGTTTACAAGATCCGCGTAATATTAGATGCGAAAGAAGATATTTTCCGTGATATCGAAGTGAAGGGAAAACAGACACTATGGAATTTACATCTGGGAATTAAGAGTGCGTTCAGCTTGCAGGGAGATGAACTTTCCACTTTTAATTTATTGGAAGAAGATGGTACGATAGTAAAAAGTGTTCCATTAGAAGATATGAGTGATGACGGTGATGGGGAAATTATGTCAGATGTTTATATTGATGAAGCTTT
The DNA here is from genome assembly GCF_046591535.1 of Chryseobacterium proteolyticum. NCBI lineage: Bacteria > Pseudomonadati > Bacteroidota > Flavobacteriia > Flavobacteriales > Weeksellaceae > Chryseobacterium > Chryseobacterium proteolyticum. Next base: position 426,755 of record NZ_JBJLWK010000002.1, on the reverse strand, counting down.
TGCAAGTGTAGGAAATAAAGCTCAGTTTCAATATGGACTTCTGGATCTTTGGGAATTCTTCTGTGAATTAATTGAAGTAATCGAGGAAACCAAAGGAGTTAATTATCCTATAACAGTATACAGATTTGGAAACGTTCCGTTAAAAGCTCCAAGCAAGAGCGGAAACGGGGGTGGATCTAAAAAGAAATCTGCAATGCCTCTTATCGATGATGAATTTAATTTTGATGACGATTTCGAAAGCGGAGGGAATTTTTCCGATGAAGACGACAGTTTTGATGATGAGGAAGAAGAAGACTACAATGACGATGTATTCGATGAAGATGATGACAACGATGACGAAAGATAATTGGTAACACAATAAAAAATATAGAGCCCTGGATTGATGTCCGGGGCTTTTTTGTAAATTATGCCAGGCGGAAATGCCGAAAAGCTAGAAGTAAATTTGCTTTTAGCCCTTTTCCGTTCTATCTTTCCTCTTTTAATCATAAAACAATCCTTACTTTTGTTAAAACCGGAATTAATGAAAAAATTAATTTTTTTGGCAATTATTGGCTTGGGAATTGTTTCCTGTGCTGTACAAAATACAAATAAGACTATGGATTTATCTAAAGATTGGAAACACTCTGCAAATATTTATGAAGTCAATGTAAGGCAATATACACAAGAAGGGACTTTTAGAGCTTTTGAAAAAGAGATGCCCCGTTTAAAGTCTATGGGAATAAAAGTTCTTTGGTTTATGCCGGTTACGCCGATTGCTCAGCAAAATAAAAAAGGAAGCCTGGGAAGTCCATATGCTGCTGCAGATTATACTTCTGTTAATCCTGAATTTGGGACACTTGATGATTTTAAGCACATGGTAAATGAAGCCCACAGATTAGGAGTTAAGGTAATCATCGACTGGGTGGCGAACCATACCGGTTGGGACCATGTCTGGACAAAAACACATCCTGAATTTTATTTAAAAGATCCGGATGGAAAATTCCATATTGCATCGGGAATGGATGATATTATCGAACTTGATTATAAGAATCAGGAGATGCGTAAGGAAATGATTGATGCAATGAAGTTCTGGGTTAAAGAAACTAATATTGATGGTTTCAGGTGCGATCTTGCTTCATGGGTTGAGGTTGATTTCTGGCAGCAGGCCCGTCCTGAGGTAGAGACCCTAAAGCCTCTTTTCTGGTTAGGCGAATTTGACGAATTGGAGAATCCAGAATACGGGAAAATTTTTGACGCAAGTTACTCGTGGACCTGGATGCATAAATCTGAAGATTATTATAAAAAGAACCTGTCATTACAAGATCTGAAAGATTTATTATTGAAATATTCCAACATTGGAGATGCTTCAATGAGAGCATGGTTCACGACCAATCATGATGAAAACTCATGGAACGGGACAGAATATGAAAAGTATGGTGTCATCACAAAGCCTATGGCTGTTTTTTCAGCGACCTGGAATGGAGTTCCGTTGTTATATTCCGGACAGGAATTACCTAATATGAAACGATTGGAATTCTTTGAAAAAGATCCTATTGAGTGGACTGCCAATTATCAGGTGGCAGATTTTTATAAGACCTTACTGGCTTTGAAATCTTCAAATCCGGCATTAAGAGGGGGAGACACTCATGTAACAACTTATCTTTTAAATACAACGGCCAATGACAAAATTTTAGCGTATGTCAGGAAAAATGGTAAAGATGAAGTTCTTGTTGTATTGAATATGTCTAAAGAAGATGTAAGTTTCAGCATCCAAGATGAAAATCTGTCCGGAGCTTTCCGAAATGTTTTTGATGGTACAAAAAGGGATTTTACCACAGGGAAAGATTTTAATTTTAAAGTTTCTGATTATGTGGTTTTTGAAAAATGAAGACCAGAGCCTCTTAGATTCTGGCTTAAAATCTAAGAACATTTTTATTATATTTAAAAAAATTATACTTACAGAGGCGGGCCAAGGCCCGCTTTTTAATTCGGATAACGGCATTTAAATGATATGAATAAAGAAGGACTACTATATATTATTAAGGAAAAACTTTCAGAAAGAGTACAAAAATTTGAATTACTGATTGCGGAAACCCGCGCTTCAAATAATGATACTAAAAGCTCCATGGGAGATAAATATGAAACTGGCCGTGAGATGTTGCAACAGGAAATTAATCATCTTCAAAGGCAGCTCAATGAAGTGTTTAATCAACAGGCTCTGATTCAAAAAATAGTCCCGGAACCATCTTTTAAAGTACAAAATGGAGCATTAATAAAAACGAATAAGGGATTGTTTTATGTTTCGGTTTCAATTGGAGAAATTACCTTTGAAAATCAGAAGATCATGACCGTTTCTGCTGAATCTCCATTAGTAAAAGCAATGTTTGGCAAGAAAATAGCAGAGAAGTTTGAGATCAATAATGTTCATCAAACGATTGAAAATATCTGGTAAGCTATGAAACTAAAATACATTCTGTTCGTCTTTTTATTCCTGATATCAAATTCTTTATTGCTGGCTCAGGTAAGAGCTAATATTTCTGGGAAATCCTACGATCTCATATCTGTGGATATTACAATGGGGGATATAATTATTACCATTAATAATGACGGATCAATTGCAGGATTTAACTCCATTTCAAATGGGAATATCGACTATTATGATGATCAATATTTCGACCGGGAGAAAATGGGAAAAATAAAAAAAAATAGGAAATTCTAAAGTTGACTATTATGATCAGTTTGATATAGATAAAGATGGCAAAGTAAAAAATATTGGAGATATTGCTATAGATTACTGGGATCGTTTTGATCAGGAAAAGAACGGAAAGGTAAAAAAGATAGGAAATCTGTCTATAGATTATTGGGATCATGATATTATAGATGATAGTAAGTTTGGAAAATTAAAGTCGATTGGAGATATATCAATAGACTTTGGTGGAAAAGAAACTATAGATCAGAGTAAGTATAAAAAACTTATAAAATTTGGAAATGTCACTCTGGATTATTGGAATGATACCATAATGGAAAAGAAAAAATTTGGAAAAATCAAATCAGTAGAGGGAAACACAAAGGATGTTGCGGTAGTTATACGTTAATTACTTATTGAATGGCTGAAAATTGAGTTCCTGTCATGAGATCTGGGAATCGTAAGCCGGATAAAAATAAAAGTTAAACAGTGTGAAAAATAAATTCACAACTGTTTTTTTATTAACTTTGACATCTGTTAGAATTTACTAAAAGCACAATAATTAAACTTTCACAATGCAAAACTACTTAGACCTTTTACAGCATATTCTGGATAACGGAACAGATAAAACTGATAGAACAGGAACCGGAACAAGAAGCGTTTTCGGATATCAGCTGAGATATGATTTGTCAAAAGGTTTTCCCTTGGTAACCACCAAGAAAGTGCATTTGAAATCTATAATTTATGAATTGCTTTGGTTCTTAAAAGGAGACACCAATATCCAGTATTTAAAGGATAACGGAGTGAGCATCTGGGATGAATGGGCGGATGAAAACGGAGACTTAGGTCCTGTTTACGGAGCGCAGTGGAGAAGCTGGAGAGGTGCCGATAATAAAGTGGTTGATCAGATCTCAGAAGTGATCGATCAGATCAAAAAAAAATCCTGATTCCAGAAGATTGATCGTTTCTGCGTGGAACGTAGCGGAAATTCCTAATATGGCATTAGCACCTTGCCATGCATTATTTCAATTTTACGTTGCTGACGGGAAATTGTCTTTACAACTATATCAGAGAAGTGCTGATGTATTCCTTGGGGTTCCTTTTAATATTGCAAGCTATGCCCTGTTGTTAATGATGGTGGCTCAGGTATGCGATCTTGAAGTGGGAGATTACGTCCACAGTTTTGGAGATGTCCACATTTATAATAATCATTTCGAACAGGTTCAAAGACAACTTTCGAGAGACCCAAGACCCCTTCCGACAATGAAATTAAATCCTGAAATCAAGGATATTTTCGATTTCAATTTTGAAGATTTTACATTGGAGAATTATGATCCACATCCTGGAATTAAGGCACCTGTGGCGATTTAATGTCCGTTTCTAAGATTTTTATTATCATTATTTCTACGGTTTTTCTTTTTAGTTGTAAGAAAGAGAAAGAGCCTGTTTATTCCGATCTTTTGATAGATACTTGGTATAGTTCTAAAGATGCTATTGTTGATACGTTGCGAGTTCCTCAACATTTAAGAAACATTGTGAAACGCATTTCCAGTATAAATACTTATCAAACTGATGTGCTAGGAAATGGAATGGAGAAACCAGGTAATGCAGAGAATTTCAAAAAGTTAGTTCAGCTGGCTTCAGAAGATGAGCTTCTATCACTCATAAATAATAGAAACAAAACAGTAGCTGTTTATGCATCCGTAGGACTTTTGGAAAGAAGACCAGAGAAGATTGATAAGATATTTTCAAATTTCTTAAATTTAAAAACCACAATTCATACAGAGAATGGTTGTCTGGTAGGAGATCTAAACCCTGCTGAACCTTTGTATCAAAAATATCTTTACTCACTACCTGGTAAGAATAGACAATCTGATCAGTTATTAAAAAAGCTTGATAGCATTATTGTTTTTAATGTAAACTCACCAGAAAGCCTTTTACAGGAAGTGTTTAGATATAAAATTTACCCCAAAAGCTATCGGAAACGTATTGAAACTTTAGCTTTCAAGGATCATAAAATTTCTGCGGCTACCTATCTTAGCCGTTGGCATAAAGGAGATTACAGTGAATTGTTGCAAAAAGAGTTTATTTCGATGATTAAAAATGATACTTTGATAGGTGTCCAAAAGAAAATATATTTAAAAGAATTACTATCATTTAGAAATGCTAGAAACAAAGAATTTATTCTCAATTATCTTAAAAAAGATACTCTTTTCAGAAATGATTTTGAAACCATAAACCAACTGGAATTGAACGATATTTTTTATGATGAATATCCGGTTCGATAAAGGAAGTAATATGTAACAAATTCTTTTGTTTCATGACCTATTATGAAATGTCATTAGTATGTTAAAAAAGATATTTCTTTGCGTTTCCATCGGAGTTTTCAGTTTCAGTTTTGCCCAGAATATTGATAAGGAAAAACTGGACAATTATTTTAAAGCCCTGGATAGCGAGCACAAGGTGATGGGAAGTTTTGCCATTGCAGATCACGGAAAAATAATTTATTCCAATGCGATTGGATTTTCTGATGTTGAAGCTAAGAAAAAAGCAGATCTTAATACGGTTTACAGGATAGGTTCCATAACAAAGACTTTTACAGCCGTTTTGATCATGAAGGCGGTAGAAGATAAAAAGCTAACACTGGACACTTCATTAAGTCAATTCTTTCCTCAAATAAAGAACGCTGAGAAGATCAAAGTAGAAAATCTTTTAAATCATAGAAGCGGGATTCATAATTTCACTGATGATGCCTTGTATGCATCCTACTATTTACAACCTGTTTCCAAGGAAAAGCTTATCGATATTATTCAAGAGGCAGGCTCAGATTTTGAACCTGGTGTTCAATTCAGTTACAGCAACTCGAATTATTCTTTGCTGGGTTTTATTCTGGAAAAAGTTTATAAAAAGTCTTACGCAAAGCTTATTGAAGAGTTTATAGCAAAACCTTTACAACTAAAATATACAAAAGCAGGAGGAAAGATAGAATCTTTAGAAAATATGGCCCATTCGTACACTTATGAAAATGGGAATTATGTAAGAAGTGCCGAAACAGATATGTCTGTTCCCTTGGGCGCAGGAAATTTGGTTTCTACCCCTTCAGAATTGATTATTTTTATAAATGCACTGGCTTCAGGAAAATTGATTTCCAGAGAAAGTTTAGATAAAATGCGTAATTTTAAAGACCATTATGGTTTTGGCCTGGCTGAAGTTCCTTTTATGGGAAAAACAGGTTTTGGGCATAACGGAGGAATAGATCATTTTACCTCTATATTGTATTACTTCCCTGATGGCGAGAAAACTTTTGCTATGATCAGTAATCAAAGTAATTTTGACAATAATAATATTTCGATCACCGCTTTAAGTGCAGCTTATGGAAAAAGCTTTGAAATTCCGAATTTTAATGTAGTGAATCTTCCGGAAAGTGAGCTTCAAAAATTTACCGGAACATACGCGACGGCACAAATGCCGATGAAAATTACCATTTTCATTAAAGAAAAAGTATTAATGGCCCAGGCAACGGGACAGGGTGCTTTTCCTTTAGAAGCAACTTCTCAAACAAGTTTTAAGTTTGATGCTGCGGGAATTGTTATTGATTTTGATGTTACAAAAAGGCAGCTTCTAATTTTGCAGGGAGGTAATAAAGTGAAATTTATTAAAGAATAATATAATGAAATATATAAAAATAAATACGGATCAAAAAGCAGATCTCGAAATGCTACGGAATGCCATTCTCCAATTAAAAGGAGTGAATTCTGCTGAAATTATTGATGAAGAAAATCCTGAAAGCGAGTTGAAGAAAGCTTTTGCAAAAACAAAGGAACAACTTAAAAAAGGTGATTATGAAACATTAGTCAATGACATTTTTGAGATTTTAACTAAAAATAATTCTAAGTAATAATGAAAAAAGCCATTTTATCGATTGCGGTACTAGCGATTTTCTTTTCTGCAAACGTATCAGCACAAACTGAAACTTCAGGGAGAGAAAAAGTCTACAGGGCCACACACACTAAAGTAACAGAACTAAAGCATACCAAACTTAAAGTCAATTTTGACTACCAGAAAGAACAGATGAACGGAGAGGAGTTGCTTACCGCTTCACCGTATTTTTATCCTACCAATCAGCTGGTTCTTGATGCGAAAAGTATGCTGATCCATGAAGTTGCTTTAGATAACAATGGTAAGAAATCTCCTTTAAAGTATGAATATAAAGACGATGTGTTAACCATTACTTTGGATAAAACATATCAGAAAGATCAGGATTACACAGTGTACATCAAATACACTTCCCGCCCAAATGAAGTGAAACAAGAAGGAAGTGCTGCCATCAATGATGCAAAAGGTTTATATTTCATTAATGCTCAGGGCAAAGATCCGGATAAACCAACCCAAATCTGGACACAGGGTGAAACCGAATCTTCTTCTGCCTGGTTTCCAACCATTGATAAACCGAATCAAAAGACAACGCAGGAAATTTATATGACGGTTCCTGAAAAATATGTGACTCTTTCTAATGGATTATTAAAAGATTCCCAGAAAGAAGCGAATGGACTGAGGACAGATCATTGGGTCATGGATAAAAGACATTCAACTTATCTGTTTTTTATGGGAGTGGGGGATTATGCGATCGTGAAAGATAAATGGAAGAATATTCCGGTGGATTATTATATTGAAAAAGAATATGAACCTTATGCAAAGCAGATCTATGGAAACACTCCTGAAATGATCGAATTTTTCTCAAAGAAAATGGGTTACGATTATCCTTGGGCAAAATATGCACAGATATCCGGAAGGGATTATGTAAGTGGGGCTATGGAAAATACGACAGCAACACTGCATGGAAGTGATATTTTACAGAAACCGGGACAATTAATTGACGAAAATAAATGGGAAGATACAATTGCTCACGAATTATTCCACCACTGGTTTGGGGATCTTGTAACTGCGGAAAGCTGGAGTAATCTTACCGTAAATGAATCATTTGCCAATTATTCGGAATACTTATGGAACGAATATAAATATGGTAAAGATCAGGCGGACTATCATCAGATGAGCGATGTGAATATGTACATTCATAATCCGGCTGATTTTAATAAAAACCTGGTTCGTTTTAATTATGATTCCCGTGAAGATGTTTTTGATTTGGTAACTTATCAGAAAGGGGGTGGCATCCTTCATATGTTGAGGAACTATCTTGGGGACGACGCATTCTTTGCCGGAATGAATGATTATCTGAAAACGAATGAATACAAAAACGGAGAGGCTCATCAGCTACGACTTTCTTTTGAAAAGGTTTCCGGAAAGGATCTGAATTGGTTCTTCAATCAATGGTATTTTGGCAGCGGGCATCCCAAATTGAGTTATTCTTATACTTTTGAACCTGTTAAAAAACAGATCAGCCTGGTGATCAGTCAAAGCCAGGAACAGCCTTTTCAGTTTCCATTGGCAATAGATGTTTATGAAAACGGAAAACCGAAAAGATATAATGTGTGGGTAAATGCTGAAGCAAAGAATACATTTAATTTTGATGTTTCAAAAACTCCGGATCTGCTTAATATCAATGCTGACGGAATATTAGTTTCAGAAATTACGGAAACAAAAACTCCTGAACAGAATCTGATACAATTCAATGGGTCCAAAGAGTTTAAGAGCAGATATACAGCGCTAAAAGCCATTAAAGATCAGGTTGGTAAAAACCCTGCAGCTACAAAATTATTGTCTGCTGCTTTGAAAGACCCTTATTTCAGAGTAAGAATGAAAGCCTTGGAACTGATGGATCTTTCGAACCCTGAGCAAGCAAAAGCTTTGGCTGCTGACGTTGAAAAACTAGCAACAAATGACCCTAAAACATTAGTTCAGGGTGCTGCGGTTGCTGCTTTAGCAAAAACAAAAGATAAAAAGTATCTTCCGGTCTTTGAAAAAGGAGTGGGGGCTGTTTCTAATTCTGTACGCGGTAATTCCCTGTCAGCTATACTTACTGTTGATCCTTCCAAGGCCAGTACATTAGCGGATAAAATCGATTTAAAAGGAGCTTCTGATGAGCTTCTGGCACAATTATTACCCATTGTCGTAAAGAATAAGGTTTCCTCCCAAATGGCCAATATAGCTCCTATTGCGGCATTTTATCCATTCATTAAATTCCAGAATCCTGAATTAGGAAAATCTGCAGAAGAAGGTTTCAATTGGATCATGACCTCCGACAATATTGCGGCAACACAAAGCATTACCAAGTTGCTGGCGCAGGCAAAAGGCCAGGTCGCTCAGAATCCTCAGGCTAAAATGATGATCTCTCAAATGTTGAAAGATGGTCTTAGTAAAAAAAATGGAACTTTTAAAACAAAACCCACAAAATGCTGCAAGCATTAATAAACAAATCGATGCCTTGAATAAAAGTATAGAGGATTACAAATAATCAAATAAGGGCTGCTCAGTATGAGCAGCCCTTTTATATTTTCTATCCGGACCAGAAAAAATATCCTGGTTTTCACGAATTTTATCTATTTAGTACAGAAGATAATGGTTTCCTGATCAGAAAAGCCCCAATAGCTATCCTTTTCATAAGTTTTTATCTCTGCCTGAAATCCGGAATCTTTTAATCGCTGAACCAATCCATTAACGGAATAGATTCGTACATGGTCTTTCTGGCCGAAGTGTTGAAGTCTTTCTTCTGATGTTTTAACTTCAGGGTTTTCGTAGATGTCACCTTCTTTAAACGGAGTCTGAATTAAAAGTGTTTTACCTGTTTTTAAAACCCTGTATAATTCTTTCATTGCAGCACCATCATTTTCAATATGCTCAAGAATGTGATAGCATATAATAAGGTCAAATTTTTCGGATTCAATATCGATTTTGGTTATATCAAAATGATAATCTGCTAAAAATTCATTTTCATAATCTGTTGGAAAATAATCAATGCCCTTTTTATGTTTTAATGCACGGAAGATCGCTCTTGAAGGCGAAAAATCTAGAATGGCAAATCCTTCTTTCAGATAATTTTCAGTCAGGATTTTATACAGCCTTCGTGATCTTGGTAAGCTTCCGCAAACAGGACATAATAGATTTCCGTTTTCTAATCTTACAAACTCTTTAAGTTTGGAACGGCAGATATTGCATTCATGATCCTTTCCCTTGTAAAGGGGATACAAAGCTTTTCTGAAAAATATTTCGTTTTCAAAAAGAAATTTTTGAGGCAGTATTTTTTTTACAATATTTTTTGCAATAGCGTACATCGGAATGCAAAGTAATAATATTAATCTGAAAATTAGGGGTGTTGTTATCAATAATTTCTAAATTTGCCTTTTATAATTTTACTGTATGACTTTTGGAATAGAGGCAGCTAGCTATCATGTGCCTTCTTTGTATTTGGAAATTAAAGATTTAGCTGAGGTAAGGGGAATTGATCCTGCGAAATTAGAAAAGGGCTTAGGTTTACATAAAATGGGCTTTCCTGATGTCCATGAAGATGCAGCTACTTTTGCTGCTGAAGCGTTACTTAAACTGATAAAAGACTATAACATCAATCCTAAGGATATTGCAAGAATTTATCTTGGAACTGAAAGTGCTTTGGATGCCGCAAAACCAACAGCATCTTATGCTATGCAGATGGTGGAAAAAGTGCTAGAGGAAAAATATGGAGAACGATGTTTTAGAAATTGTGATGTTGTGGACATGACCTTTGCTTGTGTAGGAGCTGTCGATGCATTACATAATTCACTGGATTTTGTGAGGGTAAACCCTGAAAAAAAAAGCAATTGTCATAGCGAGTGATTATGCAAAATACGAGCTGGCTTCATCGGGTGAATATACACAAGGAGGAGGAGCTGTTGCCCTATTGGTCTCTTCCCAACCCAACCTTTTGGAGATTGAGAATCAATGGGGTGTAGCAACCGAAAGTGTTTTTGATTTTTTCAAACCCCGACGTCACTACAAAAAAGAAGATCTGAAAGATGCTCCGGACTCTTTTTCTGATAAGATAGAGGTTTTTACGGATGAGCCGGTTTTTGACGGACAATATTCTAACCAATGTTATCAGGATCGAATCAGAGAAGCTTATGATCATTATAAAGAAATCAGTGGTAAGGATAAGCCTTATGAAGACTGGAGATATCTGATTTTCCATCTGCCTTATGCCTTCCATGGAAAGAGGGTGTTCACAGAGATTTATAGCCTGGAAAATGGATTGAGCTACGAAACCCCCGAAGAACAAAAAACAGTGGCTAAATCTGAAGGATATCTGCAATTTATTAATAATAAAATAGAAAGAACCCAAAGGGCATCTTCTGAAATAGGAAATATGTATACTGCTTCCATATTTATGGCTTTGCTTTCCGCATTACAGATATCATACAATGAAAATGAAGAATTAGAGGGCAAGGAAATAGGATTTTTAGGCTATGGAAGTGGGTCGAAATCCAAGGTATTTGCCGCTAAGATTTCCGGAAACTGGAAGAATGTTGTTTCTCAATGGAATTTATTTGACAACCTAAAGAAAAGGATACCTGTTAATTTTGAAACGTATGAAAAATTACACAGAAAGCAACTGGACCAATCTGTTAATGAAAATTATGCAGGATTCGGATTGCAATCGATAGAGCTTGAAAATCCATTGCTAAAAGGAGCAAGATACTATTCATATCAGAAATAAAATAGGAGTAAATTAAAAAGCGGATTCATGAAAAACATCTCTTTATGGGATGTTTTTTTTGTTACCTGCATAAATTGGTGAAAAAGAAGGGGTGTTATAGGTGTTAAATTACTTTAATATACCTAAAGTAGTCTTTATTTTATTTAATATTTTAAAATTTTAAGTTTATTTATTTAATATTATTTGATTCCTTTCTTAATAGTTGTGAAGTTTTTATTTGTCTTATTGGTGTTTATTTTTTTTACTTAAATATTAATTTGTTAAAAAAAATATAAAGCTTATAAAGAGTTTAAAGATTATAATATTAGTTTTTTTTGGCGACAAAAGTGATTTTTTTTATTTGTAATTCACTGTTTATCAGTGTTTTAATTTTGTTAATGTTAATTTTTATTAACATATTTACAGCCATAATACTAAATAAAAGAACATGAATGTAAAATTATGCATGATAACAACTGCTGTTTTATTTTTTACGGGACAAGTTGTACATGCTCAAAAGGTGTTAAAAGATACAGCCACAAAAGAGCAAAAAATAGAAGAGGTAGTGATGGTTGGATATGGAACACAAAAGAAGAGTGAGGTAACGGCAGCAGTATCTCAGGTGAAAGCTGATGATATGGCGGGCTTAGTTACTGCCAGTTTTGAGTCTCAATTGGCCGGAAGGGCAGCAGGGGTCAGTGTAACCACTAACTCGGGGATGGTAGGACAAGCACCTGCTATCAATATTCGGGGAATCAATTCTCTCAACTCAGGAACTTATCCTTTGGTTGTAGTTGATGGAATGCCCATTTTTACAGGAGATACGGGAGGTTATGCTCCAAGTAATGCATTGGGTGATATTAACCCTGCAGATATAGAAAGTATTGAGATTTTAAAAGATGGGGCTGCAGCAGCTATTTATGGTTCTAGAGCTGCTAACGGGGTAATGATTATTACTACAAAAAAAGGAAAAAAGGGAAGGTTTCAGCTAGACTACAATACATATACTGGAATTGCTCAAGTCGTAAAACAATTTGATTTACTTCAAACACCGGAATTTTTAACAATCTCCAATGAGAAAAGGACAAATGCGGGGAGATCACCTTGGGCTTTTGGTTCACAATACAATACAGACTGGCAAAGAGCTGTGTTGAGATCAGCAACGCAAACGGATCATAATATTTCTCTTCAGGGAGGCTTAGGCAAAGGTTCGTATTTTGGATCTGTAGGCTATACAAAGCAAGACGGAATCATTTTAAGCAATGGAATGGAGCGATTTACCGCTCGTTTTAACATCAATCAGGAGGTAAATGATTGGTTGAAAGTAGGAGCAAATATTGGAGTAACGCGAACAGAATATGATGCTCTTAATTCTGGAGTGAATTCCCTTTCTGGTGCAATGGCTAATTCGTTAAGACAATTGCCTAATACTCCTATATACAGAGAAGGAGGACCATTCGGGTACAATATTGATGTGGTAGGGACTAATACTATTACAGGTAAAGGAGAAAATACAGAATATGTTGCCAATAACCTTCCGAATATTGTGTATATAATGAATACCAATAGATTACAGTCCAGAGTGCTAAGAGTACTGGGAGATGTTTTTGGTGAAGTGAAAATTTTACCATTTCTAACCTATAAGCTTCAGATGAGCATAGATCGTTCTCAAAATGAAGGCTTATTGTATTGGAATGCATTTCATGGTGATGGAAGAGGGAGTAACGGAAGAATCCAAAACAACAATACGACCTTGGAAAGGTATAATATCCAAAATATATTAAACTTTAACAAGAGCTTTGGAGATCATAAGGTAGGGGTTACATTGGTGAACGAATACCAAAAGGAAAATCAAAATACGTTTTTTGGAGGAGGAACTGATTTAGGAGATTCTTATTTTAGTACCAATGTAGTGACGGGAACTTATGGAACTCCTCTTTCTGGAGGGGGAAGGACAGAGTTTGCTTTAATATCCTATTTAGCAAGATTTAATTATGACTTTGGGAAAAGGTATTTCTTTCAGGGAGTTATAAGAAGAGACGAGCTGTCATCTCTTCCTAGAGGAGGAAGGGTTGGGTACTTTCCCGGAGCTTCATTAGGATGGAATGTTAGTAATGAAAGCTTTTTCGAAAAAGCGAGAATGTACGTTAACGAATTAAAGCTAAGGGCATCTTATGGTAGAGTTGGAAATAGTAATATTGGAAACTATCCTTATATGTCATTGTATGGACCAGCTAGGTATGGGGACGCTAATGGATTAGGATATTCTCAAATGGGAATTAATACTTTAAGGTGGGAACGAAGTGAGAAGATGGATTATGGGATGGATTTGAGTTTTTTTAAAAATAAGCTGAAAGTAACGGTAGATTATTTTGTGAATAATATTGATGAAATGATCCAACAGGTTCCTGTAGATCCATCTTTAGGGGTTCCAGATAATCAATACAGTTCAAACATTGGAGTTGCAAAAAATAAAGGATGGGAGTTTTCAGTGAATTATACCCCTATCAAGAGGGAAAATTTTGAAGTCAATATAGGAGCTAATCTTTCATTGATTAATAATACCATTTCAACATTATACAAAGGAGCAGATATCTTCCCGGGAAATGCTGACTGGAGCAATGTGGATCGCTTCTACAGAGTTCATAGAGAAGGATATTCTATGAATCAATTATATGGTATAAAATACTGGGGTACCAATTCTGCCAATGGAAACCCTGTTTATTACAAACTAGACGGGTCTTTGGTACAATACAATTTAAATACGAGAAGGTATAATACATTTAACCCGAATAACCCAGGTGATGTTTCTCAGGCGGGAAGTGCTCCGGAAAATCAATTATTAGGAAATACCATTCCAAAATATTTCGGTGCTTTCAATATATCTGTAAAATATCACAATTTTGATTTGGGAACATTGGTAAGGTTTAGCGGAGGTAATTACATTATGAATATTACCCGAAGAGAACTCTTGAGCCAGAACTTTGTGAACACTCTACAGAAATACTTGGAAGATGGCAAAGTCCGGAAAATCCAGGAGATGGATGGACTCCAAGATTGATGGCGGGTAATGATCCTGGGGTTAATGGCCCGGCAGTTTCAAATAGCCGATTTATAGAGAAAGGAGATTTTATTAAGTTTGATAATCTCACTTTGGGATACAGTTTAGAGCGAGAGTTTTTAAACAAGATTAACATTCAGAAAATGAGACTTTATATTCAGGCACAAAATGCATTTATTATTACAAAATATTCAGGACCAGATCCTGAAATGCAGGTGAATGGGCTGGATTTTAATGGAATTCCAAGACAAAGAGTTTTTTCAATAGGACTAAATGTTACACTTTAATTTTAAATAGAATAATAATGAATGCATTAAAAAAAATATATAGTATTAGCTTCAGCAGGACTGGTTATGGCTTCTTGTCAGCAAGATATTTTAGATACTACTTCCTTTAATAACCCTAATCCTGAATTGGCATTTACTTCTCCTGAATTGGTTCAACTAGCGGTAAATGGAGTGTACAATGCCGCACAAATTGGAAATTTTAACGGTACACCAAGGGGGTATGTTTTTGGAGCGGCTTACTTTCAACAAAATGAGGCAAGAGGGGAAGATGTAGTCAATACGCAGGCATTTTATCAATTAACGTATGAATCTAATTATGATGCGACTACTGCCAATAATGTATATTATTGGGTTGATGCTTACCGATTGATTAATAGAGCTAATCTTGTTAATGAGGGGATTGACAGAGCGGTCAGCAATAATGTTATATCTCAAGCTCAGGGAAATGAATACAAAGGAGAAGTATTGTTTTTCAGAGCATTAGCTCATTTTGAGCTTTTAAAACATTTTTCAAGACCTTATCATTTGGATAATGGCGCTTCTATGGGGGTGCCATACAGGACATTAGGAGTTGATACTGAAGCTACCATTGAACAAGCAATGCAGGTGGGCCGAGAGACTGTCGCTGAGGACTATCAACGATTGTTGACAGATCTGAATTTTGCAGAAAGTAGTCTTCCTACCAATGTTCAAAGACAAGGAATTAATAGAATAGGCAAAATCACGAAAGGGGCGGCTATTGCAATTAAAATAAGAGCCTATTTGAATATGAGAAACTGGAATGGAGTGATCGCAGAATATAATAAGCTTACTTCTATGTATACTTTAGAAGCTAATCCTGCAGCAGTATTCAATAATAACCTGGCAAATACAGAGTCTATTTTTTCAATTATTAATACCGCAAATAATAATCCAGGGGTGAATGGAGCATTGGCAGCCCAGTTTAATAACAGAGCATTGATCGCGATCAGTCCTATTTTATGGAATGATCCTCTTTGGCTGGGAAATGATAAACGGAGGGATATTACGGCTGTCGTTTCTGGTGCCAGATTTACCCGAAAATATACGGATATTGTTAATTATACAGATGCGGCACCGATTGTCCGGTTTTCTGAAATGAAATTGGCGGCTGCAGAAGCTTATGCCAGAACGAACAATTTATCCAATGCATTAACGCTCCTTAATGAGGTTCGAAATAGATCATTGGCAAATCCTGATACACAAGCCTATACGCTTGCTTCGTTTCCTGATAAAGAGAAGATGGTAAAAGGGATTTTAATGGAAAGAAGAATCGAGTTGAGTTGTGAAGGAGTTCGTTGGGGAGATATCCATCGGTTAATTAATGATGATATTGCTCCTACTCAAGGGATTCCGGCAAAAGTGCCTAATGGATTCCCGGCAGCGACAAGCTATACTGTAGGAATTCCTTATTCCGGAAATCTGATTAATGGTATTGCTTATACTGATTATAGGTTTTTATGGCCCATACCGCTTATGACAACTAGTGTTAACCCGCTTCTTGCCAGCCAACAAAATCCAGGGTGGTAAGTAAGGTACTTAAAAGTAAAAAAAGAGACTATCCAGAAGATAGTCTCTTTTTTTTATAAATATTTGGATTTATTAATTCTTCCGAAATAAAAAATCGAATCTCTTTTTTAATATTTGTTATATATCATAATCTATTTATTTGCTTTCAAAAGCCACTCCCTAAAAATCCCCGGCCACGCCTCAACCTCACTTCCTTTCTTTCCCAATCCCCAACCATGTCCTCCATTCTTAAACAAATGCATTTCAACAGGAACATTCACCTTCTTTAATGCATCATCCATTAATATACTATTCTCCACAGGAGAAATAGGATCATCAATTGCTTGTGCTAAAAAAGTTGGTGGTGTTTGACTATTCACCTGCCTTTCCACAGAGAATTCTATTTCCTCGGAAGTTGATGGATTTTTCCCAAGAATACTCTTAAAAGCATGGGTTTTATTATTCGGGGGAAGCATTGAAATAACCGGATAAATCAATCCTACAAAATCGGGTCTTGCAGATAGAGAATCTATATCGTCGACGGGTTTATAAAACATCTTATTAGGTTGCGTGGCAATCATTCCGGCTAAATGTCCACCGGCTGAGAACCCTAAGATGCCAATTTTATGAGGATCTATACCATAATTTTTGGCTGAACTTCTGATTATTCGCATAGCTCTTTGTGCATCTTCAAAAGGAACATTGGTCGTCTTCCAACCTTCTTGTGGCAATCTATAAATAAGTTCAAAGGCAGTTACTCCTTCTGATGCTAACCAATTCGCAGTTGGTGTACTTTCTTTTCCTAATTCTATGTGAGCATATCCGCCACCACTAATGACTAAAATGGCTATACCATTTGGTTTTTTAGGTCGATGAATAATTAACCTTGGATCAGAAACATGAGTGACAGACCCTTTATTAGTTATCATTTCTGCGTTTATACTACCTAGTTGATCAGGCATATTGCTTTTTGCCCATAAGGAAATTTGCTCCAGATCGGATGAAATCTCAAACTTGTTTGTAGAAGTTTGGGAATTGTATTTACTACTTGAGAAAAGTAATATGGTCGCGAAGGCGAATAGTCGTTTCATGTCATATTTCTAAAAGAAATAAGATTTTTATTCAAAGAATATAACCTTATTCTGATAAGTCTTTGGTGTTACTCCCACAAGTTGTTTGAATACTCTTGTAAAATAATTTGTATCTGAAAAACCTGTTTGATAAGCGGTTTCTTTAATGCTATTCTGAGTAGCCAATAATTCTTTAGCCCGGTTGATTCGCTCTTGTAAAATGAAATCATTGGGTGAAGTACCTAGTTCATCTTTAAACATTTTAAAGAAATTTGATTTGCTGACATAAGCAAGTTTAGCAATGCTGTCAATGGAAAGTTTCTGATGAAGATTTTTTTTTGATATAATCGACGGCAAAACCTATTCTCGATTTATTTTTTGCAATATTCTTCTCTACCATACCTCTGGCCTGGGTCTGCATCAATCTTATCAAAAGTTCCTTCAGGGCAAAATCAGCCATGATGTCTTTTTGAGAATTATCATCCATAGCGATCCTCATGATATTGTTGGTAGCGGAAGCCAGAGATTTATTATTGAATAGAAAATACTCATCCAGCTGAATATTCCATTGAGAAGTTTCATCCACCTTTGGTAATGTGTAATTTAAATGGTTAAGCGAATCTTCTATAAAATCAGGATTAAGACTTAATGAAATACATTGTGATGGAGTTTCATCAGCCTCAGGAAAATCAATAATCATTGTTTCTCCTGGTGCTACCAGTATGCTCTCTCCTGGAAAATAATCAAAATACCCTGTTTTATTTTCCAGTTTCATATGCTTTTTTCCTCTTAGCATAGCGGTAAATGCAATGGTATCAAAATGAAGTTTTACACCAAAAGCAGTTTCATGGGTTTCATAGATACTGAACTCACAATTGTTGAGATTGAATTTCGTTTGGTTTTCAACAAGGCTCATCAGCTGATTTTCTTTTTTCAGATCAGGAGTATTTAATAAAAACTTATTATCATTCATTTCTATACATTTTTAAAACCCATTCTATCAAATATAAGAAAATATAAAATCGAGGTATTGTTAAAAAAGTATAAAATTCCTGGCGAATACGATTTTGAAGTTTTTTTGTAGGATTATGCTATCTGTTCTTAGTGGGGAAATGTAATTTGGCTTAACAGAAATTAAAAACAATACGATATGAGCACAATAACAGAACAAAAATCAGAAACTGTTCTACAGTGGCCTGATTTCAAAAGTAAATACGATAATTATATTAACGGTCAGTTTACAGCTCCGGTGAACGGACAATATTTTGATGTAATTTCTCCAGTTAACGGAAAAAACTTTACCCAAGCGGCTCATTCCTCCAAGGAAGATTTAGAATTAGCGGTAGACGCGGCTCACAAGGCATTTCAAACCTGGAAGGATACCTCTTCAACGGAACGAAGTATTATTTTAAATAAGATTGCAGACAGAATAGAGCAGAACCTTGAATATCTGGCAACAGTAGAAACTATCGACAACGGTAAAGCTGTAAGGGAAACCCTTGCTGCAGATTTACCTTTAGCTGTAGATCATTTCAGATATTTCGCTTCTGTAATCCGTGCAGAAGAAGGCTCTCACAATGAATTGGATAAAGATACCGTTTCTCTTATCGTACATGAACCCCTGGGAGTTATCGCACAAATCATTCCATGGAACTTTCCTTTATTAATGGCTATCTGGAAATTGGCCCCTGCTTTGGCAGCTGGAAATTGCGTGGTATTAAAACCGGCAGAAAGTACTCCTGTTTCTATCATGGTTTTAATGGAAATAATCGGTGATTTGCTACCTGCCGGGGTAGTGAATATCGTAAACGGTTTCGGGGCAGAGCTTGGCCGGGCTTTGGTAACCAATCCTAAAGTTTCAAAAGCAGCTTTCACAGGCTCTACAGCTACAGGACGTCTGGTGATGCAGTATGCAACTGAAAATATCATTCCAGTTACCCTGGAACTTGGAGGAAAATCTCCGAATGTTTTCTTCAGCTCTGTAATGGATGCAGATGATGAGTTTTTGGATAAAGCTATTGAAGGTGCTGTTCTTTTTGCTCTTAATCAGGGAGAGATTTGTACTTGCCCTTCAAGGTTACTGGTCCAGGAAGATATTGCTGATGCTTTTATTGCAAAAGTAATTGAACGGGTAAAAGCGATTAAAGTGGGAAATCCTTTAGATAAAACCGTAATGATGGGTGCCCAGGCTTCTCAGATTCAGAAAGATAAAATTTTGTCCTATATCAAATTAGGGAAAGAAGAAGGTGCTGAAGTTCTTGTGGGTGGTGATGTAAATAATGTCGGGGAAGGTTTAGAAGATGGATACTACATTCAACCCACAATTTTTAAAGGTAATAATAGAATGAGGATTTTCCAGGAAGAAATTTTCGGGCCTGTTTTAGCTTTTACCACTTTTAAAGATGAGGAAGAAGCAATAAAGATTGCTAATGATACGATTTATGGTCTTGGTGCAGGAGTATGGACAAGAGATGCACATCAATTGTATAATGTGCCCCGTAAGATCCAGGCAGGAAGAGTATGGGTCAATCAGTATCATTCTTATCCTGCAGGAGCACCTTTTGGAGGATACAAACAATCCGGAATTGGAAGGGAGAATCATAAAATGATGCTGGACCATTATCGTCAGACTAAAAATATGTTGATCTCTTACAACAAAAACAAATTAGGGTTCTTTTAATTTTTTTTTAACATCAGGGCATGTCCGTTTGTTCCGTTATTTAAGCGGAGCAAAACGGCCGGCCTAATCTGATACTATCATGTTTCGATCCATTCCATAAGGCTCACTATTAATAAACTTATGAGGGAGAATTTTTTCGCCATCCTATGATTAATACTTAAGTTTAGGTAACCTGACATTTTTGTCAGGTTTTTTGAATAATCTAAGAGTAAATGATGATCTTTACTAACAATCTTACATGAAAAATTGGTAGTTTATTGCAGTATAAAAATCAACTTAAAAACCTACAGAAATGGAACCCCAAATATCCAGGTTATCTGCTACGGAAAAAGCGCTTGAAGTTATCTGGCAGCTAGAAGAAAAATATGGAGACCTGATGTTTTATCAGGCAGGCGGTTGTTGTGAAGGTACTCAGCCTCAATGTTTTGAAAAAGGAGGATTTTTTCCAAGAATGAATGATGCTATGATAGGTACGATTAACAGACATGAATTTTGGATCGATCGCGATTTGTTTGAGTATTGGAAATATTCTCACTTCACATTAGATGTTGTAGATGGTTTCGGACCAGGTGGTTTTTCTCTGGAAACACCTTTAGGAAAAACATTTAAAGTACATTACAAGCTTTTTACTCCTGAAGAATACAAAAATCTGGAACCGGTAAAACGCAGCGAATAACTCTAGCTGATCTGTAAAATCAGAGAGAGTGATAGAACTAATTTTGAGTATTCCTCTTAAAAATTATAGTAACTTCTCAACCATCTACCTTTATGAACCTGTTTACAAACATGGCGGCCACAACATTTCCTACGGCATTTAGAACGGTAGCTAATGGATCTACCAATGTTCCGATAATCATTACGGCAGGAATCGCTTCATGAGGTAATTTATATACAGAAATCATCAGGAGCTCACCGATATAACCACCGTTAGGTATTCCGCCCTCAACAATACTTACAAATACAGTAATTCCCAAAGCTAAAATCAGGTTGGAAGGCTCAAAAAAAATCTTTTCCGATAATTAGAAATGCGACATAAATCTTGATGATTGAAGATATGGATGATCCGTTTTTATGTAAAGTAGTTCCAATCGGAATAACGAGATTCGCAATAGAACTTGGTATTCCGATCTTCGAAGCTGCTTGCAAATTTGCAGGCATTGTTGCAAAGCTACTGCAGGTACTTAGAGCAGTTAGCGTAGGATAGGGCGCATTCGTCCAGAAATCCTTGACCCCTTTTCGCCCGTTGGCCATGAAGGTATATAGTGTGAAAAATAAAAAGAAATAGATGGTTCCCACGATGTAGTAGATACCTAGTGGCTTTCCGTAAAAACCAAAAAGCTGTGGACCCACAGTAGCAACCTGATAGGCAAAATAAGCCCCGAGTCCGATCGGAGCAAGCTTCATAACCAGTAAAAGCAGCTCTTTCATGACCTCGTATCCTGAAGCAAGGAAAAGTCTGAATGGCTGGCCGGTTTCTCCGGTTTTTCTTGCCGCAAAACCTGTTAAAAAAGCAAATATTAGCAGGGCGAGCATATTCTTTCTGGAAAACAGCTCTATGAATTCACCAACTGTAAAGAAACTTACAATCCTGTTTCCCCAGGTTTCATTGTCATTACCTTCAGAAATGATCTGTGAACTTCCTGAAATAGGAGACATAGGAAAAAGATAAACAGCAATAATGGTAAAAACAGCTGCTGTTAATATAAAAAATAGAAAGGTAAACGACATCATCGCAATGATCTTTCCAAATTTTGATTGTTGCTCTAAAGATGCTATAGAATTAGACACAGCAAAAAATACCAATGGAACAACGCTGACAAAAAGTAAATTAAGGAAAATGTCTCCAAGCGGTTTTATATAGCCTACAAAATCGGGAGCAGTGATCCCGATAATACTTCCAACTATGATTCCCAAGAGTAAAAATAAAATTCCAGAGTAGTTTTTAAATACTTCTTTCATGTATTGCTTTTTACCAAAGATAGGCTTATTTTTAACATATTATTGTATAATTTTCAGGGTTAAATTTTTTAAATTTGAGTAAATAAACGTTTCTATGGCTTATATAGATTACTATAAAATTCTGGGGGTAGATAAAAAAGCATCGCAGGAAGATATCAAAAAAGCATACCGAAAGCTGGCTCGAAAATTACATCCCGATCTTAATCCCGATGACAAAGAGGCTGAGAGAAAATTCAAGGAACTGAATGAAGCGAATGAGGTTCTCAGTAATCCGGAAAACCGAAGCAAATATGATAAGTACGGAGAAAACTGGAAACATGGTGAGGAATATGAAAAGGCTCAACAGCAACAAAGACAATATCAAAGTCAAGGGCAAGGTTACAGTGGTGGATTCTCCGGTGCAGATTTTGGAGAAGGAGAGGACTTTTCAGATTTTTTCCAGAGTATGTTTGGACAAGGCGGAGGTTTCGGAAGAAGCTCCCGAGGTAGTGCTTCCGGGAAATTTAAAGGACAGGATGTACAGGCTGAGCTTAATTTACATCTTAAAGATGCTGCCAAAACACATCCCCAAACCTTTGAGATTAATGGCAAAAAAGTACGGATTACAATTCCCGCCGGAGTTTATGATGGTCAACAGATCAAATTAAAGGGTCACGGAAACCCCGGTATCAATGGAGGTCCTTCGGGAGATTTGTACATTACATTTAATATCTCACCTGATCCGGATTTTGAGAGGGTAGGAGATGATCTTAAAACGAAAGTTACTATTGATCTTTATACAGCTGTTTTGGGTGGTGATGTAAAAGTAAATACCCTGGACGGAAGCGTTAATTTAAAGGTTAAACCTGAGACTCAAAGTGGATTAACGGTGAGGTTGAAAGGAAAAGGGTTTCCCGTATATAAAAAAGAAGGTCAATTTGGGGACCTGTTCGTAACATATGAAGTGAAGCTGCCAACAAACCTTACTGAGAAACAAAAAGAACTTTTTGAACAACTTAAAAATTCTTAGATCATGGAAGAGAGAATATCACGGGAAGAACTCGTAAAAATATATAATATAGAAATTACTTTCTTTGATGAGCTGGTAGACTGCGGCTTACTTGAGGTACAGACTGAAAATGATGTGCGCTATTTGATGTATGAAGATTTACCTGCTTTTGAAAGATTCACGAATTGGCATTATGATCTGGAAATAAACCTTCCCGGTTTAGAAGTTATTAATGATATGCTTCAGAAAATGACTGATCTTAAACAAAAAAATAGAGACTTACTGGCCAAACTTTCTGCAATAAGTGATCGATATGAGGATATTTAATTTAGTTTTGCAATCTGTAAACAAATTAAATTTTTTATACAATGGGTGACGAGAAAGTGATCAGACTACATGTAAACAGAAAAGATTTTGAAGAGATTTACTTTAAAGGAAACCAGGGAAGTTTGTTTTTCTCGTCGGAGACCAGAAGTAAAACCATTATCACTATTGTTATCGCTCTGATTTTTCTGATTACATTTTCCTTAAAAGAAAATTTAAGTAAAGAAAGCTTTGGAATTCTGTATTTTATAAGTTTTGTTTTTCTTCTTTGTGCTGTATATCTTTCGGTAAGCATCAATAAGGAGTCCAGATGGAAAAAACAGGTCAAAAGATATCTGAAATCACTTGAGAATGCCGGTATTTATGAGATAAGATTCAATAATGAAACTTTCAATGTTAATCTTAATGAGCAGCATGAACTCAGCATGTGGAGTGAATTTGTAACTGCAGAAACCCATGAAGACTATATTTCGATGGAAGGTAAATACAACTATATGTTTCCTGCAAAGTCAATGAGTAAAAAGGATTACACCGTATTGAAACAGGCAATAAAGAAAAATATTAAATAAAAAAATCAGAGCAGATCGCTCTGATTTTTTTATTTGCTTTTTAGTCTAGCCAGCCCATTTCCTTCATCCATTCATCATTGTAGATTTTACCTACATATCTTGAACCATGGTCATGGAGTAAAACAACAATCACGTCATCTTTGGTAAACTGATCTTTCATTTGTACCAATGCTGATATAGCACTTCCTGCTGAATATCCACAGAAAATTCCTTCTTCTTTTGCAAGCTTTCTTGCATAAATGGCACCATCTTTATCCGTTACTTTTTCAAAATGATCGATAACCGACATATCATAGTTTTCAGGAATAATATCTTCTCCGATTCCTTCAGTAATGTAGGTATATGCGTGATCATAGTGAAGTTCACCGGTCTCATGAAATTCTTTTAAAATAGAACCATAAGTATCAACACCAATTACTTTTATATTTTCATTTTTTTCTTTGAAGAACGTTCCACATCCTGTAATGGTACCTCCTGTTCCGGCTCCGACTACAAAATGAGTAAGTTTTCCTTCTGTTTGTTCCCAGATTTCAGGAGCAGTAGATTCATAATGTGCTGCTCGGTTGGATAAATTATCATATTGATTCACATACCATCCGTTTTCAGTTTCTTTAGCTAATCTTTTTGAAACCGAATAATAAGAACGAGGGTCCGTAGGCTTTACATCTGTAGGGCAAACAATAACTTCTGCTCCTACAGCACGTAAAATATCACATTTTTCTTTAGATTGTTTGGAATTGGTTACAAAAATACATTTGTACCCCTTGATGATAGCGGCAAGAGCCAATCCCATTCCTGTATTTCCGGAAGTTCCTTCAATGATTGTTCCGCCCGGTTTTAATCTGCCGTCTTTTTCGGCATCTTCGATCATTTTAACGGCCATTCTGTCTTTTACAGAATTTCCCGGGTTGAAAGTTTCTACTTTGGCTAAAACTAATGCAGGGAAATCCTCGCCCAAAACTTTGTTAAGTTTTACTAATGGAGTATTTCCGATAGTTTCAAGAATATTTTTTGCGTATTTCATACATAATTTATAAGCCTTGCAAAGATACAGCTTTAAAATTATTTATGAAGTTTGGCCACATGTAAAATGAACTATTAACAGATAAAGTATATTACCCCAATTGGGAAGAATAAACAATCTGAAATTAATTGTATTTGATCGCTTTAACCGGTGAAATCTTGCTGATCAGATAACTTGGAACGATCAATGCCAATGCAGAGATAATTAAAATTCCTACAGAAATTGAAATAATAGCAATAGGATTAAGGTCTACGGGAACTGTACTTACATAATAATTTTCAGGATTCAGCTTTATAATCCCAAAAAACTTCTGTAAAAGTAAGAGACCAAGGCCTATAATATTTCCGTATAAAAGCCCCGGAACCATTATTATTAAGGTATAATTAATAAATGTAGCCCTGATCTGGGAATTACTAGCTCCTAAAGTTTTTAAGAGACCGATTGAATTCGTCCTTTCAATAATAAGGATCAAAAGAACCATGATGATATTAATGATTACCACAATAAGCATGATAATAATGATCAATGCAATATTGGTGTCAAAAATACTGATCCAGTCTGTAATCTGTGGGAATTTTTCTGTTGCTTTTTCCGCGTAATTTTTATAGCCGATAAGCTTTTCAATTTCCGGGAAATCACTATCGATATCATTTACATTTTTAAAGAAGATATCCAGTCCACCAATGTCATCCGGTTTCATATCCTGAATTTTTCTCACATGGTTGATTCCACCGATCACAAATTGTTCATCAATCATTTTAATGTCCGTTCGGTAAATTCCCACAACTTCAAATTTTCGATAAATAGGTTTCTGATCCGCCTTTGAAAATATGGTAACAATACTGTCTTTCACTTTTAAATGGAGGTCATTCGCGATCTTTTGTGAAATCGTTACCCCATGGTTATAGCCGACCTCCGTTACTTTGGGTGTTGTGCCGGCAACGAGAAATTTTTTAAAACGGGCACTGTCAAAGTCCTTGCCTACACCTTTGAAAATAATGCCTGCAAAATTATGCTCATTCCGCATAATTCCTGTAACCATAGCATATTTCTGAACACTTTCAACATCCGGAAGTGCTTTTATTTTCTGAATATTTAAACCCTGCTTATCAAGCACAGAAGTATTGTATGAAGAATTGGATCGTGTGGACTTTACGGTAATATGTCCGCTGAAATCTGCCAGTCTTTCTTTAATAGCTTTTTTTGAGCCAAATCCTGTAGATACGGTAATCAATGATACAATGATTCCTAAAGCTACAGAAAGCCTGCCTATGAAGATGATAACCCTTGAAAGATTATTTTTGTTATCTTTGGAAAACGCTATTTTTCTAGAGAAATATAAAGGAAAGTTCAAGCTTATGAATTTAGATTTCAAAATTAAAAATTTACTTCTTATTTGCCTAATTTTTTTAGGAGTATTCAATCAATATTATTCTCAGAATCAAACAAAAGATGGTTTTAAGACCGGTGCCGACCAGCCGGAAGTTTATTTACCGCTGCTAAAGGGAAAAACAATTGGCATTGTTACCAACCAAACGGGTTTGATGAAAGATCGGACTCACCTGGTCGATTTTTTAGTAAAAAACGGGATTAAGATAAAAGCTATTTTTGCTCCCGAGCATGGCTTTAGAGGAAATGCTGATGCTGGTGAAACTGTTAAAAATGGAGTAGACTCAAAAACAGGAGTACCTATTGTTTCTTTATATGGAAGTAATAAGAAGCCGAAACCTGAACAGTTAAAAGGAATTGACATTGTAGTTTTTGATATTCAGGATGTAGGCGTCAGATTCTATACCTATATTTCAACGTTAAGCTACCTTATGGAGGCCGGAGCTGAAAATAATGTTGAGATAATGGTATTGGACAGGCCTAATCCTCACGATGGATATATTGATGGACCTGTTTTAAAAAAGAAATGGGCTAGTTTTGTAGGAATGCATGAAGTTCCGGTTGTCTATGGTTTAACCATTGGTGAGTATGGAAAAATGGTCAACGGTGAAAAATGGCTGAAGAATGGAATGCAGGCAACATATATTTTGGTTCCTATGAAGAATTATCATAAAAAGCTGCGATATGCTATTTCTGATAAGCCATCTCCCAACTTACCTAATGATAAAGCAATAAATTTATATCCGAGTTTATGTTTTTTTGAAGGAACACAGGTTTCTGTGGGAAGAGGTACAGATACTCCCTTTCAGGTATATGGTTCTCCCTGGACAAAAAGTCTTCCTTATCAGTTTACTCCAAAGCCTAATTTCGGGGCAAAAGATCCGTTCCTGAACGGGCAACTATGTTATGGAGAAAATTTATCTGAGTATCCGAATGATTTGAGGGAACTTAGTCTGGAATGGGTGATCAAAGCTTATAAAAATTACAAGAACCCTCAACAGGATTTCTTTCTTAAAAACTTATGGTTCGATACTTTATCCGGAAATGATGAATTAAGAAAACAAATCATTGCCGGTAAATCAATACAAGAAATAAAGGCTTCGTGGAAGTCAGATTTAGAAAAGTTTGAGAAAATCAGATCTAAATACGTGGTGTACGAAAACTAATCGAAATCTTGTGGTGGGTTTTTGTCATTTTTACCTTTATTAAGGATAAAAAGCCCCACTGTTAATCCCATCACTCCTGCTGAAGCGGTCATTATTGCCCTTTGTAATTTGTCTGGGGCATCATTTCCAATGTAATTCATTAAAAAAAGGATAACAAAGGTGATAACCAATATAATAATGTGATTTTTTCCAAATAGTTTCATCGTGTTATTTTATTTTGTAAGAAATCATTATGCCGCCTCTATATGGTAATATTTCACCACTTTTATTAAATCCGGTAGCTACATCATAGCGCTTTCCTGTGGTGCGGTCATAGCCCTTATAAAAATCCTGAGAGGTTCCAACAGTTGCATAAACATCCAGATTCCAGTTTTCTGAAAGCTGAAACTGGTAACCCGCAGTAACTCCAATGATCAGTGAAACTCCTTTTTGATACAGATTGGACTTTTTGTATTTTTCGCCTCTGTCATTGGTGTATGTGCCGGAACCCCAGTAATTCCATTTTTGCAATACAAAAGAAGATGCTGCAAGGTTGGCACCCACATACCAGTGTTTGAAAGCTTCATCAAAATAATATCTACCCTCTAAGGAAACAGAATAATACTGAAATTCATGTCCGGCGAAAGATTTCCATGGAGAAACAAATACATCACCCTGTAAAGTATATTTTTTACTAAGCTGATATTCTAATCCTCCGTTTAGAACTCCTATTGGAAGAAAAAGGGCATTGCCTTTTACGTATAAACTTTTCCCCTTTTCTGTAGCCTGTTCTTGTTCCTGGGCGTTCAAATTTCCTAGTGAAAACAGACTCATAAAACTTACCAACAATTTATATTTCATTCTGAAGTTTATTTGATTTGTTTAAGCAATCCTTCGGCCAAAGTTGCGTCTTTATTGGATTGAACAGCCATATTTTTCGACATTTCAGCATACGTTTTTGCCATATCTTTATTTCCTGTTAAGAAATAGAGCTTTGCCAGAATAAAGGTGTTTTCAGAAGTCTCTCCTCTCATAACAGATTTCTCTGCCCATTCAACCGCTTTCTTTAATGAAGATGTTGTTTTTACATGCTCGGAGAATATCCACGCGGCTTTAAGTAATTGATTAGGCTCAAAGGAATCAGAATTTTTGTAATATGCTAAAGCTGCTTTTTCATATTCAGGAAAATTATTATTTTGTTCATAATAACTAAGTTTAGTCTGATTCAGCTTAATTTCAGCCTCATATTTCCCAACCAGGGGTTCTGCTGTTTTCAGAAAATAGTCATCATTTACCCTCTTATTTTTGTCGTCAATCGATTCGGCTACTACTTTTGATAAAATAAGCTGATGATCAAATTCTTTATAGGTTTCCTCAGGAAGATATTTGATAATTTCTGATTTTCTGGAAGCGAAAATTTTATAATTAGGATCCTCAACGGATTTTAAAAAGAATAAAAGAAATCCAATGTCATCTTTAGACAGTTCTTCAGTTTTCTTTTTATTTTCAAAATATCTTTCAGAGGCTTTTTTTGCAAAATCAAAATCTGAAGTAGAATTTAATTTCATTACGTTGATCAAAAATTCAGGGTCTTTTTCACCCGATGCAAAACGATCTTTTAGGGATCCTTTTTTGTTATTGGGCGAATTGATGTCCTGTGCCATTGTTAAGAAAACACTTTCTTCCATATAACCGAGATTTTGAGAGATCAGCTCCCCATCACCGTTCAGAAACAAGTAAGTCGGATAGGAACGAACTCCGTATTTGGCGGCAATTTCTCTTCCTTCTCCTTTCTCCATATCAAATCTTGCATTTACAAAATTGGCGTTATAGTAATCTCCCACCGATTTCTTTGTAAATACATTTTTCTCCATCAGTTTACAAGGGCCACACCATGAAGCGTAAGCATCAATGAAAACTATTTTGTTTTCTTTCTTAGCTTTGGCAATTAGATCTTTAAAAGGGATATCCTGAAACTGGATGGATTCCTGCGCAAAAAGAATTACAGTGAAAAAAACAAATAATCCGGAGATAATCTTCTTCATTCGATTAAAATTTGTAGGCGAAGATAGTTAATTTTCAAGAGATAGATTGAAAATGGGAAGGCCAGATAGAGGACATTAACTAATTTTAAGAACTAAATTAATCGATTGTAAAACTTGTTTTCTGTATCCTTTCTTATTTAATATCATTCAATAGAAGTTATTCTTTATTTTTGTGAATTAGATGATTATAATTTATTGCACCATTAACTAAAAAACTGAAGCTGTTTATGCTTTATCTTTCCGGGGTTTTTATTGCTTTCTTTTTAACATTTCTTTTGCTTACAAAACGGAATAAAAGCTCTGCTGATTTTATTTTATGTGGATGGTTATTTACAATTGGTGTCAATTTATTAACACATTATCTCTTTCTTACTCATCAGTATAAAGAATATCCTTCTTTTATACTTTTAGGTTTTACACTACCGTTACTTTATGGACCGTTTTTATACCTCTATGTAAGAAAACAAACTTCTCCTAAACCTTTTTCAGCAGTACAGCTGTTACATTTTTTACCTTTTGTGATATGTAATTTATCTTTTCTTTCATTTTATATGGCACCCTTTGATGAAAGGGTTAGTATTTTTAAACATGAGGGAAGGGAATTCAAGATTGAATTGCTTTTCAGGCTATATGGTATATACATTTCAGGAATCATTTATGTGATCATTTCTTTATTTATTTTATATAGATTCCGTAAAAATATGGTCCAGCAGTTTTCAAATACAGAAAAAATAAACTTTAAGTGGTTGTTGTATCTTATTATTTGGATTGGGCTGATCTGGGGATTGGTTCTTTGGAATGACAACGCAAATATTATTTATGGTGCAGTTGCTGTTTTTATCATGTGGTTGGGATATTTTGGGATCAAGCAGGTACAGGTTTTCAATTATTCTAATTCATTTTTTACTGCCGAAGAAAGCCTGACAAAAGTAATTACATCTCCAATAGCAATTGGTGAAGATAAAAAGTATCAAAAATCAGGATTAACACAGGAAAATATTGATGATATCCATTGCAGATTACTTGAGGTTTTAAACGAAGAAAAACCGTTCGTAAATCCCAATCTCACCTTAAATGAATTGTCTCAGTTGCTTAAAGTCCATCCGAACTATCTTTCCCAGGTAATTAATTCTAAGGAAAATAAAAACTTCTACGAATTAATTAATGAAAAGAGGATAGAAGAGTTTTTGCACAAAATTTCGGAACCGGAAAGCAGGCAATATACTTTTCTGGCTATTGCCTTTGAATGTGGTTTTAATTCCAAAACATCTTTCAACCGGAATTTTAAAAAATATATGGGTATTACTCCCACTGAATACCAAAAAAAGCTGTAATTCTTATCTTTTTATAGTTTCATCTTTCAGGGAATGGTTTCATGTTTCATATAATATTGGTAGTCAGATTCTTATATTGGTTGTTTTTCTTGGGTCAGCTTTCCTGTTGGGGCGTATAGCTTTTGGGTTTGATGAATCTTTGCATCAATATTTTAAACCCAAACTATGACAACATTGAGAAAAAAAAGAGGGTTACTGACCTCTTTTACAATTTTTGCATTACTGTTCTCCTGTACTGATGGAAGAACAATTGATGAACCCGGAAATTTGGTTCCTAAGACAGTCGATCAGGATTCTTCACTACCATCAATACGTGTGAATGGTTCTCTGCTCCATTCCGAAGCATTCGGTCCAGAAAATGGGACCCTAATTATTGCAATCCATGGAGGACCCGGAGGTGATTACAGATACTTATTAAATTGTAAAGATCTCGCTAATAAAGGATACAGAGTCGTTTTCTATGATCAGAGAGGTTCTGGTCTTTCCCAGCGTTTTCCTAAGAATTCATATAAATCATTAGGAGCGGGAGCTATTAATCTTATGTATGACGAATTATCTTCAGTAATAGCTTATTACCGTAAAAGCTCTAATCAAAAAGTAATCTTATTAGGGCATTCCTGGGGAGCGATACTGGCTTCAGGATATGTGGGAAAGTATCCAAACGCTGTTCAGGGGATTGTTTTATGCGAACCGGGCGGATTGAAATGGGATGATATTACTGACTATGTAAAAGAGTCCAGATCATTTAAACTCTGGAGTGAGATTTTGAATGATGCAGCCTATATCGATCAGTTTATATCCGGAAAGGAGGATCAGCACGAAATACTGGATTATAAAATGTCTATGCTGACATCGAAAAATGATATTACTGGTGAAGGAGACTTTGATCCCGGCATGAGCTGGAGAAGTGGGGCTGTAATTATGGATGCATTATTTGATGTAGGAGAGGAATACAATTCCGATTTTTCTAAGGGGATGCAGAATTACAATGCTCCTGTGTTATTCTTTTACAGTGAACGAAATAAAGCTTATCCTGATTCCTGGGCACAGAAAATAACTTCAGACTATAATCATGTGGAAAAGGTTAAGGTTTCCGGTGTTGGACATGATGGTATCATTACCAATCAGAATGCATGGAATTCCCAGACCAAGCCTAAAATTATCAATTTTATCAACAACCTTTAACAAATGAAAAATAATAAACTATATATAAAAATAGCTTTTTTTATACTGATCGGTAATGTTGTGAAATCACAAACGGTTAACTGGGCTGGGCTGGAAAATGGAGAAAGACATATTCTTAATGCAAACATTGGTGCCGAATATGGTGCTGTTCTGGGGCTAGGATACGGATATAAATTTCATGGTAAGTTGTTTCCCACAATTGTAAATATTGAGGTCTCCACACCGGCTGGTGAAGATTTATTTGATGACTTTAAAACAAAAGCAGGAGCTCATGTGAGATGGGTGAAAGTTAGGGATTTCCAGTTTTCAACAAAAGTTCAGGGAGTTTTCCGGAAGTTTGAAAACGAGAATGTTCAGCTTCTGAATTTTGGGGTGGATATGTCCGGAACAATTGGATATTACAGACGGAGATGGTTTGGAGCGATGGAAATTGGCTTTGATAAAGCCATTGTTACTCATTTCAAACATTCCGATCACTATAGAGAAATTTATCCGGCAGTAAAAGATGGCTGGTATGAACCGGCGACGGGAGGAAACTTTTATGCTGCCATACAAGGAGGATATACATTCAGCAACCAGGAAATATATCTGAAAATAGGGGGTATTGTTTCTCAGGATTTGAAAACGAAACCACAACTGCCATATCTTTTACAAGTTGGATATAATTACAAGTTGCCTTTTTAAGTTTTAATGCCGAATTTTAATCCGGCATTTTACTATTGTCAGTAGCTAATTATGCTCCCAGATAGTACTTCTTAAATTCTGTTTCAGTTTAGCTTAATAATCCCATAAGCTACATCGGCAATAGTACAAATTTTTCGAAATTTTAGTGATGACAATAAAATGGTTTTTGATAATTTTACATGAAGGTTTTGAAGTAAAACAAGAGTTAAACTCGATAATTTTATGTGCATGTGTTTCTTATCGCTATTAATTAATTTAGACATAGAAAATAATTGAAAAATTCTGCCGATATTAGCTTTAATTTAATGCGGGTTTTATATACATTTATCGAAGAAGCGAAACATCAGTATCTGATGGATAAATATCTGATAATGAATTCTGATGAGTTTGTTACAAGACTATTAAAATTCAGAAGATGGCAGGATGCACAATTGTCTTTGTTGGGAAGAGTTCTTCTAAAATATGGATTAGATCATTATTTTGATAGCAAGGATTTTGAAATTGGACGCACTCCGGATTACAAACCCTATATAAAAAACCACAACCTGCATTTTAATATATCTCATGCTGGTAATCTAGTTATTTGCTGTATTCATGAATCACCCGTAGGAATTGATGTTGAATATATCAATCAGGAAGCCGATTATGAAGAATTCAAATTTCAAATGACTTCTGGTGAGTTGGAAAAAATACATTTTTCAGAGGATAAAGTACAGTCTTTTTTTACGTACTGGACGGAAAAAGAGGCTGTTATTAAAGCACATGGGAAAGGAATGTTTATTCCTTTAGATTCTTTTGAAGTTAACCACAGCAAGGCTATTATTGAAAATGAAATTTTTTATTTGAAAGAGATTTATCTTGACAAAAAATATCAATGCTGTATTGCGGCTAATGAAGATATCAGGGAAAAGACGATCTTTGTCAAACGATTAAATGTAAACTTTTTATAGTAAAAATCTTCCGGGGAAAGTTAGGAGTTGTTTTCCTATATGAAAGATTAAAGAAAAGGAAAGTGCCTTTTGTTGTTTTAGGTTTTGAAATCCTAAATGATAATGGTATTATTTCAGAGTAATCTTGAAATACAAAGCATAAAAAAAAACCACCTTAAAAAGGTGGTTTTGTGGTTTCTCCAGGAATCGAACCAGGGACACATGGATTTTCAATCCATTGCTCTACCAACTGAGCTAAGAAACCAATATGATAGTTTTGTGTTACTTCGTTGTTTAAAGTGGGTGCAAAAATAGTAATTTTTAGCTTACCATGCAATAAAAACTGAAAATAAATAAAATAAAAAAGCCAGTTTTCGTTTTGTTTAAAACTAACTGGCTGATTATTTTTATATTGTAATTTTACGGAAGTGTCGAAAAATTGATATTCGGAGCCTGGGTAGGCGCAGTAACAGAAAATTGAGAGCCAGGCGCAACAACAGTATTAAAGAATCCTCCATTTTGTAAAAAGAAAGCATTGCCACTCGTTCCCCCCCATTGCATCTATTCTTTGTTGTGCATTGTAGGTATTGTCTACACTGAATTTTGCTCCTGAAATAGCGATCCAGTTGCCATCCGAAGTTCTTGCCCATTGATTTTTGAATTCTGCTTTTCGTCCCTGATATCCATTCTCCGGATTAAAATTTTCAACAAAACTGTAGAAGCTCTTAAGATAAGTGCTGGTTTGAGGTCTCTTCCAGCTGGCAATAAGTTTCCATGTTGTGGTATCAGGCGATAAGAACCAGGCTGTAAAATCCGTTTTTCCACTACCATCCGGTTCTCCTTTTAACAGGAATTTATAGGTTTGTCCTGCTGTCCAGTTGTATTTATAATAGCTTTGGCCTCCAGAACCTTCATTGCCGAATTCTCCAACTGTTACTCCGGTTCCGGCTCTGTTTAAAATGATTTTATGGTCAGGAGGAACATTATTCGGATCATCTGTCTCAAATGGACTCCATACAGAGAAGAGAATTCTCCTTTCTGTAGCAGAGTTCACCTGCATCCCAAAATAGCCGGCACTAAAGCCATTTGCCATAAAGTAAGAGCCTATCTTATCTTCTCCTACGGGAACTGTTACTTCATTATAGTAGTAACTTACATTATTGGTAGTCGGAACTGTATAGTTAAGATGGCAGGATGGCCCTCTGCGTGCCCAATAATAGTAGGAAGGATCATTACTGTAAATATTGGTTCCGGTAGAAGCTGCTCCACTGAAAGTAAGATCCGTAACATCTGCAAAGTATCCGCCTGTTTTGGTGACGCCCTGAAGGTCAACTTTTACATAACCCGGAGAGGAAATAGTAAAATCTCCAACAGAATAATCCGTATAAGCTGATCCAGTTAAAGTAACATTTTTGGATGTGTTACCGATTGTTACTTTTACTGTGCTGGTACCGGAAGGTACAGAAGCTTTTAATCCGATATGTAAGGCTCCAGTATTGCCCACCTTGAAATAAGTACTGATCACAGTGTTGGAATTAGTCCAGTTACCCAATTTTGTAGAAGTAATAACTTCGGATGCACCCGAAGGCTTTACTGTTATAAAAGAATTTCCTGCGACCGGAACATTGAAGGAAGACGTGGTTTTTAAAGCTGAAGCGCTTTTTTGTGTAGTAACAGTGTCCTCCGCTACTACAGTGGTTTCTGCACACGACTGAAAAATAAGTAAGGCAACACCTAAAAAGGTATTTGTTAATTTTTTTGTCCTCATAATATGTTTGTAATTTGATTTACGTCTACTAATTTAATTTTTTTATGGATATAATAAAAGTTTATTTCACATATTGTAGATTAAATAAAAATGTAAATTTATAATATTAAAAAGTTGTTAGTGCAGTTGTATAATTTTAAAGATTTTATACTTTGTCTTTTCAGGAATCAGACATGTATTAAAGAAGTTTAGAGGAGACATTAAGACTCATTAGATATCCTCATAAACCACCGATTTTGTAAATTTTTCTTTAAATAGAGGCTTATCATAGGTTGTTTTCCAGAAGAAATAATTATAGTAGTAATTTATGTATTTTTAACCATGGTTAAATCCCTTTGTTTGTACAAAACAAAGGGATTTACAACATAATCAGATATTTATTTCAACCATTTTAATGTGTTAATTTATCCAGTTTACTTACTGATGGCTATCATTTTGATTAAATTAATACAAAATGCTATAAGTTTATTTACACCAATTTTGTAATACTAACTATAAAGTGATATTAAATAAAAATTGGTATTTACTTATTTGCTGACAATAATATGCTCGGCAGTATAAAAAATAACTTTTTACTATTCAACAATCTTCGGCAATCGTTTCAAGCATTCATTTATTTTTAAATATTATAAACTGTAACAATTTGCTGGATTGTAAAGCTTATAAAGAATATTATTCTTTAATAATCTTAGATTGATAGGTATTGGTTCCATCATTTATTGAAACAACATAAATTCCTGTTTTCAAATCTTGAATTTTATCGTTAATTTCCTTATTTATCTCTCTTAAAGAGCCTTTTGCTAAAATAAGTGGCTTCCCAGTCACATCATACAATCCTGCTTTCAGATTTTCTTTTGAATTTTTAAAATCAATAACTAATTTCTGGCCATTTTTTAAAGGATTCGGATAAACAGTAAATTCATTATTATTTCTCTTAATATCATCAACAACTAATGTAATTGCCGGATAAACCAGAATTTTTTGTCCATTGTATCCCACGGCATACACCTTCATTGCGTTCGAAGGATAATCTACATAAGTATTTGTCAATGTAGTATCTCCTGTTCCTACAATAGAAACACTGATTAGCTGGCTACTTGAATTATAGGTTTCAAAGGCAACAGCATTATTCCATTTAGAATTATCTACCAATAAGAACTGTCCTTGTGTATTGGTTGTGATCTGTGCACCAACACCCGTAATCCCTGAAACAGGCTGCATATTCTTGAATGCATTTACACTATTCGCTGAAAGATAATTGATGACCGGAGATACAGGTTTGGCATATCCCTTTGCCAGGACATAGCTTTTCACATCATCAATCATGCTTTGGGTAATTGTCATTTGAGCATTGGTGTAATCTGATATTGTACCGTTTATTGGCTTTAAAAAACCGGTGCTAGTGAAGAAATCCGTAAGGTCCTCTTGTACGGCGTCACAGACATTTTTTACAAAATTCATTACCAATTGCCCTTGGGTAAACTGGCTTTCGTTTGTATTTCTTACTTTCTCAGCTACTGTAGCAAACCAATGTGCATAATCTACTCCCGGACCTGTAGGGGTAACTGTAGGGGTATCTTCATCAGACATATCTGAATCAAATGCAAGGGTTGCAGCACCTTTTGAAGCGCCTGCCAATTGATAATACAATTCTAATTGCCAAAATGGAATAAGGCTTCTGAAATTCGCATCAGCGGGATTCACATAATCTGTTCTGAATTGATCCATAATACTCTTCCTGTTAATTTGTGTCTGAATAATAATTTCTCCAAATCTGTTTCCAGCTACTTTAGGAAAGGCTGTTTTATCGGCAATTTCACCTTCCAGCCTTGTAAATCTGTTACTCCCTGTAGGTAAGTACATATTATAATAGGCCCACAATGAGTATAAATTGTTAGTGATTTCTGTTGTACCGACCCATTTTAATCCTGGCCTTACCTGGTTGATATGACCTAATTCATGTCCCACACCCCAAATATCAAGTCCTGATGCTGAAGTTGAATTGGATAATCCCCAAGTAAGATCTAAATGAACTCCTAAACCTCCTGCAAACCATCCTCCTGTAGATTCCATATAAACAAGCTGCCTGTTTTTAAAGTTTTTATTGAATTTATAGAAGCCCATCATTTCTCTTTCAGACTTGGCAATTGCATCATACTTATCTATCAAAGGCTGGGCGGTTGTGAAATGGAAATTGCTTACCGCAGACTTATTGGTAACCAGTTTTGTATAATAACCTTCTATATCAATTTTTGGATAGACATCATTAGTCAGCATTTCTGCCCATTCTGTAGGGGTTGTACCTTTTTTATAAATACCATTTACAATACCTGCTGTGATATTTACAGTTACCGGGGCGGCATTTACATTATCAGTGTAATATGAAATATATCCCAAACCTGTATTAGCAATAGCGAGAATATTTATTCCATTTTTTAGTTCGTATGTTTTTTCAGGGGACGCCCCTTCAGTAGCAAAATCTCTTATTTTTAAGTAAACTTTGTTTTCAGAGGTAATATCTTTCGCAAAAACAATAGCAGTGGTATTAGGCTGGAATGCTATCCCTGTAGGGTTTTCATATCCGTTATAATTTCCAATTTTATATTGGGTATTTATTGATTCAATTGTCTTATATGCCGTAAAAGTCTGTACCCTATATTTTTTATTGTAGGTATTATTAAATAAACACTGAGTTAATCCTTTTATGAAAGGTGAGGAAATGGCATCAATATCCTGCTGGGTTACATTTGTTTTTAAAGCACTGAAAATAGAATCATTAAAAATATTTGAATAAGCTGAAGGATCAAAACTATTAGAACTCGCCTGAAAAAATTCCATTTCGGCACAGCTTGCAAAGTTATTTTTACCATCAAGAACTTCAATTTTTATAGTTAAAGGAGTAATGGCGGAAGGAAAATTTACCGTTTTTATTGCAGATGTCTGCCCAAAATTTTGAGTAGAAATAGTAATGTATGCTGGATTAGAAATTGTATTATAACTTATTTTTACATTTCCAAAAAGTCCGTTTGGTCCGCCATCCTGTCTGGGTGTGTACCTTAAATAATTTATAGCTGTTTGTCCATTAAACTTGTAAATCAGAGAAATAGGAAAAGTAGCTGCTGTTGCATTCCAACTACAATGATAAAGTGTACTTACATCACCATCAAAGGATTTCTCTATATTTTCTCCCGATTGGAAACTTGAGGCCGAGGATCCTGCCACCTGAGGCAATACTGGGATATCTGCATAAGCTGAAAACTCATTGGTTGCCAGTGTACATTCTGTTTGTACAGGATCCATCTGTTCTGTAGAATAAAATTCCATCTCAGCACAACTTGAAAAATTATTTTGGGCACTGAGGACATCAATCCTAATAACAGCAGGATGAACTATTGCTGTCGGCAAATCTATAGTTTTTGCCGTATTATCAGCTGCCCAGGAAATAACCCCGGTTGCTGTTATAAAAACTGTAGGATCGGATTGGGTAGAATAAGAAACTTTCACACTTGTCCAGATTCCGTTTGGGCCCGTTGTTCTAGGTTTGTAGACTAACCTTTTTATACTTTTTACCCGGTTGGAAAATTTGAAATTTAACTGGTCCGGAAGTGCTGTGCTCAAATTATATTGAGAATGATAAAGAGTATTCACATTATTATCAATACTCTGTCCAGCCTCCTGTCCAGATTGTGCGGGCTGTAACGAATTTACATATGCTACAGGCATCTTATACTGCTGTGCGAAAGCTGTCTGTAAAACGAGTAGAAATGAGAGAATAAAATAATTGTTTTTCATTTGGTGTAGATTTTTGATTAAAAAAATAACAAAGTAATAATCTATAGCTGTTAGACAAATCCAGCTTTGATTTGTTTTTGAATAGTAATTGTATTAAGCAATCTTCCCAGATATTAATTATCCACTATTTGTGAGTTGATAGCTCAAAACTTTATCCTAAAAAGACTTTTTACAGATAAATACTTCTATTACGCTCCTGTTAAGTTTGCGATATATCTGAACTAAAAACCTCCTTTCCAAAATTAACAATTAAAGTAATTGCACAAACTAGTACCTACCTGTTTTTGAATGTTCACTACCAGTTGACTTATTTAAGACGCTTTGAAAATTAATTCTAAACTTGCTTATAAAGATTTTTAACCTTTAAAAAATTCGTTTTAATATTTGATAGTGATCCATGAATGACAAAGTGAAAACACTTTTGTAATGGGAAAAATCAATATGTAAATGGGTTTTTCTCATGAAAAATAGAGAAGCAATAGGCATGGCTGCCAATTTATAACCAATTTCTAAGAGCTTCTTAATAAGGCCGTATTCAAATGATTTTCAAACTGGTGGTAAAGGGATAAAAACTGGTGGCTACCAGTATGGAGGTATGGTGTAAAACTATACATTTGGGTTACACAGGGTTAATATTATAGTAATAGTTAGTTCACATTCAGAAAAGGAAATAAGAAGAGGGTATATAGTGTATTTGGATATGGGAGGTTTCACTTTACATATTTTCCATTTGTGCCGGATACTGTAAAATATGGAAGATCACCATTTTTTTGTTTTTGCCTAGAAAAAATGGTAAGTGATACGGTTTTAGAATTCAACATCATCTGGATAATATTGTTATAAAAGTCAATAAAATATGAAGAAAACTACAATTTGTATTTTGAGTGCAATTTTAATGTCATCTATCACATTAGTGGATGCACAAAAAACTAAAAACAAACCTTCGGACTCTACCTCTAAAAAAGTAAAAGATCTGGAAGAAATTGTTTTAGTAGGATTCGGAAAACAGAAAAAAGGAACTGTTTCCGGATCTATAGCTTCTGTTGATAAAAAGATACTACAGGATCGACCAACAACAAGCTTAACAGCAAGTCTGCAAGGTGCTTTACCAGGAGTTACAATTAAGTCTTCTTTGGGAGATGTAGGTTCTGTTCCTACCTTGAATGTAAGGGGAAGGAGTGTTGCGGGTAATTCTCCACTCTATATTATAGATGGTATTCCCTCTAGTGCTGCAGATTTTTCCAGATTAAGCCCAGCTGATATTGAAAATATAAGCATTTTAAAAGATGCTTCAGCATCTATCTATGGTGCAAGAGCTGGCTATGGGGTTGTTCTTGTTGAGACTAAAAAAGGCGGTGGAGGTAAGATGAGTATAGGTTATAATATGTATACTGGTTATCAGACGCCCACCTATTTGCCTAAGTATGTAGATGCTGTTGAATATATGAAACTGAAAAATGAAGCATATTATAACGCTAATAATAATGTTGGTCATTTTTCTCAATATACGCAAGATCAAATAAATCTTACAGCTGCCGGTACAGACACCGACAGATACCCAAACACAGACTGGTATAAAGCAACTTATCGAAGAATGGCAAATGTGCTTAATAATGAGATAAATATATCAGGTGGAGATAAAACTCGTTATTTCGCAAGTTTAGGGTATTTGAAACAGGAGTCTCTATCACCTACAAAGGGTATGGATAGATATTCTTTTAGGACAAATACATCCTCTAAATTGAGTGATAAACTTACAGTAAATTCTAATATATCATTTATCAAACAAATGATCAATGATCAGGGCGGTGTTATTAATACTGGAGAATTAGCAAGAATAACTCCTACTATGGTATTAAGACAATCCAATGGATGGTGGGGATCTGTTAATGCGGGTAAAGTAGATAATACATTTGCAAATACCAATCCTGTAAGAAACAATGTAGAGGGAGGAGATTCTAAGTCAAATGATCAAAAATTTATGGGGGCATTATCTGCCAATTACACTCCTGTAAAAGGATTAAATGTAAATGCTCAAATTAACTATTCAAATTGGAACTATCGTTTAGGGACTTTTGTAAATACACTAAACCCCGTATATAATTTTTTAACTAATGTTCCTATTAGTTCAACTGCGAGAGCAATTAATAACTATTCTGAGTCCTGGAATTCTGATGAATTACTTAATACTCAGGTCCTGATAAGTTATGAAAAAAACATATCATCACATTATTTTAAATTGTTGGGAGGTACTTCGTATGAAGATTATACAACCAGATCCATATCTGGTAAAAAATCCAATATACCAAAAGATGGATTACATTCTTTAAGTGCTCTTAGTACCCTTGACGGAACCTTAGATGAATTAAATTCTAATACTCAGCAATATGCTTTCCAGTCTGTTTTCGCTCGTATCAATTATAATTATCAGGAAAAATATTTTTTAGAAGGTATTATAAGGGCAGATGCATCTTCACGTTTTGCAAAAGAAAATAGATGGGGATATTTTCCTGCAGTTATGGCTTCCTGGAGATTAGATAAGGAGAATTTCATAAAAAACCTCAGTTTTATCAATACACTAAAATTAAGAGGTTCTTATGGCAGCACCGGATCTATCAATACCATTGGTTATTATGACAATCAGACCTATATGGATAATACTTCTACAGTTCTGGGGAATACTATAGTAGGGGGAGTGGTACCGGGTAAGCTTGGATTTTTGGGCATAGGCTGGGAAACAATTGTTACCAAAAATATAGGTCTGGACGGATCTTTATTCAATAACGCTTTCACTTTCTCGGTAGATTTATATAACCGTCTTACAAAAGGAGCATTAATGAGCAACCAATTAGAATATGAAACTGGTGTAGCAGAAAACCAAGCACCGCCCATTAATGCGGGTAATGTGGAAAATAAAGGGATAGAAATTACTTTGGGATATAATAAAAATTTTGAAAATGGGGACTTTTACATCAATGCAAATTTTGCTAAAAACCAAAATAATATTCTTTCACTTATCAATAGTAAGACCTTATATAATGATTATTGGATAACACAAGTAGGAGGCTCAATTGGTGATTTCTACGGATATAAGACTGCAGGTCTCCTAACCCAAGAAGATATCAACAATAATTATCCTAAATTATACAGTAGTTCTCAAGTTGGTGATATAAAATATGTAGATATTAATGGAGATGGAGTTGTTGATGAAAAAGATAGAACAGTAATAGGAAATGATGTTCCAAGTCTTACCTATGGTCTAAGTATAGGGGGGAGATATAAAAATTTTGATCTTAGCGTAGTGGGTCAGGGGGTAGCTAATGTTAAGGTATATCTGGATAAAGAATCTTCTCAGGCATTTTTCAATGGTGCAGGTGCAAAACAATATGTTTCAGATAACAGATGGACTCCGGAAAACCCGAATCCTAATGCCCTGTATCCTAGAATACTGCCATCAGGGGGAGGAACTCAAAATATAGGTGTTATTTCAGATTATTGGCTTTTTGATGCAAGTTACTTTAGAATTAAGTCTATTACTTTGGGATATTCTATTTCTAAGGAAACAATTAGCCGCATAGGACTGACAAAATTCAGAATATATGCCAACTTAGAGAATTACTTTACATTGAGGGGAGATAAACGAATGAAAGATTTTGATCCTGAAATGCCCAGTAGCCGTTCAACATATCCATATTTAAAAACCATATCCTTTGGTATCAATGCAACTTTTTAATTTAAAATTAAACATCTGAAAATGAAAAAGATAAAAATTA
Organism: Chryseobacterium proteolyticum; assembly: GCF_046591535.1. Classification (NCBI taxonomy): domain Bacteria; kingdom Pseudomonadati; phylum Bacteroidota; class Flavobacteriia; order Flavobacteriales; family Weeksellaceae; genus Chryseobacterium; species Chryseobacterium proteolyticum. The sequence goes on along the minus strand of NZ_JBJLWK010000002.1, from coordinate 383,934 downwards.
TATTACTATCAGCTTCTCTGGCTATAGTGGCTAGTTCTTGTAATTTAGATAGGTTTCCGGAAGATAAAGTATCGGAAGAAACATTTTGGAAGACGGAAAAAGACGCAACCATGGCATTAAATGGTATTTACAAATATTTTTCTGATGCCGCTTACAGCAATTTATATAACGATAGTTTTACCGATAATTCATTTGCTCAATATCCCTGGGAAACAACTGCAGTAGATGCTTCTGCGGGAAACATACTTCCTTCTATAGATTTCGGATATGATTTTACTACAATTAGAAGAGCCAATACTTTTTTGGAAAAAATTGATGAGATCCCAATGGACAAAAATTTAGCTGGTAGATATAAAGCAGAAGCAAGGTTTATAAGAGCTTTTAATTATTTTGATTTATCACAACGTTTTGGAGCTCTTCCACTCGTACAAAAATCAGGTGAATTGGATGGATCCACCCTTACCCCTATTTCTGAAACTCAAATTGATAATTTTGTAATCAGTGAATTAAATGCTATAGAAAATGATTTACCAACTGCCTACCCCTCCGGCCAGGATAAAGGCAGAATAACAAAAGGAGCAGTATTAGCATTTAAGGCAAGGATATATTTATACACAGGAAAATATAAAGAAGCTTATGAAGCTGCTCAATCAGTAATTAACTCCGGTACTTATAATCTTTTCACTACAACTTTAGTAGACACAAGTACAAATTATGATAGCTTTGTTACCTTTACCTCTGCAACAGATAAAGATAATTTTTATAGAGGATTGAGCAATTATCAAGCATTGTTCTGGGCTAAAAATAATGGCAACAAAGAATCAATTTTAGAAGCTCAATTTGTACCCGACTCTAAAGGAGTATTTAGTAATAGCATGGCCCTTTTCTTATTGCCAAATGAAGAGAGTGGATGGAGTTCTGTAACACCAACAATTGATTTAGTAAATGCTTATTGGAACAAAGATGGAACGGCATTTACACCTCCTTCTAATGCTACAAGAGCTTCAAATTATAATCATGGTAACCCAAATAATGCCTATCTGGATGAATTTAAAAACAGAGATACCCGTTTATATGCAAGTATAATGCATCCAAATGGGCCCTGGTCTTACTTAAAAGGTTTTGGGACAAGTACACTGTTCAAATGGAATGAAGGTGCAAACAATACGTCCAAGATAGGTTATAATTATAAAAAAATGGCGGATTATGGATCATTGGACGAGAATTTAAATATGAGCAACAATTTTATGCTTATCCGTTATGCAGAAGTATTACTTATATATGCAGAAGCAAGAAATGAATTTTTTGGTCCAGATCCTTCTATCTATGATGCATTAAATCAGATTAGAGGCAGAGCAGGTATGGTAGGGGTTAGCAACACACAGACAAAAGAAACCTTAAGAGAAATTATCAGAAATGAAAGAAGGATAGAGCTGGCAAACGAAGGCCACAGATTCTATGATATCAGGAGATGGAAGATTGCCCCAAATGTAATGAAAACCGTTTACGATATTACCAATACGCAGGTTGCAACAAGAGTTTGGGATAATAGATTTTACAGATTTCCTTATCCTCAAAAAGCTGTGGATTTAAATCCGAAACTAAAAGAAGCTCAAGCAGCAAAAGGATATTAATTTTATATAAATGTCTATAGTTATTACTTGATAAAAAACTATTTTTGAAATTCTTAATATCACAGAAAGCTACAGTTAATTTTATCTTCAATATCGATCTTATTCTTAGAGTAGTGTAAAATGTAATTAATAAATAAATCAAGGTAAATGGATGCCGTTTTAAATTCAAAAATTCAAAAGATTTTACTACTGAGCTCTTTTCTTTTTTTCTTCATTGGAAAAATTCAGGCTCAAAAAATTGAAAATGTTTCTAAGAAAGGAGAAACTTCAGTAGAAGTTTTGCTCTCTGATAACAAAAAAATGACAATAGATTTTTATGGAGAAAATATTTTTCGATTATTTTTCGATCCCAAAGGAGGAGAAGTAAGAAATCCTGAAGCGATACCTCCTGCTCAGATTTTGGTAGATCAGCCCAGAAGAAAAGTAAAAGAAATTGCTGTCAACAATTTACCGCACACTGTTTCTATTTCCACCAGTAAAATTAAAATAGAAATTGAAAAAGCAACTTCTTTATTTAAAGTAGTCAACTTGAGCCTTAATAAAGAGATATTTTCTTTTGTTGCTCCCATTGAATTTAATTCTAAAGAAGCAGTGCTTACTTTATCTCAAGGAAAGGATGAATATTTCTATGGAGGCGGAGTACAAAACGGTCGATTTTCTCATAAAGGAAATACCATCTTTATTGTGAATCAAAATAACTGGACTGATGGTGGTGTTGCATCTCCAAATCCTTATTATTGGTCTACAAATGGGTATGGTTTTATGTGGCATACTTTCAAAAAAGGATATTATGATTTCGGTAAACAAAATAAAAATGAAGTGAAACTGGCTCATGAGATTAATTACCTGGATGTTTTCTTTATGGTAAATGATCAACCTAAATCTTTGTTGAATGATTTTTACCAGCTCACAGGAAACCCTGTACTTTTACCCAAATTTGGTTTTTATGAAGGACATCTTAATGCCTACAATAGAGATTATTGGAAAGAAGATGATAAAGGAATCCTATTTGAAGACGGAAAAAGATATAAAGAGAGCCAAAAAGACAATGGAGGGGTTAAAGAATCTTTAAATGGAGAAAAAAAATAACTATCAGTTTTCTGCCAGAGCAGTGATAGACCGTTATAAAAATACAGATATGCCTTTGGGGTGGATATTGCCAAATGATGGTTACAGTGCTGGATACGGGCAGACAGAAACCTTGGATGGCAATATAGCTAACTTAAAATCTCTCGGAAATTATGCCAGAAAAAACGGCGTAGAAATAGGGTTATGGACCCAATCAGATTTGCACCCTAAAGATGGTATAAATGCTCTTTTACAGAGAGATATTATAAAGGAAGTAGGTGAGGCAGGTGTAAGAGTACTAAAAACGGATGTTGCCTGGGTAGGTCCTGGTTATTCATTCGGACTGAATGGTATTTCAGATGTAGCCCAAATAATGCCGCGCTATGGAAACGGAAGTCGTCCTTTCATCATTTCGTTAGACGGCTGGGCTGGTTCACAACGATATGCAGGTATTTGGACAGGAGACCAAACCGGAGGGGAGTGGGAATACATCAGATTCCATATTCCTACCTATATAGGTTCTGGTTTGTCTGGCCAGCCTAACATTACTTCGGATATGGATGGTATTTTTGGAGGGAAAAACCCAATCGTTAATACAAGGGATTTCCAATGGAAGACCTTTACTCCTATGCAGTTAAACATGGACGGCTGGGGAACAAACGAAAAGTATCCCCATGCTTTGGGTGAGTCTGCTGCTTCTATTAACAGGAACTATTTAAAATTGAAATCCAGTCTGCTTCCTTATAGTTATAGTATAGCGAAGGAAGCCGTAGAAGGATTGCCAATGATCAGAGCAATGTTTTTAGATGAAGCTAATGAATATACCCTAGGAAAATCTACTCAATACCAGTATCAGTATGGACCTTATTTCTTAGTAGCTCCAGTATATCAGGCTACAAAAACGGATAAAGAAGGAAATGATATTAGAAATAATATTTACCTTCCTAAAGGAAATTGGATTGATTACTTTACAGGGCAAACTTATGAAGGAGGGATTGTTTTAAATCATTTCGATGCCCCAATTTGGAAACTCCCTCTATTTGTGAAACCAGGTGCTATTATTCCGATGGTAAATGCCAATAACAACATTCATCAAATCAATAAAAAATTTAGAATTTATGAGGTATATCCTTCAGGCAAATCCAGTTTTATAGAATATGATGACGATGGCGTAACCGAAAATTACATGAAAAAAGAATCTGTAAGCACTCTTATAGAAAGTAATGTTGTAAAAAATACTGCAACAATAAGCATCTCTTCTACTCAAGGTAACTTTAATGGCTTCGAAAAAGAAAAAATGACAGAATTTAGAATCAATGTTACTAAGAAACCATCCGGTGTAAAGCTTTCTATTGGAGGTAAAAATATAAAACTGAATATAGTAAATACTTTAGATGAATTCAATAATGCTACAAATGTATATTTTTACAATAGTAAACCTGAATTCAATAATTTTTCTACAAAAGATTCTGAATTTTCAAAAGTTTCGATTTCTCGAAATCCACAATTGTGGGTAAAATCAGGAATCACAGATGTTAGCAAAAACAAAGTAGAGCTTGTCATTAAAGACTACCAATTTATTAATTCTAATCAACTAAAAAAGAATTCCGGAGCATTTGCAGAAGCTTTGAAACCAATCACTTCAGAAAATACAAACACCGCATATTCTATATTACCATCGTGGAATACAATTCCTAATGCTGATTATTACGAAATACTATATAATAATATGGTATACAGTAATATAAAAGATACCTCTTTCTTATTTGAAGGATTAGATCCTGAAACGAAATATGATTTCAAATTAAGAGCCGTAAATAAAACAAATACTTCTGATTGGGTTCCTTTTTCATCCCGAACCAATAAAAACCCTTATGAATTTGTAATTAAAGGCATAAAGGCCACAGCCACAATTCCAAGTCAGGAAGGAGAAGGACTAGAGAATCTTTTTGATCAGGATATGAGCACAGGCTGGCACTCGGATTATGAAAAAAGCAAAGTCCCTTTTGAGATAATTTTAGATTTAGGTTCTATTAATACCATAAGCAAATTAGAATATATTCCTAGAAACAGTGGTTACAACGGAATATGGATGAATGGTAAAATTTCGTATAGTGATAATAAAAAAGATTGGATAGAACTTGGCTCTTTTACATGGGATAGAAATAACAAAAGTAAATCTTTAGATTTCGCCACACATCCAACTACACGATTTATGAAGATTGTAGTAAGCAATGCTTTCAAAAACTTTGGAAGTGGAAACGAATTATATGTATTCAAAGTTCCAGGGTCTTCAAGCTTGCTTCCCGGCGATATCAACAATGATCAGAAAATTGATATGAATGATTTTACTTCATATATTAATTATACAGGTTTGAGAAAAGGAGATTCTGATTTTGAAGGATATATTAGCAACGGAGATATAAATAAGAACGGTTTCATTGATGCCTTTGATATTTCTAACGTCGCTACGAAAATAGATGGAGGAGTAAATGATGAAGAATTCAAACCACTGCAAGGTAGCATTACAATCTCTGCCTCAAAGCAACAATATGCTAAGAATGATATCATTGAAGTAGTAGTAAAAGGTAGTAATCTGCAATCTGTAAATGCATTAAGTTTCGCTATTCCGTATAAACAGGAAGAATTGGAATATATAGGAATTACCCCATTAAATATCGGACAAATGGAAAATCTGACTTATGACAGACTGCATACCAACAAAGAAAAGGTATTATATCCTACGCTGGTCAATGTAGGACAAAAACTTCCTTTAGAAGGCACAACGGATTTATTCATTATTAAATTTAAAGCAAAAAGAAACGGATCATTTAATATAAAAGCAAGTAAAGGATTACTTGTTGATAAAACACTGAACTCTATTAACTTTTAATTACGAAATTATTTAAAAGCAAAAGAAAGAATTTACATTTTTTGACAACATCTCACGATATGAGTAAGTTAAAAAGTCAAGGCTTGGATTTTAGAATCTGAGCCTTTTTTCAAAAACAAGCATAAATTCGTTCAGAATGATGCCCTATTTAGCTTTTGTTTATATTTTTTTTAAATAATTTCAGGTAAAAAATATTAATTCAAATCATTTATAAGGAATTCCTGATAATTAGATCAGACGCATTTTCGATCCTTTCTTGTTTGGAATTAAGAATCATTTCTGCTAAGATCTTTCCCATTTGCCAAAAATCCGTGGAAATTGTAGTAATACCACTTTCTACAATACCTTTAAGAGGCGTTTCGTTGTAGGAGATAATTCCGAAATCCTTTTTAATCTTTAGCTTCTGCTTTTTAGATTGTTTAATAACATTTACCAAGTGTTTATCATCAGGAATTATGAATACATCTCCATCCAGTATTTCCTCGTCGGTAAAATTATTGATAATGATATGTTTCTTTTTATGCTGCTCACAAAAACTGGTAAATCCTTCTACCATACCTATAGGTTCTTTTTCTCCTGGAAAAATAAGAATCAGTCTTTGGTGTGCTTTAAGCAAAGCTTTCGCTTTTGATAGACCATTATACATGTCTTTTGCGAAATTCTGATAGACTGATGAATATTCTCTTAAATGTAAATTGGTTTGATCTAATATATAAACATCCTTCTTTGGAAGCATCTTAATAATGGGCGCCGTATTATTCATATTGCCAGGCATAATTATGTACTTTGTGTAGTTTCCATTATTTTCTTCGATTAACTTCTTGAAGACATCTATATTGAAGTAATGGAAAAAAACATGGATATTAGATCTTTGTTGTAACTCTTCCAAAAATGAATTATATAGTGTTTCCTTGAAAGCATTAAGCTCATCAAATAATAGAAAAATTCGCTCTTCAAAATCCCAATCAGTGCTTTTTATGTAGTACCCTTTACCTAAAATGGCATTTACTATTCCTCTCTTTTTCAATGTTTCGTAGGCATATAGAACGGTGTCTCTAGAAATGCCAAATTCCATGCATACTTTATTTATGGAAGGTAGCTTGTCATTTTTTTTTTAGCAGTTGCTGAGCAAGAGCCTGTTCAATGGAATTTATAATCTGTTGGTATTTAGGGATAACCGAATCGGGAGTTATTTTAATAAGTTTCATAATATTTCCAATTTTTTAAAACTAGTGGTGAATATACAAAAACTGGTAGGAACAAGTATGGATGCGTTTTCCAAATTTATATATTTGGTAAGATAATGTTTCCTTTTGTGTGATTTTGATGCAAAAGATTCAATTTTATTCTAAATGATCTATTAAGGGCGCTAAATTATTAAATACTTTAGAGTATATAAAAGTGCTAAAAAGTGTACAAATCTATGATAAACTTACTATAAAAATTTTTAAGCGTGGGAAAACTTTCGACTCTTGATTTTGTTATATTTCTAATATATTTTTCGGTTGTAACAGCATATGGCTTATGGATATACAAGCGAAAGAAATCAAAAACGACAGGAAGTAAAGATTATTTCCTTGCAGAAGGCTCACTTACGTGGTGGGCAATTGGAGCGAGCCTGATTGCATCTAATATTTCGGCAGAACAATTTATTGGGATGAGTGGAGAAGGCTTCTTCATAGGAGTAGCTGTTGCCGTCTACGAATGGCTGGCTGCAATTGCCCTAATCATTATTGCAGTATGGTTTATTCCGATTTATCTCAAAAATAAGATTTATACGATGCCCCAGTTTTTGGAAACACGATATAATAAGTCTGTTTCCCTTATTATGGCTGTTTTTTGGCTATTTTTGTATGTAATTGTTAATCTTACTTCTATTCTTTATTTAGGAGCTGTAGCTATTGATTCATTGCTTGGTGGAGGCCACCTGCATATCATCATGATTGCACTTTTACTAATGGCTTTGTTTATTGGATTGGGGGGGAATGAAAGTCATTGGCTATACGGATGTTATTCAAGTAACAGTTCTTGTTATTGGTGGTTTTGCTACAGTTTACATGGCATTACAGGTTGTGGATCAAAGAATTAACGGTGCTGCTATTGGAAATGCCTTAACGGGTTTAGATACCCTTTTGAAAGAAGCTCCGGGACATTTCAAACTCATTCTAAATAAACCACAAATAACAACAACTTCTTTATCAATGCCGGAAAATTTAGCGGTGCAGAAATATGTGGTTTTGCCAGGCTTAGCGATGTATTTTGCTGGACAATGGATTGTACAACTTAATTATTGGGGATGTAACCAATACATTACCCAAAGAGCATTAGGAGCAGATTTGAAAACAGCAAGAACAGGAATTTTATTTGCAGGGTTTTTAAAACTTTTTATGCCTGTAATTGTTGTACTTCCTGGGATTGCAGCTTATGTACTCTATACAAAAGGTCATTTGTCAATTTTTAATGGGGTAAAAGATAGTGCTTATTCTTCAATATTGGGGTTGCTTCCATCTGGGCTTAAAGGTCTTGCGGTTGCTGCTTTAACAGCTGCAATAGTCGCATCACTTGCTGGAAAAGTAAATAGTATATCTACAATTTTCACTTTAGACATCTATAAAAAATATTTAAACACCAACACCTCTGAAATGCAAATGGTAAGAACAGGACGTTGGGCAATTATAGTGGCTATGCTTATTGCTTTGGTATTTACATGGACAGATATTTTGGGAATCGGTGGAGAAGGCGGTTTCACATTTATACAAAAATATACTGGCTTTATTAGTCCGGGTGTATTTGCTATGTTTATTTTAGGAATGTTTTGGAAAAGAACTACCGGAACCGCTGCTATAGTTGGAGTTATTCTTGGTTTTTTATTATCTATTTTCTTTAACAGCTTTGCAGTTGGCCTGTTTGGGAAAGAAACATGGATTTATACAGCATTCACTTATGAAAAATTGGAAAACGGTGTGGTGAAAACCATTACAGAGATTCCTTTCCTTATCAATATGGGCTGGTCATTTTTCATTACTGCAGTTGTAATGATTCTCTTAAGTTTTTTTGAACCAAAAGTAAATCCAAAGGCTTTTGTCACAGACAAAAATATGTTCAGTGTGGACAATAGAACATTATTCCTGATTGTCATTATTTTATTACTTCTAACTGCTATATATGTTCGTTTTTGGTAATAGAAATTTTGATTTTTGTATTTGAGGAAAATGAGAAATGTTGGTTTTTTGCTATAATTTATCACATAGACACTTTTATAGAAAATAGTTTTTCATCCTTTAGCCTTGCTCAATGGAATTTATAATCTGTTGGTATTTGGGTAGAACTGAATAGCGAATTATTTTAATAAACCTCGATATATTTCCAAATTTTAAACTGGTAGTAAAGCTACAAAAACCGGTAGGAACTAGTATGGTAGTGTCTGGTAAATTTATAAATTTATTTTATTAACTAAACTAGATTTATAATACATTACGATGAAGCTTATTAAAAATATAATTTTAGCCTTGTGCTTAGTAGGGGCAAGTTCGATAAATGCACAACAGAAACCTATTAAATATGAATCTTTCAAAATCGAGAATGGAGAATTTAAATTTAACGGACAGGCAGTTAAATTGCATTCAGGCGAGATCCATTATGCCAGAATTCCTCATGATTATTGGAGACATCGCTTAAAAATGGTTAAAGCGATGGGACTAAATACAATAGCTACATATGTATTTTGGAATTATCATGAAATAGCTCCTGGAAAATGGGATTTTCAAACCGGGAACCGAAACTTACCTGAATTCTTAAAAATAGCAAAAGAAGAAGGCTTAATGGTAATTCTTCGCCCGGGACCTTATGTGTGTGCAGAATGGGAATTCGGAGGTTATCCTTGGTTTTTGCAAAATGACAAGGATATGAAAATTAGAGAATACAATACTCCTTTTTTACATTCAACAAAAGCATATTTCACAGAACTTTATAAGGTGGTAAAACCTTATCTGATTGTTAATGGTGGTCCTATTGTGATGGTGCAGGGAGAAAATGAATTTGGATCTTTCGTTAGTCAACGGGAAGATATTAAAATGGAGGATCATAAAAAATATAGTTCATCTGTATTTGATCAATTAAAAGAAGTTGGTTTCAAAGGGATGGAGTTTTTTACTTCAGATGGAGACTGGTTATTTGAAGGAGGTGCTTTGCCCGGCGCTTTGCCGACTGCAAATGGAGATGAAGATCCAGAAAATATTAAGAAAGAGGTAAAGAAATTTCATAACGGAGAAGGTCCTTTTATGGTAGCGGAATACTATCCCGGGTGGTTAGATCATTGGGCAGAACCTTTCCCTCGTAAAGCCGCGGAAAGAGTAAAAAGCCATATTGAAAAATTCATGAATAACGATATTTCTTTTAATATTTACATGGTTCATGGAGGAACTAACTTTGGGTTTACCTCTGGAGCTAATTACGATAAAGATCATGACATACAACCGAGTATGACCAGTTATGATTATGATGCTCCCATTACTGAGGCAGGTTGGGAGACTGAAAAGTACTTGAAATTAAGAGAATTATTAAAAAATTCTTCTACGCCTCCTATTCCTGCAAAAATTCCAGTCATTGAGATTCAGGGTATTAAATTGTCTCAGGCAATAGATTTAGAAAATTTAAAAAATCATGTAAGGCCAGTAATTAATGATAATCCTTTGACTTTTGAGCAATTAAATCAGGGGTATGGCTATGTCTGGTACAGCAAAAATTTTAATCAGCCAATTAAAGGAACTTTAAAAATTGATGGATTAAGAGATTATGCGATTGTTTATGTGAATGGAGAAAAAGTTGGAGAGCTTAATCGTTACTATAAAAAATATGAATGTGAAGTTAATATACCCTTCAATGGAAAATTAGACATTTTGGTAGAAAACATGGGAAGAATTAACTACGGAGCTGCTATTAATAAAAATACAAAAGGAATTATTTCTCCTGTATTTATTAATGACCGAAAAATCACCGGAGATTGGGAGATGTATGGACTTCCTTTTGAAAAGGCTCCGGTAATTGATGCAAAACAAAAATCAGATCTAAAAGAGAATAGACCAGCTATCTACAAAGGAAATTTTAATGTATCAAAAGTGGGAGATACTTTCTTGGATATGCGGCCTTTTGGAAAAGGAATTGTATTTGTTAATGGAATCAATTTAGGAAGGTATTGGTCAGTAGGGCCACAACAGACATTATATTTACCCGGGTGTTATCTAAAAAATGGTGATAATGAGATTATTATTTTTGAACAGAAAAATAATAAAATTAATACAGAATTAAATACATTAACCGAACCTATTTTGGACAAGTTAAATCCTGAAAAAGGGCTAAACTGATATAAAGAAACTCAATATGAGTAGTTCATTTAACAGCAAAGATCATCCACATAGAAGATATAATCCTTTATTGGATGAGTGGGTTTTAGTATCACCACAAAGAGCAAAGCGGCCATGGCAAGGACAACAGGAAGAACCATTGCCAAACGTTCAAAATCAATATGACCCTAAATGTTATTTATGCCCCGGAAATTCAAGAGTTAACGGAGTCCAAAACCCCCAGTATGAGGGTGTGTATGTATTCGATAATGATTTTGGAGCTTTATTGAGCGAAGGAGTAACCTTTGATAAAACCGAGGATGAATTATTTAAAACTGAACCTGAAAGAGGAATTAATCGTGTAATTTGCTTTTCACATGACCATTCATTGACTCTTCCTGAAATGTCTGTAGAAGCAATTACAAACGTTGTGTCTGTCTGGAAAGAAGAATATCAGAATCTGGGGAGGCTAGATTACATTAATCATGTTCAGATTTTTGAAAATAAAGGAGCAATTATGGGCTGTAGTAATCCTCATCCTCATGGGCAGATTTGGGCACAGTTATCTATTCCTTCCCAGGTAGCCAGAACACAACAAAATTTGAAGAACTATTATGATAAACATGGAACAACCCTTCTGTCTGATTATCTTCAAAGGGAAATAGGAATTAATGAGCGAATTATATTAGAAAATGAAGCTTTTGTGGCCTTGGTTCCATTTTGGGCAACGTGGCCATTTGAAACAATGATTATTAGTAAAATGCCCTTAAATAGCCTACTTGCTTTTTCACATGAAGATCAAGTTTTATTTGCTCAGATATTGAAAGATTTAACTGTGAAATACGATAATATTTTCTCTACTTCCTTCCCTTATTCTGCCGGAATACATCAGGCACCTACAGATCTGGAATCACATGAGGAATGGCATTTTCATATGCATTTTTATCCCCCTTTACTTCGCTCAGCTAGTGTGAAGAAATTTATGGTAGGATATGAAATGTTGGCAGAAGCACAAAGAGATATTACTCCGGAACAAAGCGCAGACATTCTTAAAAAAAAGTTCAACAATTCATTATAAAAGTAAATAAAATAGCTCTTAATAAAAAATAGACTGTTTTATAAATTGGATACAAATAAAATGTCAAATATTAAATATATTTATTCTATAATTAAAGAGGGTAATATCCCCCTTTTTAGAGAATTATATGGGCGGAATTCAGAATTATTACATCAGCAAGCAGTCCGATATACCAAAACATTATCCCGTTTCAAAGAAGTTTTTGGGGATAAAGAGATTTCTGTTTTCAGCGCACCGGGAAGAACCGAAATTGGAGGTAATCATACAGACCATAATCATGGTCGCGTATTAGCGGGTGCGGTAAACTTAGATAATATTGCCATTGCAGCTAAAAATAATTCAAATATAATCCGGATTGAATCTTCAGGCTATCAATCATTTGAAGTAGATTTAAATCATCTTGCTCCCAACGAAAATGAATTTTTAACTCCAGATGCTCTTGTTCGTGGAATTAATGCTCGATTAAAGGAATTGGGATATGGAATAGGAGGATTCGATGCCGTAATTGACGGATGTGTTCCTAAAGGTTCAGGATTAAGTTCGTCTGCATCATTTGAAGTATTAATCGGGGTAATTATTAGTCATTTATTTAACGAAGGTAAATTAGATCCCATCTTAAATGCTCGTGTAGGACAATATGCAGAAAATATTTTCTTTGGAAAACCTTGTGGATTAATGGATCAGGTAGCTTGTTCGGTAGGAGGATTGGTATCCATTGATTTTGCTGATATAGCAAATCCTATTGTTAAAAAAGTAGATTTTGATTTTGAATCTACCGGCTTTTCTTTAGTAATTACAGATTCCCGAGGGGATCACACCAATTTGAATAATGAATATGCTGTTTTACCTAAAGAGATGAAAGACGTTGCAACCCATTTAGGATGCGGTGTGCTGAGAGAAACTACCTTGGAAAAAGTAATGGATATTGCACCTTCGATCCGTCAGAAAGTGGGAGATCGGGCTATTTTAAGAGCAATTCATTTTGAATGCGAAAATGACCGGGTAGTAGATGAAGTAATGGCATTAGAGAAGAATGATTTTAAAAAATTTTTACAATTGGTAATAGATTCTGGGCATAGTTCATATATGTACAATCAAAATGTTTATGTATCAAGTAACATAAAAGAACAAGCAGTTTCATTGGGATTGGCATATAGCGAAGTAGTATTAAAAGGTACTGGAGCTTGGCGTGTGCATGGAGGAGGATTCGCAGGAACCATACAAGCTTTTGTTCCGGAAGATTTGCTTGAAAGATACATTACAACTTTAAATCATTTATTTGGTGCTGGTTCTTGCCATCCTTTATTTATTAGGCAAAAAGGAGCCGTCAAATTAGATTTTTGAAATAATGGGTATCATCAGTGAAGTGGCTTTTAATACAGTTCACAATAATCAGAAAGTACAATTATTCACTTTGAAAAATAAGAATGGGATGATTGTACAGATAACTAATTATGGTGCAATCATAGTTAGTATTAATGTTAAAGATAAAGAGGGGAAATTGACAGATGTGGTACAAGGATATGATACAGCACAAGAATATATTGATAATAATAAACTTTATCAAGGAGCTATTTGCGGTAGATATGCTAATCGTATCAAAAAAGGAAAATTTACATTAAATAGAAAAAAATACTCATTAACAGTTAACGATGGGAGTAATCATTTGCACGGTGGTTTGATTGGTTTTGATAAGAAAATATGGGATGTTAAAGAGACTTCCGCCTCAAAAGTGACCTTTCAATATACTTCTCCTGACGGGGATGAGGGTTATCCGGGTACAGTAATTGTAACAGTAACCTATTCTATTAATGAAAATAATGAATTACGATTAGATTATTCAGGAACAACAGATCAGGAAACTATACTCAGTCTTGTGAATCACTCTTATTTTAATTTGGCAGGAGAAGGTAGTGGAGCAATAAATAACCACCAATTGCAGATCGAGGCTGATTTTTACACTCCTCTTACAAAAAATCATGAACCAACGGGTGAGATCTTAACTGTAAAAAATACCCCGTTTGATTTTACCTCCCTGACATTTATTGGAGACAGAATTGATAGTGATCATGATCAACTTGCTATTGCTAATGGATATGATCATAATTTTGTTTTAAAACACGGTATATATAGTTTAGATTTAGTAGCTACCGCTATAGAGCCAGGGTCGGGTAGAAAAATGGAGGTATTTACCACTATGCCGGGCTTACAATTATATACTGCCAATTGGATAAAAAACGAAAAAGGAAAAGAGGATCACATATATCAGGAAAGAGAGTCGTTTTGTTTGGAAACGCAAAACTTTCCCGACGCAATTAATCAATCTCATTTTCCATCACCAGTACTAACTCCTAGAAGTGTATATAAACATTCAACTATTTACAAATTCTCAATTATTGACACCAAATAATTAGATTTATATTCAAAATGGGTTGATGGATTTTTTGGGAAGCTTACTGGTTTCAAGAGCAACACTTCAAAACCTTCTGTTCAAACTTTACAAGCTTAATCTTAATGCATATTTTGCTCAAGATATGAAATCAGTAAAATTTCCCCTTTGTTTCTGGAAGGATTTATTATAGGGGAAAACGATATACTTCAGAATACTAAAAACTGAGCATTAGATAAAAACAAAAACCACCTTATAAAAGGTGGTTTGTGGTTTCTCCAGGAATCGAACCAGGGACACATGGATTTTCAATCCATTGCTCTACCAACTGAGCTAAGAAACCATTATATTTTTGTTTGTCTTACTTCGTTGTTTTAAAGTGATGCAAAAGTAGTAAGTTTTAGTATATGACGCAAGTATTAAGACGTTTTTTTTTCTGTCAATAACAAAAACCTACTGATTCTCAGCCGGATTATTTTCCTGCTCTTTTCTGATTTGTTCACTCATTTCTTCCAGTACCGGCTTAATCGTGCTTTCCGGAAGATCACTGATTCGAATATACATTAGTCCATCAATAGCATCATTGAAGTTTGGATCCACATTGAATGCGATTACTTTTGCGTTTTGCTTTATGTATTTTTTGATCAGAACAGGTAATCTTAATTCCGGTTCAAGATCATCAATGATTTTGTCAAGCTTATTAAGATCGGATTCCATCTCCTCGAAAAAGATATTTTTGTCGCGGTCTCTAAGCTTTACCTTGTATTCGTTTCTCGGAGTAATGTATTGGGCAACGGCTCCGTCATAATAATTTGAGCGCATGAACTCAATCATTAAAGACTTTGAAAATTCGGAGAATTTATTGGAAATACTCACGCCACCCATCAGGAACTTATGATCAGAATTTCTCAGGCATACATGAACAATTCCCCGCCACAATAAAAAAAAGTGGAAGAGGTTTCTGTTGATATTCCTGGCAGATATAGGCTCTCCCCATTTCAATAACCTTTTTGAAGAACGGATGGATATCCTGTTCAAATTCAAAAAGTGAACTGGTATAGAATCCTTTGATGCCATATTTTTTCATGACATCTTTACCCAAAGCCATCCTGTAAGCTCCGACAAGTGTCTCTGCCGTATTGTCCCAAAGAAAAAGATGGTGATAATGTTTATCGTATTCATCAAGATCAAAAGGGAGATTGCTGCCTTCTCCTACAGCACGGAATGTAAGTTCCCTTTGTCTGCCTATTTCCCTCATTACAGAAGGAATTTCTTCATAGGTTGTAAAATAGATTTCGTAATTGCCATTACTGAAAAGCATTTTATCAGTACCTCTCAGCTTATTGATGTCAGAAAGAATATTTTCTTTGGGAGTTTCATCAATAATATTCTGTACAATATTTTCTTCTTTAAGTAAAGGGAATTTTAACGATAGATTTTGCAGGTTGATAACCTGCGCTAATGATTTTCGCTTTTCGTAGTAAGATTTCATCATATAAACCTTACGCTTTAAAAACTCACCCAGTTCTTCGATGGTCTCCATTTCATCCATAGCCTTTACCGCAATCGGTTTACCGATCCTGATACGGATAGGTTTTTCCCTGTCATTCATCATTTCTGATGGTAACATCAGGGTTTGTAAATTAGCATGGATCTTTGCAACCTGATAAAATAAAGTACTGTTTTTTGCATGAAAATACATGGGCACAACCGGTACTTTTGCCATTTTGATCAGTTTTAGAGCAGGCTTTTCCCACTCCTTATCCAAAATCTCACTATAAGGATTGTTTTTATTGGAAACCTCACCAGCTGGAAAAATACCTACACATCCTCCGTTTTCAAGATGTTTTAAAGTTTCACGCATTCCGGAAGAGCTGCTGTAAGCACCTTTTCTGTTTTCAAATGGATTTACAGAAATTACATACGGTTCCATTGGTTTTATTTTCTCCAGTAGAAAATTACCCATTACTTTGAAATCCGGACGCACTTCTGTTAATATTTTACACATTAGTATCCCATCAATTGCTCCAAGAGGATGATTGGATACCAAAATAAATGGACCTGTTTTGGGAATTTTAGCCAAATCTTCTTCAAAAGCAATATAGCTTAAGTTTCTTTCCCTCACAAATGAATCGAAAAAGTCTTTACCTTCCTTGTCTTTTAGTTTATCATATAGTTTGTTGACTTCATTTATTTTAGCAACGCTCATGATAGCAGATGCCACAGGATTCTTTAGGAACCCTATTTTACTTAAGCCGGAAGCCTGGATTAAATCGTTTTTCGAAATTAAGCTCATATGTGTTTAGTCGCAATTATATTTATTGTGTTACCATCTGAAGCGTATTCTTTGAAATCTGTTCCAATAATACACTTTTTTCCTGGTAAAATTTGTCAATGTTATCCATCTTCGCATTTCTTACGGTGAATAAGGATACATTTTTAACTACATCAGTTCTGAAATCTTTCTGTAGTTCTTCATTCAGCTCATCAATTGCATTGAATTTATCTTCCAAACATAAAGCTAGTGAAATTGCAGAATTCTGCATCAAGGAAACTTTAATTTTATGTCTTGACAAAAGACTGAAGATTTGACTCATGTGATCTTCTGCAATAAATGAAAAATCCCTTGTAGATATTTTTAAAAGATTCTGATTTTCTTTTAAAATATATGTTTCTTCGTGCTGGTTTTTTTCTGAAGCTCCTACTTTTGTTCCTTCTTTTGTAGGATCTACAAAAGATTTTACGTAGAAAGGAATGCTTTTTTGCTGTAGTGGTTGAAGGGTTTTCGGGTGAATTACACTCGCTCCGTAATAAGCCATTTCGATTGCTTCTTCATATGAAATATTGGAAAGAAGGGTAACATCCTTAAATTTTCTCGGGTCCCCTGTCATTACGCCTGGTACATCTTTCCATATGGTCATTGCCTCTGCATTCATACAATAAGCAAAAATAGCAGCAGAATAATCTGAACCCTCTCTTCCTAATGTTACCGTGAAGTTATTTTCATCGGATCCAATAAATCCTTGCGTTACATAACAAATTTCAGAATTCAGGGTAGAAATAAATTCCTCTGTTTTTTTCCAGTCTACATTACCATCCCTGTAAGAATTATCTGTTTTAATATAATCTCTGGCATCCAGCCACTGATTAATAAACTGTATTTCATTCAGATATTCACTTACTATCTTTGTAGAAATCATTTCTCCACAGCTTACCACCTGATCGTAAACGAAATTGTAATTAGGCGATTTATTTCTTCTTAAAAAAGAATCAAGGTCGTCAAAAAATAAATTGATTTCTGCAAATACTGGATGATTTTCCTGAAAAAGCCCTTCAGCAATTTCAATATGTTTCTGTTTAATAATCTTAATTTCAGTTTGATAGTTTTCCTTCTTGAAATAAAGCTCCACAACCTTTTCCAATTCATTCGTCGTTTTGCCCATTGCTGAAATTACCAGCAAACATTTGGCAAATCCCTGGCTTTTTAAAACCATTGACACATTCTTTACGCTTTCAGCATCTTTTACAGATGCTCCACCAAACTTGAAAATTTTCATTAAAATATTAAAAATAAAATTGTTAGATAAAAAATAGTTGAGTTTTTTACGGAGGTCAAAATTATAAATTTACAATGAGATATGAAATACCCGAAGGGTAGGATGAGATAAAGATTTTTATGATAAATGATAAGATGAATGGATTTTATGCAATATTATTCCAGATTTATTAATATTATCTCGACGTAATGATGCTATATTGTTAATAATAGTGTGAATTGATGAAATTTAGCTGGGAGCGAAAACGGGAATCAATTATACAAAGGTTAAAGACAATATGTTATGTTTGTTATGTTGTATGTGTTTGATATACAGTTTGTAATGGCTTTTGAAAGAATTTTTTTTTAGATTGTAATAAATTTTACGAAATTTGGACAAATCGTAAAAAGTAAAATATGTCAGATCAATCGTTGCAGACTTTAGGAGAATTTATTATAGATAAACAAGAAGATTTTCAGTATTCTACAGGGGAACTTTCCCGACTTCTAAGTGCTATAAGATTGGCTTCAAAAGTTGTAAACAGAGAAGTAAATAAAGCAGGAATTGCAGATATCATTGGAAAAGCAGGTAATGAGAATGTTCAGGGGGAAGAGCAGCAGAAGCTGGATGTCCTTGCTAATGAGATATTCATCACGGCATTATCGCAAAGAGAGGTAGTTTGTGGAATTGCTTCCGAAGAAAATGATGACTTTATTGATATTAAATGTGTAGGAAATGGGCATCTTAGCAAGTATGTAGTTTTGATTGACCCTCTTGATGGTTCTTCAAATATTGATGTGAATGTTTCTGTGGGAACTATTTTTTCTATTTACAGAAGAGTTTCTGAGCCGGGCACACCTGTTCAGTTAGAAGATTTTCTTCAGAAAGGAGTGAACCAGATTGCAGCAGGTTATGTAATTTATGGATCTTCTACAATGATTGTATATACCACCGGAAACGGAGTGAACGGATTTACTTTGGATCCTTCTCTGGGTACTTATTATCTTTCTCATCCCAATATGAAATTTCCGGCAACGGGGAAAATTTATTCTATCAACGAAGGAAACTATATCAAATTCCCTCAGGGAGTTAAAAACTATCTGAAATATTGTCAGATGGAAGAAGGTGACCGCCCTTACACATCAAGATATATTGGTTCTCTTGTTGCTGATTTCCATAGAAATATGCTGAAAGGAGGGATTTATATTTATCCTTCTTATTCACAAGCTCCTAATGGTAAACTAAGGCTGCTTTATGAATGTAATCCTATGGCATTCCTTGCTGAGCAGGCTGGTGGAAAAGCAACGGATGGATTCAGAAGAATTCTGGAAGTTGAGCCTACAGAACTTCATCAGAGAATTCCATTTTTCTGTGGAAGTGTTGCTATGGTAGAAAAAGCAGAGGAATTTATGCGAATAGATAATGTGAAATAAATGATCGCAAAATACTTCAGATATTTATTAAAATTCAAACGCCCGAGTGGAACATCTCGTGGCGTTTTGCATGAAAAAGAAACTTTTATTCTTGAAATTTCGGAAAATGATAGAAAGGGAGTGGGAGAGTGTGCCGTTTTCAGGGGGCTAAGCTTTGACGACAGACCAGATTATGAAGAAAAACTCAAATGGCTTTGTGAGAATATCGGACAGACTCCTGAATTCTTAAGAGAAGAGTTAATAGAATTTCCATCCATCTGGATTGGATACGAGCAGGCTATCCTTAATTTAAAGAATGGAGGACATCTTTATTTTCCCAGTCAATTTACACAGGGGCAGATTCCCATTACGATCAATGGGCTAATCTGGATGGGAGGTGTCGGGTTTATGGAAGAACAGATCCGGGAAAAACTTGAAAAAGGTTTCCATTGCATTAAATTGAAAATAGGGGTTGATTGGGAATCCGAACATGAAGTGCTGAAAAAATTGAGAAAGAAATTTCCGGAAAGCAGTTTGGAATTGCGGGTTGATGCGAACGGAGGATTCAATACACGAGAAGCAAAGACTGTTTTAAAACAGCTATCGGATTTACGTATTCATTCTATAGAACAGCCTATTAAGGCTGGAAATTGGAATGATATGGCCGTGTTGTGCAGCGATACACCAACACCAATTGCTCTGGACGAGGAATTGATCGGAATTGTTGATACCGGCGAAAAGAATAAACTACTGGAAGCAATTAAACCGCAATATATTATTCTTAAACCGTCTTTGATTGGAGGTTTTTCGGGATCTGACGAATGGATTTCTCTTGCAGAACAAAATAATATAGGATGGTGGATAACTTCGGCGCTGGAAAGTAATATAGGATTAAATGCAATAGCCCAGTATACCTATACTAAAAATAGTAAAATGCCTCAAGGTTTAGGAACCGGAGGCTTATTTACTAATAATTTTGACAATCATTTGGAACTAATTGGGGAACGCTTGCTTTTTAAAGCATGATTTCAACATGAAATTGTGTTATTTTTCTGTTGGTGTACATTGATTAAACTTCATCATTTATGAAAATCGTTTTTTTGATGTTTTCTATTAAAATAGAAACCTTTTCTTTAAACTTTTTCATGACCGGAAATTTTAATTAATTCTCTATCTTTAGATATAAGCAATCTTCGTGCCAAATTGAATTTTTCGCAATTATTGTTCTGTTATTTTATTGTTAATTTTGTATAAGTCACTATTTTGATACAATTGTGAAAATATTTTCATAATTGCTTATTCTATTGGTAATGAGGTTTCTATCAACTCCGTTCAGGGTCTGGAAAATGTCATTTTGTACCTGTGAACTAGAGAGATATCCCCAGTGGTTTCCAAGCTCAAATTTTAAACCATCTTTGAGGTCGTTCTCAATAAAGGTACAGTCTACAATAGACACAATATCTTTAAATTTTTCAATATCACTGGGGCCGTTTTTTCCCAGTCTCGGAGTGAGAATATTTTTGGTAAACTGGGAAATTCCTAGAACGGCATCTTTTCGGTTTAAATAAATTGAAACGCGATTGGCAAGTAAAGGAAGTTTGTTAAAGGAGTCTTCAGAGTCTTCAAATACTTTATAAGTTACATCAGCATTCAATAAAAGAACCTGATCAATTACTCTTAGAATATTTTCGCTTTTAAGACTGTACAGCATACTTTGAAGCACCCTGTTTCCCAAGGAATGAGCCATCAGATGAATTCTCTGGTTACACGGAGCTAAATCCCGGTTGGAAAAAATATCCTTTAGAAACTGAGTGTAAAAATAGAACAGCCTCATTAATGAGGTTCCGGAATTAATGCTGGATGCTTTATCGTCAAAGTAAGTAAGTGGTACAATACTGCTTGAAGCCGGCCAGCTCACAAACAGGATATGCTCAACTGGAGATTCCGGACTATCGATAAACAGTTTTTTCAGATCAATAATAGCTTCCAGTTCATCGTCGAAATCGTAGGCATAACCATGGATAAATATTAAAACGTCACTTCTGGATTTGGTAGAAGACATGTTTTTATACAATTCATAAAACATCCTTTGGGTTCCCCCCCAGGTTATCGGCTGTAACTTTTGATTTTTTGATATTTTTTTCGCTTAATAAAACATCAAGAACTTCCTGGTATCCTTGTTTTTCAGGTTCTGAAAAAAGCTGATAATTTAATATATTCCTGTTGGTGTAATTTTTTTTTTCTCTTTTCCTGAGCAGTTGGTTCCGTATAATTGGTAAAATCACATTTTGCGATTCTGAAATTAGGAATGGAATATTCATCATTGGAAAATGAATCAACGGTTTCGTTTTTATGACGGACGATCTTCCTGTTACTTAAGATATAAACAGCCATAATGATTTTGTGATAGGTTTTAGGGGTATAAATTTCGGAAAAAATATTGGATTTTTAGTCAATATGCTTTTAAATCAGCCCTTTCATAAACCCTAAATTTTCGCTAAATTTGCGAATGGGTTATATATATTTAAAATATAACTTTTAACTTTTAATTAAATAATGGAAGAAGAAAAAAAAATCGCTCAATTTTATTGAACAAATTATAGAAGATGATTTGGCAAATGGTTTGAACAGAGATCAAATCCGTTTCCGTTTTCCCCCAGAACCAAATGGTTATTTACATGTAGGGCACACCAAAGCCATCTGCATCAACTTTGGACTGGGAGAAAAATACAACGCTCCTGTAAACCTTCGTTTCGACGATACAAATCCTGAAAAAGAAGAACAGGAATTTGTAGATTCTATTAAAAAAGATGTAGAATGGCTAGGTTTCAAATGGGATAAAGAATTGTACGCATCTGACTACTTCCAGCAGCTCTATGACTGGGCCGTAAGATTAATCAAAGAAGGAAAAGCATATGTGGACGAGCAACCGTCTGAAGTGATTACAGAACAAAGAAAAAATCCAACTGAACCCGGAGTGGAAAGCCCTTTCAGAAACCGTCCTGTTGAAGAATCTCTGGATTTATTCGAGAGAATGAAAAACGGAGAGTTTGAAGAAGGTACGATGTCTCTTCGTGCAAAAATTGATATGGTTTCTCCTAATATGAATATGCGTGATCCTGTAATGTACAGAATTCTGAAAAGACCTCACCACAGAACAGGAACAGACTGGAAAATCTATCCGATGTATGACTGGGCTCATGGAGAGTCAGATTATTTAGAACAAGTATCACATTCTTTATGTTCTTTGGAGTTTGAAAATCACAGACCATTATATAACTGGTATCTGGATCAGGTATATGAAGAGCCTAAAGTAGCTCCGAAGCAGAGAGAATTTGCAAGGATGAATGTATCCTATATGATTACATCCAAAAGAAAGCTACAGAGATTAGTTGCTGAAAAAGTAGTAACAGGATGGGATGATCCAAGAATGCCTACAATTTCAGGAATGCGAAGAAAAGGATTTACCCCTACATCCATTAGGAATTTTATTGAAAAAGTAGGAGTAGCCAAAAGAGAAAATCTTATTGAGATTCAGCTATTGGATTTCTGCGTTCGTGAGGACCTGAATAAAGTAGCTAAACGTGTTATGGCCGTAGTTGATCCTGTAAAATTAGTGATTGAAAACTATCCGGAAGATAAAGAAGAGTGGTTGGAGACTGAAAACAATCCGGAGCAGGAAAATGCCGGAACGAGAGAAATTCCTTTCTCACGAGAACTATATATTGAACGTGAAGATTTTAAAGAAGAAGCAAATAATAAATTCTTCAGGTTAAAATTAGGAGGTGAAGTTCGTTTGAAATCTGCATATATCATCAAAGCTGAAAGAGTAGAGAAAGATGAAAACGGAGAGATTACGACAATCTATGCAACGTATGATGAAAAGAGCAAGTCAGGAAGCGGAACAGAAGAAAGCTTGAGAAAAGTAAAAGGAACCTTACATTGGGTATCAGCAAACCATGCAATTCCGGTGGAGGTAAGAATTTATGATCAGCTATTTACCGTTGAGCAACCAGATGCAGAAAAAGATGTGGACTTCCTTAACTTTGTGAACCCTGAATCTGTTTCTGTTATTCAAGGTTTTGCGGAGCCGGGCCTTAAAGATGTTGCAGTAGGAGAGCCGCTTCAATTCCAGAGAATCGGATATTTTACGAAAGATCAGGATTCGACTGAAGGGAACCTGGTATTTAACCGTACCGTGACACTGAAAGATTCTTATAAACCAGAATAAGTTTCTAATCATATAAAAAAACAGGATCTACAAAATAGATCCTGTTTTTTATTATTGTTTTATCCGTATAAGAATGAGAGAAACTACTTCAGGAAATTTTTTTTTCCCGTACGCCGGATTGGGATAGTTGTAAAAGCCTTTACCGCTTATAGCACCTAATTTTCCTTTATCAATATATTCCTTTTTTAATTTTTTTGATATTTTAAGCATTACAGGTGATCTGGAAGAATCTGCTGCAATTTTATTAATATTATAAACAGTAGTAATGCCTACAACATCCAGTATCCCAAAAGGACCCATTGGTGCTCCGGTGGCCACCATCCATGTTTTATCAATAGTTTTGATATCTGATACTTTATTTACCCATAATTCCAATGCAGAGCTTAGTAACGGCATCAACAATGAGTTGACAATATAGCCGGGTTGTTCTTTATAAATAGGTAATGCGACCATTCCAATGGCTTTTGCAAATTCCATGATATCATCAAACACTTTAGAAGAGGTCCCCGGATGTCCCATAACTTCTGCTGTGTTATGTTTCCAGATTTCATTGGCAAAATGTAGTGCAATAAACTTTTCCGGTCTTCCTGTTTTTTTAGCAAACTGACTGGGTAGTAATGATGACGAATTCGTTGCGAAGATGGTTTTTTCAGGAGCTAATTTTGCTACACTCCTGTAAAAATCGATTTTAATTTTCGGGTTTTCGGGTACGGCTTCTATCAAAAGGTCTGCATTTTGTACAGATGCTGCCAGGTCAGATGTATAAGTAAGATTTGTGAATGCTGCGTCCAGCTGGTTTTTTGTTGCTTTTAAGTCTTTTGTAAAAGCTTCACTGAGTATATTAAATTTTTCCTTTGCCTTTTCTAAAATTTCGTCACTGATATCATAAACGGTTACATTAAAACCATGGAAAGCTGCCTGGAAAGCGATTTGGTATCCCAATACACCACTGCCCGCAACAGTTACATTTTTAAAATTCATACAATTTTGTTTTGGTGGTCATTAATAATGGAATTAATTTGGATAGTGAAAAATTGTTGATTTACATTTGTATTTGTTCAACAAGGTTTATCTGCAATTTACAAAATTTGTAAAGGAACCCGTTGGATTATCAATTGAATTATTTTTATATTGAATGGTTCCTGCAATCGGGGATTCAATTATTTTTCAGAGAAAATAAATTTAAGGACCATGCTTTGACTTAATTTGCCTAATTTTGTGTCTTCGAAAACCGTTCCCAAGAATTTATTCCCGTGAAATTAATTAAGATCTATACAAGTTCTTTTAAAGGACTGTCTCAAGAAAGCTGGATGCTGGCGTTGGTAATGCTCATCAATCGTGCCGGATCAATGGTACTCCCATTTTTAGGAGTGTATATGACTGCGCATTTACATTTCAGCATAGAGAACTCAGGTGTTGTTTTGAGTTTTTTTGGAATTGGGTCGGTATTGGGTTCATGGCTGGGAGGAATGATCACGGATAAGATCGGAGAGTATAGAGTTCAAAGTCTAAGTTTGCTCCTGAGCGTACCTTTGTTTTGTATGATTCCTGTTTTTACGACCGAGGTGGGATTAGCGGGGATTATCCTTGCACAAAGTATTGTAAGTGAAACGTTTCGTCCTGCCAATTCGGTAGCAATCACCAAATATGCAAGACCTGAAAATATTACCCGGGCATTTTCCTTAAACAGAATGGCCGTAAATCTGGGGTTTTCTATAGGACCGGCTTTAGGAGGTATTTTATCGGCCATTTCTTATGAATTTCTTTTTTACAGTAATGCCTTGGCTGCATTAATAGCTGGTATCACTTATATTGTGTTCTTTAAAAAGAGAAATACATTAGCCCTGAGGAAAGCCCAAAACATGAAAAAAAGCACCGTTCATGTTAAAGAAGGATCTCCTTACCGGGACGGAAAGTTTCTGCTGTATTGTTTCTTCTGTATGTTGTTTGCGATATGTTTTTTCCAGCTTTTCAGCACACTTACGATATTTTATAAGGATACAGCTCACCTTAGCCAGGAACATATAGGATATCTTTTAGGATATAGCGGTTTCTTGATTGTATTGCTTGAAATGGCTTTTGTTCAGATTGCTGAGAAATATTTTACCTTGGGAATCACCATGCTGGTAGGAACTTTGCTCTGTGGATTTTCATACGCGATGCTTGCTTTTGATTACACAATGCTAACGTTGCTTATTTCCATGACAATGCTATGCGTCGGTGAAATTTGGACCTTACCTTTTATGTCTACGATTACAGCTTTAAGGTCAGGTTCTAATAATAAAGGTGCTTATATGGGATTGAACGGGATATCATTTTCTATAGCTTTTATTGTTACTCCCTATGTAGGAACTTTGATTGCAGAGAAACTGGGATTTAAGGTTTTATGGTTGGGAACAGGAACCCTCGCTGCTCTTATTGCAGTTGCTTTTTATTTTATTGTTCCATGGATGTTATCTGAAAAAAAATCGAAAGAAGAGGCTGATTAAGAAATCATTTATTAGATTTGTAGAATGGTGAGGATCAGTTTTTTATTCTTTATCATTTGCAGTTCATTTTTCTCTTCCCAAATAAGAGATTCTGCTGAATTGATTTCGGAAGTCAAAATTGATGCCTATAAAAAAAACATCTTCATACTTACGTTCGACAAAATCTGTTGCTGTCATTACTCAGGATCTCTTGAGCCAGAATACACCCGAACGGCTTCTGGAATCGGTTAATCAAATTGCCGGAGCAAGAATGGAAGAGCGTTCCCCGGGAAGTTACAGGATTTCTGTTCGTGGCAGTACGCTGAGGTCTCCATTTGGGGTACGTAATATTAAAGTATATCTTGATGATTTTATCCTTTCTGACGCATCGGGAAATACCTATTTTAATATTATTTCTCCTGAACTTATTAACAGGATGGAGATCTACAAAGGACCGGAGGGTGGAGATTATGGTGCAGCTACAGGAGGAACCCTTCTTCTTAAAACGAGATCTTCGGAAAATACATCAGCAAATATTTCAATAGGCAGTTACGGAACATTGAATCAAAGCTTTGATTTTTCAAAACAGCTTGGAAAACATTTTCTCGAAGTTTTTCAAAATTATTATCGGAGTGATTCTTACCGTGAGCAATCAGCTATCGAAAGAAAACAATTTTTTTTTAAAAGACCGTTTTCAATATAGTGAGAAAGCGACTATGAATGCGATGGTTCTGTTTTCAGATCTGGACTACCAAACTCCCGGAGGACTTACTTTAGAGCAGATGCAAAGAGATAGGAAACAGGCAAGGCCGGCAACATCCACACTTCCCGGTGCCGTGGAACAAGACGCGGGCATACGGAATAAAATGTTACTGGCAGGTGTTTCAAATCAATTCAGCTTGAGTCCTAAATTTTCCCATTTTATAATGGTGCAGGGCTCTTATGTAGATTTTTCAAATCCTTTTATTACCAATTATGAAAGGAGGTTTGAAAAAAACTTTGCCATAAGGACACACCTCAATTATGAAGAACACTGGAACAAGATTACAGCAGAATGGCGCTTAGGATTTGAAGGAGGTAGCAATTCGATAATGGTCAGAAACTATGACAATATTAAGGGAATAAAAAAAAGACTTTCAAAATTTTGATAACCTTAAGAATACTTCCGGATTTTATTTTCTGTCCCAGAAACTAAATTTTAATGAGAGATTATATACGGATATATCTGTTAGCCTGAACGCCAATTCTTATGAATGGGAAAGGCTTTATCCAGGAACAAGCAGTGGAAAAGTACATTTCAGAAAACAATGGCTTCCCAATATCGGGCTTACTTATGTTTTTGGAAAAGGACTTTCAGTAAGAGCTAAGATCGGGAAAGGAAATTCAGCACCTACTAATGAAGAAATCCGTTCTTCTAATCAGGAATTTAATCTGGACCTTGTTCCTGAATATGGATGGAATAAGGAAATTGGGATCCGTAAGCAGTTCGGTAATTTTTTTATTTCTGGAAGGAAACTATTTCGATTTTCGGATGATGGATGCTATTGTAAGGAGACAGAATGAGAAAGGCGAGGAGTTTTTTATTAATCAGGGAAATATCAAGCAAAGAGGGGTAGAAGTCTTGATAGAATCAAAAGGCTTTAATGTAAATAATACTACTTT
The DNA here is from genome assembly GCF_046591535.1 of Chryseobacterium proteolyticum. Classification (NCBI taxonomy): domain Bacteria; kingdom Pseudomonadati; phylum Bacteroidota; class Flavobacteriia; order Flavobacteriales; family Weeksellaceae; genus Chryseobacterium; species Chryseobacterium proteolyticum. Next base: position 356,221 of record NZ_JBJLWK010000002.1, on the reverse strand, counting down.
TAACAGGTTTAAGTTCAGATTTTCAGGTAGTTTTTACCGGTTCAGGTTTGAAAATTATGCGCAGGGAAATCAGAATTTTTCCGGAAATGATGTAACGGGTGTTCCGTCAACTACGATAAGCAGTTTATTTAATTTTATTGTGTTAAGGAAAGTTTCTGTAGATTACTCTCATTTCTATACTTCGAAGATTCCTTTAAATGACCCCAATTCTGTCTGGTCTGAATCTAGTATCGTTGGAAATATACAACTGGGAATTCCCGTCTATTTTGAAAAGACTAAGCTGAACGTATACCTTCAGATTCAAAATCTTTACAATACAGATTATGTTTTAGGATTTGATACCAATGCTTTTGGAAATCGTTTTTATAATCCTGCTGCCCGACGGAATTTTATTTTGGGTGTAAAGGCTGACTTTTGAAATATTGCCGAAAATTTAAGCTATTAATTTTCCCTTGTTTTTAGGATATTCTTTATAATCATATCAGCGTGGATCCTTGAGTTTTCAATAAACCATAAATGCGTGTCTTTTCCACCACAAACCACGCCTGCAAGATAGAGGTTTTGAATATTTGTTTCCATGGTTTCAGGGTCGTATACAGGATTGAGACATTCTCCCTGTAGCTCAATTCCTGCATTGATCAGGAAACCAAAGTCCGGCAGATATCCGGTCATAGCGAGAACAAAATCATTTTGAATTTCATTGATCTCTCCGTTTTTATCTTTAAATACAACGCTATGTTCTTTGATTTCTATCAATTCAGAATTAAAATGAGCGGTAATACTTCCTTCTGCAATCCTGTTTTCAATATCGGGTTTTACCCAATATTTTACACTTTTCGATATTTCGGATTGGCGTACGATCATGGTAACCTCCGCGCCCTTGCGGTATGTTTCCAGCGCGGCATCTACAGCTGAATTGCTTGAACCTACAACAACAATCTTTTGCTTGGCATACGGATAAGGTTCGGAATAGTAATGTCTGACTTTCTGTAAGTCTTCCCCGGGAATATTCATCAGGTTAGGGATGTCGTAAAATCCGGTTGAAATGATCACATTCTTTGCATAGTATATGGATTTGGAAGATTCAATCTCAAAAATCTCATTTTTTTTAGAAACTCTGATTACTTTTTCATAAAGACGAATGTTGAGGTTCTTCTGTCTCGTGATTCCCTGGTAATATTCCAGAGCTTCCTGCCTGCCTGGTTTAGGGGCCGCTGATATAAACGGAATTTCGGCAATTTCCAGTTTTTCAGCTGTAGAAAAAAAAACGCATATACAAAGGATAATTGTACAGGGAGTTGACAATTGTCCCTTTTTCGATAATGATGTAAGAGAGATTATTTTTTTGCGCCTCTAAGGCACAATTCAATCCTATAGGTCCTCCTCCGATAATGAGGATATCTAAAACTTCCATATAACAAATTTACTTATTTTTCTGGCATTAGTTTTGGTGATTTTCTGTAATTAACATTAAAAAAGATGAAGAAGTTATTCATTCCACTATTATTGATCATAAGCCTTGTAGCTTGTAAAAAGAATACAGCAAATCCTACCATAAATACAACAGACTCTGCTGGCCACGTGAAAACCGACACTGTTGCTGTTCCGAAAATGAGTGAGGCAGAAAAGAAAGATATCATAAAGAAAACAAATGATGAAATTCTGCAAGCCTTAAAAAACAAGGATTATCAGAAATTTTCAGAGTTCATCCATCCCCAGAAAGGGATTCGTTTTTCTATGTATGCTTTTGTAGATATCAAAGATGATAAACATTTTTCCAAAGCCGACTTTGAAAAGTATGTTCAAACGAAAACGCAGTTTACATGGGGATCTCATGATGGATCAGGAGAACTGTATAAAGAGACTATAAAGGATTACCTTGAAAAATGGGTTTTCTCAAAAGATTTTACACATTCCACTTATTCTTTTAATGAATTTCAGGGTGGAGGAAATTCTCTTAATAATTTAAAAGAAATTTACCCCGGCCATGATTTCACAGAGAATTATATTAAAGGAACAGAAAAATACGGGGAAATGGACTGGAAGACTCTTCGTTTTGTATATGAAGAGTTTGAAGGCAAATATTATATAATAGCTGTAATTAATGATCAGTGGACTGTCTGATCCAATATTTCAGATAAATTTTTAGCAAGATTTCTTCTTGAGAACTGTTCAATATTTTGAGTGTTTTCGAGAAGATTTCCTTTTTCCCACAACTTGTATTTTTCAAGTATAAAGTCTTTTATGTTATCCGAATCCTGATAACTGAAGTGCTTTCCTGCATTTGTGTCATCCAATATTTTTGATACATCAGCATCGGCTGGACCAAACGAAATGATCTGTTTGCCGGTAGCCAGGTATTCAAATATTTTTCCGGGAATAATTCCTTTAGAAGATTCGTTAGGAAAATTCGTGATTAAAAGCATGTCTGAAGATTTCATTTCTTCAATGGCTTTTTCATGAGAAAGGTATCCCAAATCATGAATGTGTTTTTTTAAACTGGAATTGTTTAAGGTTTCAAGAATCCTGTCATCGATTCTTCCTGCGAATTTTAATATAAAATGTTGGGCAAATGATGAATCTGTTTCTATAAGATGATCCAGGACCGTCCATAAATTTTCAGGATTACGAAGCTGTTCCAGCACACCAATGTAGCTCAAGGTGAAATGTGTTTGAGTGTCCTCGGTCTTAGTATTCTGTGATTGTGGAATTTCGAGATTTTGTTCAACAGATACAGCATCACTTTCATCGAATCCATTTGTAATGCAAACTGCATTAGCACCCTTTTTTCGGAAATTTTCAGCATCTGTATAACTGGTTGCAAGGGTAATGTCTGCATTTCTGAAAACTTCACTTTCCAGTTTTCTGTGTTTCTGATCAGATCTTTTGGTAAGTTTGAGATGCTTATAATAGGAGATTTCTGTCCATGGATCCCTGAAATCTGCAATCCATTTTAGTGTGGAAAACTTCTTTTTAAGTTGTAAGCCTATAAGATGTAAAGAATGGGGAGGACCTGAAGTTACAATGAAATCAATTTTGTTTTCTTTTATATAATGTTCCAGGAATTTAACCGATGGTTTTACCCAAAAAACTCTTGCATCAGGAATGAAAAAGTTTCCCCTTACCCAAATGGAAAGCTTAGATTTCCAGCTTTGGTTCTTGCCTACATCAAATTGGCCGGCCTTAAACTTCTTATTACTTTTATTTAGTTTTTCAGCAAGCTGGTAAGGTTCCCAGATTGTTGTTTTTACAATTTTCAGGTCTCTTGGAACTTCTTTCAGCAAGCTTTCATCCAATAAAGGGTAACTCGGATTTTCCGGAGTGTAAATAATAGGTTTCCACCCAAAATCAGGTAAATATTTTGCGAACTTCAACCACCTCTGAACACCAGGACCTCCTGCGGGAGGCCAGTAATAAGTAATAATAAGGACTTTCTTCTCTTCCATGGATGGAAATATTGCAGAGATCAATGCCGGTCATCTTAATATGTTTTTAACCAGCAATTAAGATGACCGGGTATAAAAATAATTTAAACTTTTTCCTCGGTTAAGGCTTCCTTCTTCTTTTTATTCATCCAGAAAATCCCAAAGGCACTTAATGCGATAAATAATCCGAAGCAAAATAAAGAAATCCATTTTCCTTTTTCGATCACTTCAGGTTCAAAGACCATTCGGATATGATGTTCCCCTGCAGGAACCTGAACCGCACGAAGAAGATAATCTGCCTTGATATAAGGGACTTCTTTTTCGTCGATAAACATTTTCCATCCGTGAGGATAGTAAATTTCTGAGAATACCGCCAATTGTGGTGTTTTAGATTTAGATTTAAACTCTAATTCGTTAGGCTGATATTTGGTTAGATTAATAAATGCTGTAGAATCGGGTAGGATAAATTTATCTCTTTCTAAAAAAGGTTTACCATCTTCTTTTCCTACAATTGCAATTTTTTTGGTGTCAACCTCTCCGATCAGCTTTAGTTCTTCGTTCGGAGTATTGGCCACTTTAACTTCTGATACGAACCATGCATTTCCATTAGCTTTTGTATTAGGAATGACCTGAGGTTTTTCCGGTCCCCCTACAACCCAGTATTTTGCATTTAAAAGGTTGAGCATATTAGGAACTTTTACAGAATCCATAATCTGGAAATATTCATTGATCACATCATCATATCTTCTTAGTTTTACCGCATGATAACCACCAATTGAAGATTTGAAATAAGAAGTATTCGTTTCACTGAAAGTTCCAAGAATATTATTGAAAATCCTGTAGTGTGTTTTGTCTTTTTCAGCAATGGTTTCCAATGTTTTGTTGACATTCACATTGGCCAGAATAGAACCAAGATTTGGATTTGCCTGTACTTTTTCAGCAAGAAGATCCGAGCTTTCCGTCTGAAAAGGATTTTCTGCAAATACTTTATCTACATAATTGTCGTCATTCAGATAGCGTTTGTTTACAGTCCATAGGTCAAATAAGCTTACAACACCTATAATGACCAATGCGATATTCTGATTTAGCTTTTTCTTCATCGTTAGGAATAAAGCCAAAGCAGCTATTGCTACATAGATAAATGCTTTTAATGCATCAACTTTAAATAATTTGAATCTTTCATCTACCAGATAATCTAATAGGAAAGGAGGGAAATATAATTTTTCATTGTCCGTAGCAAAGCCAAGAATGCTCTTTCCAAAAATTAAAAGAATTAATAGCAAACCTAATGTCCCGCCACTCACATAAAAAAGAATTTTCTTTTTATATTCTTCTGTCAATTTTTCGTCTGTAAAGAATTTATACAAACCAATAATTGCAATTAACGGGAATAAGAGCTCAACAATAACAAGAATGGAAGATGGTGCTCTGAATTTATTGTAAAACGGAACGTAGTCTATAAAGAAGTCCGACAATGGCATAAAGTTGCTTCCCCATGCAAGCAGAATAGTCAGTATAGAAGCCCCTAAAATCCAGTAGCGGTATTTTTTTCCGGCAAAAAAGAATCCTAAAATAGCTAAAAAACAAACAATAGCTCCCTGATAGGCAGGTCCCGAAGTTCCGGGTTGGTCACCCCAGTACGTAACACTTGCAAATCCTTTGGAAATTCTGTCCATTTCTGCCTGAGAGGAAACATTTTCCTGAATCATCTCCTGAATGTGGTTCATTATCTCTTTAGCTTCAGGTTCCTGGCTTCCACCACCCATTAATCTTGGAATAAAAAGGTTCAGTGTTTCCAGTCTTCCGTAGCTCCACATTAGCATACTTTCTTTATCCATTCCGGATTTTCCGGCAGTATGATTTTCTGTATTTAAGATTTGTTTACCGCGTACAGTTTCTTTAATATACTCGGAATTGGCCATGATCCTTTGCGAATTCATTCCCACACCGATGATACATGATACTGCTATAATAGCCGAAGAAACAATAAAGTGCTTCATCGGGGTTTTCTTTTTGATAACCCGTACCAATTCAGATATAAAGAGGAATCCTAATGCAAGGAACAGATAGTAGGTCATCTGTGGATGGTTGGCAGCAATCTGAAGTCCCATAAACAGGGTGGTTACGATAAATCCGGTAATATACTTTTTTCTGATGTACACCAGTAATATACCTGCTAAAAGAGGCGCAAAATACTCAATCGTATTTACTTTACCATTATGTCCTGCTGCAATGATAATATAAAAATAAGTTGAGAGACCAAAAAAAAGTAGCCCCCAGCAGAGCGTACTTCCAGTTTCTCACCACCACCATTCCCAAAAGGAAAAATCCTGCAAAAAGTAAAAAAAGATAATTAACAGGTCTTGGCAGAAAATTCAGATTACTGTCTATTTTTTTTATGATATCCCCCTTAAACTGGCTACCCATCTGGTAGGTAGGCATTCCCCCAAACATGGAATCACTCCAGTAAGTTTCTTTATCATTATTATCTCTGTAATCAAGAAGTTCTTTTGCTCCTCCCCGGTACTGAACAATGTCATGCTGGAAAAGTTGCTTTCCCGTAAAAACAGGAGTGGAATATAAAAATGCTAAAACTATAAATACAACTAATGAAATTGCAATATAAATTAAGTTTTTATTTTTCGCCATGCTGGTTATTATCTTTTATTTTCTTGGAATTTTTACCTTTTATCCTTCGTTTCTTTTACTTCCTCGTAGTCCACAGTTTCTGCGTCCCAATTGATCTTTGCATTCTTTTTTGAGTTTTGTATATCCTGCTGCTGTTTATTATTGTTATTGTTGAAACGGTAACTGTAAAAAGTCTTAAAAAAAAAGCCTTCTAAGGATATTCCAGACAAAGAAAAGAATAATAGCTGTAAGTACTAGCTCAAGAATCCACTTCATATTTTTTTATTTTATAAGCCTCAATTATTTAGCAGATGGATTTACCATTACAGAAGAATTGGAAACGCTTTTCATGGATTGAGATTGTTTTCCATCCGAAATGGTTTCTATCTGCGTTGTTTTTACTGTAATATTCTGGTTGTTGATCCATCCTGTATTTTCATCAAACTTTATAGTACCGTTCTGTACCAGCTCACTGCTGATGCTGTGAGTCATTGCTCCCTGGGCCTGTTTATCGGTCTTTTTAGGAATTCCACCTGTTACTCCAATCTCAGCAACCCCATTTCCAACACTTTTTAATACATAATTTGAAGTCACTTTAATCTTACCGTTAGGATCAGCATTTTCAGTATTGGTCCATTTTTCACCTATTTTAACACCCTTTTTAGGTATAATTGTAAGGTTTTTGCTGAACTGGTCTTTCAATACTTTTTCGTTAAAACTTTCCTTCAGACTTGCTACAACACTAGCTTTCTGATTGGCATCCTTTACGATAGTACCTACTGCATTGGAAACTTTTGTATAAACTGGTTCAAAACCGGTAATGGAAATTACATTTCCTTTTGTATCCATTTTCATGTTCAGTTTATTGCTTGTCAATGCCCTGTTGATGTTCCAGATCATTTTAAGGTCATCTTCTTTAGGAATAGGCTGTTTAGTATCTACTACAATAGTTTTTCCTTCTGCAGTCTGAGAATTTCTTTTGGAAATAAGATTAAGTGTAATGTCGTAAATATTGTTTTTAACGTCATTTACAGTAAAACTCATCTCATCTGTGGATTCACTTGTTCCGTTCAATGTTTTCCCCTGAGGATCTGTCATTGTTTTTACATCCCTCTGATATGTTGTTAAAGGATAGGTTTTTCCTTTTTCAAGTTTAAAAGTCTGGGTATAAATTCCTGCAGAATCTTTAATTGCAGCATTTTCTGCAACTTTTGCAAGTGAATCAGCCGGAACTTCCACTGTAACGGTCTTTCCTGTTTTGGGATCTACTTTTGTAATTTTTGTTGTTTCCTTTTTACACGAAACCAATGCTATGGATATTAGCGCTATTGCTGCTATGTTTTTCATTTAATTTATTTTAATTTTTTACTACTGTTTTTATTTATTTTGTCTGCAATATCCTTACAGTTACTCCTGGTATAGATATTATCATCCATTTTTCGTTATAGCCGGTTAATAAGTCAGCAGAGTTCGTGCCAACTATCATTTGCTTTATATTTAACGGACCGGTAATATATTCTGAAAAAAGATTTTCATAGTTTTTACGGTAAATCTTTTCAGGAATATTGCCGACAAATTGTTTCCCTCGCATTAGATTATCTGTACGTTGTTCCCGGAATTGTTTTCATGGATTAAAGATTTGGAGAGACAGCCATTTTCTGTCTTACCGCTTCATATAAAATCGCACCACAGGCAACAGAAACATTTAAAGATTGGGTTTTTCCTTCTATAGGTAATTTTATTTTTTCATCGGAATGGTGTAATACTTCTTTAGAAATTCCAGTTTCCTCGTTACCCATTACAATAGCACAAGGCTCTGTAAAGCTTACATCATAGATTAGCTTTTGTGCCTTTTCTGTTGCTGAATATACAGCAATTCCGCTTTGCTGAAGAAAGTCTACAGTATGAGCAAGATTGGCCTCTTTACAAATTTTCACATTATAAATAGCACCTGCTGAAGTTTTAATGGCATCAGAATTAATAGGGGATGCACCTTTTTCCGGAATGATCACAGCGTCAATTCCTACGCATTCTGCTGTTCTGCATATAGCACCAAAATTTCTTACATCAGTTAATCGATCCAGGATTAACAGAAAAGGAGTTTTTCCCTCTTCAAATAATTGGGGTACTATGTCTTCTACTTTATGGAACGGAACATCTGAAATAAAAGCGACAACACCCTGGTGGTTTTTTCTTGTAAAGCGGTTAAGCTTTTCAATTGGAACGTAATTGGGACGTATTTTATTTTGAGCTAAAATTGTTTTCAGTTCAGCATAAATAGGACCTTGCAATGCATTCTGCAAAAAGATTTTGTCAATAGTTTTTCCCGCTTCAATAGCTTCAATTACCGGACGCAGTCCGAAAATAAAATCGTCTTTCTTATCTGTCATTTTAATATTTTTCTCCTAAAATTGCTCTTTTTTGTGCCAAAAGGTAACCATAATGCAGGCTTTCATGCATATTATTAAAAATAATTGCATCTTGAATGCTCTTCAGATCCATTCCAAAACTTGTGGTATAAGGAGTATAATCCGAAAAGAAATCACTGTCATAATCCTTCATTAAAATCTTTGAAGTTTCAGTTAATAGAAACTCTAAATCTTCAACTTCCGACTTTTGAACGTTCAGGTTGGGCAGCGTTCCTTTTTTATATGTTTCAATCCAGTATTTATCAATCCTGAAAGGGTTGCCACTCAGATAATAATGCAAAAGCTGCTGGGTAGCAACGGTATGTGCAATATTCCAATACATATTATTGTTGAAACCGTCCGGAATCAGCAAAAGATCTTCATGAGAGGTGTTTTGCAGTATATCCAAAAGATTTCTTCTTACCTGTCTGTGAGCCTGAAAATGATAATTCATTTTACAAAAATTTTAATCTCCAAAAATAGTTTAATAAACTGGAAATGACAATTTTTTGGTCGGAGGATTAAAGCAAAAGTTTTTAAAACCTATTGAATATGGAGTTTATTATTTTCTACTTTAGAAAAAATCCTCCTTTAAAATGAATAAAGGAGGATTTTATTTTTTGTTTTTATCTTTTTATCTTTTGACAATCTTATGGGTAAAGGCTGTTCCATCTTTCAAAGTGATATGTAAGAAATAAGCCCCGGATATAAGCCCGGAGAGATTGATCTTATTTTCTTCGTAAGCTTCTGATACCTTTTTACCATCAATACTGAAAACTTTTACTGAACTCACTCCAGATACTGATTTTATAATAACGAAATCAGCTGTAGGGTTTGGGTAAATGGTTACGTCTGTTGTTTTTACATCATTAATGTTTAAAGTGGTGTTGCTTTTTCCCTGAACGTACACGGAAAGATACACATCTCCTTGCTGCTGATTGAAAACGGCTGTGGGAATGCTATGTTTAAGCGTATGATTTCCTGCAGTTATATTTGGAACTGTAAACCCTCTTACAGGAACTGAATTGCCCGGACACCAGTTGTTCCAAGAAGTCCAGTCGGCAAAAGTTTTAGGAGTAGAGCCATAGATTCCGTTGCCTTGTGTATTATATACTCTGTAAGGTTCACATGAAATTCCCCCCGGAGTGTAAGTGAGCATTTGTACATTATCCAGATAGGTATAATTTTGCCTCCTTACATATTCCTCGCCACCGCTATTGGCTCCATGAGGTGTAGAAATTATAAAGAACCGTGCATCACTAATTGGAGCTGGCAGATTAAAATTGACCAACCTAACCGTTTCACCAACCACATCGGTGCTGTTGTAGTTATTAAGTCTGCTATATGTCAATAGTGGTACCAGACTATTGTAATCAGAAGGAGTAGCTCCTGTATTTGTTGAGAAAAAAGTCAATGTGCCTGAGAAAACATCAATTCTACCTGCGCACCCTGCAACCTGGGTTTGAGCTGCATAAGGAACTCCAAATACATCCAGTTCCATATACATATCGTACATGTTGCGCAGAGAATCGTCATGAAATACACTGTACATATTACTTAAATCGTAAGTGTAAGGAACTTCCAGAGGAGAACGGTTTTTATTCATGAACGGAGTAATATATCTTCCCACTTCAATTCTTTTTACGTTGGTGTCATTTACCGTATAGGTCGGCTGATTTTTAGGAACCATGGCTAAATAAACACTTCCCAAACGATCATAGTTGTCGCATAAAGCACCTATGGTTACGCGCATTGCAATTTTGGCCTTAAAAGAATTAAGCTCGGTATCCGTAAGCTTTCTAGCGTATCGGGTATTGGATAGTCTTATAAGTCCGGTAGGTACAGGATTGGATACAGGTGTAGCATAACCATCATAATAAACGGCCTGTGAAATCACATTGGTTACCGTTGTTGTTTGTGATTTAAGAAGACCCGCAAAAAGTAGGCTTAAAAAAAAATAGTTTTTTGTGCATATGATTGGTGTTTACTACAAATATATTAAGATGTAAGGTTAAATAATCACATTTATTGGAAAAATTAAAACTTTAATGTTAAATTAGCAATAAATACCAGATTAACTTTATTAAATATGAAGAAAATTTTACTTTTCCCTTTGTTATTGGCAGTGTTGCTGTTTAATGCTCAGATAAATTTAAATATAGGAAGTACCAATGTGGGAACTGCACCAATAAGTAGTTTTTTTTTCTTATTCGTATGTGCAGCAGCTTTACCCTAAACAGGAAATAAATGCCAATTCTGCAGGTAACATCACAGGGCTTGCTTTTTATTTAGACTCGTCAGCAACTATTGGAGATTCTTCGAACTGGACCGTCTATCTGGGGCATACGACAAAAACTGCATTCATATCTGGTACGGATTGGATTCCTGCTTCACAGCTAACTCAGGTTTTCGCAGGTACTGTAACTAATAATAATGGTAAGGTTGAAATCTCTTTTACTACACCATTTGCTTATAATAATGTTGATAATTTAGTTATTGCTGCAAAAGAGAATTCTCAGAGTATTGACATTAATAATTTTGATGAAGTTTTTCATGTTTATGACCATATTCCAAACTCAACCCTTTATTATAAAGGGGACCAGATGGTTATAGACCCTGTATCTCCACCAGGAGGAATAAGAGCAAATTACAAATCGGCAATAACAATTTTAGGATTAACATCCAGTACTACGCCTGCTTGCCCTTTTGTTGTATATCCGATAAATAATGCCCAATCCATTCCTTTGTCTCCGGCTATTAAATGGTTTCCTGTTTCCGGAGCAGATTCTTATAGAGTGTCAATAGGGACTACTCCTGGAGGTGTGGATGTTATTAATCAACAAGTGGTAACGACTACTGATTTTTCTCCATCAATACCGCTTAATCCAGGTGTAAATTATTATTTAAGAGTGACCTCTGTTTCGGCCGGTGTAAACTCATCTGCTTGTACTGATATAGCTTTTAAAACAGTTCCTCCGATACCAGTAAACGATGCCTGTTCTGGTGCTTTATTGGCTTCTTCTTTTCCTTATACCTATACACAGAATGACGCTGTATCTGCAACTAACAATGCTGGTAATATAAATGTATGTTCTGATGCAATGAATGATGGAACCTGGTTTAAGTTTATAGGAGATGGAAGTCAGTATACAATTAAGGCAACAATGCCTTCGGGTAGTACTTTCGACCCTCAGATTGGAGTTTATAATGGAAACTGCAATAATCTTGTTTGCGTAAATACAGTTGATAATGGAGGTGGTGGTACTGCAGAAACAATTACGATCCCCACAGTCGCAGGAACAGATTATTATATAAACATAGGATCTTATGAAGAAACGATAGATGCACCTGAAGATATTTTTACCATTACGATTACCAAACTTTAGCACATAAAGATATTCTTTGGCAATGAATTAGATCAGAATTTGTAAGCTTGTATTGATGATTATTTTTCGTTATTTGTTTTAATTCTTTTTATGTAAAGTAAACATCGTTTGCAATTATTCTGAATGTCCCGTTAAATCCCGAAAATATTTAACAAACTTTAACTCAAAAATGGCATTCATTATGTTGATTAATGCAAGTATTTATTAGAAATTTACCAACTATTTTAAATTAAGCTATGTCAGATACATACCAGGCAGAAGATATTCGCCAGCTCACGGAGAAAGTAAAGGAAAAGAATTATTTGTTTACGCTTCTGAGACAGGAAATCAATAAAGTTATTATTGGACAGGGATACATGATAGACCGGCTTTTGGTGGGTCTTTTAGGAAATGGGCATGTTTTGTTGGAAGGTGTTCCTGGATTGGCTAAAACTTTAGCGATAAAAACTTTGGCTGATGCCGTTCATGGTGATTTTTCAAGGATTCAGTTTACTCCGGATCTGCTTCCGGCGGATGTGGTAGGAACCATGATTTTTAATATCAAAGACAATGACTTTTCTATAAAAAAAGGTCCGGTATTCGCCAACTTTGTGCTTGCGGATGAGATCAACCGAGCTCCGGCCAAGGTGCAGTCTGCTCTTTTGGAGGTAATGCAGGAGAAACAGGTGACGATAGGAGATGAAACGATGAAGCTTCCGAAGCCGTTTTTGGTATTGGCTACCCAGAATCCTATTGACCAGGAGGGAACTTATTTATTACCTGAAGCGCAGAGCGACCGTTTTATGCTGAAATGTAAAATTGATTATCCTGAATTTGAAGATGAAAGAAAGGTGATGAGAATGGTTTCCACCTCTCACCAACCATCTGTTCAGCCTGTCATTTCACTGCAGGATATCGTAGATGCTAAAGAACTGATCAACCAGATTTATCTGGATGAAAAAATCGAAAAATATATTCTTGATATGGTTTTTGCCACCCGTTATCCTGAAAATTACGGTCTTGCGGATCTTAAAAACTATATTAGCTTCGGAGCCTCTCCAAGGGCTTCCATTAACTTAGCAATTGCTTCCAGAGCATATGCTTTTCTGAAAGGAAGGGCTTTTGTGATTCCTGAAGATGTAAAAGAATTGGCCAAAGATGTTTTAAGACATAGAATTGGTTTAACATTCGAAGCAGAAGCAGAAGAGATATCATCGGAAGAAATTGTTAACAGGATCTTAGCAAAAATCCAGGCACCTTAATATTTATGAATGATGTTGTGATCAGAAAGGCTGTCCTTGAAGATTGTGTTCCTATGTTGGAGCTGATCAGGGAACTTGCCGAATATGAAAAGGCTTTGCATGAAGTTACGGTAACTCTGGAAGAATTTATTGATGCCGGATTTGGAGATGCACCTGTTTGGGGAGCTTTTGTAGCAGAGGTAAATGCTGAAATTGTCGGAATATCCTTATATTATAACAGATATTCAACATGGAAGGGAAGAAGGTTGTATCTGGAAGATCTTGTGGTTACAGAAAGGATGAGAGGTAAACAGATCGGTAAAAAATTATTTGATGCAACCGTGGAATTTGGAAAATCCAATAATTACAGTGGAATGATGTTTCAGGTATTGTATTGGAATGAGCCTGCCATTAATTTCTATAAAAAATACCATCCTAAATTTGATAATGAGTGGCTGAATGTCTCGATTGATTTCAAAGACGGAAGATGGAATAAGGAACAGGAAGTTAAAAATTAAATGCTGAAAATTTTATATTTTCTTCCAGGCCTTGAACGTTAAATTTTCTAGTATTGTATGCAGATAAAAGATATTGTAAAAAAAGTAAAACAAATAGAGATCCGTACCCGAAAGAAGACGGAGGCTACTTTGATGGGACAATATCACAGTGCTTTTAAAGGGCAGGGGATGACCTTCTCAGAAGTCCGGCCTTATCAGTTTGGAGATGAGATCAGAAGAATTGACTGGAATAAAACAGCCCGTTTCCGTGAGCCTTTTGTAAAAGTGATGGAAGAGGAGCGGGAACTTACTATGATGATTTTGGTCGATATTTCAGCTTCCATGGATTATGGGACAAAAATCCAGTTAAAGAGAGAATATGTGGCGGAAATCGCTGCCAGTCTGGGTTTCTCAGCGGCCGGAAATAATGATAAGGTAGGCCTGATCCTGTTTGCCGATAAAGTATACAAAGTCATTCCGCCGCAAAAAGGAAGAAAGCATATCCTTTCTATTATCAGTAATATTTTAACCGCAGATTATATTCCTGCAGTTTCAAAAATAGATAAAGCTCTGGAATATATGATGGGCATTTTCAAGAGGAAATCGTTAGTGTTTCTTTTTTCTGATTTTGAAGATGCTTATGATTCTAAAATGCTTAGGGTGACCTCTAAAAAACACCAGTTGTTAGGAATGAGGATTTACGATGAAAAAGATAACGAGATCCCGGATGTGGGCTATGCATTATTTTATGATTCTGAAACAGGGAAGCAGGTTTGGGCCAATACTTCAAATGCAAGATGGAGATATACTTTTGCTGAAGCCCAGAAACAGAAAGTAAGAGCCATAGAAGAGGATTTTGCCAATAGTTCTGCCAGTTTTATGAATGTAGCTGCAGGTGAGGATTATTCAAAACTATTGTATAATTATTTTCAAAAGAAATAATTGAATTAAAGGGGCTTACAGCCAAAATTGAATTGAAATTGAAAAAAATACTTTTTATATTATGTTCTCTCATCTGTGTTAATGCTTTTTCACAGATACTTTCTTCGCACCTCGAAAAACAGACACTGGCTTTGGGAGAGGTTAATCACTTTGTGATTAAAATTGATAATCTCAATAATCAGCCGGTAGGTGCAGCTCCTAAAAATGAGCTCCTGCCTTTTCATTTTGAAGAGGTGAAGGATAGCATCCGAACGAATGCAAATACTTATGAAAGAAAGATAGAATTTGCGGTTTTTGAGGAGGGAAAATTTACTATTCCGGTATTGGAATTTAAAGTGGGAGATAAAATCCTAAAGACCATTCCCTATGAAATAGATGTTATTAATACGGCTCAAAAAGGAGATCAGATTAATGATATCATGAAGAATAAGGAAGTAAAACTGGAAACCAGGGATTACTGGGAGCTCTATAAATGGTATATACTGGCTGCTTTGGCATTAATTGCATTGATTATTGCGATTATTATGTACCTTAAATGGGGCAGGAAGTCAAAAAGTGAGCCGGTTGTAGCAACAAACCAAACGTTGAAAGAGCTGGATTCGCTTAAAAAGAAAAAATATATCGAAGAAGGCAATTACCGTTCTTTTTATGTAGAACTTATTGATATTTCCAGGAAGTTTATTACCAAACAATATCATTTACCAGCTGATGTATTACTTACGGATGATCTGGTGAATCTTATGAAACAGAATAATACCATATCTCTGGAAAATGAAAAGATAGTGGAAGAGGTATTTTTCAGAGGAGATCTGGTGAAATTTGCTAAAACATTCCCCGATCAGAAGACCATGGAAAGGGATCTTGCAGATATCAGAGAATTTGTAAAAAGATCTTCCAAAGATCTTGAATTTGAAAACTTAAGAAAGGATGTTTAATTTCGAGTTTTATAGTCCGTGGTTTTTGCTGCTTTTTCTGTTGTTTATTCCCCTTTTATTCAGGGATGTGAGCAAACAGAAGAAAAAAGGTATAAAAGTACCTACTGTAAAAAATATGGATAACAGCGGTGGTATTCTTGCTGTGCTTTTTTTACTTAAGATTTCAAAATATATCATACTTTCGGCACTTATTATTGCGATGGCAAGGCCAAGGACCTTTACGATTTCACAGGATAGAGATGATACAAAGGGAATTGATATTATGATGTCCGTAGATGTGTCTTTAAGTATGCTTGCTAAAGATTTGACTCCCGATCGTCTAACGGCACTGAAAGATATTGCTGTAAAATTTGTTGAAAAAAGACCTAATGACAGATTAGGGCTGGTTACCTATTCGGGAGAGGCATTTACTAAAGTTCCTGTAACTTCTGATCATCAGGTGGTCATTGATGAATTGAAAAATCTCAATCCATTGGAGCTTCAACCCGGAACTGCTATCGGTGAAGGGCTTTCCGTAGCGGTGAATCACTTAAAAAACAGTAAGGCAAAGAGTAAGATTATTATTCTTATGACAGATGGTGTGAATACGATCGAAAATGCTATGCCTACACAAGTTGGTGCCGAACTGGCTAAGAATAATAACATTAAGGTCTATTGTATAGGAATTGGAACGAATGGATATGCACTGATGCCTACTCAAACCGATATTTTCGGAGATCTTGTATTTACCGAAACTGAGGTGAAGATAGATGAACCTGTTTTAAGGGAAATTGCTCAGACTACGGGAGGAAAATATTTCAGGGCTACATCAAACAGCAGTCTTGAAGAAGTATATGATGAAATCAACCAATTGGAAAAATCTGATGTAAAGGTTTCCAAACTGTATAATTACCAGGAGTATTTTAAAATATTTCTTTGGATCGCTTTGGGAATGCTTGTTATGGATGCATTGTTAAGATGGGTGTTTTATAAATTTTTGAGCTGATGGATTGGTATTTAGGAAATTATTGGTTTTTGTTGTTGCTGTTGCTTTTGCCGCTGCTCGGATTTTTATTGGTTCGCTATCTTAAATGGAAGAATAAAAGGAAAATCATCTTTGCAGACAATAAGTTTCATGAGGAGCTTTTCGAAAAAAAAATCAGGCTTTACAAAGATTTTCCCGACGCTGTACCTATTAGGAACATTATTTTTAATCTTTGCGATCATCGATTTATTAAATGGTTCTGAGGAAATCAAGACCAATCAGAAATTGAATAATGTCATTTTTGTTTTGGATGTTTCCAATTCGATGAATGCGGAAGACATTAATCCTAACCGCTTGACTGAAGCAAAAAACCTCATGATCAATACCATGCAAAAAATGAGAAGCGATAAAGTGGGGATTGTAATTTTTGCAGGCGAAGCTACTTCCATTATGCCTCTGACCACAGATTATACTTCTGCTGAAACCTATATTAACGCTATTGAAACGAGTTCTATGCAAATCCAGGGAACGGATTTCCTGAAAGCCATGCAGGCAGCCGTGAATAAGTTTAAAAATGTAAGTAAGGGAGCCCGTAAGATTGTTTTACTAAGTGACGGGGAAGACAACGAAGGAAATGATAACGCTGCGATAAAGCTTGCCAATAAGGAAGGGATTATGGTAACATCCGTGGGGATCGGATCCGACGAAGGAGCTCCTGTTCCGGAATATGTTTTCGGACAATTGATGGGATATAAATCCGACAGGACCGGAGAAACTGTTATTTCAAAAAGACAGACCGGCGCTTTGAAAAAAATGGCTGAATCTACCGGTGGATCATATATTGACGGAAATAACGTTAATGAAGCTCCGGACAGGATTATTGATGCGCTGAATAAAAAAAATGTCATCATCAGAAACCCTTGTGAAATCGCAAAACGCCAATCACTACTATCAGTACTTTTTAGGGGTATCTATATTGTTTTTTTTCTTAATTTACATTTTTAATCCAAAGAGAGATTTTAATGTTTAATTTTCTCCATTTTTTCCAGTATTTTTAAAAGATACTTTAACCGAATTTTAACAAATAAAAGCCTGTTTATTAACATATAAAGGAATAATTTTGCATATGATGAATACTAAAATCATTTTTTTATCGTTTATAATTGCTTTTCTCACATCAAATTCCCTGTTTGCTCAGGAAAATTACAGAACATTGGTGTATGAGGGCAATCAGAAATTCAACGGTAAAAATTATGATGGAGCATCTTCTAAATACATGGAGGCTATAAAATCCAATGATAAAGATTTTACGGCCCATTATAATTTAGGCAATGCGTTGTATAAAAGTAAAAAATATGAAGAGGCAAGGGTTGAATTTGAAAAAGCACAAAAGCTCTCTCAAACCTTGCCGGATAAAGCAGCGGCTCTTTATAATTTAGGGAACACTTATATGCAGACAAACCAGCCGGATAAGGCAGCAGAATTGTATAAGCAATCCTTAAAACAGGACCCCTATAACGAAGCTACTCGAAAAAATTATGAAATTGCGAAGTTGAAGGAAAAAGAAAGCCAGGAAAAGAAGAATCAACAGAATAAATCTGGAAAAGGCGGTGGCGGCAAAGACCAACAACAAAATGATGATCAGAAAGGTAATCCAAAAGATCAAAAGCAAGACCAAGGTAAAGGCCAGCAAAATAAGGGAGAAAGCCAGCAGGGAAATAACCCTGACCAGAAGAAGAATAATGAAGGCAAAATGCCCAAAAATCTTGAAAACGCAATATTAAATAAAGTAAGCGAAAAAGAAAAAGAAACCGCCAGAAGAATTTTAAATAAAGATTCTTATTCGATGCCCGAAAGCAACGAGAAAGATTGGTGATGCAACATAAACTGATTTACATAATATTTCTATTGACTTCCGTAATTTCTTACGGACAGGTTAATATTTCCGTAACTCCTGATAAAACGGATTATAGCAGCAAGGATATTGTAAATCTAACCATCGTTCTTGAATTGAACGGGAGTGAATATAACCAGCAGACTCCACTGCGTTTACCCGACTTATCCAAATTCAATATGGTGGGGAGCGGATCTGTTAGCAGTGGCTATATGGATCCCGAAACCAATACGGTTATTACACAATACGTGACCCGGGTAGCTTTGGAGCCTAAACAAAAAGGGAAAGTAAAAATCGGTTCCGTACTGGTTACCATCAACAATAAAATCTATAAAACCGAACCGTTCGATATTTTTGTAAGGGATGTGGAGAAAAAGTCCGTAGCCAGCGCTTCAAATGACGTATATCTTAATATGGAAATTGAAGACAGGGAAGTATATCAGGATCAGCCCACCATTGCTGTATTAAAGGTTTATTCCAGAAATATTGATAATTTCAGAAGGGTAAAAAATATTCGTCTTCCCAACCAGGGAAACATCAATGTTCACGCAATTAATTTCAACAGATCTGAAATTGATCCTTCTGACTATGGAAATATGGCTTCACAGGTTTTAGCCATGTTTATGATATTCCCTAATGAAGCAGGATATGTGGAAGTTCCTTCTGTTTCAGCCTCATTAAGCAGCTATGCCAATAAAAATAAAATACTTTCCAATAAAGTAAAACTTAATGTAAAAAGATTGCCTGAAGGTTCACCGGAATGCTTTAAAAATGCAGTAGGAAACTTTAACGTGAGTGTTTTTAATGCAACTAAAGAAAAAGTTGAAGTTAAAAAACCGTTGAATGTGATCATAAAGGTTTCAGGAGAAGGGAATTTAACGGATATGAGTTTACCTACGATTGCGGAATCTCCGGACTATGAAGTTTTTAAGCCTAAGATTACAACTAAGGTAGTTCCCGGATTAGCAGGGATTAAAGGTGAAATTCTGGCAAATTATGTTGTTATTCCTAAGAAAGCAGGACCCATTTCAATTAAAACGGAACAGTTTGCATTCTTTAATCCGACAAGTAAAGAATATGTAGACCTGGGACAGGAAACATTATCGGTAAACGCTTTCTCCCATGACCAGATCATGGAAGCCCGATCTACGGTTGAAAGAGTAAATGAGTACACAAACAGTCTTTTAGAAACGGTAAATACACCAGTTCTTAAGACGACAACGTTTAAAGTTAAAGAAAAGAATAAGTTTCACTGGAACATTCTTTTAACGAACATTGCTATTCTTCTTACTTTGTTTGTTCTATATCTGTTATTCAAGACTTGGCAAAAAAAGCGTAAATTGATTAAAGAAACTGTAGCTGTAAAACCTCTGGGATCTGTAGCGGAAACAGAAAAGGAGATACGACAAAGGCTTAAAACTGATGTTAATGATTATTTCAGTTATCTGGAAAATCTTAAAGACAGTGAAGACTACCAGAAATTCTTTCAGACGGTTGATGAACTGGATGCAGAAGTAAGGAAAGAGTATTTCCAGGGCTCTTCAAAAGATTTTGTGAGTTTCCTTGAAAGCTATAAAGGGGTGGCTGTTGCTGAAGAATACAGAACTTTATCACAAAAGATCCAGATAGAAAAGTTCTCTCCTGTGAAATCATCAGAAGGAATGGATGAGCTGTTGATCGCTATTGTTAATTTGTATTCAAAGATTAGCAAATAGTTATTTATTTTTCATATTTTTGCGAAATTATTAAATACGAAAGATGGAAATTTTTGATCAGTTTTCTTTGAAAGAAGTTCTAACCTGTTTTATGGTTCTTTTTGCTGTTATTGATATTATCGGGTCGGTTCCTATTGTTGTAAGTCTTCAACAGAAATTCGGACAGATTGAAGCGGGAAGGGCATCAATTACAGCAGGGATTATCATGATGGTTTTTTTATTTGTAGGAAATAAAATCCTCAAATTCATTGGAGTGGATGTTAACTCCTTTGCCATTGCCGGGGCATTTGTCATTTTCATTATTGCTATAGAAATGATTCTGGGAATTGAAATCAATAAAACAACGGAGGCCAAGTCAGCATCTATTGTTCCTATCGCTTTTCCTCTTGTTGCAGGAGCAGGAACATTAACGACGACTTTATCCTTGAGAGCTGAATTTCATGATATTAATATTATCTGTGGAATAATTCTCAATACAATTTTCGTATATTTGGTGCTGAAATCAGCTAAGTGGCTGGAGAAGAAAATGGGAGAAGCTACATTAGCTGTTCTACAGAAAGTTTTCGGTATTATCCTTTTAGCTATTTCAATTAAATTATTTACCGCTAACTTTGCCCAATTGGTGCAAAACTATTTTAATTTTTAAGAATTATGCAGAAGTTTTATAAAGTATTTTTAATACTATTTATCGTTTTCATCGCAATTAATCTTTACGCGTTGGACTGGCAGTCAGAAGTTTTGTCTGAAGATAACCTGAAGTTTGTTTTTTCAATTGCTTCCGCGGTGATCGGACTCATTTTACTTTTCGTATTGAATACCTGGAGTAAGATAGGAGTAAAGAAATAATCTTTTTTAAATAATATAAAAACCACTTTCAATAAAATTCGAAAGTGGTTTTTTATTTCCTATATTTTATGGATTGTGCTGAAGCTTATTTTTCCTGATTTACTAAAGTAAATATGGGCTTTAAAATTAAAGGTGAATACTGTATTGCATAACCAGCTAATAATACGATCATTAGAAATACAATAGCTTTTGTAATTTTATTACTTCTTTTTAACATCATTTTGTTTTTTTTTTTGTTTTATTAGTCACATCAGATCTCAGGATAATAGCAAAGCCTTATCTTAAGTACATATGTTAGTTCAATCAGTTATGGATATAGTTTGAACTACATTTTTTGAATTTTAGTAAAATTTGCGAAAGTGAGGAAAGGTATTAATGAAATAAGAGCATCAGGGATCTTCCTCCTATGATAATAGATAGATTTTTTCATTCATTTGTTTTATGCAAAATTACAAAAAAATAAATGAATCGTATTTTATTTGTTGATTATCAAATGTTTATATTGTTGTTTGTAGATGTTTTATTAGGAAAATTTCCAATAAATCATATAATTGAATATTAGTTTTTAATTTAACCTAGCAATTACACAATAATTTATTTAATTTTCAAAAACTTTTGATCTCTTAGTAAGCGATTACTTAATGTATTCGTTTTTAACCCTTGATCAACATAGGATTTATGGGTAGGTCCTAAAGAAAAGTATCTGGTAGTAGCCTTCAGGATAGGGTGGCTTTCGTCTTGGTTTTATACGAACTGTTGTTCTTGTTATAAGCAACAACAAAGAGCGCCATATTCTTATTTGTGTGAAGGTTCGGATTTAAGAAATCATCAGATTTTTTAAAACAGCTTCAGATTTTAATTCTGTTTCCTGCCATTCTTTTTCAGGATTGCTTTGTGCCGTAATTCCACCCCCTACAAATAAATGCACTGAGTTACTATAAAGTTTTGCACATCTTAAATTCACAAAATACTGTATGGTTTCTTCAGTCTCGATTTTGATATACCCGGCATAAAATTCACGGGGGAATTTTTCATATTCTTCGATCTTTTCCCTGCAGAAGTCTTTAGGGATTCCACAAACGGCAGGAGTAGGATGCAGCTCTTTAATGATATGGTCTACATCTTCAGGTTTGATCTTTGCTTTAAAATCCGTTCTGAGATGTTTAATATTTCCTGAAATATGATCATATGTTGCAGATCTTTCTATATGACCCAATATGGCATACTTCTCAAAAATATCCTGAATATAGTTTGAAACCGGTTTTTGTTCCTCAATTTCTTTTTCGGACCAGGTTTCAGACACCGGTAGTGTGCCTGCCAGGCTCATCGTTTCAAAAGTATGGGTAGTTTTATCAAACTTTCCTAATACCTCTGAAAAAGCTCCCATCCAGGAATTCTCTCCATTCACAAAAACATATCTGAAAGCATTGGGATAAGCATTGCATAGATTTTTAAAACTTTCCTTTACATTGATTTCAGAAAAGTTTTTAATAATTTTTCTTCTCGAAAGAACAATTTTTGGGAGATGGTTTTCTCTGATTACTTTAATGACTTTGTCCAGTTTATCCAGATACTCGTCTTTAGTTTCGCCAGTATAACCATCGGGATCGCTGGGTAAAGAAAATTCTGTGATTGTACGATTATGAAAATCTTCTGCTTTGACTTCGATGATATCACCAATAAAACGGAGATGACCTGAGTTATGAAATGGATAAACGGTTACTGAATTCTTTAAAGATTCTTTATTGGTGGTATATAGCTTTTCGTTAAAAGGAAATTTGAAGTAAATCATGATTCTGCTGCTTTTAGAAAAATGCCTAGAAAAAATAAAAATGCTAAGCTGCTTTTCCGTTATGCAAAGGTATTGTTAGTCTTAGAAACGTCAAAATCAATTGGATTGTTTTTTGAAATTCTTGCGCTATATCATAAAAAAGACTCAAATATACTTGAGCCTTTGTTTTTTTATTGGTAATGAAATTACCGGTTGATGATGTTATTGGTCATTGTGGTGTGGTTGATCAGTTGTCCTTTTTCGTCACGGATCTCAATTTCAGAAACATGCATTGTTTTTCCTTTTCTTATGAAACGTGCCGTACCGGTAATAATTCCATCTTTTTTGCTTCTTAAGTGGTTGGAGTTGATGTTGGTACCGACACCATAGTATTTCTCACCATCGATAAAAATATTGGACAGGCTTGAACCCAACGTTTCCGCTAATACACAACTTGCTCCGCCGTGGAGAATTCCAAATGGCTGATGTACTCTGGGTAAAACCGGCATTGTTGCCGTAAGGACTTCGTTTTCCTGATCAATATCGATAAATTTTATTTCAAGTGCTTTTGCTAAGGTTTCTTCACCCCAGTTGTTAAGAAAGTTCAATAACTCCTCTTTGGTCATATCTTTCATATAGCGGTAATTATTTTATGATTGTGCTCCATTTTCTGCTCCCATGATATTGGGATTCCAGTTGGCAGGAACTTTCGGGACAATATCATTTTTTATATAATAATTCTGGATCTCATCCATAATTTCTGAAAAAGGAGCCGAAGCAATTCTTTCATAAGGGATCGTATATCCGAGATAAATAATCTTCCTTTTAAAATCCCCGGCAGCCAGAACAATAGGAACTTTTGCAGCTAAAGCCATATGGTAAAAACCTTTTCTCCATTTCGGAACCCAACTTCTGGTTCCCTCGGGAGTAATAACCAAACTGAAATCTTCCTTTGCAAATTGCTTGGCAACAAAATTAACAAGATCATTTTTCTGACTTCTGTCGATACCAATTCCTCCCAGACCTTTCACGATTCCGCCATACCATCCTTTGGTATGAGCATCTTTAATGATTATCTTCAATGGCTTTTCCAAAGACCAATAAGCAAAATTTCCTAAAATGTATTCCATGTTATGGGTATGAGGTGCCACTACAAGAATACACCTGTTAAGGCTGTTGACGTCGCCCTGAAGCACGACTTTCCAACCCATCAGTTTCAACATTATTTTGCCGATTAGTTTTTTCATAGATTTCGTATTAAAACAGAAAAAGTATAACCAAAAGGTTATACTTTACAAATATATTGAAATATTATCGCTCTTAAAATAAACCGCTGATTAAATCTACGATTTTCATTATAATTTCTAATGCTACTTGTACCATGGTTGAGGTTTTTTTAATTGATTTGGTTATGAATTAAATAACTATACGAAGGTATGACAATTTTTTAACATAAAGAACTAATAAATAATATTTTTTGTCACTTTTGAGAGAAGAAGAGTGTGAATTTCAAACTGTTGTCTTCCATTCACACCTTCTGCCACTCTCTGCAGTTTATTATTTGGTTTTTATGGAAATTTCGTCTTTTCCATCCTTGATCTGGATGTCTACTTTACCTTTTTTCTTGATGTCAGATTTTACGGAATCCATTATCTTTTCTGCTTTTGAGTTTGGAACTTTTTTTTCCGTTGATAATGATGCTATCCTTATCATTGGAGTTGTACTCTATAGTAGAACCATTAACGGAGATCTTATTTTTCTCGATTCTGATATTTGCCTGATCATCATCAGAATTTTCATCATCGTCATCTATTCCGTCACCGTTCAGGTCCCCGTCGAAATTAATTCCGTCTTTTTTGATTGGAAGTACCACTACATTCTGTGGAACCACAAGTTCATAATCTACATTATAATCTCTGAAACGATGTTCGTATGGATATTTAATATAATTAGGCAGTATTACCTTATTATTTATTACTTCTACAGGAACACTCACATTTAATGGAATATTATATCCCTTTGCTTCTTTTTTAATGATTAAATAAGGTGTTTTTATATCCGCTTTTCTTGTTACGTCAACGTGGATCCAGTCTTTTTGGAAAACGTTTACTTTATCTGAATAAAGGTCATCATCATATCCCAGGAAGTTTTGTGGAATAACGATTTGCTTCATATCTACATAAACACTGTCTGATGTCGTATTGATAGATACCTCTTCGGTGTCTTCTTTGTGGCCTTTTAGAAACATGTCCTTTCTTGCCATGCTCACTCCGAAATAAGTAGATAATGCGATCAATCCAAGGAATAATGCTCCCAAAACCCAACCCGTATTTCTTAATTTTGTTTTAGGCGAAATTAATTTGATACTTAATAAGGCAAATAACAGGGCAGGAATTAAACTTCCTAAAATGATCATGGCCATAATGGTATACTTCATTCCGTCATTGTCGAAATAGAAATTCATTTCGTTAATAGGAGGGAAATCATTAGTTCCCATAAATCCGAAGACTACAAATACTCCGATCAGACAAGAAAAAGAGATCAGTGCGAAGATTCCTCCGAGAACATATCTCACTACGTTCCATATCCCGCTTCCTGCATTATTAATGTAAGGTTTGTTTTCGATGTATATTTCTCCGACTCTCTGAGTAGATTCGTTGGCAAATTGTACCAGCTTATTCGATTCATTTTTAAGATTGTCGAAGTTCATAGGCTTTCCCTTCATTTTCAAAAAATCTGCAGCGGTTTCTGCTTTGGGAAGTACGATCCACAGAATAATATAAAGTAGTGCAATAAGTGAAGAGGATATAGCAGCTGTAAATATACCCAGGATAAATACTCCAAGCCAGATTGCTCTCATGGCAGTAATATCCATTCCTACATAATGGGCCAGACCTGCACACACACCGGCAATCTTTTGTCTTTCAGGATCACGGAATAATTGTCTTTTGTCTGAATATTCTGCACCTGAGTGGCTTGTTCTTTTAGAGTTTTTCTCTGAATAATATGCTTCTTCCTGTTCTTCGATTTTTTCCGGTGTTCCGATTTGTGCAATTACTCCTTCTACATCAGTATCGTTGATAACTTCTCTTTTTCCTAATGAATCTCTGAAGATTTCAACCATTCTTATTTCTATGTCATGCATTACCTCATCTGCTTCTGAAGCATCCAGAGAGCTTCTTAGGGCATTAAGGTAATCGCTTAGCTTTATGTATGCGTGTTCCTCTATTGTAAAAGAAAAACCTGCGAGTCCTATTGAGAGTGTCTTGTTCATAGCTTTGTTTTTTAATTTTTTTGAGTGATTTGGTTTACTGAATCTGTTAATTCGTTCCAGGTATTGAGAAGTTCACCTAAAAACAACTTTCCTTTTTCTGTAATCTGGTAGTATTTTCTCGGTGGGCCTCCTGTTGATTCTTCCCATCTGTAAGAGAGAAACTCACCATTTTTTAATCTTGTTAAAAGAGGGTAGAGTGTGCCTTCTACTACATCCAGTTTTCCTTTTTTTAGTTCATCTATAAGGTCGGAAACATACATTTCACGATGATTGATAAGACTTAAAATACAGAATTCCAGAATCCCTTTTCGCATTTGCGCTTTGGTATTTTCAGTATTCATCTTAATAAGGTTTTAATTAGTTATATTTAGAATCCGGTTCCTAGCTAGTTGAACCTATTCTTATTTTACATTACAAAGATATGTAATTAAAATGGTATTATGCAATACAAAGTAGTGAAATTTTTATTTATTTTTATTTAATTAACTGATTTTCAATTAAATAAATTTTATCTATTTTTTTAAGAAAATCAAAATCAATTAAAATAGAAGATAAATGATGGTCATTCTGAACGCTATTCTTATTTTTGTTATGGAAATTTCAGTCATCTGTATACTGAGCAAAAAAAAATAATTTTGAATAGTTCTGTAATCTTGATCATCTTTATTGTTTTAGGATCTTTTTGCTCCGGTCAGCAGCATTTTGAAATTAAAGATGGATCCTTATTGTATAATGCGGAGATCACTGTTCAGGATTGTGATGCTGATAAATGTAGTGGAAATGGTACAATTGTACTGAAAGATAAAAGGACCTCCCGGACTTTGCAGGAGTTCACGTCTGATGATCTTTATTTTTACCTTGGTAAGGATCAACAACCTAGTGTTAATGTTATTCAGCTTTATGATGAACAGAGCCCGCTGATATTTAAAGATTTTAATTTTGACGGTTTTGAAGACATTGCTATCCGAAATGGTAATGAAAGCAGTTATGGTGGTCCTTCCTATGACGTATATGTCTATAATACGACAAGAAAGCAATTCGTGATCAGTGAGGAATTAACTGATCTTGCCCGCGAAAATCTGGGAATGTTTCAGACAGATCCAAAAAGGAAAAGACTCATAACATTTTCTAAATCCGGTTGTTGCTGGCATTTAACCACAGAATACAGGGTGCTGCCCGGAAAAGGGCTTGATAAGGTCTTTGAACTGGAAGAAGATGCCATGAATGGTGAATCTGTAAAAGTAACCCGACGTGAAAAGATTAAAAATAAATGGATCATAAAAACAAAGAGATATCCAATCAAAGAATATTATAAAGAATAGGAAACATGAAAATACAAAAGGAAATTGATTTTATTCTTGCTGTAGATGCATTAAAAAATGTACAGAGAAGGAATTATAATGCGGATGATTCAAGAAGAGAAAATACTGCTGAACACTCATGGCAGATCATTATTTTAGCACAGGTACTTTTCCCCTATGCTAAAAACAGGGCTGATATCGATCTGTTAAGGGTGATACGGATGCTTTCTATCCACGATCTGGTAGAAATAGAAGCTGGAGATACATTTTTATTTGATGAAAAAGCCATGGTGGGCAAATTTGAAAGAGAAAAATTGTCTGCCCAGAAAATTTTCGGGATTCTTGATGAACCTTTGCGTTCGGAATTCTTTAATTTGTGGCTGGAATTTGAAGAAGAACAGACCCCTGATGCTATTTTTGCCTGTGCAATAGACAGGATCATGCCGTTTATTCTGAATTCGCATACTTCAGGAAAAAGCTGGACAGAAGCTAAGGTAACAGAAAGCCAGATCAGGAATATGCTGGAAAATGCGATCAGCCGGGCTTCTGATGAAATGGGAGAAGCATTCCAGTTTTTACTAAGTAAAAGTTTAGAAACAGAAAAAGTTTTAAGATAAATAAAAACGCAAGCCTTCGGCTTGCGTTTTTTTCTGATTATAGTATCTGTACAGGCTTTTTAAATTCGTCTATAGCTACGAAAGTGAAATCTCCTACAATAGCTCTTTCTCTTTCATACGAATACATCTGTTCTGTATAAATTTCTACGTTTACCTTCATACTGGTAGTCCCGACATGGGAAACTGTTCCTATTAATTCTACAATAGTTCCTGCAGGAATAGGCTTTTTAAAATCAATTTTGTCGCTGCTTACAGTTACCACTCGTTTTCTTGCAAAGCGGGTAGCGGTAATAAATGCCACTTCATCCATCAATTGCATCGCTGTACCACCAAAAAGGGTATCGTAATGATTGGTTGTGTTGGGGAAAACCGCTTTAAAGATTCTGGTTTCAGATGCTTGAATTCTTTCTTCTGTAGTCATATTTCATTATTAAATTAAAGCGGGATGAAATTATTGAAATAAACAGAATAATCCAGGAATTAGTATATTCCTGAAAACATCCATCAGATCAATAAACTTCAGGCCGCGAAAGTTTCTTGTTCAAAGAAAAGGCAGGTCTCCTGACTTGTAACATCTTTAATCCCTTCCCATGCATGGCACAGTGGATCCTACATAAAGACTTTTGTTACTTACAGTTGCGCGACAGCTCGTGATTTTCACACGATTCCCTTTTAATCTGCGTTAGGCAGAACCCATTCCTGTGATGAATAAGTGGTAAGACTTTTTCAAGTGCAAAAATAAGGATAATACAGAGAAGTAAGGTGAATTATTCCGGATTTTTAAAAATAATCTGATGAGCCACCCGGCCCTGTCTGATTGTCCAGAGTGTGGTATACCTGTTTTCACCCGATCCGTTCACCATATAAAGGAAAATATTATCATTATCAATAGCAGCTACACTGATGTTATTGAAATCCATAGTAGGCTGGAACATATTTTTGATGGCTTCTCTCACAAAGACAGAGCCACGCCCCACCTGCTGTACCCGGATCGATTTGATTTCGGTCATCCCTTCCGGAAGTTCTTTGCTTATTCCCCAGGGTTTAACTTTATCAATGGTTAATATCGTTCCATCCGTATCTTTTTCCTGTTTACGGTAGCTGGCATTAGAAGGATAAATATCGATGATTACTTTACTCCTTTGAGCGGTAGGTATTTTGGGATTATTATTATCTGTGAAAATGAGTGATCTTCCGTTTTTGGATTTGGAAGGTGTATATTGAGGCAACTGATCAATAAAGGCTACACGGTCTTTATTCACCATACCTTCCTTATCAAGATTTTCATATCTCACAAAAGGCTTTTCAGTATCCTGCTTATCGGGATATTTGATCCATAGCCATTCTGTTTCTCCGGGAGCCGGTTTTACATAAAGAAAAACATCCCCTTTACGCATTCTGATTTTGTCTACAATTTTTCTGTAATTATCCTTTGCCACCCGTACATTGGCATAGCCTTCTTCTGCTTTTACAACTCCAAAAGGAATTTTTTGCTGCCCTTTTAGGAAGGCTAATGAAAATAAACTGAAGGCAGATAAATAGAATGCTTTGTTTACGGAAATCATCATGAAAAATTTTTGATACTTCAAATATATAAATTAAAAGCATTTCGGAACATAATTATAGCTTCTTAAATCTTCTTTATTTGCTAAAGGAAGTTTTTACAAAAGAAATTTATTCTATTAGGTTGGAGGGGGATAGAAATTTGGTAAGGCGAAATTTTTTGGGAAGAAGGAAGAGTAAAGAGTAAAGAATAAGAGAGTGCTAAAAGCACTCTCCTTTATTATTAAATTAATTTTTAAATTCTTTCAAGTTCATCGGCATCAATGGTCGTTTTAAAGGTTCCATAATTGACAATCACTTTATTTCTTGAAATTTTTTCAATCGTGCCGACACTGGTACTTCCTGTAATACGCACCCGTTGTCCCACTTTCATCCAGATCTCACGATCGGTTTTGCGTTTTTCTTCTATTTTTTCGTTGGTTTCTGCGATTTTTTCAATAACTTCTTCTTTTTTCAGCTGCTGGGTGATCTTTCTTTTTACAATCTGAAGACGTTTGGTTTCATCTTTATCAGCACCTATTTTTCTGAATTTTTCCTGTTCTAAAATCTTCACGAAATCTTTTACCACATCCTTCCTGGATTTTCCCTTAACGTAGCTTTCGATAAAAGATTCGATTTTGTTCCCGAACTGAAGCTTCCGATGTTCTTCTTCATACAGCTTTTGAAAATTGAATAATTTTTGCTGAAGTTGTTCATTCAGCTTTTGAAGGTTATCCCGTTTATCTTCTACCGATTCCTTTCTTTCAGCCAGATCTGTTTTAAGCTTTTCAACTTCAAACTTTTCCTGCTGTAGCTTAACAATGGTTTTATCAAGGTTTACAATATCGTGTTCTACCTTTTTCTTTGCAGAATGGATAATGAATCTGGGAATTTTATTCTTTTCGGCAACTTCAAAAGTAAAGGAACTTCCTGCCTGGCCTACCTCCAGTTTGTACATCGGTTCCAGAGTTTCTTCATTGAATAGCATCGCCGCATTTTCAGCATTAGGGAGTTGTTCTATCACCAGTTTGATATTGGTATAGTGTGTGGTGATAATCGCGAAACTTTTTTTGTCGTAGAAAAATTCAAGGAAACTTTCTGCCAGGGCACCTCCCAGTTCCGGATCGGAACCTGTTCCAAACTCATCAATTAACAGGAGCGTATTGGCGTCTGATTCCCTGATGATTCCGGACATTTTCTTTAATCTCGAAGAATATGTCGAAAGATGGTTTTCTATAGACTGATTGTCTCCAATATCCGTCATGATTTTGTCAAAGAAAAACATTTCGGATTTCGGGTGAGTGGGAACAAGGATTCCACTTTGGATCATCAGCTGTAGTAATCCTACCGTTTTTAAGGTTATTGATTTTCCCCCTGCATTGGGACCGGAGATACAGATGATCCTGTTATGTTCCGTCAGACTCAATGTTTGTGGGTGGATCGTTTTGTTCTCTGCTTTATTCCTTAGCCATAACAATGGATGAAAAGCTTCTCTTAATCTCAGGGTTTTATGGCGGTTGATTTTAGGCAGTACTCCATGGATTAATTCTGCAAATTTGGCTTTTGCCCTCGTTAAATCAAGATCAAAAATGTATTTTTGATACCTCCAGAGCTGAGGTTGAAATTCGGCTAATTCAGCTGTAAGTTTCCTCAGGATCTTATCAATTTCTTTCTTTTCCTCCTCTTCCGCTTCCTTCAATTTAAAATAGTGGCTGACTACGCTGTCCGGCTGTATATAGGTAATGGATCCGGTTTTTGAAAGTCCCAAGACTCTTCCGGAAACCCTTTTTTTTATACGCAGATTTTACTGCTAAGACTCTTTGGTCCTCTATAATACTTTCACGGATGTCATCCAGAAAATCACTTTGCCCATAATTGAACAAGGCCCGGTTGAAATTTTCCTGAATTGCTTTTTTGGCATGCTGAATCTCTGTCCGTAATGTTTTTAGAACGGGTGAAGCTTCGCTTTTTACCTCTCCAAAACGGTTGAAGACTTTATCAACCTTATCAATAATCTCTTTTTTAAATTCAAGAACTGAAACATTTTCCAGAAGATTGGGAAAAGTATCCGGCATGGTGGGAAAGAACTTTTGTAGCTTTCCGATTTGTTCCGTGAGTGTTTTTATCTTGATGAATGCGCTGTTTTCCAGTCGATAGTTCTCAATCAGCATTAATTTCAGTTCCGCTTCAATATCTTCATATTCATCGAATGGGATAGCATTTGAACTTTCAAAACTTGAAAGATATTCCGAAGTTTTTTTTCAAAGAAAGCTCTGCTTCGTCGATTTCCATAGGACGAAGTTGAAGAATTTTTTCTCTCGTTTTCGGAGAATACGCAAAAGGAGAAATTTCCGCGAGCAATTGCGGAAATTCTAATTCGTCTAAATCTTCTTTATTTATATACACAATGCAAATTTAGTGAGAAATTGTGAATTTGATGAAGATGATAATTTGAAAATGAGATATTTTGAAAATTTTATGGTCCTGATCTTTTTTAAATGAATGTTTTAGTACATTTGAAATATGAGAATAGAAACCAATCGTTTGATTTTAAGAAATATTGAAGAAACCGATGTTGAAGACATTCTTAGGATCCGTAGCAATGAAGAAATCAACAGATACATCTTGCGTAATTCACCAAAAACGAATTATGATGCACTGGATTTTATTTTAACGATAAAAAGAAATACCCAAAATAACGAAACTGTATATCTGGGTATTTCTTACAAAGATCAACCCAACCTTATCGGAACGATATGTTTGTGGAATTTTTCTGAAGACAGAAAGATAGCAGAAGTAGGCTATGAGCTCTTGCCGGACTATCACAGACAGGGAATTATGTCTGAAGCATTGGATGCTGTTTTACATTTTGGTTTTAATGAATTAAATTTGCAGGAGATTATAGCTACTACCCATCAAGATAATAATAGTTCAAAAAACCTGCTTTTAAAATATAATTTTGTTTTAGAACAGGATAAAAAAGATGAAGATTTTCCTGAGGGAATTATTTTTAGCTTAAAGAAATAATTGACCTGTAGCGGAGTAATTAGCCAATAGGCATCTAATCAATAAATTAACCCATTTTCAAATTATTGAATTGAAACAATGACCTGGACAGAAGTTTTAGCACCTATAAAAAGTACTGAATATTTTAAAAACCTTTGGGAGAAGGTAAAACAAGAATATGCAACCACCAAAGTATTTCCCCCTAAAAATCAAATTTTCAGGGCACTGGAAATTACACCTTTTGATGATATTGAAGTGGTGATTATCGGCCAGGACCCTTATCATAATGATTACCAGGCTAACGGATTGTGCTTTTCTGTTTCAGAGCAGGTGGCGGCTCCGCCTTCTCTAAAGAACATTTTTATTGAATTGAAAGATGACCTTGGAGTAGTAAGGACTTCTAAAGAGCTGGATGATTGGGGAAAACAGGGAGTACTGTTGCTAAATGCAACATTAACAGTACGTGCTCATTCTCCCAATTCCCATAAAGATTTGGGATGGGAAAAATTTACAGACTTTATCATTAAGGAGATTTCAGATAAAAAAGAAAATGTAGTCTTTGTGCTTTGGGGAGCTTTTGCACAAAAAAAAGCCGAACTTATTGATCCGGCCAAGCACTTTATTTTGAAATCGGCGCATCCTTCACCTTTTTCCGTATACAGGGGTTTTTTTGGAAGCAAGCCTTTTTCAAAAATTAATGAATATCTTATCTCAAAAGGGAAGAAACCTATTTCGTGGTAGTTTTTTCGCGTGTTTTTTTGATGGTAATTCCAATTTTGTATTTTCCCGGAAGTCCTTTTGTTCCTTCTTGTGCAGTCGGATAGGGGGTAACATCTTTTAATGAGATGGTATATCCATTAAATTCTGCAGATTGTACATAGTTTCTTCCCGGATTATCCATTGTGGCTAATGTTAACGTTACAGGTCTCGTTGTAGTCCCCATAACCAGTACATTGGCCACCGCGACACCTGCCCAAATGCAATTAACGCCTTCCGGACAACGGCTGTCTTCGGAAATATTGGTAAAAGTAACATTCATCTGATATTCTTTGAGGAATCTGTTTTCTCCCTCATTGAAGTAAATAATGTCTCCTTCCTTATTCATTGTTTTTTCTTTTGTGTTGGTTGCTGCGGATGGCTTAGACCCCTTTTGTGCATTACAATTGGTAAGCACAAGCATTCCTAAACTGAGTACAATGGTTTTGTATATCATGGTATTTCTTTTTTAAATATAATCAAGCATATTCAATATTACTACCAAAAACATTGCCACACCTACCACAAAACTGAATCCCGTACCGTATATGAATCCGATAAAGGCTCCTTTTGTGGATTTCAGGGCCTTATCCATGTCCTTACTGTCGTGAAGAAGTTCTCCAATAAATACTCCTGCAAACATACCGATCAGAAATCCTAAAGGGATGGGAATAAACATACCTGCAATAGTTCCGACTACTGAACCGATGCTTCCCCATTTTGTGCCGCCATATTTTTTGTTGGTTTTGGCCGGGATCACATAATTTAGAACAGCAGAAGCTGCGGTAAGAATCCCGAAAACCCAGATATACAACATCGGGAGATCCGCATCTGTACCGAATTTGTAAATCAACAATCCGCAAAGGCTGAGTAACAGTCCAGGCAGCACCGGGAGAAAGGTGCCCAGTATACCCAGGACAAGTAAAATAAGACAAAGAATATTAATTAATGTAGTATCCATTCTTTAAAAATATAATGCAATATAAAAAAAGTGGCCTTAAAAAAGCCACCTTTTCATATAAGTTGAGAATTTTCTATAAGTTTAAGATTACATATTGCAGAATCACACCTGCGTTGCCGATGTTTCCTGAAGCATGATTATGGAAAGTGGTATAATAAATATACCCGCTGGTTGAAGATCCCGAGCAAGGCCCCACTGTGGCCCCTAACGCTACCAAATAAGGAACCAGTACCTGAGGAACTGAAATACTGATCTGAATGTTGCCTGGTAAAGTAATACAAACCGTTACAAATGTTGAATTGGGAGCGTTTCCTATTGGAGTGGTAGGAATACCTGTTGCGGAGAAATGATTGGTTCTGATCATCAGGGCATCATTTGATGAGGTTTCTTTAACCAACACTTCCCAATAAGCCGGGTCGTAATTAATTATTTTTTGCCATGCCCCTAAATCATAGTTGATGTTAAGTGTATTAAATCCTAAAGCCGTTGTAAGTCCGGCATTGTTTACCGTAGCATCCAGGGTACCTGTGCTTCCGATGTTTTTAGAACATAACTTGGTATCAGGAACAAACCCTCCGGTCATTGAACAGTTACTCGTATTGCTTGTTCCGCCTACCAGATAGGAAACATCCCAATCCGAAGCATAGATACTCCCGCCATTAGCAACAAAAATGGCTAGATTAGCATCAATTACAGTATAGAGTCCAGGATTTGAAGAGTAATTATTTCTTGAACCACAGTTGAGAAATATAATGTCATATTGTGCAATAGCAGTTAAGTTGGCAAGATCGGCATTAGTAATTTCGGTGGCATTATAGCCTAAAGTCTGAATGATATCCTCAATTTTATCATACGCTCCCTTTACATAAGCTATTTTTGCAACCTGATTGAGCTTGGTTTGGCTGACATCGAGATTTAAGGTTTCATGATCTTTTACAGTTGCGGAAATTTCCGTACGGAAATTACTACCATTACCCGTCTGAATATGGATAGTCCGATTTCCAGCCGGAGCATCCAATGTAAAGTTACCGTTGGCATCTGAAGTGGTATAATAAATTTTATACTGATCGTCAAATGTAAAAACTGAAGCACCTCCAATAGGCTTAGTGCCATTTTGTGACATCACTTTACCGATAAGTTTTCCTGTCTTTATAGCAGGTGGTCCAACGTTTTCGGAAGGTGTTGCAGAATCATCTCCTCCGGAGCAGTTGATAAACAGTGTGAATACACACAATAAAATAAATAAGTAGTTTTTTCTCATATCTGATTGATTTTTATGGGGTTAGTTTGAACCAAATTTAATAAATAATTAAATATAAAATAATATAATATGATAAATTTTGAGTATTATTTATTTTAAATAATGTTTTTTAATTAATTTTTTACCTATTTATTGATGTTTTAAGTAAATTAATAATTTTTTAAAATAATGATTTTAAAATTTTATTAAAAATGAAAATAAAATCCATTTTGGGATAAAAATTGATGGATAGGTTTTAATTAAAATGATCCTTAAATTTCATAAATTTGCGATAATGAAAGACGAGTTACAAGACACCAAAGACTTTTTACAGGATATAAGTGATCAGATCCATTATTTTGTAAGCGCTAATGTGCCCAATGACTTGGTACTTACCTGTCAGATTATCCTTAAATTTTTATTTTTGGCAGGATTTGTCTATGTAATAGATTTTATTTTTAAAATTCTTGTCAATACGATATTCAAATTCTTTTTTGATAAAGAAAAATATCCTGTTCTAAAATCAATCTATCAGTCAAGAATTACAAACTCAATAGTTCATCTAGGTGCATTGAATTTTGCTGAATATGCTCTTAAATCAGTCTTTTGGAGACATCCGAAAAGTTTTGAATTATTGGGGTTAATTGTTAGTGTAGCGATCATTTTTGTTATTGCCGGGATGTTATTCAGGGCATTAACAGCATTGAGGAATTATTTTGTTATCAAACAGGATTTTTATAAGATAATGGCTTTAAATGCTATTTCAGAATCGGTCAAGATATTTGGAATTTTTATTCTTACTGTAGTTGGTATTTGTGTGATTTTCGGAATCAAAGGAGGAACAATTCTGGGAAGTTTGGGGGCTATCACTGCTGTACTTGTACTTGTTTTCAGAGATACTATTTTAGGATTTGTAACAGGGCT
The DNA here is from genome assembly GCF_046591535.1 of Chryseobacterium proteolyticum. Classification (NCBI taxonomy): domain Bacteria; kingdom Pseudomonadati; phylum Bacteroidota; class Flavobacteriia; order Flavobacteriales; family Weeksellaceae; genus Chryseobacterium; species Chryseobacterium proteolyticum. Next base: position 319,969 of record NZ_JBJLWK010000002.1, on the reverse strand, counting down.
TCATGTTGCCACTTCTAAAAACATGAAAGTTGGAGACTGGATTGGTATTCCCAAATACAATATCGAAGGTAATATAGCAGATATCAGTCTTCTAACGACCAAAATCACCAATTTTGATAAAACGGTTTCTACGATTCCTACTTACGATCTGCTGACTACCGAGATCAAAAATCTTCAGATCATGTCCGAATCGAATACCCGAAGGATAAAAAAATCAATTTATTTTAATATCAATTCTTTTAAGTTTTTAAATGATGAAGAAATCAATCGTCTAAAGGATATCAATCTCATCTCCGAATACCTGGAAGGAAAAAGTATAGAAATCAGAAAGGAAAAAGAATCATTGGCTCATAATGATAAAATTGTGAACGGACGACAATTGACCAATATCGGAGTCTTCAGGTATTACGCCCAAAAATATATAGAAAATGACCCGGATATTGATCAAAAAGGAGTGGTGATGGTTCGTCAGCTGGATATTACTCCGCATGGGCTGCCTTTGGAAATATACTGCTTTGCCAACGACTCCAAATGGGAGCGTTTTGAGCAAATCCAGGCAGATATTTTTGACCATCTGTTGGTTGCTTCAAAAGAATTTGACCTGCAGGTAATGCAGGTTGCAGTGAAAGTTTAATAAATAAGAGATTAGACCTTACATGTTGGATATTCAATGGATTTTATCTGATATATAGGATCTAAGCTCTAATATCTACTTATAAAAATGACAAAACTAAGTGTAAACATTAATAAAATTGCAACTTTAAGAAATGCAAGAGGAGGCGAATTGCCAAGTGTAACAGAAGCTGCAATTAAAATTCAGGAATTCGGAGGACAGGGAATTACCATCCATCCTCGACCTGATGAAAGACACATTACCAGAAAAGATGTTTATGATCTGAAACCTTTGGTAACTACGGAGTTCAATATTGAAGGGAATCCACACCGTGCTTTCATCGATATGGTCCTTGAAGTGAAACCCGAGCAGGTAACATTGGTTCCTGACGCAGATGATGCCATTACTTCTAATGCCGGCTGGGATACAAAAAAACACTTAGATTTTCTTACTGATGTTATTGCCGAATTTAAAAATGCAGGAATCCGTACTTCAATCTTTCTTGATCCTAATCCTGGATTAGTAGAATACGCTGCAAAAACCGGAACTGACAGGATAGAATTGTATACAGAAGCTTATGCAAAGGATTATGTTGCGAATAAAGAACAGGCAATAAAGCCATATCTTGAAACGGCTTTAGCTGCCGGCGAATTCGGCCTGGGAGTTAACGCGGGGCATGATCTTAGTCTTGATAATTTAAAATACTTTGCGGATACGATACCAAATTTGCTGGAAGTTTCCATAGGACATGCATTAGTTTCGGAAGCTTTGTATATGGGTATGGAAAATACGATTCAGGCTTATTTGAAGAGATTGGCTAAGTGGTAAGATTTCCTGTGTTTTGGGAATTAATAGAATATTCATCATTTCACATTGCAATTACCACCTAATATCTGATATAAAAATTATGGAAATTTTACATTCAAAAATATTTGGCGAGGATAAATCGTCTACTCCTTTATTGGTCTTTCACGGATTGTTCGGAATGCTTGACAACTGGGGAAGCTTTGGAAAAGATTTAGGGGAGTATCTTCCTGTTTATTTACTGGACCTCAGAAATCATGGAAGAAGTTTTCATTCGGAGAGTATGTCACATGATGATCTGGCTGATGATATTGCGCATTATATGGATCATTACGGAATAGAGAAAGCTCATGTTCTGGGACATTCTTTAGGTGGAAAAGCAGTAATGCAATTTGCGATAAGGTATCCGGAAAAGGTAGAAAAACTTATTGTGGTTGACATTTCTCCAAAAGCATATCCTCCACACCATCAGGGAATTATTAAAGCATTGGAAACGGTGGATTTCAATAATGTAGGTTCAAGAAATGAGGTGGAAGCAGTTCTTAGTCAGTATATTCCTGAGAAATCTACCATTCAGTTTTTAACAAAGAACTTATATTGGGATGATAACAAAAAACTAAATTGGAGGTTTAACCTTAAGACCTTATCCGAAAAGTATAATGAGTTTGTATCCAATGCAATAAAATTTGGAGTGTTTGAGGGTGAAACTTTATTTATTTCCGGGGAAAAATCCAATTATATTCTCCCACAGGATGAATTTGCCATTAAACAACAGTTTCCTAAGGCTAAAATTGTCGTTGTTAAAAATGCAGCTCATTGGGTACAGGCTGACAACCCTACAGAGTTTAGTCATGTAGTAAAGAATTTTTTGGGTTTGGATTGATTTGATTCTCTGTTTGTTGTATTGTTAAAATTTTCTTAAAAGAGTGATATATTTTTTTGCATAAGGGAAATTTTGTACTTTAGATTTATCAAAAAAGTTAAAAATATTTACTTATGAAACCAAAAAAACTAAAAAAACCATTCTTTGCTTCTTTTTTGGAGAAGCAAATTCAAGAGCCTGAGAAAGTAACCGGAGGTGGGGAAATTATTACTTCACCTAATTCAGACAATATTACGATTCCTTCCAAGGATAATATCACTTCCGTTTTGGTTGACAATGTTACTACGGTAAGAAATGATAATGTAACCTTGAAATATCCTTCTGATAGTGATGAAGGTGGACCTTTAGATCATATAGAATTATAGATCAGATCCATTTGTATCAATCGATCATTTTTAATAATTTCAACAAAATACTAAGTTAAACCAAATTAAAACATTATGAAAAACAAGAGTTCAAAGAAAAAACCATTTTTCGCAGCATTCCTTGAAAAACAACTGAAAGATCCTCAATCTGTAACAGGAGGTGGACCAGATATCACAATTCCTGAAAGAGATGTTGTTACTAAGCCAACTTTGGATATGGCTCATACATTGAAATATCCATCAGATGGAGATGATGATTCACCAACAGTGCCATTATAGTGAATTGTTTTAAAGAAAAATAAAACATACTAAAATCATAAGAAAGGAAACTTACACTCTAAGTTTCCTTTTTTAATAAAAAGCAAAAAATGATTCTTTGTATCACGCACTCCAATGACTTTTATACTATAGATATTTTCTTTGAATATCTTACTTCTAAAAATATTCCCTACTTCAGGCTAAATTCGGACCACCTGAATTACCTTCAGAAAATTAGTATTACTGACCATTTGTTTGAATTGACTGACGAGTTTGGAAATACGTTCCGTTCCAGCGATATCAAGGCAGTGTGGCATAGAAAAGGATGGCGTATCAGCATTCCTGAAGAGCTTGATGATGACTATGTGAAAATTTTCATCAATGAATATGGAAATCTTCGTTATAATCTCTACACGGCTCTTGAAGATGTTCCCTGGATCAATCCTTTTGAAGCTGAAAAGAAAACGGATGGAAACAAATTATATCAACTGAAAATTGCTAAAAAAAAATAAATTAACGATACCGAAAACACTTTTCTCAAACGATGAAGAAGAGATTACAGCCTTCTTTCATACATATTGTAATGGGAAAGCTGTGGCAAAGCTGCATGGAGTTATTGCCAAATCTATGGGAGGTGAAAATATGCTATCCACAACGATTATAAGAGAAGATAATTTAGAATCACTGGCAGATATTGCGTATTGTCCTATGATTTTTCAGCCGTATATAGAAAAAGAATATGAACTAAGGATCATGTATGTTGATGGTGAGTTTTTTACGGGTAAAATTAATAATAGTGAACATGCCGATTGGCGTGTTAATCAAGGAAATTATACATGGTCAGCTTACGAATTGCCGGAAGATATTAAGTCTTCTCTTACCTCAATGATGAAAGAAATGGGGCTCTACATGGGAGCGATCGATATGATCAAAGGAAGAGATGAAAATTACTATTTTCTTGAAGTTAATCCACAAGGAGAGTGGGGAATGTTACAAAAAGAACTTAACTTTCCCATTGCGGAAAGAATTGCCGATAACCTTATCAAAAGAATGAGAACCAATGAATAACAAAATTTTAATCATCACCCATACCGGGGACAATTTTTCAATACAAAAAGTAACGGAGTATATTATTAAAAATAATTTTGAGGTCATCCGCCTTGATGTCGATTTATATCCTTTACAAAATAAACTGTCGACTACTTTCCAAGATGGAAAATGGATCAGTATTCTCGAAACTCCGGATGCTAAACATCGTTTAGATGATATTGCTGCGGTGTGGTACAGAAGAGCTTACAATATGGGCGATGGGCTAAAGGAAGAGTTAGATGCCAAATTCTATGGTGCTGCGATGGGTGAAATACGAACAACCCTTTTTGGATTTTTAGAATCCATAGATGTATATGCTCTGGGTAAGCCAAGTGTTTACAGAAGATTAGACAGTAAAGAGGAGCAGTTAAAAATTGCGGATAAGATAGGATTTAAAATTCCGGAAACCTGTATTACCAATAATCCTGAAGAAGCCAGAAATTTTATCCTGAAACATCAGAATGTTATCGGAAAGATGCAATCGGGTTTTGCTATTTATGAAGATGGGGTGGAAAGTGTTGTATTTACCAACGTGATTAAAGAGGACAAGCTGGATGATCTGGATTCGCTGTTGTATTGCCCTATGCAATTCCAAAAGAAAATTGAAAAGAAAAGAGAGCTAAGAGTAACCGCAGTAGGGCAGGATGTATATGCGTTCGAAATTGATTCACAACAGTTTGAAGATGCAAAAGTAGACTGGAGAAAGGATGGGGTAAACCTAATCGATAAATGGGTAAGAACAGATCTTCCCAAAGATATTGAAGCTAAAGTTTTAGAGCTTCTGGATGTATATAATGTTGATTATGGAGCAATGGACATCATTGTTTCTCCTGAAGATGAATATTTTTTTTATTGAAATTAATGGTGCCGGAGAATTTTTCTGGCTGGATAATCTTACGGAAGAAAATCTTATTTCGAAGAGCATTGCTGATCTTTTATGTGATAAAGCACCACGAAGAAATAATATGGTCTTAGCTTAGAATATGTGATTACTAATGTAATCACTATTTATCAATTTGTCATCACATGTTAATTCAATATATAAAAACGGGCTTTAGCCCGTTTTTATCATTTTAATCAAACAATTGGCTTAAGCCAAAACCTGAAAAAGAGTATTTTTCAATAACCTTATAATGTTTGAGTGTAATTAAATAACAAACTAAAGTAAAATTGTCCTTTAAAAATCGCAAATTTGCATTATAGGATTTTACATGATTTTTCAATACATTGAAGAATTGCTGAATCAAAAATATTATTATAATTTAGTCAACAACCAAGTAGGAATATAATTGATGGTTTTTGTAACGGGAGCAACCGGAATTTTGGGTCGTGTAATTATTTTGGAACTTTTAAAAAAAGGAAAAAAAGTACGCGCTGCCAAAAGGAGAACAAGTAATTTAAACGAAGTAAAGCATTCATATCAGTTTTATACAGAAAACTCTGATGATTTTTTTAATAAAATTGAATGGGTAGATGTAGATTTTGATGATATGAACTCTTTAGAAGATGCCCTGAAAGGCGTAGAAGAAGTGTATCATTGTGCTGCAAAAGTAAGCTTTCATCCACAAGATGAGAAAGAAATGTACCATACGAATATCAAGGGTACAGAAAATCTTTTATTTGCTTGTGAAGGTTCGTCTGTTACTAAATTTCTTCATGTGAGTTCTGTGGCTGTCTTGGACGGTTATAATGAAAAAGGGGAACTTGACGAAGAATCTGATTTTAATCCGAAGATTGACCATCCTGCCTATGCCATTTCAAAACATTTATCTGAAATGGAAGTATGGAGAGCTTCAGCCGAGGGCCTGAAAACCATCATCATCAATCCTGCAATTATCATAGGAAGTGGAAACTGGAACCAAAGCAGTGGTGAACTTTTTTCGACTTTTGAAAAAAATAATTTTACCTTTTCCGGGGGATCGTCTTACGTGGATGTCCGGGATGTTGCACGGATTTCTGTAGAGCTGATGGAAAATAATATTTTTGGAGAACGCTTTATTCTGGTCTCGGAGAATAAACGATATGCCGAAACAGGGAATTATATTCGTAAAAAACTGGGATTGAAAAATGCCAGAATATTGTCTAAAGCAGAACTTAATGCCGGAAGAATAGCCAATATCCTTTTTGGGTGGCTGATTCCACAATTAAAGCTGGTTACAAAATCTAATATTGAATCCATCACATCCTTTAATACCATTTCCAACGAAAAAATTAAGCAAAAGCTGAATTATCAGTTCATTCCTATTGAGGAAAGTATTGATTTTCATCTCAATAATTATATTAACGACAAAAAGGGGAATAAATAAATGAATCTTGCAGAGGCTATTATCAGTAAAAATATAGAAAAACACCCGTTAAAGTCAGCGATTGGTTTTAAAACGAAAGAGGTTTGGAAAGAGTTGAGCTGGAAGAAATTCAGTGAGATGATCTTTAAAACAGCAAATGCACTCAAAGAGGTGGGAATTCAGGAGGGTGACAGGGTCGCTATTTATTCCGATAATTCTGCAGAATGGATGGTCTTTGATCTTGCCTCCCTGTCGATCGGAGCTGTTACAGTTCCTATTTATTCTACCAATAATGCTGAGCAGGCAGAATACATCATCAATGATTCTCAGTCTAAAATTGTTTTAGTAGGGAATCAGGCTCAATATGATGCATGTTTTGAACTTCTAAACAAAGAGGGTAGTAGCCTTCAGGGTATTGTGGTTTCTAAAAAGTCGGTGTGGATTAAAAAAGAAGATGCCTCTTATCTGGAAGATTTTATTGCGAAAGCTGCTGCAAAGCCGGAGTTCTGTAAAAAAGAATATGAAGATGTTGCCACACTGATCTACACTTCGGGAACAACGGGAACGCCCAAAGGAGTTATGCTTACCCACGGGAATTTTATAAAAGCTTTTGATGCCCATTTTGAGTTTTTCAGGTTTAAAAACTTTGAAGAGGAATTATCATTAGCCTTTTTGCCGTTGAGTCATGTTTTTGAAAGAAGCTGGAGCTTACTCTCATTATATGGTGGCGCCAGAGTATATTTTCTGGAGGATCCGAAAAATATAGCAAAAGCCTTGATTGAAGTAAAGCCGACTATGATGTGTGCGGTCCCAAGGTTTTTTCAGAAGATCTATGCGGGAGTGAATGATATGGTGACAGAAAGCTCTTCACTAAAGAAAAAGATCTTTAACTGGGCTTTGGAAACCGGTAAGCAGACTGCCGAATTAAGGAGAAATGATCAGCCTGCACCATTAGGACTTAAAATAAAAGAATCTATTGCTAATATGCTTGTCTTTAGTAAAATCAAAGAGAAGATGGGTGGCAGATTATGGTTTTTACCTTGTGGAGGAGCCTCGCTTTCTCCGGAAGTAACACGCTTTTTTGAGTCTGTAGGAATTCATGTAACGGTTGGTTACGGGCTTACTGAAACGACTGCTACTCTGACGCTGTTTCCTTTAACGCATTTTGAGCACGCAACAAGCGGAAGACCTTTACCAGGTGTTCAGATCCGCATTGGGGAAAATGATGAGATCCAGGCAACAGGAAACGGAATTATGAAAGGGTATTACAATAAACCGGATGAAACCAGAGCTGTATTTACATCAGATGGATGGTTCAAAACAGGAGATGCCGGAAAGATTGACGATAAAGGAAATCTGATCATTACCGACAGAATCAAGGATCTGATGAAAACCTCAAACGGAAAATATATTGCCCCGCAGCAAATTGAAAATCTTCTGACCAATAACAATTATATCCAGCAGATTATATTAATTGCTGAGGGAAGACAGTTTGTCTCCGCTTTAATTGTTCCAAACTTCGAATTTTTGGAAGATTATATCAAGAAAAACAATATTCCTTTTACCAGCTGGGAGGACATTGTAAAAAGAGAAGAAATTATCAGTCTCTATAAAGATAAAATTAAAGAATTACAGGAGCCGCTTGCGGACTTTGAAAAAGTGAAAAAGTTTACTTTAATGCCGTCTGAATTCGATATCAATACCGGTGAAATTACTCCGACATTGAAAATTAAAAGGAATGTGGTTTTAAAGAAATACGAGGATATTATTGAAAAAATGTACTAGATGAAATTTTGATCCTATGAAGTTTTAATACTCAAATTGATCTTAGAACTTTTTCGTAGGGAATAAATCAGGCTTCATCATTTTGAATTAAATTATGACAACACAGGAATTTCTAGGAAAAGAAAATTATACAGTTACTTCACAAACGGTTTCGGAAAGCTGTCCGTCAAATATTGCTTTGATTAAATATTGGGGGAAATATGCAGATCAAATTCCAGCCAACCCAAGTATCAGCTATACCCTTAACCATTGTAAAACAAATACAATATTAGAGTTCTTAGCGGATCAGCCCTTTTCAGTTCAAACTTTTCTGTCAGGAAATGAAGAGGCAAAATTCGGAGAAAAAATAGAAAAATATTTTAAAAATATAGAACAGTACTTACCTTGGATTTTAAAAGGAAAGTATATTATTAAAACAGAAAATACTTTTCCGCACAGTTCAGGGATTGCAAGCTCGGCTTCGGGTTTTGGAGCCATTGCAAAATGTCTTATGGCGCTCGATGAGCTTTTTTCAGGGAAAGGATCGAAAGAAGAATCTTTAAGGAAAGCGTCATTTCTGGCCAGACTGGGAAGTGGAAGTGCATGCAGAAGTCTATATAACGGATTGGTCGTATGGGGAAGTTCTGATTTGGTTGAGGGAAGTTCCGATTTGTTTGCAGTCCGATACCCGGATGAAGATATTCATGCTATTTTCAAAGATTTTAATGACTGGGTCCTGCTGATCCATGAAGGACAGAAAAGTGTTTCTTCTACAGTAGGTCATGGTTTGATGAATACAAATCCCTATGCAGAAAGAAGATTTCAGGAAGCAAGAGAAAACTTTATTCCGATGAAAGAGATTCTTAAAAACGGGGATATGGAAAGGTTTATTACATTGGTTGAACATGAGGCCCTTACCCTTCATGCAATGATGATGATGAGCGATCCTGCATTTATCTTGATGAAAACAGGAACTCTGGAAGTCATCAATAAAATATGGGATTTCAGAAAGGAGACGGGGTTACCTTTATTTTTTACTTTGGACGCAGGAGCAAATGTTCATCTGTTATTTCCGAATAATGGTGCTGAAGAAAAGATCAAGACCTTTATTGAATCTGAATTATTGCCACATACCCAAAAGAACGGAGTGGTAAAAGATGTGATGAAGTTTTAAAATATATCATACAAAAAATGCCCGGAAGTAAAACTTTCGGGCATTTTTTATATATTAATGATTGCTTATTTTTTTATCCTAAATATGGATATTTGTAATCTTTAGGAGAAACAAAAGTTTCTTTGATACTTCTTACGGAAGTCCATCTCAGAAGATTCATTTTAGAACCTGCTTTATCATTGGTTCCTGAAGCTCTACCTCCTCCGAAAGGCTGTTGTCCTACTACAGCTCCTGTTGGCTTGTCATTGATGTAGAAGTTACCTGAAGCATTTTCTAAAGCTTTGAAAGCTTCATTTACCGCATAACGGTCTTGAGCAAAAACAGAACCTGTTAATGAATATGGAGATGAAGAATCCACCAGCTGTAAAGTTTCTTTCCAGTCTTTATCTTCGTAAACATAGATACTTAAGATAGGGCCAAAGATTTCTTCAACCATACTTTCGTATTGAGGATTTGTAGTTTCAATAACGGTTGGATTTACAAACCATCCTTTTGAATTATCACATTTTCCTCCGATCACTACATTAGCTTCATTAGAGTTTTGAGCTCTCTCGATATATCCTTTACATTTTTCGAAAGAATTTTTATCGATAACAGCATTGACAAAGTTTGAAGGATCTTCCGGAGAACCGATCTTAATTGTACTCATCTGAGCTTCCATTACTTTTTTTACATCTGCCCAAAGAGATTTTGGAATATATGCTCTTGAAGCCGCAGAACATTTCTGTCCCTGATATTCGAAAGCTCCTCTTACTAAAGCTGTAGCTACTGCTTCAACGTTTGCAGATGGGTGAGCGATAACAAAGTCTTTACCACCAGTTTCTCCAACGATTCTTGGATAGGTTCTGTAGTTATGGATATTATCTCCGATCATTTTCCACATTCCCTGGAAAACTTTTGTAGAACCTGTGAAATGAAGTCCTGCAAAATCACGGTGTGCCAATACTTTCTCAGCAGTTTCTTTACCGTCTGTAAAGATCATGTTGATTACCCCTGCAGGAAGACCTGCCTCTGTTAATACATCCATGATTACTTTTGCAGAATACACCTGCTTATCTGAAGGTTTCCAAACCACTACGTTTCCAAGCATAGCCATACAAGTAGGAAGGTTTCCTGAGATCGCAGTAAAGTTGAACGGAGTTACTGCAAAGCAGAATCCTTCTAATGGTCTGTACTCTACACGGTTCCAGATCCCACTGTCAGAGATAGGCTGCTCAGAATACATTTCCGTCATAAATTCAACATTGAATCTTAAGAAATCTATGAATTCACAAGCTGAGTCAATTTCAGCCTGGTGTACATTTTTAGATTGTCCGATCATGGTTGCTGCATTGATCACGTCTCTGTATGGTCCTGCCAACAGATCAGCAGCCTTTAAGAAGATTGCAGCACGCTGCTCCCATCCAAGCTCGTTCCATTCTTTTTTTGCAGTTAATGCAGCATTGATCGCATCATCCACATGTTGCATTGTTCCTTTGTAGTAAAATCCAAAATCGTGAGCATGATCCTGTGGAGACTGAAGCTGAACTTTCTCGTCAGTTTTTACTTCCTTTCCATTGATGACCATTGGGATTTCTATCTTTTCAGCCCACATTTTTTTGTATGTGGCAATAAGGCTTTTTACTTCAGCTGAACCTGGTACATAAGAGTTTACAGGCTCATTTACTGCAAGTGGAACTTGCGAAATTGCTTTTGACATATATTTTAATTGTTTTAATTAAGTCTGTACTACAAATTTACGATAATTCAGACAAAGAAAAAATAAACCATAGTTTTTATAAATTATCCTTTACATTCATATACTCTATAATAAATGCGGTATTTTACCAGCGAAAATAAATCGTTTTGTGGTGTTTTTGTTTCGATTTTATAATGAGTGAAGGATCTGTATCTCATTTGAATATTAATTAATATTGCCCGGACACAGCTTATACCAGTTTGAAATAATGCAGAATCCTATGATCGAATTCAGTTTTTACAAAAAGATAAACCTGTATACTAGAAAGAATAAGTATATTTAATGTGTTTTAAAACAGTAACTTATGAAAATAATATTCTTTATCGTTTTATGCTTTTCCCAGGTCGTTTTTGCTCAGCAAACCAAGAAAAATGTAAAACAGTCTGGCACTTCATCTTCAACAGACGAACTTCTGAATAATGTTCTTAAAAAGTCAAAATGGAATTTTGATTTAAAGGATCTTGATAATTCTCACATCCTGTTGGATAAAGATAAGATGAAGCCTGATGTTTTATACTTTGTTGATGCTAAGAATTTCCAAATGAATATCAATCAGAAAGACTGTAAAAGTATCGTAAAAGGGACTTATCAGATTCTCAGGAAAACTGAAGAGATAGCAGTCACCTTTGGTCATCGTCCGTTTGTAGTAAATTCCCAAACAAATCAAAAATGCATGGAAAGCCTGATCACCTTCTTAGAAGGTAATCTGGATGTTCTATATAATGAAAAAGAGTCTGTTATTGAAATTAAAGAGTATGATTATCCGCCGAGTACTTCTGTTTCTCAATAGCGGATTACATTTTTTCGTTCTCAAGAATTTTCAGCACTAATTTTTCTTCTTGTGTTAAATCCGCCTTGCCATCATTTACTTCAATGTCTTCCAGCTCGTCAAGGTATTTTTTAATCGTATTATTTTCGTAAAGGTTGATCACCAGTGGATGAACATAGTATTTTCTGCACACCGTGCTGGTGTTGCCAAGGTGTGAAGCTACAATATCCAATGCCTCCTTTACTTTTCTTTTGTATTCCGTATTGCTTTCCGCATAGCCGATTTCTTTGAATGCGATTAAAGCACTGACGGTCCCCGACCAGGTTCTGAAGTCCTTAGCCGTAAAATCTTCGCCGCTGATCTCTTTAATATAATCATTCACCATTCCGGAATCAATGGAATGTCTGTTGCCCTCATCATCATAATACTGGAAAAGTTCTTTCCCCGGAATATCTTTACATTTCTGAACAAGTCTTGCCAGCCTTTTACTTTTCAGATCGACATTGTGCATTACCCCTTTTTTTCCTTTGAAAGAAAAGGTCATTTTCTGCCCGTTGATCTTTACGTGTTTATCTTTTAAGGTGGTTAAGCCGAATGAGCCATATAGTTTCTCATATGCATTATTACCAATCCTGATGTTCGTACGTTGCATAAGGCTTACGATCAGAGCCAGGATTTTTCTTTTTTCAAAATTTCTCAGTGCCAGATCTTTTTCCACATGCAGGCGGATTTCAGGTAAGGCATATCCAAACTGAAGCATCCTGTAAAATTTGGTGTGGTTCCTTAAGGCACTCCATAAAGAATGGTATTTATACTGTTTTCGTTTCTTAATATCAAATCCTGTAGCCTGCAGATGTCCATTGTCCAGGGCACAGATCCAAACATTTTCCCATGCAGGAGGAATTACCAGTTTATTGATCCTGGTGATCTCATCTTTGTCTTTAATGCGTTCACCGTCTTTAAAGTACGAATACTTTTTTCCCCTTCTTTTACGAATAATTCCGGCGGTTTCTGTATCGGAGGTGTAAATAAGATTTACTGCCTTTGCAGAAGCCACCGGATCTTTCATGATCTTAACAATCTTAGAAGGTTTAAGGTGGGAGATCAATTCAAAGTCGTCATTATCCATAATAAAGCATGGTTAAGAGTTTTTACCCTTCGAAAAAATTAATAATAGAATAACGACAACCGCTACAACGAGCAAAATTCCCCACCACATTCCAGCCTTAAAGATAGTCTCGACGGCTTCACAACTTGTTAGTAACAATAAACTGAATATTGCAATACTGTATAAGGGTAATTTTTTCATATTGATTTTTTTAGTGTTTGATTTAAATTCTATGGTGATCAGGTCTCCAGTTTTTGATAGACTTCTTGATCTGATCTCCGGAAAAATTTTCATTCAGAGCCTTATACAAAAGCTCTTTAAATTCATCGTCATCAGCGAACCTCAAAGCGGCGATCTGGTCGAAACTTAATTTTTCATAAGCCTCATCGGATCTTTTATTAAAAATTTCAAAGTACCGTTGTCTGAATTCAAGTCTTACAATACGGTTTTGATTGCCGAGTGCATAGTGCTGCCGCAGCATAATGGCTAAATAGAGAATCAGAAAAATGACTATAGAAAATAGGATCCAGGTAAGTTTGTTCTCACCATCATTCCAGATATTATAAATTCCTACGCATTCCAATATAAACAGCAGAGGAAGATAAATGAAATGGTGTGGAGGATAAAATTTTCTGTGGTTTTTATAATTCTGCTTTCCCATAGGATATGATGTAGCAAGAATCTTTCCAAAATAGAATATTTTTAATAATAATTGTTGTTTTCATTCTTTAAAGTATTTGTTTTTGGTTTAAATGATTTATTTTTTATGTATTCATTAAATTCTTTTTTTTTCTTACATAAATTTTTTTAGCTGTGAATTATTCAGATGTAGACGGGACATTGGAATTTTTATGTCAAGCGAATGAGAATCTCTCAGTTTTATGATCAGTGAAAAAATAAAAAATAACCTTTAATTCGGGAAAAAACGGTTAATAATTTGAATCCGGAAGCTCAAATTTTTTGTAACTTTCGGTTTTAAAAAATTAAAAAATGACTTCAAGGGAAAAAGTAGCTGCGCTTCGTGAAGAAATGCAGAAAAATAATGTTGATGCATTTATAGTATATTCTGCAGATCCGCATATGAGTGAATATTTACCGGAAGAATGGCAGGAGAGAGCATGGCTCTCAGGATTTCTCGGGTCAGCAGGTTTTGTGGTGGTTACCCAAAACAAAGCCGGACTTTGGACGGACGGACGGTATTTTACCCAGGCTGCAATAGAGCTTCAGGACTCGGGGATTGATCTTTTTAAAGATGGAATTGAAGGAACGCCTAATTATATCGACTGGATTATTTCCGAAATTCCTGCGGGCGGGAAAGTAGCTGTTAATGCAGTAGCCACATCCAACGCCAATTGGGAACTCCTTTCTCAAAAATTAAAAAATAAAAATATCGTTCTTGCAGACGCTCCTTTACTGAAGGAAGTATGGAAGGACAGGGGAACACCTTCAAAAAATCCGATTTATACTCAACCGGTAGAAAGATCGGGAAAATCCGTGACTGATAAGCTTTCCGCCATCCGTCAGAAAATGGAAGAACAGGAAGTTACCTATCATATTATTTCCAGTCTTGATGACGTAGCATGGACGCTTAATCTGAGAGGAAGTGATGTACAAAGCAATCCGGTATTTTTAGGCTATATCATCATTACAAAAAATGATGCGATCCTGTTTACCGATCTTGAAAAATTGGAGGTAGAAGCGAGAAAACAACTGGACGATTCTTTCGTAAAAATGATGCCTTATGAAGAGTTTTATAACTACCTTACAACAGTTAAGAACGAAAAAATCCTGGTATCTCCAAACAGCAACCAGTCTATTTTTGAAACACTAAAAGCAGATAATCAGTTTGTAAAAGCTCCTGTCCCGGGTAATTTAATGAAGGCTCAGAAAAATGAAACCGAACTGGAAGGTTTCAGAAAGGTGATGGTAAGAGATGGAGTCGCAATGGTGAAATTCCTTTACTGGCTCACTCATAACGCAGGAAAAGAAGCAATGACAGAATATTCTATCGGTGAAAAACTCCTAGGGTTCCGTGCAGAAGGAGAAAATTTTGTCGGAGAAAGTTTCGGAAGCATTGTCGGGTACAAAGATAATGGAGCCATCATGCACTATTCTGCAAAAAGTGAAGGAAGTAAAGAAGTAACGAATGATGCCAGTATCCTGGTTGATTCCGGAGGTCAGTACCTTGAAGGAACAACTGATATTACAAGAACTTTTGCCTTAGGAAATGTTTCTGAGGAATTTAAGAGAAATTCAACTTTAGTACTGCAGGGAATGATCCGTTTATCCATGGTGAAATTTCCAAAAGGAACTAAAGGCGTACAGCTGGATGCCATTGCAAGACTTCCGCTATGGATGGAGGGAAAAGATTTTAATCATGGAACCGGACATGGGGTTGGAAGTTTTATGAATGTACACGAAGGACCGCAAAATATCAGAAAGGACCTTAATCCGCAGGAACTTCTTCCGGGGATGGTTTGCTCTAATGAACCGGGATATTATCTGGAAGGAGAGTACGGAATCCGTCACGAAAACCTTATTGCAGTAAAAGAAGCTGAAAAGACGGGATCAGGAACTTTCTATGATTTTGAAACCCTTACATTCTGTCCTTTCTTCAAAGATACGATCGTAAAAGAAATTCTTTCTGAAAAAGAGATTGAATGGCTTAATCAATATCACAGCACATGTGAACAGAAACTGTCTCCTTATTTAGAAGGTGACGTTAAAGAGTGGTTTTTACAATTGGTAAGCCCGCTTTAAAAATTGTTAGATCAACTGAAAAGCCCTGTGAATATTATTTACGGGGCTTTTTTATAATTATTTATCCCGGTCTCATTACCTCCCGTTGTAAATCCTGTCAGTAATCTCAAAAAGCTTCTCCGTATTTTTACGGGTGCATTTCTAGGGATTACCCTGAAAATTAGAAATGCCATCCCGTCTATTTTTGTATCAATTAAAACAGACACCACTTCATTTTATATATTTTCAGAACACAAACAGTTGAATCATCTCGTTCCTGAGATGATTTTTTTATGACCGTTGAGATTTAAAAACCCTTCCGCCAACAGCAATCGTAGCCAAATAACCCGTCAATGGACGGATATTTCCCATGTATCAATTTTGCTTTTCAAGGATTTTCCGGAAATATAAAATAATATCTGAATTACACCACCGTATTTTTACGGATATATTTCTAGGGATTCCCCTGATGATTTTCGAAATGATGAAAACTATCTTTGAAATAACAAAAAGAGACACCATTTTCATATCTTCATATATACATTTAATAAATTTAAACGGTAAATCATCTCAGTCATGAGATGATTTTTTTTGTTGAGTATAGGAATAATCAGGTTTTCATTACCTTTGAGCTGTAATTGTAATGACCAGATAATCAAAAATGATACAGGAATATTTTCGAAGCTTTAATTTATTTACCGAGCTTGAAATTGAAGGCATTTTGCAGCTTTTTGAAGTGAGAAGGCTCAATAAAAATGATTATTTTGTTCATGAGGGAGATCAATGCAAGGAAATAGCTTTTATAGAATCCGGTATTTTCAGGTCTTATTATACTTCAAGTGAGGGAAAAGACAATACATACTGCTTCAGGTTTCCTAATGTGTGGATCGCTTCTTATTCTTCATTTATTTCGGGAAATCCGGGCGTTGAAAGTATGCAGGCTATTTCAGAGGCTCATCTTTTGGTTTTGAAAAAAGAGAAGATAGAAAAATTAGTTAACGGGAATCCGAAATGGGTCTTATTCCTAAAAATGATTGCTGAACAGGAATACCTGGAGCTGGAAAAACGTTTTTTTGAACTGCAAAGGGATAATGCTAAACAAAGGTATCTTTCTCTGCTGAAGAATCATCCTAATTACATCCAGGATATTCCTCTTCAATATTTATCTTCTTATCTTGGAATTACACAAAGACATTTAAGCCGTATCCGAAAAGAAATTTCTTTTTAGACATTTGTCCTGTTAAATGATCCTTCAGCTCTCTAGTTTTGTCAAAAAAATCAGAGATGCAGTCAAATATTTTAATTATCGGCGGGAATGGAACAGTAGGGAAAACCATTGCCCTTATTTTCAAATCGAGAAATCCTCACCATCAAGTTTTTATAGGAGGCCGAAGAACAGGAAAATCCGCAAATGATTTATTGGTGGATGTTACCAAGCCCGATACTTTTCAAACGCTTCTGGATCATCAGATCCATTTGATCATTCTTTCCGTGAATGACCAGGAGGATTATATTCTCCGGTTTGCTATAGAAAATAAAATTGATTACCTGGATATTACCAAACCTACACCGGACCTTATGAATGCCTATGAACTGGCGAAAAAACAAAGGATCAACAGCAGGATTGTTTTTAGTTCAGGCTGGATGGGAGGTATCGTCAGTGGATTAACCAATACATTGCCGGGCCAGATAAACAAGGTGCAGCTTTTCGTTTATTACTCTATAAAAGATCTTGCCGGAGAGAGTTCAGCCCATTTTATGGCTGAAAATGTGGCTAAACCTTTCTTTATGTACAAAAATAACCAACCTTTTTCTGTCAAACATTTCTTAAACTCCGAATTGTTTGAGTATTCCTTTGGAATAGGGAAAAGAACAGCCTACAATTTTGACGTGCCGGATTTATATATTTTAAATAAAATTGAGAAAATACCGGATGTAACGGTTAAAATGACCTATAACTCAAAGTTTGTTACCTGGCTGTTGGGTGCTTTTCAATCTATGAGGATCTTCAGTATTTTATCGTTGAAAGAACGCAGGATGATCTTTGGATCAAGCGGAAAGGGAGATCAATCTGTTTTCGATATCGTAATCTCAGGCCATATGGGTAATAAAACAATCAGCCTGAAAAGTACAAACGGTCAGGCAGAATTAACGGCATTATCTGCTGTTCTCCATGCTGAAAAATTACTAGGAAGTGAAAAACATGATAACAGGATTTACTTTAGTCACCAGCTGCATGAACCCCATGATTTAATGAACTCATTAAATGCTTACGAAAGTATCCATATAGAAACAATCGAATGAAAAAAATAGTAATTATCAACGGTCATACTCACAAGAGTTCATTTTGTTTTGCACTTTCAAGTGCTTATAAAAAAGGAGCTGTTAATTCCGGAGCAGCAATTAAAGAAATTGTTATTTCAGATCTGGAGTTTAATCCTAATCTTACATTCGGTTATCAGAAAAGAATGGAACTGGAACCGGATCTGTTGAAAGCATGGGAGGCGATACAATGGGCGGATCATCTGGTTTGGATTCATCCCGTCTGGTGGGGAGGTCTGCCAGCTATTACAAAAGGGTTCATTGATCGGCTTTTTCTTCCGGGTATGGCATTTAAATACAGAGAAAATTCGCTGTGGTGGGATCAACTTTTGAAAGGAAAGACGGCACACATTATTACCACTTTAGATCAACCGGGCTGGTATTACCGGTTGATGTATGGTCGTCCCAGTGTGAATCAGCTCAGAAAATCAACATTGAAGTTTTGTGGAATAAAACCGGTTAAAGTGAGCTATGTCGGAATCATCAAGACCTCTGATGAAAAGCAGCGTGCCCAATGGCTGAAAAAAATACAAAAGGCAGGACAAAGGCAAAAGTAGAATGTATATTAAATATTTATAATAAAGCTTAAATGATTCTGATAGGTTAAAAACTGAAAATTATACTTAAATTGCTGTCCGTTAAAGAAAAATGACAGCAAAAACAGTAGAATATAATGGAATCATTTAATGTATGCGTCTTAAGAAGTTTTTAACCGGATTAACAGCTATTTTTTCCGTTTCATATATCCATGCCCAGGAGATCGATTCATCGTACATCAAGTCCTATCCACAGAAATACAGGATATCCGGATATCTTTCTACCAGTTCCTTAGAGGTAGACGATACGGATAGGCATTATACTCCCAATTACCCTTGAATACAGGTATCGGTTTCGCGATTAAAAATACGATCGTGGGAATTCAGCTGGGATATGGTTTTATTCCTTTAACGGATAAAAAGAAATACGGAAAAACGAAAACGCGTGATTTCCAGATCCATCACTATGGCAGGAAGATGATATTCGATATATTCTTCCAGGACTACAGGGGATTTTATGTGGAGAAAGATAAAGACCAGAATCCGGATATCTATCAGCAAATGTCCGTAAAGCAGATCGGTATGGAGGCAACCTACCTTTTTAATGGGAAACGCTTCTCATCCAAGGCTGCTTTTGACCTGGACGAAATACAGCGGCATTCTGCCGGAAGCTGGCTGGTAGGAGGCGGTGGTTATTATTATCAGTTGAAAGGAATGGAAAGAAGCGGCTCTGAAGGAACGTACGGATTAGAAAATTTTCAATTGGGAGTTAATGGAGGATATGCTTATTCCTGGGTCATGAGTGAGCGTTGGATGATGACAGGAACCATTCAGGCAGGGGCTAATTTTGGGAATGCCCTGAAATCATTGAAAAAAGGCAGGGTTGAAGTGTATCCTACTGCATTTGCCAGGATTGCCGGAAATTACCATAAAAATAACTGGGGTATTTCTTTTGCGATCCTCATTAACAATAAAACCGTCTATCCCGTAAAAAAAGAAGAGCTAAGCCTTACTGCCATTACCATGCAGCTTTCCTATGTTAAACATCTGGATCATATTTTTAAATCCAAAAACAAATAAAAGCTTTGTTGTTTATGAGCATGGTTTCAAATCGTTATTATAGACAATCTGTATAAGCATTTAGCATTAAGATTTCCATTAAAAAACGTAAATTTGCAGCATGAATAACGATACCATTTGTGCGTTGGCTACGGCCAATGGAGTAGGAGCTTTAGGCATTATCAGAGTTTCGGGTAACGATGCTTTATCTGTGGTACAGAAGTCTTTTCCCGGGAAAAATCTGGGGAAGCAAAAATCGCATACCATTCATTACGGGTATTTTATGGATGGGGAAGAGGCTATTGATGAGGTGATGTTATCTATTTTCCTGGCACCCAAAAGTTTTACAACTGAAAACTCTGTGGAAATAGCATTTCACGGATCTCCGCATATTGGAAAACGTATTCTTGAAACCCTTACCAAAAACGGAGCAAGAATGGCAAAGGCCGGAGAATTTACACTTCGTGCTTTTATCAACGGAAGAATTGATCTTTCCCAGGCAGAAGCTATTGCAGATGTCATTGCTTCTGAGAATGAAGCATCCCGGAAAGTGGCCATCAACCAGCTGAAGGGAGGAATTACCAACGAGATATCAATTCTGAGAACTGATTTGCTGAATTTTGTTTCATTGATCGAGCTGGAATTGGATTTCGCAGAAGAAGATGTGGAATTTGCGGACCGCTCAGCCCTCAATCAGCTCTTAAGCAAAATTGAATTAAAATTAAACTCCCTCATCGAAAGCTTTCAGTACGGAAATGCTATTAAAAACGGGACTGCTGTTGCCATCATTGGTAAGCCGAATGCGGGTAAATCCACATTATTGAATGCCCTCCTGAAAGAAGAAAGAGCGATTGTCAGCAGTATTGCAGGAACCACCAGAGATACGATCGAGGAGGTTTTACATATTAAAGGACATGCATTCCGTCTGATCGATACCGCAGGATTGCGTGAAACAGCGGACGAAATTGAAGCGATAGGGGTTAAAAAAGCCAAAGAGAAAGTTGAAAATGCCAATATTCTCGTTTATCTGGCAGATGCCGCTACGGAAGATTTCACGGAAGATATTGAAATGATCCGGTCTTTGATAAGAGAAGATCTAAAGCTGATTATTTGTGCCACTAAAATTGATGAGGTTATTCCGACAAAATATGAGAATGTGGAAAATGTTTTCAGAAAGGAAATCAATCATGAATTTGATTTTATCAAAATCTCAGCAGTAGAGAATCAGAATATCCAGGACCTGAAAAATGAATTGTCATCCTATGTTGAACAATTGAAATCCCTCGAAAATAATGTGGTGATCACCAACCAGCGTCACTTCGAATCGTTACACAAATCTTTAAGTGCAGTACACAAAGTAAATGAAGCAATCACTTTCCGGATTTCCACAGAGTTATTGGCGTATGAACTTCGTAATGCATTGGAACATTTAGGAGAGATCTCCGGGGAGGTGACGAATGATGAAGTGCTGGGGAATATTTTTTCTAAGTTTTGCATTGGGAAGTAGCCTATCTCTGTAAAGCCGTATAAATACTACGTTTAATCAGTGTTTTATAAAAATGCGAAGTGACATTTAATGACATTTAAGCCTGTTTTTTGTCTTTAAGTTTTCAGATGTGGTTAAAAACAAAACATTATGAAAACAACATTTACACAATTCTTTATCCTATTAGCTTTTTCTTTATTACTGTACTCTTGTTCTTCTGAGGGACATTACCATGATGGGAAGTATCAAACAAAAATTATGTTTGTAGAAGTAAATTATCAAATTAATGGAAATGAAATTACCATTGACAACTCATTAACAGGAGTTTCAAAATTAGTATGTAGACAATACCCTGATAGAATTGGGTACACAGAAGATAACGGTACTACACGGGTTTTAACCGCTTTAGAAAATGGAGATTTAAAATTTTCAGATATGGTTGTTCTTCATAAAATAGATGAAGTAAAAAAAAACTTCCAATGATAACGCTATTGATAGTAATTCGAAAGAAAGTATATATCACCAAAAATCAACTACGAATGAATCAGGGAATGCTTCAAATACAGATTTTAATAGAGAAGCTGAGAAGCAATATAAAAACCACATTAAAGATATCCTCAGAGCAGGAGATATAGTTGATAATGAAGAATCCTTTAAAGCCGATTTAAATAATGATGGACAAGAGGAAATCATCAAGTATTACACCTTGGCAACGATTGGAGGGGGGTGTATGTATGTTGGCAGAGGAATTTTAGTTTATGAAAATACCAAGATTGGTGTGGTTGGAAGTATTTATGAGCCAAGTTATGCCTTTGAATTCACAGGGGTTGTAAATGGGGAAATTACTATATCAAAGCTTGATTTTGGTAAGAATGATATGTGTTATCCAATCGCTACAAAAGGAAGGTTAGCATTTAAAAATCATCAGCTATACTTTGAATAAAAGATAAATGGATTATTAATAAAAATAACACGACAAGTTCTGTCGTCCAATAAAAATATATTTGTTTATGAAATAAGTAATTCAAAACAATACGGAAAACCCTAAGGTGTGAATTATAAAATATTTTTATATTAGCTACCTAAAGAAATACAAACACTAAATGAAAAAGAAATTTATTTTCAAGCTACTGCTACTAGTAGTCCTCTGCATCTCGCTGTATTCATGTGTTCATGATGAATTCACCGCTTCATTAGATCCAAGTTCTAAAGAATATACTAGCAAAAGCCTTTGGAAAGAGGACGAAAAGTATATTAAAAATGTAATAAAAGTCTATCAGGAAAATGAATCTAAAATCAAAAAAGGCAGTGGAACACCTTATTGGGATTATGCCACAACAATGGATAGCTTTGATGAAAGTTTTTTGATGGTTCCCGTAGTAGATAATGGAAAAGTTATTTCTGTACTTCAAGTTCCCAGACATGGCACTAAAATTTACTTCATATACAGACAATCACACAATGAGATTAGTTTTTTCCAAAATTATATTTCTCCAAGAGTTAAAAAAGCAATAAATACCAACACAAACAATAGTAGTAAGGGCACATTAGTTTGTTCAACCAAAACGATTTCTACATGGTATCCAAATAATGAATCTAATCCTGATCCAGAGGGAGGAGATGGATATTGGGTATCCAGTAATGTTACAACTTGTAGAGTTATAGATGCCCCAATAGAAATTTCTGATTGCTTAGGTATTGTAGATCCTGTAACAGGATTGTGTGATATGGGTACTGGCGGAGGAGGTACAGGCTATCCATACCCAAATACTCCTGACACTCCTTGTGATAAAATAAGAAGTAATCTAGCTAAACCTCAGGTACTTGAAAAGATTAATGAACTACAAAAACAAGCCCCTAAAGGAGGTGAACTTGGAGTAATGTTTAAGGCAGACGGAACAGCTAGCGCAACAATTACAGGAGGAACTCATAGTGTAAATTTTGGAGACAAAACAGGATATCAAGGAGGTTACCATAACCATACCCCTTCAGGAATATCAATGTTTTCCCCTAATGATATAGATCAATTATTAGGTTTTGCGAGAGTACAGCCTACTTCTGATCCAGCAAATGCAAACAATGCTTATTTAGGTATGGTGGCTCCTAATGGTATGCATTATGTAATACAATTTAATGGAACTTATCAGGATGCAGTAAAAACTTTTACACAGCTAGATCTAGATAACTATAAAATTAATTATCAGGATGTAAACGATTTGCTACTATTAGATTCACAATATTCAAGTGACCATTTAAAGCTAAATGAAAAGGGTGTGGAAAAACTTTTTTTTTGAGACTTTAAAAGATATGGGATTAGATGGGAAAATTAGCCTCCAGAGAATTGAGAATAATGGCGCAATTAAAAATATTAATTTAGATAACAACAATCAACCAATTCCAACAAATTGTTAATACAAAAAATATGCAAACAATAAGTTTTAAAACAACATTACTTTTTGGCCTTTTTATAAGTTTTTTATCTTGTAAAGCACAAGAGTACCCATTGAATACGGATTTTAGGAATATCCCCACAAATTCTTATTTGAAAGATTTAGATAACGAATTAAATCCTTATGTAGGTAACTATAGAGCTAATTTCCAAGGAAAAGAAATCATTTTGTACATTACAAAGGAATCTCACAAATTAATTGAATATAAAAATCAAAAGTTTTATAGAGATGTTCTATCAATTAAATATGTTATTAAAAATTCAGCAGGAACTATTTTACAGGACACCCAAAATATGATTCCGCAAACTAATCAATCATATCACACAATTTATAGTACTAGAATTAATCCATTTCTCAATTCGGTAATGCTTACCTATAGTGGTACTAATTGTGGAGTGGGTTGGGGTAGTATTAAATTAAAAAAGATAAATTCTACTCAACTTTCTTGGGAATATAGACCTAATGATATTATACTTGATAGTAGCAGATGCCCTAGCGGAACAGATATAAATATCTACTTACCTGAAACAAAAGATTTAGTTTTTACTAAACAGTAAAGCAAACTAATCTTAACTCTAACTTAAACTAACCTTTATCAATTTTTGGTAGAGGTTTGTTTTTTTGTGATCACTTGGAAATCTCTTATTTGCTAAAATATAACAAAATCATTCACTAATCATGATACTACTTTTCTCGAAATGTGTATAAACAATTAGTTTGTTTGATTAATATTTTTTATTTACACACATATATATATTGGTCACAATCTCAAACTACTAACATCTTCCTCTATTTCATATCATGACTATATTTTTTCGGTTTTTTACCCAGATGCTTTTCAAATACCCTTGAAAAGTGACTTAGGTTTTCAAACCCCATTTGATAGCCTGTTTCTGATACCGACAGTTTTTCATCCCGCAAAAGCCGTGCAGCTTCTTTCATACGTAGGTGCTGATAGTAATCGTAAATTCCCATACCATAGACCTGCTTGAATATCCGGCGGAGCTTAAGTTCGTTCATTCCGGCCATTTGTTTCAGTTCTGCAATACTGGTTGGCTGGCTTAATGAGGAAACAATTTTGTCGCGTACCTGATAAATAGATTGTATTTCCTTCCGACTTAGTTTTTGATGGGTAGAATTTTCCCGCTTTCGTAAACTCTCAAATAAATAAAAAAGCAACTCCATAGCCTTGATTTTATAGTAATAGCTTCTCATTGTTGCCGGAGTTTCTTTTTTTACAATATCATTTACGGTGCGCAAAATATCATCGGTCATCAATTCTTCAATCAGAAAGCTGTTGGTATTATCGAAAAGAAACTGAAAATATTCGGATTCCTCTTTTAAAAAACTCTTCAAATACTCGGCACTGATGCTAATTGAAACATAGGTAGCCTGTGTATTTTCTGTGAAATGAATTTTTTGCGGTATCGTAAATGGAAATATACGTACAAATGTTGCATCTGAAGGCGGTTTGATTGTACCGGACGTATTTAGATTATGATCTTCAAAGATGTTGTAAAATAAAAAACCGATACTGTCCTTAATAACGGATGTTGCAGTTTGACGTGTAAAATTCCTTTTAGCGATTAGTGAACCAAAATGCAGCGCCATATCGGGTAAAAAAATAAAAGCTTTAAAAAGTTTGACCTCGAAATGCTGTAGCTCATCTTTTGTCGTCAGTCCTACCTTGCTTGCATACTCAAGAATTCTGCTGTCTATATCTTTATGACCTTCGTCTTTCATATTTTTACGACTATTTTTAGTAGTTATTGAGGTATTTTAATCGTAAAGTTACCGGTAATTTTGATATAACAAATGTTATAGAACAATTAAATTCTTAAGTTATGAAAAAACAAGTTTTGATATCAGGTGCAAGTTTCGCCGGATTAACTTTGGCTTATTGGTTAAATAAATATGGTTATGAGGTAACTGTCGTAGAAATAGGTAAAGGTCTTCGGAAAGGAGGTTCACCTATCGATGTCCGGGGTAAAGCACTGGATGTGGTAAAAGAAATGGGAATATTACAAAAAATTAAAGACCGTGAGTTTATCCATACCGATGAAATCGTGGATGCTAAAGGCGACACATTGAGTCGTTTTTCAATAAATGCAATGGAAGAATATCTTGGTGATATTGAAATCCATCGCAGTGACCTGGTAGAACTTATTTTTGATATTGTACCTAAGAAGGAGGTAGAATTTATTTTCGGAAACAGCATAAAGACATTGATCCAACATGAAGATGGTATTGAGATATCCTTTGAAAAGGGGGAGAACAGAAGTTTTGATTTTGTATTTGGGGCAGATGGCACCCACTCAATAGTAAGAAAACTGGTGTTTGGTGCTGAAGAAAATTTCAAAAAGTTTTTCGGTGTTTACTTTGCTTTTACCAAAGCAGATCATATACAAACAGGCAGGTCAGGTAATACGGGAATCGTATATCGTGAGCTGGGTAAGCAGGCTGTAATATACCATTTCAAAGATGGAGCTAATGCAATACTGATGTTCAGAGCTCCGGAACTGGATTGGAATTACAGAAATACAGAACAACAAAAACAAATTCTGAAAGAATATTTTGGGAACAATACGAATTGGAAAATTCCTGAAATTTTAGATTCCATGCTTCATTCCGACGATTTATATTTTGATGAGGCGAACCAGATCCATATGCCGACCTGGATTAAAGGACGTGTAGCCCTGGTTGGTGATGCTGCGCACGCGCCAAGTTTTTTTTACGGGAATGGGTACAAGTCTCGCATTGCAAGGCGCGACTTTGTTAGCAAAGGAGCTTGATGCAAATGATGATTATAAAACTGCTTTCAAAAAATACAATGAAACCTTCAAACCTTTTGCGGAAAGCATTCAATCTCGGATTAAATGGGGGTTAAAAGTTCAGTTACCTGAAACAGAAGAAGAATTACAGGCATCTTTCCTGGCGTTTAGTAATGATAATAAAAAATAACCCCTTATGAATTGATTCCAACACATATTGGGGTTAAGAATTTTGGGTATTTACAAGGATTTGGAATAAGTAGGCCTTGCGTGTACGTTTAATTTTTAAGTAATCTAAAAGTATCTGTTATACCTTCAATAAAGGCCTCTGGATTTTCCCATGGACCAAAGTGTCCACCCTTTTTAAATGCTTTAGCATAGATTGTGTTAAATTGTGATGCCATAGGACCGTTTTCGAAAATACCAACACGGTTTTCCTCAGTACCCAGAGGCGGGTAAGCGTCTCCTGTAAGGAAAGTAAATCCCGCTGGAGCTTCTACTATTGGAGTTCTATTATGTGATGGCTTCCAGGGATATCTGTTAGCATTCGAATAAACACGTATAGAAGAACCAATAGCCTGATTTACCCAGTAGATCATGGCAAATGTAATGATATCATCTTTCGAAAAAACATCTTCAAAATTTCCATGGATGTCGCTCCATTTTTTCCAACGTTGTAGAATCCATGCCAACATTCCAACAGGAGAGTCATTTAATCCATGTGTGATGGTCTGAGCATCAAGCATATGGACTGCAACATGGGAAGCATAGGTACGCTGGAACTTGATGATGCCTTCACGTAGCTCGGGAGAGGCTTCCTTAGGTATCATCTGTCCTTCTGTTAAGTCCCATGGTCTTTCGCTTTGAAAAATTGTTAATGGCATTTCCTGTCCCAAATGGATACCGATAAGCTCTTCTGCATATTTATGTCCCAATTGAGCGGTTACCAGCATTCCATAATCACTTCCTGAAGCAGCATATTTTTTATAACCCAAAGTTTCTGTCATCAGTTTATGCCAAAGTTCTGCCATCTTCGAAAAATTCATTTCTCCATCTTTTACAGGCGTAGAAAAACCAAATCCAGGAAGCGATGGGACAATCACATCAAATGACTGTTCAGGATCTCTACCGTAGGAAGCCGGATCGGTAAGCTGGCGAATGACTTTACTCCAGTGCCAATAAGTCCAAGGCCAGCCATGGGACAGGATAATCGGTGTAGGATTTGGTCCTTTACCTTTTTCGTAAATAAAATGGATAGCCTGGCCATCAATTTCTATTTTATGCTGATTAAAAGAATTTAGTTCCTTTTGCGCCGCTTCCCAGTCATAACTATTAATCCAATGATGAACAATATCTTTGAGGTATGCCGTACTGATGCCATAATAAGAATCTTCATTATTTAAATCCTCTGACCAACGTGTTGTTTTTAATCTGGTTTCCAGGTCGTTAATGATTTCCCGGGATACATTAATTTCGAAAGGTTTTAAGTCTGTATTCATTTTTCTTTTTTTAATATGTGAAATCTAATTTTAATCTGGTTTGTATGAGTTTTTTTATAAACCATGTGTCTTTGATTTTAACAAAATCACCATGATAATGTCCAAAACCATGTAATGTTCTAAATACTGGTACATTGCTGTCTTTCAATAATATATTTTCTTCATTTTCCGGTCTTATGAGATGATCTTCCATAGAAAATACTGCATGGACCATTTCTTTAGATTCGATGTCTATTTCAAAAGAAAATAAATGATGAATTGCTGTCGCATTTCCCACACTTTCCGAAATCTTATTTTCTATTTCTCTTCTCCCTGCCATTTGGACGAGTGTTTCACCGTTAACATCTAATGGAGTAAATATTCCATTCTCCGTAAATAAATTTGCAAGTTCAGTGAAGTTTTTGCTGTCGGCATGACGGACATATTTTGCCATGACTGTTCTTATATCGTCTGTGATTGTTAATTTTTCTAAATGTGTTATATTCATTGTTTATATTTTATAATTCTCAGACAAATTTATAGTAAAAATGATATACTTTTGTTACCAGTATAATAAAGTATACCAGTTACATTGAATATATCACAGAACCTTTTGTTTAGAGAAAGAGATAAAAACAATTGATAATAGTATTATAAATCTCCAATTTTGTGTCAGAAGTAATTTCTGTTACCAATTTCATCTGTAATGTAAGTAAGTAATTCTACGAAATAGAATAAGGTATTGATAGCATAATGACAGGCATATACCAAAAATATAGGAAATAAATTGGTGAACAAAACCGTTTGTACTGTATTAGTTGTGCTGGTGTAATATGATCCCAAATGATGGTAGATCCTTTGGAAAATAATTCGAGAAAATGATTATGCAAAAGGAAATAGATGGTATTTTAAATACAGCCAAGGGAATACTGAGTCCGATATTATAAAAATATTGGCAAGTTTTTCTGCTTTCTGGAATTTGTATTTGTGAAGAAGAAAAGAGTATAGTTCCTGTTACTGATCATAGGAGGAATTTCCGGCTTTAGCACATTGATCTAGGGATTGTTAGTCGTAATAACAAACATGATCAAAGGTTCATCGCCTGTGTTTTCGATGGAATGATAGCCTATTGAACTGATGGCTGTAATATCACCTTTCTGAAGTGTTTTTTTACGCTCGGGTCCGTGAGTTCCTGTTCTTTCCCGGTATTCTCCTGTTCCATGAACAACGACATAAAGTTCTTCTTCATTTCTTGCATGGTGGCTATGATATCCGGATTCGTCTCCTTTGTTCAGCAAGACCATATAAGCAGCCAGGCGATTATTGGCCAGCTCTTTATCGCCGAACATTTGTAACATATAAACGGTTCCTTTTCCGCCATACATACCTTCACGTTTATCAACGCGGGTAATGGTTCTTTCATCTTTTTGGAATGCCATTACATACAGGTGGATATACTTTGAAACTTCTTGTATAACGTGGTCAAATTCTGCTCCTTCAGATAGTATTACGGTATCGGCCATTGTGAGGTCATGATTAATGGATAAAATAGGATTTCAAGGTACCAAAAATTAAGCAGCATTGCAAGCAATTCAGTATGTATCATTATATGTTCCGGATCATAAAAAGAGATTCGTCAATATCAATAACGTTTTCAGCAAATAAGAAGTAAACGGTATTCGCCATCTTTTTCAATGGGGGCCCTGTGAACACAAGGAAGAACTTTTTGTTCCGGATGATCTACTGCCAGTCGCCAAAGATTCCCTGATCCGAGACTGACCGGTTCAGCATTAAGCTTTGGCTGATAGTGCAGGTCGAAGAAGTACTCTTTCAGGAAATCTTCAAATTCTGCTTCCGGACCGTTATGTAATTTTCTAAGCTTTTCCCTGATCTCGGGGATCAGAATCTTTTGCTCCACCTGGTCATTGGGTATAATTTCACTGGGAGCACCGTGATAAGTACACAAAAAAGTATCGGTGCCGATGGGGGAGCGGTCTACATGATATGAATATACATCGGTTGAGATGAAATCCAGTTCTTCGTCCCGGTCATAATTTTTAAGCAGGTTGAGGGAAGGCAGTGCCCCGAAGTCTTCCAATAAACGTAAATCATTGAGAATCGTTTCCCTCGCAGTAATTCCTTTTTCTGAAAGTGGTAATGCCAAAAGATCGTCAGTGGAAACTTCCGTAATATGATCTTTTAAATGAAGCTTAGAGACAATTTCTTTAAAGTCTCCGGTTAAATTCCTGTGCCAGCAGATTGCATTCATAGTTCCGTAAAAATCGGTATCGATGAGTTCTGAAAAGGAAGATACCACTTCAATTTGTTTGCTGCTGGAAAATATAGGATTCATATGATGGAATAAACTGTTAAGCCGTTTAATACTTTACAAAAGTAAGGAATTGAAGATAACTGTAAATTGACTTGTCTTCAACAGGGCTGGATATAAAAATTGAAAAGCAGGTTTTTATACCTGCTTTTTATAATGTGATGGAAAAGACACTAGTCTTCCAAAACAGGTGCCTCTTCAATAAGCGCTTTTAAAGATTCAGGAAGAAAAGGCCTGCCACCGGTTGCAGGCACACAAGTTCCGGTAAAAGTTGCTTTTGTCGTCACCTTACCATTCAGGATAATGGATTGCTTAAAATGAATCTTAGGAGCGTCACCTTTATCCCTGAACAGTTCACAGGTTACCGTAAAAGTATCTCCTTTTTTCAGAGACCTGAGAAAACTGATCGTGTATCCTGATAAAACCATATTAACCCCATTTTTTGCTTCATTTTCAAGGTTAAATCCCAAAACCTCATCAATATACTGGTGTCTGCAATATTCCATATAAAACGGATAATATAAACCGTCCATAATTCCCTGTACATCAATGTGCTCTTCTTTAGTCACATATTCTTTTGAATATTTCATAATGATAATTCTATATTTAATATATAAAGCTAATTATAATTGGCGCCAAATCAAAATTGAACGAAGAGATCTTAACCTACACAAAGAAAATTTAATAATATTTTAATGTATTATATTTCTCTATGTGTTGATATATTGTGATTTATTTATACTTTTGTTTCCATTATTTCATCCCGATTGTACCCGCTTATTTCCTATAATATATGACAGATCGTTGAAGATTCCTTACCATTGGAATTCCGGTCACGTCATGATGGTAGCCAATAAACAGATCATTTTAATAATAAAAATAAAACATGAAAAAAGCAATTTTTATCCTGCTAGCATTAAGTACACTGGCTTGTGCTCCTGAAAATTCTGATGATTCACTGGTAAAATCGGGCAATGTTTTCCAAAGTTCCGACTTGTCCGTCACATCCAAAACCTCAAGGCCCCAGACCTGGGCACAAAAAGTTTCAGGTTCTCCTTTTGATAATCTGTATAAAGTAAATAATGATGTGTATAGAAGTGAGCAGCCTGACAATGCGGGCTTTAATTTTCTTGAGCAAAAACATATTGCTTCGATCCTTAATCTGAGGGAAGGTCATACAAATCATGTGGGAGGAACTAATTACACAGGTAACCTGTATAATGTTCCCATGAATGCTTCATCCGTATCAGATGTTGAGATCATTAAAGCTTTGCGGATAATAAGAACCGCCCCAAAACCTATTGATGTGCATTGTGCTCATGGTAGTGACAGAACCGGTGTTACGATGGCGATGTACCGTATTATTTTCCAGAACTGGAGTAAAGAGGATGCCACTGAAGAAATGACAGAAGGGGGCTACCATTTCCATTCCCAATACACCAATCTTATCGATTATATCAGGGATGTGGATGTTGATTACATCAAAGAACAGGTATTTAATTAATATCGATCTATAAAATATAAGGTCCGGTATCATAAGATAACCGGACCTTATCGTTATGATACTATTTTTCTTCGGAATTGTAATGGTAACAGGAAATCCATTAAATTTGACTATCCTGCTATGATAAACAGGACATAACCAATGTAGTCATTACACCGGCGTAATTTTAATATAAAAACGATCCATGGAAAGAAGAGAATTTTTGAAACAGTGTTCAGTTGCTGCATCCGGCTTGGTTCTTGCGAATATACTACCATCCTACGCCAGTGCCATGTTGCGGGAAGAACATTTACGGTCAGGTAAATCACTGTTTGAAGTTTTCAGTAATCCGGAAAATCGGTACCGTCCATTTGTACGTTGGTGGTGGAATGGCAATAAAATTGAAAGATCAGAACTTGCCAGGGAGCTCAGGATTTTAAAGGATGCGGGAATAGGAGGGGTTGAGATCAATCCAATATCATTTCCTTCGCGTACGGATGACATGGGGAAGCAAAGTATTGATTGGCTAAGTGACGAATGGATAGACTTATTGAAATTTACGCTGGAAGAAGCTAAATCTCTGGAGATGACCTGTGATATATTGGTGGGTACGGGTTTTCCCATGGGTGGCGATTTTTTAGAAAAAGAAGAATGCTCACAAATAGTGGTTATCGCCGTAAAAAAATTAAAGGGTCCTCTTACCACGGAATTTTCTCTTTTTGATCTTTATAAAGAAGCCGATCCGGCGATTACAAGCCCATACAGCGGAAGGACGATGGAAATGCTGGACGTAAAACTTGTGCCGGATCCGCTCAATAGGATAGACGAAGTGATGGATCTCTCGGACCAGATTAAAAGCGGAATGATAAAAGTTTCTATACCCAAAGGTGATTATGCGGTTTATGGATTGGTGAAAATAGAACGCTTTATGCGGGTGATCCAGGGAGCGCCGGGTGGGATGGGACCCGTTCTGAATCATTATAATTCTGCTGCCGTGAAAAAATACCTCAACAGGATGAGTGATAGCATTCAGCGAAAAACAGGACCTCTTGCAGGCTATGTCCGCTCTTTCTTTGTGGATAGTCTGGAAATAGAGGGGGCCAACTGGAGTGAGGATATGATGACTGAGTTTAAAAGAAGGAGAGGATATGATATTTATCCTTATTTGCCCTTTGTATTATTTAAAATTGGAGCAATGGGAAATACCACGGGGCAGAATATCCAATATCCCGTAAAGACGGGCGAAGTGTTCAAAAAAATGACAGACCGTATGCGGTATGATTTTGAGCTTACCAAAGCAGAACTTTTTGAAGAAAGGTTTGTTACTCCCTATGTAGACTGGTGCAAAGAGAATAAAATACAATCAAGAGCGCAGGCCTATGGAAGAGGCTATTTTCCATTGGAAGGAAGTTTTGAAATTGATATTCCAGAATGTGAAACCTGGCTGAAATACGGTATCGGGGAAGATATCAGTGAAGAGAAATTCACACAATATCCCTGGCATCTTGGCAGGGGAAACACGATGATCAATAAGTTGGTTTCTTCTGCAGCCCATCTGAAGAATAAAAAACTGATCAGTTCCGAAGAGCTTACCAATACTGATATGGTGTTCAATGAGTCTCTGGAAATTTTCAAAATAGCGGGGGATCAGAGTACGATATCGGGAGTTACACATCCCGTTTTTCATGGATTTAATTATTCTCCGCCGGAAGCAGCTTTTCCGGGTTGGATTACCTATGGTGGATATTTTAATGAAAAGAATACGATGTGGCCTTATTTTAAACATTACACAGATTATCGTGCCCGGTTATCGGCGGTATTGCAGCAGGCTACCATGTTTGCCGACATTGGGCTGTTAGCTCCCTTTGCTGATCAGTGGTCGGAATACGGTGCCCAGATGGAACCTTTTCCGGTTATCGTATCGCCGGCATATCAGTCTTTGATCTGGGAATCCATTCATCAGAATGGTAACGCTTGTGATTATGTTTCCGAACGTGTGATCCAAGACTCGGAAGTAAAAAAAGGATTCCTTACGTATGGAAGCAGAAAATACCATACTCTTTTTTTAATTGAAGTGCGTAGTGTGGATACAGCCACAGCAAGCAAACTGTATGATTTTATAAGGGAGGGTGGAAGAGTCTTTTGCATTGAAACGGTTCCCGAAAGATCAACGGGTTGGAATAATTATGAAAAAAGAGATCAGGAAGTGAAGGAATGGGTGAGAAAGATGGAGGCTTATCCTGACCGTTTCATTCTATTGCATAAACCTACGGCTGACTTTTCAGGGTGGTATAAAACCGTACAGGAGAAATACAGCCTAAAGCCCTATATGAAAATCCGGAAACCTGAGTCCTTTATAACTCAAGTGCGTTATCAGGCAACAGATGCAGAGCTATTCTTACTGACCAATTCGAGCAGCAGGCATAGTGCTTCACTGGATATTCAATTTGATCAGGAGATCATTAAGCGTAAACAGGCGTGGTTATGGGATGCGACAACAGGCAGGAGAAGTAAGCTGGCAGTAGAAGAGGGGCTTTTTCATATAAATTTAGGTCCTGCAGACTCAAAACTGATTGTTTTTGATCATCATAGAAAAGGAACCATGTGGAAAGCTCATCCGTTAACAGGAACTCAAGTAAAAGAACTGAGCACTGGATGGGATGTGGAGTTCAGGCATTATGACGGGACCGTCAACAAAGAAAAGCTGGATCGTCTTACTGATCTTAAAGAGCTGCCTTCTTACAGTCATTTTGCCGGAACTGTAGTTTACCGTACTACATTTCAACTTGGAGATCATGATACCAAGGATTTCCTGAATCTTGGAAGTGTATATGGAATCTGTGAAGTAAAGGTGAATGGAACAGAAGCCGGAACCCAATGGTTCGGCCGAAGGGTGTATGCTCTCGATGGCTTGCTCCATATCGGTGAAAATGAAATCGAAATTAAGGTCATTACCGTTATGGTAAACTATATGAAAACGCTTAAAGATAATGAAGTGGCTCAGTACTGGACCAACCAGAAAAAGAAAGACCAGCCCCTGCAATCTTTGGGACTGGCAGGACCTGTAACGATTTACTGAGACCTACGGGAACATAAGTCTGTTCCTTACATTATTGTTAGTATCTTACATTTAGCCTTTCTTATTCATGATCCCGAATCTCTGTTTTACCTTTGTCTGTGATGAGTCAGGAATATCCTGATCTAAAGTAAAATAGGCATGAAAATAGTATTTATAACATTATTGATGATGGGATCAACTGATTTTTTATCTGCTGTCCGGTCACCTTATTATTTATCATAGCATCGTTTTAAAAGTAATTTGAATATGGACAATAAAACAGTACTTGAAAAGGCAAATCTAGCTATCGCTAAAGGAGATTATGAAGGTTTTCTTTCCTTCTGTACCGATGATACACAGTGGATATTTGTAGGTGAACAGGTTTTGAAAGGAAAGGAAGAAGTGCGAAAATATATGGCAGTTGCTTATACAGAACCACCTGAATTTGAAGTAGAAAAATTAGTAGCCGAAAATGATTATGTGGTGGCTATAGGAACAATAAGCATGAAGAATAAAGAAGGGAGAGCTGTTGATTATTCTTATTGTGATGTTTGGCGATTCCGTGATGGAAAAATGGCAGAATTGAAAGCATTTGTCATCGAAAAGACCTGATCATAAAAAAAAATCCTCCGAAACGAAGGATTTATTATTGATACGCTTATCTTAAGATGAATAAGCGAAAGCTCTAGTTACGGAAAAAAGGGCTTACCCCTGAAGAATCAAAAGTAAAGGCAGTCTGATTTTCAGATTTGTCCAGTTTTTTGTTAATGGTAAGCGCCCATAAAACAAGCTCCTTACAGAAGTTCTGATCTTCTTCACTTAATTCGGAGGCGTTTTCCTCAACCACCTGCACGAGAGGAGCAATACTGTTAAGCTTGGAATAGAACTCTTCATCCGTATCCGTGTAGTTCAGTTCCAGCTGATTTTTGTTGAACCATTTGATCAGGTCCGTATAAGGAGTTTTGATGCCCTCTTTCTCCAGCTTGGAAATGCGTGGGAAAATCGTTTCAAACTGTACCATCACGGCTCTGTCGATTAATATTTTCGCTACATAATCTGCTCCTTCCTGCTCCCCTTCATACACAAGTTCGATTTTCCCTGTGATCGATGGAATGATAGACATAAAATCAAGCAGGCGAACCGTTGTTTTTTCTGCATCGGTTTCTATTAAGCGCAGTTTTGCGGCAGCCACAAGGTTTTCCATTGCACTGATGGTCAATCGGGCACTTACCCCGCTTTTTTCATCCACATATTCACTGTCACGTGCTGCAAAGGCAACACCTTCCAATAGGTCTTTTGCAAGACCCGGAACCTGTATCCTTGATTTGTCTTCAGGTGATATAAGAGCTTCCTGCTCCGTAATTTGACGGGCAAGATCAATGGTTCGGGGATAATGGGTGAAGATTTGCGAACCGATCCTGTCTTTAAGAGGAGTTACAATGCTTCCTCTGTTGGTATAGTCTTCAGGGTTTGCAGTAAATACAAACTGAATATCAAGAGGCATTCTTAACTGAAAACCTCTGATCTGAATATCTCCTTCCTGTAAGATATTAAATAACGAAACCTGGATGCGGGCCTGTAAATCAGGGAGCTCATTGAGAACAAATATCGAACGGTTGGCACGCGGAATCATTCCGTAATGCAGCACGCGTTCGTCAGAATATGGAAGCTTCAGAGTGGCCGCTTTAATCGGATCGATGTCTCCGATTAAGTCGGCAACATTTACATCCGGTGTGGCCAGTTTTTCAAAAAAACGGTCTGAGCGGTGTACCCATGAAATAGGAGTGTTGTCTCCCAATTCATCAATAAGGTCTCTGGCGAATTTTGAGATCGGATGAAATGGACTGTCATTAATTTCAGATCCTTTTACAACAGGCATGTATTCATCCAGAAGGTCTACCATGCTTCTCGCAATTCTTGTTTTTGCCTGTCCGCGTAAGCCCAGTAAGTTAATATGGTGTCCTGCTAGAATGGCTTTCTTCAATTGAGGGATTACGGTGTCTTCGTAACCCAGTAACCCTTTAAATACGGGTTCTTTAGCTTTAATCCTGGAAATAAGGTTCGCCTGAATCTCCTGACTAATTGTTTTATGGGTATATCCGGAATCTTTTAACTCTTTGAATGTAATATCGTTTTTCATTGTTTCTTTTAAATAAATAATCTATATACTGTAATAAAAGGATGAGAATCTATATATCTAACCTCTAAATTCTAAGATCTAAAATCTAGCATCAAACTATATTCTCCTTATCCTGTTTTTTTCATAATCTTCAAAAATCATCTGCCCCAAACCAGACAAGCCTGTAAGAAACGCCTTCCCTTTATTCTGTGCTGTAAATACTTCCACAAATTTACGGAGATAGGGATCCTGGGCAATCATAAAGGTTGTAATGGGAATTTTCAGCTTTCGGGCCTGGGCCGCTTTATGCAGGCATTGTGTAACTATTTTTTCGTCAAGACCAACACTATTCATATAGAACTCACCGCTAGGCAGCTGAATGCAGCTCGGTTTTCCGTCGGTGATCATAAAAATCTGTTTATTGGTATTTCTTTTTCTGCGGAGAATATCCATCGCAAGCTCCAGACCTGCCACCGTATTGGTATGATACGGTCCCACTTTTAAATAAGGAAGATCTTTGATCTTAATAGGCCAGGCTTCATTACCAAACACGATAATGTCAATAGAATCCTTAGGGTATTTTCTATTGATCAGCTCAACTAATGCCATGGCTACTTTTTTGGCAGGAGTGATGCGGTCTTCACCGTATAAAACCATGGAATGGCTGATGTCAATCATCAATACGGTGCTCATTTGAGCTTTATGTTTTGTTTCCTCTACGATGAGGTCATCTTCCGTCATGCGTAAATCAGAAATGCCATTATTGATCTGTGCATTTTTTAAGCTCTCCGTCATATTAACCAAAGATAGTTCGTCTCCATATTGGTAAGATCGGTTCTCACCATCTTTTTCATCACCGATTCCCGTTTTTGAAGTGCGGTGATTTCCGATTCCCGTTTTCTTCAGTTTACCGAAAATCTGGTCCAGTGCATATTCTCTTAATGCAGACTCTAATTTGGCGGTTAATATATTTTTCCCTTTACCGGATCCTGTATTGCCGTCTTTCGGATCATCTTCCTCTTTGATGTACCCGCGCTTTTTCAGATCTTCCTCAAAGTCCTGAAGCGTATATTCATCATTGAAAATATCATACTCCTTATCGAGAAGATCAAGCCAGTGAAAGGCTTCCTCGATATCTCCGGAAGTGTGGGTGAGCAGATCCTTAAAAACATCAAAGACCCGGTCAAAATCTGATGTTTCTTCCGGAATATGTTTACTGAAAGTAAAACCTTTTTGAAAATTTAAATATTTGTTTGTCATAAGACATTGCGGTTTTTCGGTTAACTGCTTTTTTTTTTGTTTAGTAAAATTGTAATGTAATAAATGAACGAAGTGATTGTTTCAGTTCTGAATCAAAGCGAAATGTATTTGCAATATTCCTTAATTTTTTATTGAATTTAAAAAACTACAAGTTATGAAAATATCATTTCAACATACCTGTTGGAAAATAGAAAATACTAATGGCTTTGATAAGCAATGAAAATATAATCGATACAGATATTTTCGTGCTTCCCTTTTGATTTGCAGAAAGTTTTTAATGGATATTGTAATGATATACTAAATTATAATAAATTATTTTTAATAATTTTTCCTTTTATAAAGCCATTTTGGCAAAATTTTTATATCTATATATTCGTTTTATTTAAAAGGAATTTTTCGTTTACAGAATTGGGAGGAATATGTATATAATAACGGATCAGTTAAAAGATAATGGGTTTAGTATCAACCGGTTGGATTATATCATAAAAAGAAATAACAACAAAAGGGAGATGAACACGCTGGAATACTTTTGTATTTATATTGTTTTAGAAGATATTACATTAACGGTGGAAGATGTTGCGTACGGCATTAAAGCCGGTAATATTGCATTTGTAGGTCCCCAGAAGAAAATCGTTTTTGGCAAGACAAAAAGATCCGATGTCTTCGCGATCGTATTTTCTTCAACCTTTTATGAAAGATCGACAAAAGACAGCCTGTTTATCAACTCCCAGCTTTTCTTTAACTATAATTCAGATGTTTTTGTTGCTCCTTTTATCAATATAGAACAGATGCGTGTGGTATTCATGGAAAGAATGGAAAGCTTTCAGCGTAAAGATAAAAGCTTATATATTTCCGCTGCCCATAATGCCATTGAAAGGCTTATACTGGATGCCTTCTTACATATTCCTACCGAAGAAATAAAAAATGATTTCAAATTCGATTATATGTATTATGTCAATCGGTTTAAAGTGATTTTGCAAAGGGATTATAAAACGGCAAAAAAGGTTTCTTACTATGCCAATGAGCTCAGTACATCTTCAAGGAGATTGACGGAGATGACTGAATACATGCTGGGAAAAACCGCAAAACAGGTGATCATTGAAAAACTGGTGAACGAATGTATAAAAGCCCTAAAGTTTTCCAATTGTACAATTTCCGAAGTTTCTTATGAGCTGGGTTTCAGTGATGAAGGGAATTTCAGCAACTTTATCAAAAAACATACCGGTAAAAATCCCTCCGAAATGAAATAATTATCGAATTTATTGTAGGTGGGTATAGAATTTATTGTATATTTACCTATGTGACCGATTGGTGAAAAATCCAGGCAATATGCTTTTTAAATGGTTTTTATTAATTGTTTTATTTTTTGCTTGTGCAAAATCTTTTGCTCAGAACTCTGATGCTTTGAGATTAAATGTACGGTTGTATCCGGCACAGATATTTTCTATCAATAATGATGAAGAAGATTCCGGAGCAACAACGTCTCGATTACCGGAATTTAAATCCGTGACGGTATCGAGTCCCTCAGGTTTTGAAGTAAAAGTACATCATGAGACCTTTAATGAGGATAGTGCAAATCTTAAAAACAATGATAACTGTTACAAAGAACATAATCTGATTGATCGTCAAAAGGGAGTAATTCAGAAGGTATATAAAATACATGAAAAATTAGAAGCTGTACTAAAAAAATCAGGTTGTGACTCAGGTTTTAAAGCTGATCACGTCGTGCTTACGCTAATTTCTCAGTAAAATTTTAATAAGACTTGTGGAAATTACTACACAATACGTGGTATTTTTTTAAAATACCTTTTTTACCGATATATACGTAAAAGTGAATTATTTGAGATTAAAATAATAGCGCTTTTACGGAATAACGGTTCTATCGTTTTATGATTCGACGCTTTTTATGATTTTTTCATAAAAGGCTATTTCTTTTTGTGAATAATTCACTACATAAAATTACAAGTTATAAGTGTTTTTTCACAAGAATGCAGGCTTTCTTTCTCTATACATTTGCAGCGAATTTTAAAAATTAATACAAACATCATTTTAAACTATGAAGAAATGTGTCTTAGCTTGTTTTGCTTTAGTAGGATTTGCAACATTGAAAGCTCAACAGAATGTAACCCTAAACGTAAGACTGAAGCCTATTCAGACCCTTGTTGTGAATAATGCACAGAAGGTTGTTAACCTAGACTATGTAACCAAAGACGATTATGTAAACGGAGTTTCTTCTGTGAATGCAGATCACCTGAGCATCTACAGCACCGGTGGATTTCAGGTAAAAGTAAAAAGTGCCAATGCTGCTTTACAGAATGCGGGTAAAAATATCCAGGCCAATACCATTCAGATCAAAGCAAGTGCTGGTTCTGAGGCAGTAAACGGAGCTCAATATGCACAAAATGTGCAGCTATCAGCGAATGAAACAACATTGGTAACATCTTCTAACGGAGGAGTGGATAAAAAAATCAATATTGAATACAAAGGAGCCGGAGCTAACGCATATCTTGATAATTATATCGCGGGTCAGGATCCTACAGTATACACTACAGAGCTAACGTATACTATTATTTCCCAATAAGATAATGTAAATACGATTACAGGATAAAGTGTTGCAGGTCTATTGCTGCACTTTATTCTTAATATGAAGTATCTGTAATGAAAAAATTTTCTTTCTTCTTTTGCTCCTTGTTCTGCGGCTTGTTTTCTACAATTTTTGCACAAACAGGAGTCTCTGTATCTCCACCACGGCTGTATTTCGAATCTGATCCGGGACATAGCAATACTCAAAAAGTAACTGTAACGAATGTTAGCGCAAAGAACTCTCTGGATCTGGCCATAAGCCTCGGTGACTGGGAGTATGATGAAAAAGGGGAAAATATGACCTATGGAGCCAATACAAGACCTGCATCCTGTGCAAGCTGGGTGTCTGTGAAAAAAGAAGAAAATTATTTTACGCTCGCTCCCGGCGAAAAAAAAAGATATTGATGTTACCATTACTGCTCCCACCACCTTATCGGATAATTTAAAAGCTCATACTGCAGTGTTGTATGTCAGTCAAATGAATCCTGTGGATGATGTA
Source organism: Chryseobacterium proteolyticum (assembly GCF_046591535.1). Lineage (NCBI taxonomy): Bacteria > Pseudomonadati > Bacteroidota > Flavobacteriia > Flavobacteriales > Weeksellaceae > Chryseobacterium > Chryseobacterium proteolyticum. The sequence goes on along the minus strand of NZ_JBJLWK010000002.1, from coordinate 278,947 downwards.
GATAGTAAGGGGGCTCATATAAAGGTCAGCATACGATCCGGAATCAAGCTTTTTCATAAGCTGCCATTACCGGGGACTAAAAAAATTGAAATTCAGAATCTTGTCTACGGGAAATTGAGCAACAAGCTGGATCTGTTTTTTGAAAACCAGGGAGATGTGTGGATTGACGGAAAAGTATATACGGACCTTGTGAATGTGGAAAACGGTAAGAAAACGGCACTTGATCCTGTTATCTTTTATACAATGCCGGGAAATAAGAGGGAAATGAATATTTCTTTGCCTTCCACCCTTGAAAAAGGAAAATACACTGCTTCTGTAATGATCGATTATGGGGACAGTAACAATCTTGAACTGGGAGAGCTAAGCTTCACTTATGAAAAGTAAAAAGCTCGTCCTCTTCTTTGTGCTGATTTCTGTGGGTTGTTTTTCGCAAGTAACATATACTTCATGGATAAACAGCTATTTACAGATCAATTCTTATGGCGTTAATACCAATCCGGATGCCTATACTTTTACTTTGGCAGGGAATGGTAAATTCAATATTCCTCATTGGAGGGTATCCATGAGACTAAAGCAACCCATTACTTCCAATGACGGAAAATATGTAATGCCTGCCAATAAAATTTCTTTTCAGCCGGTATCTTCCTCAGGTCAGGCCTATCCCGGACCTGTTCCCACGATTCCCCAGATCGGAATGCCTTTACATGTTTTTCTTCAGGAAGGACAGGAGGTTTTTTTAATCCCCCAGTCCAATGCACCATTGAATAATCAGCCTGTACAGCCTAACGGATATTATAATCTTCAGGTGAAATACAGCCTGAATGTAGCGGGAGGATCTTACCTTGGAAATTACCCTTCATGGATCACTTTTACGGCACCTGTACAGTTCACGGCCTATGATCAATACAATAATATCATAGGAAAAACGGATCATAATTTCCAGTTTCAGATCGGTGTTCTTTCAGGAACCCCAACGGAAGTTCCGGAGCTTTCACTAAAATTTTCTGCGAATGCAACCAATGGATCGCTGGAGTTTAAAAGTATGGAAGATTACATAAAGGGCGTGAGTGTATTGTATACCAATGCTTTGATTGTAAGCAGTAATACGAATTATCAAATCAGGATGAAGTCTCTTCAGGGTCAGTTTAATTCTCCAACGGGGAATACGATTCCTCTGGGAACCGTTAAAATGGGTCTTACGCCTGTTGCAGATAATAAAGGAAATGTATATCCGGTTACTTTAAGTGCCACACCTCAACTGATCGCAACGGGAGGCTCTACAAAAGGCTCTAATGTTTATTACGATATCAGATATTCCACGAACGCTAATGATGAACGGTTGATTAATGCCAGATCGGAAGAATATACCACTACAATTCAATACGAGATAATTCCTCAATAACCATGTTATATAATCTTTTCAAAAGGACATTTTCTGTTTTTTTGATACTTATTGCTGTTTTGATTCCCGCACAGAATAATGCAGGGGTTATTTTGGAGATCCGTAATGAATCCAGGGCGGATAAAGGGAATATAATAGATCTTATCGTAGTGGTAAAAAATACCGGAAACGATCCATTCACCGGGAAGGTTGAAATCACCACGCCTTCAGGGTTCAGGAACATCTCACCTGGCAAAACGGAAGTACATATGAAGCCGGGTGAAAATTTATATCTGCCGGTAAAGATCCTGGTAAATAACAATGTTGTTGCCGGAGAATCTCATATTCTATGTAAACTTACAGATGGACAAAATTTTGTGATCGCAAAGCAGGAGATACCGTACGTGGTGTCCGAAAATAATATGATGCGGATCACTCCTGAAAACCCGGTCGTTTATATGAATAATGTAAATGATTCTGTAGAAGTGAAAGCAAGGGTTTCTAATCTTGGTAATAAAAGGCAAAACGTCACGCTGGTATTTAAAATTCCGGAAGTTTCCCAGGGAAATATTTTTATCGAAAAAAGCGGTACCATTGAAGTACAGAAAGATTCAATATTTGTGTTTCGTTTTTTCCCTTCTAAAGTGTTGATGCGGAGCTCACAATTTACAGTCCAGATTGCAGGCTTCAGAGAGCCGGATAAGGAAATATTCGGAAATACTTCTGTTTCGGTTCAGAATATATCTTCCACCCAACGTTATGAGGACAGGGAAACCGATATTTTCTCAAATTTCAGTAAGAACAGTATTACAGTCAGTTACAGGCGTGTGGGTGAAAACCTGGATATGTACCAGATGATCGGGTCGGGAGGCTTTAATCTTCCTTCGGGATATCTCTATATAAGAGGGAATATCTATGCAATGAACAATCATAGTGATCCCGTTGTAAATAATACTTATATATCATATCATCGGGAAAATAATGAATTTACCCTGGGTAACATGAGCAAATTACTTGAACTCTCCCTCTTTGGAAGAGGAGCAGAGTATGCATTTACATCTTCTGATAAAGATAAGAAAATAGAGGTAGGTTTTGTAGATCAAAGCTTTAGTCTGATTGAAAGGAATTCATTTTTAAAAAACGGCTATGGTTTTTATACCAGAGGAACCCTGGGAGCACAAAATGCATCTCGAAGCATATCGGGAACTTATATTTTCAGAAACGATCCTTATGACAAAGCAAGGCATCATCTTGCAGGTACAGATGTACAATATGCTTTCAACCAGGACTGGAAAATGAATGCTAAAATGTACAGTGGACTTAGCTTTTATGAAGATATCAATACTACTAAGCCTTCTTTAGCACTGGAATCTCAGTATTCAGGAAGGATAAAGAAGGTGAACCTGAACGGAAATTATTTTTACAGTACCAATTATTATCCTGGAAACAGGAGGGGAATGCTACAGATTCAGCAGAATTTTTCCTCCCATATTTTTACCGATCATTATGTGTATGCTAATGTAACGGTGTCTGATTTTTCTCCTAAATTTTATTTTTATAATACAGCCATGCAGTCTGATAATATAAGAGTGGATACCGGAATCAATTTTCCTAAAAAAGGTAATTTTGCGTTAGGGGTAGGATATCAGTATCAGGAAGAAAAGTCCAATTCCTATAATAACTTTTTTAATGTTCCGGGTAACCAGGAATCAAAACAGCTGAAAGCACAGAGGCTTACTGAATATATAACGTGGTTAAGTCCGGATAAAAAGCATTCTTCCATTATTGGGATTGAGACCGGACTTGTTGATTACCCTAATGCAGATCACCTAGATTATCAGATGAAAATTAATGGGAACTACAATTATAAGTGGCTTAATGTAAATTGTACGTACCAATATGGAAGCTATTTTCTTTCAGAATATGCTTTTTCAAAAATGATGAATGTAAATACTCCCTATGAAAAGCTTTCTCTTTCTGCTTTTGTCAATAAAAATCTTTTCCGGGAAAAAATAAATATAAGTTCAGGAGTATCCTATACCCATGATGTTTTATATGGAAGGTCGCCGTCCGGTTTTGTCAACCTGAAATATTCTAAGGAACGCTACGGGCTGTATCTCAACTCTTCATGGTTTAACTATTCTTCTAACCATTTTACCAATAACCTTTTAACGATCGAAGCAGGTATTACCATAAATTTTCAGACCAGTACACTAAATCCCGGAAAAAAAGGAGAAATAAAAGCATTTGTCTATTACGACCGTAATAATAACAATGTATATGATGGGGAAGACCAGGAGGCAAAGGATTATTTAATTATGCTGAATAATATTTCATTCAAAACAGATCAAGAAGGGAATATCAGGTATCAATCAATTCCTTTTGGAAAGTATGCTTTAAAACAGATTATCCAGCAAGGCTGGTACTATGATGAGGCATCATTTGAAGTGGATAAACACCATTATTTCCTGGAAATTCCCCTCCATCAGAATGGGACTTCGAAAGGAAAAGTTATCTATCAGTTTGATGCAAAAACAGCTTTAGAATTCAGTCCTAAAATCGGAGGGATTATTCTTAATATATTTCGTAATGATCAGTTCCTGCAAAAGGTAATGACTGATGATAACGGAGAATTTATTTCTTTTCTTGAATCAGGAAATTACAGGATCGAACTTAATGGGAATTCATTGCCCGCCAATACTTATTGTGAACGCATGACCGCTGATTTTACAGTGGAAGCAGGAAAGATCGTTAGTCTGGAACCGTTCATTATTAAGGTGAAAGAAAAAAACATCAGGGTTAAAAAGTTTGGGAATTAAATTTGTGATCAACTACCCATTGTAGGGTTTTCTTCTTTAATTTTAAGCTTACAAATAATGTTTGAGAAAGACAATACGAGACAATCCGATAATTGATTTAAGTAAGTGTAAAGGGAATTTTTAAAAGATGTTAATAGTTCCGGAGAAGAATAGAAAATTATTAAATTTGATAGAACAACAATCCTGATAGTTTTTCCCGGAGGTTTTTTTCTAAAAATACTATCTTTGTGAACAATAAAAATAGCATGATGAAAAAAGTAATATTTCTGGCTTCAGCGGTTCTTGTACTCAATTCTTGTGTCGTTTCTACTGCGGCAAAAGTGGTGAAGGGAGCTGTAAATGTAAGCTACAAAGCGGTAAAAGGAACAGTAAACGGAATCAGCTGGGCAGTGAGCAAAGCAAAAGGAAAGATTGATGAAGACCGTTTGGATGGTACCTGGAAAGTAGTAGGGGTTTACAAAGGTTCTTTTGAAGACTTTTCAAAAGATCAGAATCCTGAAAGCTCATTTACATCAGAATGTACAGATGGTTTTGATCAGATTATTTTCAAGGCTAAAAAATCTAAGTTTCAGCCGGTACACTGCAGCTCTGAGAAGGAAGACTGGGTGAAATATTCAATGGAATTCGGGAAAAATCCTGTAACCAAAGAAAAAGAAAATTATATAGAATATAATTCCAATAATTATATCTCAGTTATTGACGTGAATAATAAAACAATGGTTCTGGAAGGAAACCTGATGCCTAAACTGGCATTTACCGGAGCTAAACTATATCTTTTGGAAAAAGTAAAATAAGGTTTTTCAGGATATGAAAATAAATAGTTCTTTAATTCCCGGAAAGGGAATTTTTCTTGCCCTTTTCTTTTCTTTACACATCGGTGTAAATGCCCAGAAAACGGAAGATATTTCCACCATTTCAGAAAAAGATCTCACCCATATTTTAGAAAAGAACAGATCGTTTTATACACAGGGAAAAGTAGCAAACTACATTCCCGAATTGGGAAAAATGGATGCGCAGTCTATTGCTTTATCCATCGTCGGAAAAAACGGAAAAGTATTGAATGTAGGAGATGTAGGCAAGAAATTTACGATGCAGAGTATCTCTAAAATCATAGCATTAATGATTGCAGTTAGTGAAAAGGGAGAAGCTCATGTTTTTGATAAGATGGGATATTTCGGGACAAGTCAGCCCTTTAATTCTTTTTCCAATCTGGAAACATCCGGAAAACCTCTTAATCCTATGATGAATGCAGGAGCCATTCTTACGACTTCTTTAATTTCCGGGGATGGAGAGAAACCTTTTCTTAAGATTTTAGACATGGTTCGGTACATTACCAGAAATCAGACGCTGGACTATAATAAATCCGTGTATGAATCGGAAAGATCTACCGGTCACCGTAACCGGGGAATGTTTTATCTGATGAAAAATAACGGGTTGATTTCAGGAAATGAAGATCAGCTTAATAATTACTTCAAACAATGCTCCATCGAACTCACAGCAGAAGATCTTGCCAAAATAGGATATTTCTTTGCGAACGGATGTGTTCGTTTTGATGGTGATTCTCAATATAAAAATGCAGAGATAGCCCAGCTGATAGAATCCCAAATGCTTATTGCAGGGATGTATGAATTCAGTGGGGAATATGCAAGAACCGTAGGTTTGCCAAGTAAATCAGGAGTTGGGGGAGGTATCGCGATAAGCGTTCCCGGAAAAATGGGTATCGGGGTTTTCAGTCCTGCCCTGGATCAGCATGGTAACTCATTGGCGGGTTATCATATGATTTTGGATCTGGTGAAGCAATATCATCTCAGTATATTTTAAAAAAATATTTTATTATGTATTGGATGGCCTTTCATCAATACATTGATTTGTATTCAACTCTGATTGTATTTATATCAAAAAATATTCATTGGAATATAGAAAATAGGTGTAATTTTATCTAAGTGATTCATCATGAGTATGGTCTATGGTGTGGGAGTCATTTTTTAACCTATTCCCAATTTGTTTATGAAAAATACTTTCAACACCACGTCCTCCATCAGGAAAAACATCCTTACTTATCTTGGATTTACCCTTCTATTCTGTTTGCCGGTTTATTATATGTGCATCCGTACAGGTAAATTAGGCGGAGGAATCATATCTTATGCTACCATTGTTATGTGGTGTCCGGCTATCGCTGCCTTACTTACATGTCGTTTACGTGGTATTCCCATTTCATCACTGGGCTGGAAATGGGGGCTTACAAAATACCAGTTGCTGGCGTACGGAGTTCCGTTTTTATATTCGTTTGTGCCCTACGTGATCATCTGGATCAGCGGGGCAGGAGGTTTTTATAATCACCAGTTTATAGAGGAAACAGGAAAAGGGATGGGCTGGGACCTGCCCGATGGAGCGGTTATCGTCGTGTATATCCTGTTGATGAGCAGTTTTGGGATGGTGCGATCTGTCGGTTCTGCTTTAGGTGAAGAGATCGGATGGAGGGGATTTCTCACTCCTCAGCTGGCAAAAATCAATTCCTATACCGCTACTTCACTCTGGATGGGACTGATCTGGTCATTCTATCATTATCCATTGTTGCTCTTTTCAAACTACAATACGGGAGGGCCTAAATGGTTGGCACTTGTCTGTTTTACCGTTATGATATTTGCGAGCTGCTTTATTTTTACATGGATCCGTTTGAAGTCGGGAAGCCTTTGGACGGCAGCCATTATGCATGCCAGCCATAATCTTTTTATACAATCGATTTTCACACCTCTTACAGTGGATAACGGGAACACCAATTACTATATCGATGAATTTGGTATTGCGGTACCGCTTGCGGCAGTGGTGGTGGCTTATTTCTTCTGGAGGAAGCGGAAAGAGCTGCCAAATCAGGGAAAGGAGGAAATCATTTCATCTGAGATTTCCTGATCATTCCGGGTGAAATTATCAATAGAATAAACAATGCCCTGAAAATAATCAGGGCAAAGTTATTTTTTAATTTAATTAGTTTTGTTAAAAGCTTAAGTCCTGCCATTTACTTAGAATAGCATCTGCAGCAGATGCATAAGTTGGGCTGCCGCTGAGAGTTGCTCCTCCCAGTATGCCAACCAATTGAGGACTATCTCCTGTAGTAAAAATAGCAGATCCTGAATCTCCCGGTCTTGAAAAGAGTCCTGAATTTCCCTGAATCATCACCAGGTTATTGGCAATCACCTGATCTCCGTTAAAGTCTGTTAGTCTAAGGGAGGTTGTAATACTCGTGACGTTTCCGGTGGTGATATCACTGGTGATCCCACTTTTACGAACTTCCGCTCCTATAAGAAATGCGTCAATCTGTGCAAATCCGCTAATGATTTCCTCTGCACCAAATACTTTTCCTATCGTGGCATTTCTGTCTTTTCCTTTTCTGGCAATGGCGCCATCTAACCAAACATTGATCGTTTTGAAGTCTCCGCGTGGTACCAGAACATTTTCATAATAATAATCCTTGAGGGTTGCACAGTTGTGGCAGTAATTTAAAGCGGTTCTCCATTTAGACTGTTGGCAAACATCAGAATCCAATTCGGTGCCGACACCCGCAAGAACATGGGCGCATGTCAGCATATATGGATGTTCGTCGGGTCCCTTTTTTACCATTACCCCCAATGTACCACTGCCTGCCATTTTTTTACCGTTTTGTCTGAGTGTGCCATTGGCTGAGATACTGATTCCGCCTATCAGGGGATCTGTTTTTTCATTGCGGGTGGTTACTTCGGTTACTTCATAAGATAAAGGTTCTGGATCTACTTCCAGTTCAATAACATCTGTAGGGCACCCAAAGATGGTCAGGGGAATAGCCTGTGAAACCTCTGACAAAGGGAGTTTATTTTTCACTCCAAAGGTATAGCTCAGTGTTTTGGTAAGGCTGTCGTTAACGGTTTTCAGAGAAACCCCAACCGAGGTTATTTCAGGTCTCTGGAAATATTCTTCAATAAGTTCGGGTAATTTTTCGGCCATTTTATCGTGTAAGGCCACTTCTTCGTTGCTTAATTTCATGATATAGTTATTTAGGTTGTTGTATAAATGCTGAAGAAAGGTCACCAGGAGGTATACGCATGTGTAATTAATAAATTTACAATCTGGCTTATCTCATTTCTAAAGTCTTGCGTAGCCATGGCTGCTTGATTTTTGCAGATAATCCTTCAGGTCTTCATAGGAAAATGGCTGACTGTATATTCCGGGTGCGTAATCTTCTGCAGGATCCATGACTTCATGATAGGTATGAATCGGGGTAAGACTTTTAGGATAACCGCCATATTCGTTTGGTGCGTTCCAATAAGCGAATATTCCATAGGCTATTGCCTGTATTCTCCTTTTGAAAAGTTTATGTTCTTCTATTGAAGCGTTTGATGCAGGTTTTAAAAGAGAAATCATTTCAAAGAGTCTTGCAGCCGTATGGGAACGGCCTGTTTCAATAGGCATTCTTGCTCTTCTTGCCATTATGGTGTCCGGTGAAGCTTCGTTCCTTGTTCCTGCTCCTAATCTTCCCTGATCCCATTTGATTTCTCCTTTGTGTTTTTTAGGGTCTTTTGAAAAAGGAGTAAGATTCTTTTGGAGTACTGCTACGCGTTCGTAATCAAAATCCTCATTTAATTCCCATCTCATGGGTCTGGGTGGGCTGTTTTTACCCTGGTAAGGATGTGGGATTAAGACAGGATGTGCCGTAGGTAGCGCTCTGCTGTTTCCCCGGGGGCTAAACAGTTCTTTAATATCATGAAGGATAGCAATATTTTCACTCACGGTAAAATCCTTTTCTGAAAAAGCCAGACTGATCCTGTCTGTTTTTATGAACATCATTTCTAATAGTGGTTGTATGCTTCCAATATTATCTATGGTAGGTTCGGTCCGTAATCTTGGATAGGAATTGGCAAGGTTGTAGCTGCCGCCCATATTCGGGAGCAGGTTGGCAATAGGGTTTGTGGTCAGGTAATAACTTAGCTTTCCACTAATACTTTCTTTTTTCCATAATTCAGCTGCTATGGCCCTTCGTAATTCATTGAGAACGGCAGCAATTTTCTCATTACTTAAAATTTTTATGGCGAGCTCTGTTTCCTTTTGCTTATTTTTCCGCAAAGAAGGATGTGAATCGTAAATGAGCTGCCTGTAAAAAGATGGCTTGTCCGGAAATGATTTCCAGTAAGCTTTTGGCTGGTCGTCGTCTAATCCGATCGAGGGTTTTACGGAGCCCAGCATGATTCCTGAAGGCAGTTGCCATGGCTCAGACCGTATCCATTCATTAAACGTTTCCTGAAGATAGGTTATATTTAAATCTCTGGGCAGAAGATGCATTACTTTTATCCCATACTCATAAGCCTTTAAAGGTAATATCTCTTTTTTCTCGCCCGGTTCTAATAGTTTCTGGTAATTTAGCATTTTGTATAATTTGGTGATGATCAATGATCTTATTTACATCACAAAGTTCGAAGGAATAGTGAGCCTGTAAAAGAGAGTAAATACCCATTTTTAGAAATTGGGGGTATACCCTGATTGATTATATGGATGCATATAATAATGTGTTTAAAACAAAAAAGATGAGCTGTGAAGCTCACCTTACGGGTATAAATGATATGATTGAAAAGGGTATTGATGAAAGAGCATACATGCATAAGAGGAGCATGTATGGATTCTTACCATTTTTGTCTTATTCCGGATGAACAGCTCAAAGTAACAAACAAAAAGAGATGAATTTTAGAGTAGAAATAACCAAATATAACTTTCCGTACAAATACTTACCCCATACTTTGCATGCGATTTACAGAATAGGTAATCTTACCTAATCGATTTGGTATAATAGTACATGAAAAAAGCAGGCTTTTTAAAACCTGCCTTTATGTTTGTTAGCTTATTAATGGGATGTTATACTAAGTATATAATTGCTTGAAATATTTCACGTGTAAATAAAACGGAATCAGTGATTTGATGGACGCTACATGAATGTTTTTTTTCTTTCAAACGTGCAATATCAACGACAGGTCTGTAAATGATGACATAAACGAAGAGGTAAATTACAAAATAGACAGAATTTAAGCTGTTGATAAAAAGAAGCCCTAACAGAGGCATCAATATAACAATATAATAAACTAATGCATTTTTCATAGTGAACAATTTTTGATGGCGCAAGCCGCCGTAACTGCAATAGAAGTCTGCGGAATAAAGGCTGTTTCAACCCACAGTGTTACACTCATCCAGCCGTGGTTCACATAAGTCCCCGCAATGCAATTAGCTACTGCCTGCCCACATCCTCTGCTTGTTGTGCCGGATGTGCTCAGATCCTGAACATTTCTGAAATAGATGCGCCCTTCCTGTTTATTTAAAACGTAATCAACAGAATTGATTAATTCCTCACCATCATAATACTTAACAGTAAAGTTTTCATCATCTACCTTACTCATTCCTGTTTCTAAAATTCCTCCGAAATTTCCCTGATCATCAGGAACTGCAAATATGGCCATTTGCTCTTCTTTGGAATCAAAATTGAAATCCCTCTGCAGAAAATAATAAGCATCTACTTCCTTGTTATAATACACATTATCCGTATCATAAACAGTAGAGTCTATAACTCTAGATGTTTTTTTATCTCCTATTTTAGATTGAATGTAAGCCTTAAATTTGGCACTAAGATCATTCTTTACGACCTTGTTTTCTTTTTGTTGTACATTTTCTTCATCCTGTCCACATGATGTTAATCCCAGAGTTGCCAGCGCAAATACAAATAGAAATGCTTTTCTCATAATTTTGAATTTAATAGTTTTAATTTTTTTTGACACCGCAAATCTAATTGTTCAGCACAAAATGAATAGAATGAAAAAATTAAAAAAAAATTAAAATTTATATTTGTTTAACTGTTGTCTATTTATTGATGGATATTTACATGTATTGTTTAGTTTTTATTGAAGATTAAGATGGTGTATTGTAATATTAATGATTTTTCTGAATTACAGTAAGAGAATTAAAGGTGTAATTTTATGCCATATATTGTAGGGTTAAATGCGTTAAAAGATGTATTTGTTATGTTTTTCACATCTCTATTTGTGCAAATTGATAGTCGTTTGGGATATTTATGCAAATGATTTGATCATACGGTGATAATCCTTGTCGCTGATATTGGATGCCTTCACTTTAATGCGAACCGGAGATTCTTTCTGCTGGCTGTTGACTTCGATTACAATCTTTTTTGCCATTAAGGATTCTTCAATTTTAAATGCACGAAGACGGTTGACCGGATAATCAACACTAGGGAATATGACTCCTTTTTTCAGCGGATGATAATATTTAATTGAAAAGACAGCTCCGGTGTTTTCAAAATGAAAGACTCTTAACCTGATGATACTGGTTAAAGTCAGCACGAATACAACAAGAGAAGCAGACAGTATTGTCCATAAAATACTTTCTTCCATAAATGATTTTAGGATGTAGCTGCCAATGGCTAAGAATACATCAATTATCAATAAAGCCATCAGAATTCTCATCTTGAAAATGACTTTTTTTTCGATTAGTTACGACCATGTTTGTTTTTATTAATTAATCTTAAAAATTTGTTTATTTTGTAAAAATAATAAGATTATTTTATTTACAATATGTTAAATTGTAAAACTTTAATGGAAAATATTTTTTATATGATGGGCGGTTCGTAACTCTATGTTTTTCAGGTTAAAATAGGCATTATTTTATTTTTAATTCTCTATTTTGTGATATTTTAAAATGAGGATTTTTCCAGTGGGAAAATGGTATTCATCCAAAGCATAAAAGTACCGACAAAACTGAATGGCTAGAGATATAAATGATGATTGCCCTGATAGAAGGCATTTCGGAAGATTTGAAAAGAAGAAAAGAATATTTCTTAAGAATTTCTGAACTCGGAAGCATTTTTTCCGGAGTACATTTTAAAAAAACGGCTGAAATGCGCTGAACTTTCAAACCCGAGTTCGTAGGCTATTTCTTTTACGGATTTATCTGAATAATGAAGATAACGTTTAGCTTCCAGGATAATTCTGCTCTGTATAATCTTTGACGGTGCGGGTTGTTTCAGAATAGCAAAGATGTTGCTTAGTGTTTTGGGAGATTTGTGAAGGGCTGCTGCATAAAAATTCACACCGTGTTCCTGTTTGAAGTGCGCTTCAAGAACCAGCATGAATTTCCTTACCAAATCCATTTTTTCATCGGGAAACAACTGATAACTTTCAGATTGCTGTTTTGCAATCCGGGTTGTTTTAATAATAAGCTGTTTGAGAAGTGTTCGCAACATTTCCCCCTGGAAGTTATCTGTAGATTCCCATTCTTCCTGAAATAGTTTTTCGAGCTGAAGCATCGCTCTTTTTTCGGAAGGATTCAGCCGGATAAACATCGGATGTTGTATTCCATAAAAAAGAAACCCTACGCAGCCCACCTCAGCATCGTGATCTACAATGCAGTAAAATTCACGGTTGAACTGCCAGGCAACGAGCTGATCCGGACGTTCGAAAACAAAATGTAAGCTGGCAACCAATGGTAAAATACAACCTTCCGGCAGCGTATATTCTATTTCATCTATGGTCACAGTTTGTGCCTCGCCTTTGTTGTAAACAAATGTGTTGATAGGAACTGGTGAGCCATTTCGCAATCCGATCCCTTTTAATTCCTCGTTATTGATATGCATAATAAAACGGGCGAGGGTAGATTTGTCTTCGTATTTCCGGATCATTTTATCTTTACATTATGATGTCAGTACTCTGTTTATATAGGTAATCCTGGTTACTAAAATTAATTATTTTTTTTCTAATGCTTCCTTTCCTAATTCTATAAGGCCTTTACCATCTACATATCCTATTTGCCTCAGCACAAGCTTGCCATTAGGATCGAAAAACAGTAATGAAGGATAAGAGTTTACTTTCCAGTCCTTTGCCAGTTCAATACCTTCTCCTTTTTCCATATCAATTGTATAATTGATGAAATTTCTGTTAAAATAGCCGGCTGCCATCTTATCTTTGAAAGTCTTTGATTTTAATAGCTTGCAGGGGCCACACCAGCTTGTGTAAGCATCTACAAAAATGGTTTTACCACTTTTCTTTGCTTCGGCACTGACTTCTTTCCAGCTGATGTTTCTGAAATTGATTTCTTCCGGAGAAATTTTGGCTTTGGCTGTTTTTTGTTGAGCCGTACAAAAGTTTACCGTGAATAAGAAGGCCAGAAGGCTGTAGAGCAATTGATATTTTTTATTGGTAATCATGTCTATAAATCGTTTATAAGGTGATGGGCTGCTGATCTTAATAGTTCGGGATTAAGCCGCTGTTTAAAGTCGGGATTTATATATTCAAAATGAATAGTTCCTTTTCTGTCTAAAATAAACACGGATGGCACGGGAAGTAGCAGTTCGGTATTTTTTCCACCTGTCGTTTTCGGAAGCATTTCCCAATATCCTTTCGGTGCCTTAAAAGCAATCCCGAACTGTTTGGAAAGCTTCAGGTCTGCATCTGATAATAGGGTATAGCTTAATTTTTCCTTAGTGGCAGACTGCATAAGTCCTTCAGGCTGATCCGTACTGATCGCGATGATCTGGTATCCGGTTTTTTCAAGATCGGGTGCAATTTCCTGTAATCCTGAAAGCTGCTTGGAGCAATAAGGGCACCAGCCTCCTCTGTAAAATATCAGGACTGTCGGTTTTTGGGATACTGCAGCATTGAGATCGAAACGCTTTCCGTTGGCATCCGGTAAAGTGGCCACAGGAATTTTTTCTCCGTTAAGTAGGGGACTGATATCTTCAGGTTTTTGAGGAATGGTGTAAGCGGGTGATTGCATTTCACTTTCCGTCATTTCCATGTGATTCTGTTGTTTCTGTGCATGGAATGATGAAGGGATAAGAAGGAACAATGAGCCTAATGTTCCTGATATGATCGTGCGCTGTATTAAATTTTTCACGTTGGATTATTTTTTTTAATTGGGAAAATTGGACACCTTTAAGTGTCCAATTTTTATTGATTTTTATTTCTTCTAAGAGCTCAATCTATTGCAGGGTTACCTTAATGATATTGGAAATCGATGGTAACGTTGTAAATGCATTCGGATTAGGTACTTCCTGTATTGGTTTACTTTCCGTAAGCGGAGTACCTGCCAGGTTGAATTGCGTTATACCTGCACCCGGAAACTGGTTGAGGGCTGTTCCATTATCATACAGAGCTATTGAAGATGAAATATCACCTTTTTGCGTAGCATCCACACCACTTCCTTTGGTCGCAAAGAACCAGTCATTAGAGAAGCCGTACATGGTAGCGACTGTAATTTTATCGCCTGGTGATACATTCAGTTGCTGGGAAACTTTCCCGCCTGCTTGTCCACCTATTTTAGGCAATAATACAGTTGAACCGGCTGCTGCTAAAACATAGACTTGTTTAACGCCGGGCACGTTTTTCAGATATCCTGCCAAAATACTTGCATCTCCTTTTTGTGCCAGTTCTTTTAATCCCTGTCCTCTGTCATTTTCTCCGTTTTTGTAGATCGGATTGTCTATACCATTGTAAACGACTACAAGAATAGGGGAAAGAGGAGTGAAAATTCCGGTTTGTCCCTTGATGTAATTTCCGAGATCAGTAGGATCGCCGGCTTCTGCGATTTTGGTTAGCCCGTTAACGGATGGCATTCCTTTTTTATAAAGGGGCTCCGGATTCAGAAGATTCCCTCCTGCAATGTAAGAGATGGCCCAAACGCCGGGACTGAATGGAGTAGGATTGGTGGTATTTCCGGATGTATTGGCAATTGTTACCGTGAACGTTGAGTTTCCATCGTAATGTAAGGATACTTTCATTAAAGAAGAAGCCGGTGCATAGGTGTGTCCCTGGGCATCTGTTCCTGCTACTTCCGTGATATTTTTGGCGGTCGTCTCTGCGGTTCCCGGATGCATTAGGGTTGCTCCCGGTGTCTGGTTGATTCTTGTTCCGTTATCCCATAATTTGATCTGGGCCGAAACATCCCCTTCTATAGGAGTGCCGTTATCCTGATATAATTTGATTCCTGGATTTTCCGGTGCGAAAAAAAGGTCGTTGGACCAGCCGTACATCGTAGCAAAGCTTAAAGCTTGTCCTTTAGCAGCAGAAAACTGGAAAGAGATAGATTCTCCGGGCATAATAACCGGTGAGGCTCCATTGTTTTTAAACGTTCCGGATTCCACCAAGGGTCTTGAGTCCAGAACATTTTCAACTGTGATCGTTGATGGCATTCCATTTTCCATAGGGCTGTCATCATTGTCATTGCACGAAAGCAGGACCAAAGGTATTGCAGCTAATGTCAGCCAACTGGATTTTAATTTATTCATTTTCATTTACTTAAGTATTTTAAATTACAAAGCAAAGATATTGGGACATCCGTTCAGAAGTGGTACCTGCATTTCCCGCGGTGTTGACGATATTTCCCGAAGTGTATCTGGTGTCGGTTATTATACATGGAGAACAGGAGGTAAAAAATACAGATGCGTAATTAAGAATCTTCATCCTGAATACCGGTTAATAAATCCTGAAGAAAGAAATTAAATGGATTTTACTATTAAAATTGAAATTTTTTTAATGTTTCCAAAGAACTTTATAATCCTAAAACAGTATCAAAAGGCTTATAGGAAGGGCTTTTTATGCAATGTATTCTGCTTTTAATTTCACCTTTAGGAGAATACCCTCATTTTTAAAAATCAGTTTTTTCCCTGAACGATGACTTCTTTTAGTTTATGAAATTTGTATCAGACAAAAGAGAGAAAGTAACGAAGTACTTACCATTTCAATCGCAATATAAAACAAAAGACTGAATGGAGATGAGAGAAATCTTATAGAATGTCAAAAAAAAACTAAAACTAAAATAACCATTTAAACGAAAAATATGGCAGATACAGTAAACAACCAGACTACAGATGCAGTTACGCAGACGAATGTTACCGTGCTTGGTGAGTCTCCGGCACAGGCCATGAGTATGCTTTATCAGATGGCCACACACGCCAGCGGGATTTCTATCCAGAACTCGGTATCCAATCAGCAGAACCTGAATCAATTAAACCCTGCGATTGTTGCGGATGCCATAAAGATTTTAAAAGGATAACCTAAAACCTTACAACCATGGCTGAGAATGATAAAGATGCAACAAAAAAAGCTGCAAAAGCTGATCCTACCACTCCGGAGGAGAAAGCAGTAGTGTTTGTGAACACAGAAGTTTTATCGCCACCACCTACCGACCCGATGTTAGGCGCTGCGAAAATAATGATTGATCAGTCGACCGGGATGATGGTGCAGGATTTACAGTCATTTTTAAAAGGATTTGAACAGGTGGGTCTGGTAGCTCTGAGTAAACTGGCTTTCAATTATTTAACATATGGAAATTACTATCCCGGCGGGAAAAAAAAGAGTCCAAAGGAAGAAGATGAAGATATGGAAGTGCCGGAATATGATCCGGCAGGAGGAAATGGAAATGCAATGATGAAGGACCTTTTTAAAATAGTAAGTGATTATGCAGAAGCTAAGACAAAGCTCTCCAGGACCATTTACAACAGCAACATTACTCCTTTTTCAAACGGAAACACAGACCTTCCCCCTTTGGCAGATGTAACCGTGGAAAGTGAGGATCCCGAAAAAAAAAAACGAGTAACGCTGCCGGCAGCGGAAGAAACCCCGATACCGGAAGATCCTATGAAAAAGAACTTTATCGTGGCTGACGAGCAGGGAGGGGGAGTTGTGCTGAAATCTATAAAATTAACGGAGCCATTAGTAAAACCGGAAATCAAAGAAGCGGTAGTTCCTGTTGAACAACACATCAGTGAACACACCAAAAAAACTATACTAACAAAACTAATCGAAAAACTTAAAAAAATAAGAGATGAATTATTCAATTGAACCAAAACCAGCGAAGGTTTTAAACCTGCGTACCCTCAGGGAGCTGAATGAAAGCCTTTATCTTACCAGAACGGATGACAATGCCTATTTCAGCGTAAAGAAGCCGGAAAATAACAGCGATCGTGATATATTCGGTCTGCAAACCTCCAATGTCACCATTCAGCCTACGGTAAGGCCGGTCATTAGTATGAAAGGCAAAAGAACCAACAACTATCAATCGTTTGTTATCGAACCTAAAGACAAAGCGACCGGAATAGTGGTGGTGATGATCAAACTGGAAGAAAATCAGACTTTTTTCTGTAATATAAGGATCCTTCCTTTGAGCACCCTGGCAGATATTACCGAACCGGAAGTAGATTCCAGGCTTCTTACCATTAATCTTGAAAAATCGAAATGTGTTCTCAAGACCGATATTACGATCACCGCATCCAATACAGGTGAAGCCCTTTATTCAGTGCATGATGTAGATGTGAACGCAATTGCTAACCTGGTGACTCCGGAGGAAATTATAGAATTAAAAAGGGAGCTGGAATTCCAGGGATCCAAACTGATGGCTCATTATTTCCAGGAAATCCTTGATATTATCCTTAATGAAGCTGTTCCCGTGCATGGCAAGCCGCCGGTAATTCCGGACGACTATATCCTGAGCCTTCCCAACGACCAGATCAAAGAAATGATGACAGCGTGTGCGATCACGGGATGTATTGCCCTGGAAATTATCGGAGCCAATGTGATTCTGGACCTTAACAGGGACTGGACGACTGCAGGCGCTTTTCTCGGCTATTTGCTGTAGGAGATCATTCCTGCGCGGCTGTCTCTTTTCATTCACAATCAAAAAATTATACCTATGCGAAGAAGAATCAATCACAGGTCTTCCAAACCTGCGCGTACCCCTTATCCTGCCCCGGTTCCGATAGAAACTGAACCTGTAGAAATCATCGAATCTATACAGACCATTGAGCCGGAAATTGTGGAAGAAGACTTAATGCCTTTCGTGATCACGAACGAGGATGAGATCATTAATTACATCAAGGAGAAAGCAACCAAGGAAACGTTGAAATCTTTAGCTCCTTTGCTGGAAAAGCTTGAGGAAGCGGTTAAACAGCAGCAGGCTTATCAGGCTGCAGCGCCGGCCACAGGAAATCCGGTTGCGATGACCTATGAAGAACAGCTGAAAAAACTTCAGGAGGCTTCCACAGGAAAATTAAAAGAGAAAGAACTGAAGATCGCCGAAAGGATGACCAAGCTGCAGGCAAGATTTGCCAATATCCGTAAATAATCAAATAACCAAAAATTAATAGTTATGATACACAATCAAAATGAAATCAATTTGGAAGTTGTAGGAATGGCTCCCACTGTACCTACGGCGATATCTATGCAGGTGAATGCGCACTCTACAGGATTGATGTACGAGCAATCTGTATCGCACCAACAAAGGGATGCCCTGATCGGTTTAAGCAATTCAGTTATGGGAATTAAAAAAATCGGCTCCCGGAAATTAAAAAAAAGAGCTGCTGAATTTCAGAAAAGGACGTTTTAATTTCTGATCAGTCTGAATACTCAGATTACGGATGCGGTTTTCTTCCCTGCAGAAATAAAAGCTGGTGACCTCAACATATATATTAGTCAAAATTTTTCATCCTCCCACCCGCTTTTAGAATGTTGCCGATGCCCCCAAAGAGCAAATATCATGTGGAAATGCAATCTCTCGCTCAAAATGTAAACACTGTACAACAGCCTGCAGGAGAAGAATGGTTTCTTTCATATAGAGGTAAGAACCAAAGAAGGGACCGCATCCTTTTTTTTAAATAACAATGTATATATACTATCTGCCCCGTCCGCAAGATCCGCGGAAAAAAATAAAAGTAATACAAAAAACACATCGGTCGTGATAGTTAGTACCCACGTGTTTATCAAACCAACACAGAATTTTAATTTCTGCCGGTTTCGCGGATAATGCAGATAAGATTCATCAAAAATGGTGATTGTAAAGTTCTTGTTGATTCAGCAGGTATAGCAGATAATCAAAAGATCTGCTCCATCTGTCTGATCGATGAGATATGAAAAAAAGATCGCAAAGATCAAAAGAAACAGAAAACTAGTTTAACAATCAAATAATTATTAACCGGGATTTAAATCTCAAAAAAAACAAATTACAATTATGGCAACAACAGTTAATTCACAAATCACAGATGCGGTTACTCAATCGAATGTAAAAGTAGTAGGAGAAGCTCCTGCAATGGCTTTGGGTAATGTTTATCAGACTGCGGCTCACTCTACGGGAATCATGTTTGAAAATGCGGTGAACACGCAAAACCAACAGAATATTTTAGGACAGGCAGCAACTACTCAGGGAGTAATGCAGATCTATAGCCTGGATACCGTAGCAGATGCAATCTCTATTGCAAGAATGTTGAATCCTAATTCTTAAGAACCTGTTTCTGCTTTAGTAGAAAAACGATAACCATAACCGGAATATCAGGTTAAAGAAAACTCTAATCAACAACAATCATTATGGCAACAGTAGTTAATGAACAAATTACGGATGCCGTTACCCAGGCGAATGTGAAAGTAGTGGCGGAATCTCCGGCTATGGCTTTGGGTAATGTGTATCAGACTGCCGCTCACTCAACGGGAATTATGTTTGAAAATGCGGTGAATACGCAAAATCAGCAAAATATTTTAGGACAGGCGGCTAATACGCAGGGCGTAATGAGGATCTATAGTATAGATACCATTGCAGATGCTCTTTCTATTGCAAAGATGCTGAATCCGGCATAAAAGCTCCCACGCGTAAAAGCAAAATATAACCTTGTAACAACCGGATCATCCGGTTGTTATTCAAAATCAAATTAAAAATTAATAATATGGCAACAGTAGTTAACGAACAAATCACGGACGCAGTAACGCAAACGAACGTAAAAGTAGTGGCAGAAGCTCCGGCAATCGCTTTAGGGAATGTATACCAGACAGCGGCGCATTCAACAGGAATCATGTTTGAGAATGCAGTAAATAATCAAAATCAGCAAAATATTTTAGGACAGGCGGCCACTACACAAGGTGTAATGCAGATCTATAGCCTGGATACCGTAGCGGACGCAATCTCTATTGCAAGAATGCTTAACCCGAACTCTTAAAAATCAATAACCATGATCGGATCGACTGATCATTTTTAAAACTCTAATCAACATCAATCATTATGGCAACAGTAGTTAATGAACAAATTACAGACGCAGTAACCCAGTCCAACGTAAAAGTGGTAGCAGAAGCTCCGGCAATCGCTTTAGGAAATGTATACCAGACAGCGGCTCACTCTACAGGGATCATGTTCGAAAATGCGGTAAATAACCAAAACCAGCAAAATATTTTAGGACAGGCTGCAACAACACAAGGGGTGATGCAGATCTACAGCATGGATACCGTAGCAGATGCGATTTCTATTGCTCAAATGCTTAACGCAGGATCTTAATACCTCATTTCTGCAATAGCGGGAAACACAATACAACCACGGCCGGAGAGTCCGGCCGTATAAAATCTAATAACAATTATCATTATGGCAACAGTAGTTAATGAACAAATCACAGATGCTGTAACGCAGTCCAACGTAAAAGTAGTGGCAGAAGCTCCGGCTATCGCTTTAGGGAATGTGTATCAGACAGCAGCGCACTCTACCGGGATCATGTTTGAAAATGCGGTAAATACGCAAAATCAACAGAACATTCTAGGTCAGGCAGCGACTACACAAGGCGTGATGCAGATCTATAGCGTGGATACCGTAGCGGATGCTATTTCCATCGCTAAGATGCTGAATCCATCTTAATCAGAGCGTGTTTTTAGAATTATATTGTTCAGGGAGAATGCTTTATTGATTCTCCCTGATTTTTTTAATAGGATAAAACCTTAATAACCTAAAATAAAATTAATATGGGATTTTTAAAAGATGGAGTGGTGCTGGTAACAAGAGCTATGCGCGTCCGTTGGGATAATGCAACACCGGTTTACAGACACATCTTGCGTTTGCCGCAATTTGCCCCTCAACTTCGTTTTGTTGATCAGATCGTATCACCCGCAGGAAGAGTGGGATCACCGTTCATGGAACCTTTCCGTATTCTCGGGAGAGCCCTGAGCTGGAAGATCTGTTACGACGAGCATAAATTTAAATTTAAAATACTGGCAGGACCTACGGATTACGATTTGAATGCACGTTTGCTTTTTGAACATTCAAAGAATTTTGTAGGGCAAACAGTACCAGGTGCGATGAGAGGGGAAGGAGGGGTCTTCATGGGAAGAAGAGGTCAGAACGTAGTCACAACGGCTATGTTCGGTGGACAGGTAAGAATGACTCATGATGATGAAAACATGACGATGAGAAATTATGCTGAGCCGGGACACGTTTTCAGTGAAGGGTATTTGGATCTGGCATTTGTAGATGAGAATGACGGGAATACATATGTTATCCTTGAAGGAGGTGGATACAATAATTTTTCTACCATAAATCAAGGTTTTGGAAGCTGGGTATTTCCGAATATGGGAAGAGCCAATATAGAAGCATACAGAGAATACCGTAACCTTCCCCGTATAAAGCATACGGTTGAAGAAATCAATAATTAGTGCTCCTGCAATATAATTTCAGGGCAAATTTCAAAAATGATCTTTCAAAACAGATAATACTGAAAAAGAATACAAATTATATAACCGGTAAAAATAACCCTCACAAATTTGTATTCTCTTCAGTATCAATCATCACTCATCAACTCTCAACTCTCAACCACCGTTTTCCAGCTATTTATCCAGCAGTACGATCTCGTGAGCATTCACAAAATTATTCTGTACCGCATAGATCACCAGCCCGGCCATATTTTTCACACTGGTTTTGATCATCAGGTTGGTTTTGTGGGTCTCCACTGTTTTAGGAGAGATGAATAAATGATCTGCAATTTCTTTGGTGCTGAGCTGCTGGCAAACCAATCGCAACACATCAATTTCCCTTTCCGTAAGATCGTCTTTAGAGTAGGCATGAAACTCCGGAAGTTTATTGGACAGCTGTCCGCGCATCACATCCACCTGTTCATCGGAAAAATAATGGCCATGATGATGCACTGCATCGATCACCTTTAAAAGCTCATCAAGCTCAATTTCCTTGGATAAAAAAGCATGGGCTCCCATTTTCAGCATTTGTCCCATAAATGACCGGCGGTAAAAGCTGGAAAGGACAATGATTTTTACCTCCGCCTCCTTTTGTGGCAGGGCGGACATGACTTCAATACCGTCCCCGTTAGCCATTCTGAGGTCCAGCAAAAGGACGTCCGGCAGATCAATGTTCGTTTCATTCAGAAAATGATGACCACTTGTTGAGGTCATTACCACTTCGTAACGATCATCCTGATCGATGTAGTTTTTTAAAAGTTGTACAAACAACAGGTCATCATCTACGATACCAATTTTAATTTTTAAGTTTTTCATTTTTTAATTTTTATTTAGGCAAATGGGCAAATAGGCGGATTTCTTTTTTCCTCTTTCAGTCATTTCGCCCCTTTGCTTTTCAGCCATTTTACTATTTTACGATTTCACGTTTCCGCAGTTTAGTCTTTCAACCCCTCAGCAATTCTGCCTTTTCACAATTTCCCACTTTCAATTTTCCACTTTTCCTCACTCTCTCACCCGCCATCTCCAAAACCCTCAAACCCCCAAACTCTCAAACCCTCAAAACTCACACCCTCAACTCCCCATCACTCTATTACCACACACGCTATAAACTTTGTCCCTTTCTCCGGTTTCGACTTCAGTTTATACGCTGCGCTGATTTTTTGTGCCCTGGACTGAATATTTCTGAGGCCGATCCCGTTGTAATTGTTTTCCTGGCGGAATCCGTTTCCGTTGTCCTCTATGGTCAGCATCAGGTATTCCAGGGATATCCTTAGTGATACATCAATCCTGGTGGCATTGGCATGTTTTAAAGTATTGGTGACCAGCTCCTGGACGATCCTGAACATATTTAATTTTACCGGACTGCTGATCGATGCATCGGTAACCCTGTGGCGGTAATCGATCTCTATGGTTTTACTGATCTGGTTCAGGTAATCGGCGATCAGATCCGTTAACGTAATCTCCCCCAGATCCGGAGGCGTCAGGTTGTGGGATAATTCCCGGATCAGCTGCATCGATTGTTTCAGATCCAGGTTCAGTTCGTCCCTGTTTTTATGATTGATGTTCAGGCGGATCAGGTTCAGGTTGGAGATTATGTTATCATGAAGTTCTTCCGCAAGACGTTCCCGGTCCTTTTCCTGGATGTGCAGGGTATTTTCCCAGCATTCCGTCTGGGTGTTGCGGACGAGCTGCATTACTTTCTGCCTGCTTTTTCTGATGCTTTTCAGGTAGTTCACCACCAATACGGTGATCAGTATTGTTGTTAAAAGGAATAAACCAATGCCAATCCATATCCATTCAACTACCAGGCCCGGATTTTCCCACTGCAACATCCCAGATTAATAAGAGCAAGATAAAAACACCATAACAGGATCCCTCTGAAAAGCCAGATCGGAGCCACCCATTCCAGGTGATTGCTGATCAGGAAATCAAAAGTAGTGGAGATCAGGCATTCAACAGAAAAAAAAAAGAAAAACAGAGATGTTGAGGATCAACACGCTTTTTTCTACGCTTCCTCTTTTCAATACCTTCACAAAATACGCTGCCGCAAAACTACAGATGATAATACTGCTGATGATGTTGGAATAAAAGGTAGCGGGTGTATGGTCCCGTACATTCACGATATTGATGACCAGGAATACCGCAGCATAGAGGTAGATCATCCACCTGAGCAGTTGGGGAAGCTTGATACAGTATTTGCTGTAGATCTCGGTGAGCATTATAAGGCCAAAAGACTGGCTCAATGCATAGTTGTAGGTGTTCAGTGTGTTTAATTTCAGCAGGCGGTCCACGAGGTCCGTCAGTTCCAGGGCCAGTTCACCCAGCAGGAATAGCAGGATCGCTTCCTTGGAGGTTATCCCCCTTCTTACCAATAGGATCAGCCCGGTGAATAGGGTGAGGTTGATCAGTATCTGTAAACAGAGGGATAGGTCATTATAAGAAAGCACCGCTTTTTTTCAAAAGTTGGTAATTGTCAACAGGATCAGCAGCGGTAAACGGAGGTCGCGGAGTAGAGTAGTTCTCTGCGGTTTTACTCATTTCGCTGATCGTAAGGTCTTTTACGGTAATGATCTCAACATGATAGGCGAAGACAGAGGCATTCTCAGGATCATCCGTAAGTCCGAAGAAACAGGTGCCGGATTGATCACCATCCAGCCCCAGGCGGTCAAAATCTGCAAACGGAATTGCTACTATCTGGACGAAGTCCTGAACTTTCTGGGCCTTCAGCCAGGTCGTACAATACATATTCCATCTGAAATTACGGTTGATCGCTGATTCCGAAGTGATCGGCGGATCAATTTCCAGGTTGGTGGTGTTTTGTAGGGTGACATTTGGGGAATCGCGGGTAAATTCCCTGATGACAATATCATTGAAATCTGCGGTCTTATCGCTTTCGGAATCGATCAGGAAGAACTTAAGCCGGTCCTCATCAATACCCAGGTACGCATGGATCTTTGGGTCTTCTGAATTTCCAAGATTAATTTTCCATTGGTCGATCTCCTTTCCGGAAACCGAAAAGTGGGTACCCTGGTTGAGGTAGCCCAGGATTTCCGCCTCGCTTCCGTCAATTCCGCTCTTGTAAGCGTCAATTAAAGTTTTCCATTTTTTAATGGATTGGTAAATACTTTCAGTTGTCATGGTATTAGTTATTTGTAAATAATAATAAATTATTTTTGAAATTTACAAAAAAAATGGTTTTTAAATCACGTGGGTAAGAAATAGGAGTAATTGTGTTGCGGGATTGTGAATTACCGGTCGAATGAGGTAGCTTTGGGAACGGTGTTGTACTAGTTAATATGGTGATATATAATTGTTTATGAATATTGAGAATTCCAGCTCTAATGTGAATTATTTTTGTTTTTTTAATCGTTTTTCGGCTAAAGAGGTTGTTTTCTTTCTGAAAAAATCAGTTTTTCTACGGATTGCTGTTCCTGTTTTGTTGAGTACATTTGTTGGGAATACCCTGAAGTGAACGGATCGATGGTAAAATGAAGCGAGTTTTCTTGAAAATAGTATATGATAAGGGGTACGGTTGCTAATGTGAGGATTTTGGGATGATTAATATTTTGGAAAATATTGGGCGTCGTATGTTGTAAAAATAAAAATTCCTTACCATATTTCTTCGTTTGAGGAGCTCGGAATATTATCTTTGCCGAACTAAACCAATAACAGAGAAAATTCCTAATGGCATTTAACGAAAATTCAAGAGTTAAAATACCAGCCCTTCTTCATCTTATGAAATTGGGCTATAAGTATATTCCATTTTCAGAACAGAATCGCAGAGATGAGACTAACATTTTTGAAAACATTTTTGTTGAAAGTCTTTTGCGTATTAATCCGGATGTATCCAAAGAAGATATCTTACGCGTATTAGATGAAATTACTTTAGAATTGGACTATGAGGATTTAGGAAGAAAATTTTTTCAAAGACTTACTGCTAACTCTGGCATTAAACTGATAGACTTTAAGAACTTCAGCAACAATAGTTTTCATGTAACGGCTGAACTAACAGCTAAAAATGGAGACGAAGAATTCCGACCGGATATTACCATTTTGATAAATGGTATACCACTAGCTTTTGTAGAAGTAAAAAAACCACATAATAAACAAGGTGTACTTGATGAAAGAACCCGCATAAATACCCGCTTCAAAAACAAGCACTTCAGACGTTTTGCAAATATTACTCAATTAATGGTCTTTTCCAACAATATGGAATATGAAGATGGAATTGTAGAACCTGTTTTTGGAGCTTTTTATGCTACATCTGCTTATTCTGATTTGCATTTCAACTATTTCCGTGAAGATGAAGAATTTCCGGTTAAACAAAAATTTGGAATAATTTCAGATTCCGAAGAAAATGCAATTCTAAAAGACAATAATTTATTAGTCATAAAACATAGCCCTGAATTTAAAGTTAATAAGGAGCTTTATACACCAACACATCGGATCCTAACCTCTTTATTCAGTAGAGAGCGTTTGGCTTTTATATTACGTTATGCCATTGCTTATGTAGAAGAAGAAAGTGGCTTGCAAAAACATATTATGCGTTATCCACAGATTTTTGCAACCATGGCTATTACTCAAAAATTAAGTGAAGGAAAAAACAAAGGAATTATCTGGCATACACAAGGTTCAGGAAAAACAGCTTTGGCATTTTTTAATGTTAAACATCTGACCGATTATTACCAGAAACAAAATACGATTCCAAAGTTCTATTTTATTGTAGATAGAATTGATCTATTGATTCAGGCTTCTACAGAATTTTCTAATCGTGGATTAAAAGTTAATCAAGTTAATTCCCGACAGGAATTTATCAAAGATTTGCAAGTTGTAGGAGCCATTCATAATGATAGCGGACAAGCTGAAATTACAGTAGTCAATATTCAGAAGTTTAGTGAAGATTCAACCATTGTTAAGCTGCCGGATTATGATATCAATACGCAACGTGTCTATTTCTTGGATGAGGCTCACAGAAGTTACAATCCAAAAGGCAACTACCTTGCTAACCTTATCAATTCAGATAGGAATGCTGTAATTATAGCATTAACCGGTACTCCATTGCTAAGAGAAGTTACTAAGGAATATGATTCTAAACTACTCTTTGGAAACTATATTCACAAATATTATTACAACCGCTCCATTGCAGATGGCTATACCTTACGTTTGATTCGTGAAGAAATCGAAGGAAGCTTTAAAATGGAAATGAAGGAAGTAATGGAGCAGATCAAATTGTTGAAGGGTGATATCAAAATATCGGACGTGTATGCCGAAAGACCATTCGTACAAGGGTTACTCAATTATATAACCAAAGATCTTATAGAATTCAGAGATCGCTGGAAAGACGAATCTTTGGGGGGGGATGGTTGTATGTGATTCTTCTAAACAAGCTAAAATGCTGTTCCAATTATTTGAAGAACAATACGGCAAACAGGAAACAGATGCAGATAAACTACCATTAGTTGCAGAAGCATCCGCTCCTTATGGTAAACGTAAAAAAGATAAACTAACCGCTGCATTAATTCTACATGATGAAAATGATAAATCTACTCGTAAAGAATTGATTAAAGCATATAAAGGAGGAAAGGTAGATGTCCTTTTTGTGTATAATATGCTCTTGACAGGTTTTGATGCCAAACGATTAAAAAAACTTTATTTGGCACGTGTTATTCAAGATCACAATTTATTGCAGACATTAACCCGAGTAAACCGTCCTTACAAAAACTATCAATATGGGTATGTAGTTGATTTTGCTGATATATCCAAAGCTTTTGACCGTACCAATCAACTATATTTTAAAGAATTACAGGACGAGCTTGGTGATGAGATGGAAATGTATTCTAACCTGTTCAAATCAGAAGAAGAAATCAGAGAGGAGATTGACAATATCAAAGAAACGCTTTTCCATTATGATACTGAAAACAGGGAAATATTCTCACAGCAAATAGCTCAGCTGACGGATAAAAAGGAATTGTTACAGCTGGTAAAAGCCTTACGCACTGCAAAAGAATTAAAAAATCTCATAGCATTACAGGACCTGCAAGGATTGGGAGAACTCATAGACTTTGAAATTCTGAACCGCTTATTAATTGAAGCACAAAACCGTTTAGATAATCTCAATCTTCTTGAGAACCTTGCTAATGCTGAAGAAACCCAAAATCTTCTAAGCATTGCATTGGAGGATATTGTTTTCCAATTTATTAAAGTAGGGGAAGAAGAACTAAAACTGGCTGATGAACTGAAAGATCAGCTTCGCAAAACACGTGAAGCTTTGCAAAACAATTTTGACCAGAACGATCCAGTTTTTGTAAGTTTAAGAGAAGAACTTGAACGTATTTTCAAGAAAAAAAAATCTCACCGAAACAACGCAAGCCGAAATGATAGAAAACTTACCTTTGCTGCGTAAAATATATGATGAAGCTAAAGAACTAAATCGTAAAAATACATTGCTGAAAGCCAAGTACAACAACGATGAAAAATATGTCCGCATTCACAAACGCCTGACCGAAAAAGGCAAGCTTAATGCTAAAGAAATGCAACTTCACAGGGCACTAATGCAGGTAAAAAATGAAGTAAATACCAGACTTGAAGGACAGGAAGATTATTTAAATAATGAAGCACTATTCGAACGTTATTTGGTTCGATTGGTTGCTCAAAAATTCGTAATAGAAGAAAAATTAGATTTAGACACTGAGACCAGGCAAAATATCAGTAACCTTATTGGAAAAGAATATTTTCAGCTGTATAACAACAGAATATAAAAATGACGCAGGATATAACATACAAAGCTAAAACCGAACAACTAATTGACAATCTAAAAAGTGTCTGTGCTAACTTTGGTCTTGGAAATGACGGTAACGAGTTCAAGATCATATCACAGATGTTTTTGTATAAATTTATAAATGATAAGTTCCATTACGAACTAAAAAAAAAAGCAACAAGAACTAGGTAAAGATATTGATTCTGAACTATTAGTTGATTTATTAGATGAAAATGTTGCTAGATTAAAACCCCATCAGTTAATTGCACATTTGCATAATAATCAAAATAGTGATGATTTTGCTAAAACATTTGATGAAACATTAAGAGGTATTAGTATCGAGAATGCAGATATATATTCCATAAAATCATATTCTGGAGCTAAGGATTTACTTTTTAATGATTTAAGCGAGTTTATCACTGATCGTTCAGAGCGTGATAATTTTTGTAGAGCCCTAATTAACAAATTATTTGAATTTAATTTTGAAGAAAGCTTTGAAGACTATTTTAGTGAAAAATATGATTTTTTTAAAGATATATTTGAATACCTAATCAAAGATTATAACTCTGATTCAGGAGGTAAATATGCTGAATACTATACGCCAAATGCCGTTTCCCGTATTATTGCTAATATTTTGGTTTCAGAACCTGTTAAGCAAGCAAAATGCTATGATCCAAGTGTAGGCTCAGGTTCTCTATTAATGTCCTTAGCTCATAAAATTGGGGAGAATAGATGTACTATTTATTCGGAAGATATTTCTCAGAAATCCAGTACTATGTTACGATTGAATCTAATTCTTAATGATCTTATACATAGTATACCTAATGTAATTAAAACCAATACTATATCTCAACCATTCTATCTGAATAAACTAAAGTTTGATTATATTGTATCTAACCCTCCTTTTAAACTCGATTTTTCAGATTTCAGAGATGATTTAGAAAAGGATATTTTTAAAGAACGCTTTTTTGCAGGAATTCCAAAGGAACCAAAAACAAAAAAGGAATCTATGGCTATCTATCTGTTGTTTATCCAACACATTATGTACAGCTTAAACAATAATGGAAAGGCAGCCATTGTAGTTCCTACCGGATTTATTACAGCACAAAGTGTTATAGAAAAGAAAATACGTGAACGTTTAATAGATAAAGGTTGGTTACGAGGTGTAATAAGTATGCCGAGCAATATTTTTGCAAGCACAGGTACTAACGTATCTGTATTGTTTATCGATAAAAAAGCTGATAGCAAACATATTATATTAATGGATGCTAGCAAGTTGGGCGAAACCGTGAAAGAAGGTAAAAACCAGCGTACAGTGTTAACCCGTGAAGAAGAAGCCCATATTGTAGAGACTTTTAACAATAAGGAAGTGGTAGAAGACCTTTCTGTCATTATAACTAAAGAACAGATAAAGGAAAAGAATTATTCTTTTTCTGCCGGACAATATTTTGAAGTAAAAATAGAATATAATGATATTACGGCTGATGAATTTAGACAGAACATGCAAAATTTTGAAAATAAATTGACTTCACTTTTTCAACAAGGAAATGCACTAGATATCAAAATTCAAAAACAATTAAAGGAATTGAAGTATGAATAAAATATTTAGTATATCAGAAATAGCTGATTTAAATAAGAATAACATTACTTCTAAAGATAATTTTGAATACATTAATTATTTAGATACAAGTAATCTTACAAGAAATAAAATTGACAATATACAATACATGGAAAGTAACTTTCCAAGCAGAGCCAAAAGAAAAGTTTCGAAAAACACAATATTATATTCTACAGTTAGGCCTAACCAAGAACATTTTGGAATAATTGAAAGCAATTTAATTGAAAATTTAATTGTTTCAACTGGATTTACTACAATTGATTTATTTTCCCCTGAAATTGACGTAAAATACCTTTATTATAAAATTACTCAACCTTCAATTACAAAATATTTACAAAACATTGCTGAAAATTCAGTTTCTGCTTATCCTTCAATAAAACCTGAGGAAATTGGAAAGTTGAATTTTAGATTTCCAAATCTTCCTAATCAAAAAAAAAATAGCTTCCTTTTTATCAGCATTAGATGATAAAATAGAGCTCAACAACAGGATCAATATTGAACTAGAACAAATGGCAAAAACTCTATATGATTATTGGTTTGTACAATTTGATTTTCCTAATGAAAACAAGAAACCGTACAAATCTTCAGGGGGAAAAATGGTTTATAATGATATATTAAAAAAAAGAAATTCCTGACGAATGGAAATTAAAGACCATCGGAGATTATTGTAAATCAACTGGAGGTTTTGCATTCAAATCAAGTTGGTGGGTAGATCAAGGAACACCAATAATAAAAATTAAGAATATTCAAGAAAATTATACAATAAATTTATCTGATTTAGATTTTATTAATATGTCAGACAAAAATATAGATGATAAATTTAGAGCAAATCCTGGTAGTATTTTAATAGCAATGACGGGGGCAACAATTGGAAAATATGGGATTGTACCTTACACTGAAAAACCACTCTATATAAATCAACGTGTTGGCTATTTTAATTTAGGTTTAAACCCTTTAAAAAAATTGCCCTTTTTAATTAACTCTCTAAATCAAAAATATTTCAGAGATAGTATATTTACATTAGCAAGTGGTGCTGCTCAACCGAATATTAGTAATGAACAAATTAATAATATTCATTTATTATTACCAACAGATACAATTATAGAAAAATATAACCATATTTTAGAATCCTCTTATTCTAAAATATTAAACAACCAAAAGCAAAATCAAGAGCTTTCAGCTCTCAGAGACTGGTTATTACCAATGCTAATGAACGGACAAGTAAAAGTAGCCGATTAACAATACAAAAAAGCTCAACAAGAATGTTGAGCTTTTTATTTATAATATTATAAGCTTATTGATAAGAAATAAGCTTCTCCAGCCTCACCATCATTTCATCCTTCTCCTTCAGCATCCTTTCATAAAGAGAAATCATTTCATTATTTAATTTTTTGATTTCTTCTAATGCTTCAAGCCATTTTCCAGAAGTATTAATTGTAGGATTTATCTGAAATACTTGACCTGTGGCGTTATCATTAACAGTATTTACTATAATATTCACCGCCTGCTCCTCATCAAATTCTGAAACGCTTCCACCAGAATTTTCAATACTTCAGAAATTCTTTTCAGTAAAGGGTCTTCAATAATTTCTTTCTGTTCCAGCATAGAAATTTTCTTCTGGTTCCAGTCGTCTCCAAGGTCAAAAGCCAGTGCTTCCTGCTTGATGCCCAACATTTCCCTGAAGTCTCATACACTATAGCTTTGATATCATAACAAATCTTTACTGTTTACCAGATTGATTAAAGGGACTAATTTACTTATACTATATAAACTTCAAACAACAATTTTCTCTATATTTGTACAAAGCACAACACAGCCACTATGGAAAAGTTAAGAAGTCTAAGAAAGAAAAGAGGATATACACAGGAATATATGTCTAACATCCTATCAACGGATGTTTCTAATTATTGTAGAAAGGAGAGTGGAGATGTAAGAATATTTGATGATGAGTGGGAAAAGCTGGCCAAAGCTTTAGATGTTCCAGTGGAAGATATTAAAGAAGAGCGAAAGTCTGGTGGAGTTCATAATGAAAATTTTACTCTTAGTGATAGTGCTACTGCTGGGAACTATTATGAACAATATTATAACATTCCAAATCAAGTAATGGACAACCTACAGGATTACATTAAACTCTTGAAAGAACAAGTTGAAGCTTTGAAACAGGAGATTGAGAAATTAAAGTCAGAAAAGTAATCTTCCTTATGTAAGGATAATAGATCATAAAAAATAAATACTACTTCAATGAAGTGGTATTTTTTATGATAAGAAGAATGAATTAAAGAAACCACATGAATCTACAAGAATTAATCAACTACTTCCGCAAGGGAGGATCCTATAAAGACTTTTGTCAGGAACAATCATTGGATCAGACTTCTGAAGCGATCGAAGTTTATATGGAGCAGCCTTTAGAGCTGAACAATAATCTGGCATTTTTCGAGATTGAGACGACAGAAGGAAGTCTGGAGTTTGTGAAAGATGGGATAAGATATTACAGCTTATTTGGGTTTCCTTATTTTTTGAATGTGCTTAAGGAAATCAGGGATCATCAGGAGCTGAGTGATAAAGATGTGGCTGAGCTTTTGTTTGATCATGTGATCAGCAAAGAATGATCTGTTGTATTTTCCATTCATAAAAAACCGGACCTATTCGAATAATTACTATCTTTAGTTTCACAACCTGGTCCCTTGGAAAAGTACTCCAACATATCGCTTCATCACCGTCAGCTGCAGGATTTTGGAATAAAGCTGATGCCTTTATCGGTTTTATCTGAAAAGGAAACCGGAATTCACCGGGACGATCATTATATGTTTATACTTCAGCAAAAAGGGGATTTTACCCTTGAAGTAGATTTCAACACTTTGGATTTGAAGGGAGCTTTCCTGTGTTTTGTTGCTCCGGGACAGATTCACCGGTATGTGCATCAGCAGGATACGGAAGGTTGGTTTTTGTTTGTAGACACAGGAGCCATTCCTCAGCATTACCGGGAAGTTCTGGAAACCTACCAATGGATCCGCCAATCGGTGGAGGTTAATGAAAGGGATGTCGTCTTTGATATTCCGGGAATACTCGAAAAGATTGATGAAACAGATAGCTTGCATACGGTTTCCGTGAAACAGTCTTTGGTAGAATCGGTTATTGGAATGATGGTTTCCCAGATCATGAAATTTCAGGTTTCCGAGCAGACCAGTACCGGCCAGAAGTATACCATTACCCGGCAGTTCAAAAAACTGGTGAAAGAAAATTTTAAAAAGATCAAGCAGGTACAGCAATATGCACAATCCCTTGTCATTACGCCTCTGTATCTGAACGAAGCGATCAAAGAAGTAACGGGCTATCCTGCCAGCTACTGGATCCAGCAGGAGGTGTTGCTGGAAGCCCGCCGGCTTTTGTTTTATACCAAAATGAGCGTTAAGCAGATCGCGGTTGAATTAGGCTATGATGATCCTGTTTATTTTTCGAGGTTTTTCAAAAAAGGAACAGGGATGACTGCCCTTCAGTTCAGGTCCCATCACAAAGATTTGTCTCATAAAGACCATTAATCCGCTATAGGAATCCCCTGTATTACCCGATAATTTTGTATCCATTAATCATCAAAAAACGAGAACGATGAATCATGGATATACAATGAATACAATACCGGCACAGAAGCAAATACGAATTGCTATTGCAGGTGCCGGATTGGGAGGTTTATGCCTAGCCCAGGGACTGAAAAAGAAAGGAATCCAATGTGTCCTTTTTGAAAAGGACGAAGCGATGAACACACGAACCCAGGGATACCGGATCAGGATCAATGAGCAGGGCAGGCAGGCATTGGAGGATTGTCTTCCGGAACCGCTGTACCAGCTATTTATGGAAACTTGTGCCACCCGTACCAAAGGACTGAAAGTTTTTACTCCCCATCTTGAAAAAACAGGAAAAGACCTGGTAGACTCCTGGAGTGACGGCATCCGGGAAGTTCCCGATCTGAAACCCAACCGGCTGACTTTACGGGAAATATTGATACAGGGCCTGGAAGAGCAGATCCATTTTGGAAACGCGGTAACAGATTATCGCAGGCTGGAAAGCGGGGAAGTATTGCTTTCTTTTGCTGACGGAAGCACGTATACTGCTGATCTCGTTATAGCCGCAGATGGTGTGAATTCCCGGATCGGCGCTGAATGTTGTGGAGACCAAAAAGTAAATACCGGAAATATAACCATCTACGGAAGGACGTTCCTAACGGATGAAAACCGCGAAGCAATTGCTGCTGAATTGCGGACCGGGACTTCTGTGATTCTTGGAGATCAGTTTTCATTAATTGCCGATGCGATGCAGTTTGATTTTTCGAAACACAATAGTTCATGGGATGTATTAAGTCCGTTGCAGGATTATTTCTATTGGGCTTTTATCGGAAAACCGGCTGCCTTTGGATGGCCTTTGCAGGATTTTTATATGCTTTCTTCACAGGAAATTTTTAATCATGTTCGGGAGGTGACCCATGATTGGCATCCCCAATTAAAAGCCCTCCTGGACTTTGGAGACCCGCAGTCTTTAGTCAAGGGTCCGATCAGATCTTCATTGCCTAAAGAAAAATGGGTGTCCGGGAATATCACAGCATTAGGGGATGCCGTGCATACCATGAGCCCCGCCGGCGGAGTAGGAGCCAATACAGCATTCAGAGATGCTGCATTATTGACAGCGAATATCAGTGAAGCCGTTTTCGGCAATACAGAGCTTGCCTTAGCGGTTGAAAACTATGAAGATGCAATGAGAATATACAGCAACGAAGCCATTATCATGTCTCTTGAGGGTGGAGAAGTATTGTATGGAAACCCGGTGAATGGAGAATAGCTCCGAAAAGGATAATAATAAGCCCGGTGTAAAGCCTGCTGCTGCAGGCTTTTGAATTTTTATATATTTTTTTACCTGGTATTCATTTTATTTATATATTTGATATGTCAATTATATTTATATCAATTAAATAATTTATGATGGCTCAATCGGAACATACTATTTTTTACAGCATAGAGGAATCGATCAAATCTTATCGTCAGTTTGCCCAGAAGCAGATCAATGACAGGGGATTTGACATTACGATCGATCAGGGACTGGTCCTGAGTATAATTAATGAAAATCCGGGAATTGCCCAGAAAGATATTGCGAGGCGGGCTTTTAAGGATCATGCTTCGGTAACCCGCATTATCGAGTTATTAGTGAAAAGGAATTTTTTGAAAAGAGATTCTTTTGAAGAAGACAGACGACGGTTTAACCTCATCCTTACCGGGGAGGGAAAAGATATTTTAAACGATATTCAGCCCATTGTGAATGCAAACAGGAAAAAAGCAGTTGAAGGCATTTCTCCGGAGGAGATTGAACTGCTGAGAAAGCTTGTTAATAAGATTACAGCTAATTGCAGAAGCTGAAACAGTACAGATGAGTTGTAAGGTTCCACATAAAAATCCATTCCATGAAAATTTCGTGTAAATATGCTATCCTGAAGGTGGTTCTTATGATCGTTTTTCTGGTTTCCTTTGCTCATGCACAGGTGAGTGATACCATAACGAGCAAGGGCCGGTACAGGAATTATCTGAAGTTCCATTCCCTGATCCGGGATACCTACATTATTCCGCATTGGTACAAGGATGGAAGCCGCTTCTGGTTTGCGGTGGGAACTCCTGAAAATACAGTGGTCTATGAAGTGGATCCGGAACACAATACAAAGCGTCCTTTTTTTGATCAGGACCGTTTAAGGAAATCACTCACTCCATGGTTAGATAAGGAACCGGAAAATAAGGGGTTACCGTTCAGTGATTTTGTTTTTGTAGAGGATGATAATGCTGCGGAATTTTTTGTTGAACATAAAAAGTTTAGGCTGTACCTGAGAGATTACAAGATCTTAAAAATTGACGGAAAGGAAGAAGTAAGGCAGCCGTTGGCAGGCATTATGTCGCCTGACGGAAAACAATCTGTTATTATGAAAGATCACAATATCTGGCTGATTAGCCATTCAGGCCAAAAAGAACAACAGCTTACTACCGGCGGAACGGATGATTATCCCTGGACCGTCGAGAATGGGTGCTGGTCAAAAGACGGTAATAGGCTGCTGTTGAAGAGGTCTGATGGCAGGAAGGTTCATCACTTGCCTGTCATAGATTATTCGGAACCTGAGGAATCTGTGACATACACTGTCTATGCAAAGACAGGCGGGGCTATTGAAATTCCAGAACTGTATGTACTGAACATTAATTCCGGAAACAGCATTACCATAAAAGGAGGTTCCGGCATTCCCCAATATGTATTTCCGGTAGGATGGACACAGGAGGGTTCAGAAATTCTTTTTATGCGCCTGGACCGTCTTGGGAAAAAACTGGAGTTTCTGGCCACGAATCCTGACACCGGAGCAGGCAGGACAATTCTGAGCGAAGAGGCTAAAACCTTTGTAGCCGGGCTGGATTTCCTGACTGGCAACTGGAAACGTCAGGTCACCCTTTTGAAGGAGCACCCTTCTTTTATATGGATGTCGGAACGTGACGGATGGAGACATCTTTACCTGTATAGTATGGATGGAAAACTGGTCCGCCAGCTGACATCAGGAAATTTTCCGGTCACCGGTGTGATCAGAACGAATGAAAAATCAGGACTGATCTACTTCACGGCGAATGCCGAAAAAGAAGTGTATTCTACCAATGTATATCGCGTCGGTCTTAACGGAAAAAATGGTAAAAGATTAACGCCCGCTTCCGGAATCCATACCTATTCCCAGTTTTCACCTTCCGGGAAATATTTTCTGGATACCCATTCCTCTCCGGATACAGCTCCCGCCGTTGAGCTCAGGACAACGGATGGAATGTGGTTGCAACAGGTTCATCAGGCTGATATCACCAAGCTGCAGAAAATAGGATTCAGGGCTCCTGAAATTTTTAAAGCTAAGGCAGCTGACGGAATTACGGATCTTTATGGAATCATGTACAAGCCTTATGATTTCGATCCATCTAAAAAATATCCTGTCGTAGAAATGGTGTATGCCGGCCCTTTTATCAATATTGTACCGCATCGGTTCGGGCCTACAACATCACTTTCGGTTCAGGCACAGGCATTGGCTCAGCTGGGATATATCACAGTAATGATGGATACAAGAGGAACGGTTGAAAGAAGCAAAGCTTTCCAGGATGCTGTTTACAGGAATATCGGAAGATATGAAATTGCAGATCGTGTGGCTGTTTTCAGGCAGCTTGGGGAAAAATATTCCTATATGGACATGAAGCGTGTTGGTATTTGCGGCCATTCATGGGGTGGCTATTTTGCCATCCGGGCTATGCTGATGGCGCCTGACCTGTACAAGGTCGGCATTGCTTCGGCACCGGGTGAACTGACAGAAGGCGCAGAAATTAATGAACCTTATATGGGACTGCCGGAAGATAATAAAGAAGGATACGAATGGGGAACGAATACCCATCATGCCGCAAACCTTAAAGGTAAATTGCTTCTTATACATGGAACAAGCGATATAAATGCCCCGCTTTCAACAACCATCCGGATGATTGATGCGCTAACGAAAGCCGGAAAAAGGTATGACCTCATCCTGGTTCCCGGAAAAGGACATGATATAGAAAATGAAGACTACGTAAATGATGCGATACGACGGTATTTCGAAGAAAATCTGAAAAATACAGAAAAATAAGAAAACGGTCGTTGAAGGCATAACCTCAGCGACCGCTTTTTTGAAAAAAATATATCAAGAATTTAATCCTGTATGATAAGCTTTTTGGCATCAGTTACTTTGCCGTCTGCTGTCATTTTATACACATAAGTGCCGGACTGAAGTTCTGACCCGGAAAGTCGTATCGTTCCGTTTCCTTTCTCACGAAGAGGAACAGATTTAATGAGCTGTCCGGAAATATTGTAGATGTCCAGTGAAGCGGTTTTTATATGGTGAGGCAAAAAATACCGGATACTTGTTTCATTCTTTACCGGGTTAGGGGCATTTTGCCCCAGGAAAGGGGTATCCGAAAGGGAAATATCAGTGATGGCATTTTTGCTTACAAGAAGTTGCTTGAGTTCTTCAACAGTATTTTCAAGGGTTTTGATACGGTCTTCAAGCTTTTGAACAGTTTCATCAGAAGGGGCCGTTCTGGAGAGAATTGAGTTGGATACCATGACGTTACCGTTAGAATCCACAACCAATGCGCGTCCGCTTCCTACGGGCAGATCCTGAAGCCTTACGGTTCCTACGGTATGGAAATTAGCTGTAGGGGCGTTGGTCCGTATTCCTACACTCTGATCTTTGATCAGCATTGTTGAATTACCGGACATTCCCAGCATAATAGAATAGGGGATGGTATTGGTAAGCTTGGCTCCGCCGGTTCCTGCTCCGATAACGAATGAACGGTTACCTGCAGCTGCAAGATCGATTCCAAATCCTCCGGAATACTCTTCGGTAAGATCAATTCCCACTCCTAGTGCAAATTCATTATGGTTCCTGATGATGTTCTTCCAACCCAGTGCAACCGATTTGCTGGCATTGTTTAAAACAGCATTATCCTGTCCGCCTACGATATTAGCTCCTCCCGCATTACTGAGGTTATTGGTCCATCCACCAACAATGCTGCTGCCGGCCTGGCCTCCCAAAGTATTGGATATTCCCGCAATAATGCTTCCTTTGGCTTTTGAGGCATTGGTATTATTCGTTGTTTCTACGATAAACGAACCGAATTCATTCAGAAGTGCCTGATTGGGATTTGAAGTGGCGCCGTTTGTTCTCAGATACAGAATTCTGCTGTCTACGGTGCCTACGTAATTGTTGGGTACAATTCCGCTGTTTCCATTGACCAGCCATTGTTGGGCGCCAGCCATACCCGTTAAAAATACCATAGCCGCTGCTATGCTATTTTTCACGCATAATAGTGATGTTCTCATAAATTTGAGTTTTGATGGTTATTAGTTGTCACTAATTTAGGAAATATTATGGTGTAAATAATATTTTAGTCACTTTTGTGGGATGTATTTTAGAGCTGTAAGTGTTTGGAATATAGTACTGAAAGGGTTGTGTTGGATTATGGTTAATATCTATTCTATTTATTTATGTCATCTAATTATCTGTATATTTACGATGCAGAGCGTATTGGCCTGGATCTGATCATCAAAAAATATCCTTCAAATTTTTTTTGAAGGATATCATGATAGAGAATTATTAAAAAAATGGTTGTTTTATTGTTTAAGCTGTTCAGCCTTGATATATACTTTGCCCTGATCATCTTTCCAGGAAGGGCCTTTTACATAGATCGAATCACCTACTTCATAACGTTTGTAGGTACTGCCGCTTTTCTGAAGGTTCACAATACTGATCGTTGCCACGTATTCTTTCCCGTCAGCATCCTGAATGGTGGCCATATAGCCGTCTTTTCCATTTTCAATTTTCGTGATCTTTCCTTTTGCTTCGATCGTCATATCTTTTTCCTGATCTCCTGACTGTGCGGATGGCTTTGCCGTACAACTGGTCATGTTGAATATTCCTAATGTTAAAATCGCTAATGCTAGTATTTTTTTTCATTGTATGATAGCTTTTTGTTATTATTTTAAGTTTTTTACCTTGTTTTTATTATATTGTTTTCTTGTTCAAAGCCCATACCAAAGCAGGTTTCGAAGTAACATTAGTTGGTTTATATCTTAAATCCGGTAATCCGAAAATCTTGCATCTGTTTTAAAATATTTTTGTCTTTTGATTTAATTTATTTTTTAATACGGTGTCCCATAAGCATATACGATAATTATAAAGTTTCGGATTTATTTTAAATTTTCATTTTAAAGCCTTCATGGGAAGCGGTGAACCCAAGCTTTTTATAAAACCTGAGTGCCTCAGTTCTTGTTTTATCCGACATCAGCTGTACGACATCAGCTCCGTTTTCTTTAGCCCGTTGAATCACCAGGTGAAACATTTTTTCACCCAAACCCTTCCCCCGCATCGACGAATGGATACGGACAGATTCGATTAATGCGCGTTTACTTCCTTTGTGGTTGAGGTATTGAAGGTACGTGACCTGCAGGGTTCCCAGGATCTCATCATCCCGATTCACCAGAACCAGTAAATCCTGATTAGGGTTTTGTTCGATGCTTCTGAAGGCTGAGATATATTGTTCGTTCAGGGGATCCGAAACTTCTTCTCTGTTTTTTCCCAGTACATCATCAGCCAGCATTTCTATAACCGTCTTTAAATCGCCGAAGGTTACTTTGCGCAGATGAAACTCTTTATTTTTTTCTTCCATAGAGTAAGATTCTTTTAAATGCATAAATGGCAGGAAGCTTGGGGAAACTTGTAGCAATGCGGGCTTTAAACTCGTGGGTAAATTCTTTTTGTTGTTCTTCATCCAGCCTTTCCAGATAGGGTATTAAAGCTGAACCGGAAATAAAATTGAACAAAGTATCATGATCTTCAGCAATGATAGGATACACTTTTTGAAAAAGATTTAATTCTTCAATTCCGTTCTCGAATAAGATCTGAGCATATTCATCTATCGTGAGTACTGCAGAAGGCCGGTTCCATCCCTGTAAATAGCTTTTAAAAGGTTCTTCCCCGGCAAGAGCAGTTAAGATCTTATTCAGGGTGTTTCCCGGTTGGTAAGGCATCTGGATGGCGATCTGTCCGTTTGTTTTAAGTTTTGAGATCAGCTTGGGGAATAACTGAGGGTGATCATCAGACCATTGAAGGGCTGCATTGCTGAAAATAAGGTCCCAGGTTTCATCACCCGTGAGCATCTCTTC
Source organism: Chryseobacterium proteolyticum (assembly GCF_046591535.1). Taxonomy (NCBI): domain Bacteria; kingdom Pseudomonadati; phylum Bacteroidota; class Flavobacteriia; order Flavobacteriales; family Weeksellaceae; genus Chryseobacterium; species Chryseobacterium proteolyticum. The sequence goes on along the minus strand of NZ_JBJLWK010000002.1, from coordinate 238,128 downwards.
CGTGGTGGACATTCTGAAATGAAGCCGGTCATTTTCCAGGGTCTTGGATTTTTCAAGCATTTCCGGAGAGGAGTCGATTCCGATAAACTCGGCTTGGGGAAATTTTTCTGTGAGAATAGCCGTTTGTTCCCCCGTTCCGCAACCTAAATCTATGGCCTTCATCGGCGTTTCCCGGGTAATGAGTTCCGCAAGGTCGAAAAAAGGTTTGAAACGGATATTTTTAAATTGATTGTAAACGTCAGGATTCCAAGGCATAACAAATGTTTTTAATTGATCACCTGAATTTAGCTATTCCTGATTAAATGGGAGGATAAATTTGATTAAAACTTTCTTAAATTAAAATGGAAAGCGTTGATTATAGTATTTTTTTAAATAGAATTTTTATGTGTAGATTTTAAAGGTGGTGAAGAATGGCTTTAATTGCGATCTGTATTTTATACAAAAATATTTTTTTCTTTACATGTACCGGTGATTGAAACCTTGTAATTTAAAACCTGACCTTCAAAAAAGGATGTCTTTGTACTTACAAAACTTTAAATGATCTGGGTGCTTTCTTTAATACTGTTCATCACAAAAATACTTTTTGTCTGCCCGATCCCTTCAATCTCCGAAAGTTTATTCACAAAAAACTCATGAAACTCATCCATATTGGGAGCCAGGATCTTTAGCATAAAATCAAAATCACCACTGATGTTATAAAACTCAACAACTTCTTTTAATTTGCAGACTTCTTCGATGAATTTTGTAGCCATCTTTTTATTATGGGCGTTCAAAGCGATCATGCATATAACCATCATCCCTTTGTTGACTTTTTTCCGGTCTAAAACAGTAGTGTATTCCTTAATAATTCCTGATTTTTCCATGCGCTTAATCCGTTCATGGGTGGGTGTAGGACTAAGATTGATGCGTGTGGAAATATCCCTTACACTTAGTTTGGCATCTTTTTGCAGCAAACGCAGGATAGAGAGGTCTTTTTCGTCAAGGGTATATTTTTCGGGTTGCATTTGTTCTGTTTTTTTATGGTAATAGTATCTTAAAAGAACATTTGTCCTTTTATTTGTATTATATAAATATTTTGTTCCAAATTTAAAACTAAATTTTCACATACGTTCTAATAATTTTAATTTTGCAGGAAATTTGAATAGTATGGGAACAAGAAGAAATTTAATATTAATACTCGCATCGATCGGAACGTTCGTGGAGGCTTTGGATATTGCAATCATTAATCTTACCATTCCTGCTATTCAGAAACAGTTCAATATCGGGGCAGAAACTGTTCAGTGGCTTCAGACCTTGTATGTTTTATTTTTCGGAGGCTTTCTGATTATCGGAGGGAAACTGTCTGACCAGATCGGACGTAAAAAAATGTTCTTACTGGGAGCGTTAATTTTTATGCTGACATCATTGGGAGCAGGGCTTTCGACTCATTTCGAAATGCTGGCTATATTCAGGGCTTTACAGGGACTCGGAGCGGCATTTATCATGCCGTCAGCATTATCGATCGTTACTCATACTTTTACGGAAAATCAGGAAAGGAATAAAGCATTGGGTGTTTTCAGCTCTTTTGCTGCGATCGGATCTGGAAGCGGATTGTCAATAGGAGGGATCATCAGTACTTACCTAAGCTGGCATTGGGTATTCCTGATCAATGTACCTATCCTTTTGCTGACGCTTATTTTTGCTTATCAATATCTTCCGGCAGATGAAAAATCGGAAGGTACACAGAAAACAGATGCCGTTTCAGGAATATTGCTGGTTTTAGGCCTTTTAAGCCTTACGTATGGGACACATGAGCTTATTCTGATTATGGAACAGCCTTTTTTAGTCATCGGATCAATTGTGGTTGCGGTTATACTTTTAGGTTCTGTAATCTACCGTCTCAGAACCATCAAACAGCCTTTGATTGATCTTAAATTATTCCAACACAGATCACTCATGGCTTCCAATATTGCCTTTTTTACACTGGGTGCATTTTTCATTGGATTTTTATTCCTGATCTCTTTGATGCTTCAGAAAGATATGGAATACAGTGCCGCCTCCGCAGGATTGATGTTGGTTCCTTTCAGTGTTATGTCTGCCTTAGTGGCTAAATTTGTATTACCTGCGATTTCCAAAAAGCTGAATCCTGCACAAATGGGAATTTTCGGATGGTCTTTTATGCTGGCAGGAGCTTTATCTTTGTTGGGAGCTATTTATTGGGGACATCCATTAACGATTGTATTATTAGGTGCCGCATGCATATCCGGAATAGGAATGACTTTTTGCTTTACAAGTTTATCCATTCTGGGAATCCGGGATGTGGATGCATCGCATTATGGGATTGCTTCAAGCTTAACGAGCACCAACTATTTTCTGGGAGCAGGAATCGGTCTGTCATTTATGACTTTAATGGGGCAGTTGTTCCCGTCAGATCTGGCAGTTGGCAGTTTAAGTATCATTATTTTATCAGCTTATGCAGTATGTGCACTTGGAATTCTGGTATATTTGATCATCAGGGAACATCAAGTGAAAAGAGAGCAGGTTGCCGTTTTATAAGAAGTGTTTGTACAGATAATAATTATTAAAAAAGAGAAATCATGATAAAGAGACTAACCGTATTTTGTGGATCAAGTTTTGGAAACGAATCGGTTTATGAAGAACAAGCTTATGCGCTTGGAAAGAAGCTTGCGGAAGAGCAGATAGGTTTGGTATATGGCGGTGCGATCAGCGGATTGATGGGAACAGTAGCTAACGGGGTTATGGAAAACAAAGGGGAAGCAATAGGGATACTTCCTCATTTTCTGCAGGGGAAAGAAATTGCCCACCTGGGATTAAGTGAACTCATTCTGGTAGAAACAATGCACGAACGTAAAACGAAAATGAACGAATTATCCGATGGGGTTATTGCTCTGCCGGGCGGTTATGGAACACTGGAAGAACTTTTTGAAATGATGACCTGGGCACAGCTTGGGCTGCATCAAAAGCCAATTGCTGTTCTGAATGTCAATGGGTTCTATAATGACCTGTTACAGATGTCTCAGAATATGGTTGATAAAGGTTTTTTAAAAGAAACCAATCAAAAGATGCTTATCGTAGATGACAATATTGATACCCTTTTAATGAAAATGAAGAATTACGAGGCTCCAAATGTTGAAAAATGGATCTCTAAGGATGAGGTCTGATCATAAGTTTTTGATAAAATCACTAGGCCTGTATTGCATGACCGACTGAAAACTGTTGGTGTAGGCTTGCAGGCTTTTATATCCGACCTGAAAAGCGATTTCAGAAATGGTCCATTCATTGGCACTTAGTAATTCCATACTTTTGATGATGCGAAGCATCTGCTGATACTTGATCAGCGTAAGTCCTGTTTCTTTTTTAAAAATTCTTTCCAGGGACCTGAGTGACAATGAAGCAATATCGCTCAGATTTTCCATTTTAAGATCTTCGGTATAATGGGTATTCAGGTAATTGATCGCCTGCGTTAATCTTTTATCCTGAGGAAGGCTGATGTGAAGCTGAATAGAATCGGCCACAAAGTTACGAAGCTCGTTATACAATGCTTTTAGGAAAATATTTTCATCGTTGTTTTCGGTAGTATTCATCGACCATTTTTCAGCGTACCTGATCATTTCTCTCAACACTGCTGGTACTGAAAATACATGAACCTGATGGTAAAAAGGATCTTCTGTATCAACATCAAAAAACATAATCATCAGCCGGATACTTTCAGAATGAGAATTGGTTTTATGCAAAGCCTTCGGTGGAATCCAGGCCGCATGGTTTTGGGGTAAAAGATACATTTTCCCTTCTACTGTAAGATATTGAAATCCGCTTTCCACATACACAAGCTGTCCTTTTTTCTCATGAGTATGAAGAACATCATCATGCCGCCAGTTATCTTCAAACCAAACAAAATACGGGTTGCTGACATCATCGACATTCAATAGAGGTTTGGTAGATATCATGTCGTTTTAGATTAATATTATGGCAAATGTATGCAAAATAACATGATTAATTTTGCTGTAACAATTTTGATCCTCATTATGAAAAACGAAACAAGAAAAGAAGCATCATATTTCCTACTACTGATCAATGTTTTGGTGGTTATTCTGGTATCCAGTAACCTGCGTTCACCTATTACTTCAGTAGGACCGGTACTGAACCAGATCAGCCGGTCTTTACACCTGGATAATTTTCAAAGCAGCCTGCTTACTTCCATACCTTTGCTGATGTTTGCAAGTTGTTCTGTACTCGTAAGCCGGTTTTCGCACCGGTTCAGTATCAACAGGTTTTTATTGTACGCATTGGTTATTCTGAGTTTTGGATTATTCCTAAGGGTTTTCGGATCGGTTTGGACCCTATTTACAGGATCCGTATTTATCGGTTTAGGAATCTGTGTAGGGAATGTAATTACACCCGGTTATATAAAAAATAATTTTCCCAAACAGATCGGGTTAATGACCGGTATTTTTGCAGTGGCAATGAATCTTACTGCGGCTTTGGCTTCAGGATACAGCGTGAGCCTTGGAGAATGGACAGGGTATGGATGGCGTGGCTCCCTTGGAATATGGCTGGTGATCGCCCTTTTGGCTTTATTGGTCGTTATTTTGGAATTATTGTTAAATAAAAACAGCGTACGACAGGCTAACAGCTCAATGGCAAAGTCTGATTTTAATATGTTCAAATCGGCTCAGGCCTGGAATATCAGTATTTTTATGGGATTACAGTCTTTGGTATACTATTCTTTAATTTCCTGGTTGCCTGCTGTTCTTAGTGACTATGGAATGAATGGAAATGCTCCGGGCTGGATATTGTTCGTCATTCAGATTTCTATGATTCCCATTACTTTTGTGGGACCGATCATTGCCAATAAGATGAAAGATCAGCGAATAATGATCCTTTTCCTTTGTATCCTAATGTTTGCGAGTATTGTTATGTTTGCCTTGCTGAAGTCACAATGGATCTATGCGACCGCAATTTTATTGGGGCTATCAAATGGGTTATCATTTAGCTTATCGATCTTATTTTTCTCTTTACGGACAAAATCAAGTGCCAATGCCATTAAAATTTCAGGAATGGCCCAGTCTGTAGGCTATCTGATTGCTGCATTCGGGCCTGCTGTTTTTGGAAAGCTGCACGATTGGGATCCGTCTTGGAAATACTCATTTGCTTTTCTTGGAATTTCAGTCATTCTGATGTTTTTCTTCGGAATGAGGGCGGCACAGCGGAAATTTGTTGAAGGTTGAGAATTGTGAGTTGATGGTTTTGTTGTTACTGGACATACTGCAATCTTGTTATCCGGCAACCCGGATCAAAGATTCTTATAAATCCATTCTTTGGTCGGATCAAGCCAGACATCCAATGCTTTAAACAAAAAGCCATGCTTCATTCCAGTGTTAAGTTCTATTTCTTTAAATGCCGCTAATTTTGAGTTTTGATATCTTTTCTCGGAAGATAAAGGGACGTGGCCCTCATCAGATTTTTCCGTGATGGAAAGTATTTTACCGTATAGTTTGAAACCGGCAATTTTATTTAACGAATCATCCTTGAAGCTCGAGCCGATAATTACAAATTTAAGGTCCGGATTTTTAGCATAATAAGAAACATATTGTGCGATATAGCCGCCTTGCGATGTTCCGACTATGCTGATGTTACGGGAAGAAACTCCTTTTCCATGCAGGCTGTCAATCTGAGCAATGACCTTTCGGGCATAGACTTCAGGATCGGTCTGATCAGCTCTTTTTTCTGAGATCACTACAGTGTTTTTGCTTTTCAGCTTATTCAGGATCGGTGTATATTCAGCAATACCGTATTGCGGATGTTTTTCGGTCAATGAATGCCCCTCAAGAAACTTGTTATGGAGAAAGAAAATATATTGTTTTTGTTGAGCTTTTAAAAAATTTGATGTGAGAAGAAAAGCAAAAAGAATGGCTATGGCTGTTTTCATGGGTACCCTGCATTAAAGGGATAAAGATAAATATAAATATAGTTTTTGATATTGTAGTATTTTTGTTGCTTGCAAACTATGTTATCCTCAATTTAAAAATATGAAAATACAAATCATCATCGATCTGCACCAGGAATTTGGTTCCACTGAATTATGTTTTGACAGAGCAGATATTGTTGTATTGGCTGGTGATATTAATTTAGGGACTAAAGGTATTGAATGGATTAAGGGTAAGATTTCTGATAAACCTGTTATTTATGTGCTTGGGAACCATGAATATTATAAAGGTTCTTATCCAAAAACATTGAATAAGATAAAAGAAGCAGCAGAGGATTCTACAGTTTTTGTGCTTGAAGATTCTTTTGTAGACTTTGAAGGAGTCAGGTTTCATGGATGCACATTGTGGACAGATTTTTCCATCTTTGGAAATCCGGTAAAGTATGGAATGCTTTGTCAGCCAAGAATGAATGATTACCTTAAAATCCGCAGGGATCCTTCTTATTCAAAGTTGAGAACAATTGATACTTTTAAAATTCATCAACTCTCGAAAATAACATTAAAAGAGAATCTGGAAAATTCAAAGGGATTAAAAAATATTATAGTTACTCATCACGCCCCAAGTATTCAATCAGTTCCTGAAGAATATAAGAATGATCCTTTAACCTCAGCGTATGCTTCCGATCTGGAAGATATGATTAAACAATATGAGCCACTTTATTGGATTCATGGCCATATCCATACTCCTTGCAGATATGTGTTTGAAAAAACTGAAATTATTTGTAATCCGCATGGATATATTGACGAGAAATACAACGGGTATGAGAAAGAGCTGATTATTGAGGTGTAATATTGTAAATGTTGATGTAATACTTAAATAATTTGATAATTTATTTGGAGTTGATTTCATGAGTAGATAAATTTCAGGTGGAATTGAACCTTGCTTTCTGGTTGTTTCCATTGCCTCACCCCCGATCATTATATGACGGGTGAATAAAGTAAAATGAAACTTGTTACGTCTTTAGATACAACAGGTTTTTAAACTCAACATCATGGATGCAAATATACAAGAGGGTATTATACTGATTCCGGATTTCAATGGATTTACCGAATTTGTATTGAATACGAAATTATACACGGGAGAGTATATTGTAAGACAATTATTATCAATTCTGATCGATGTTAATAACAGGTATTTTGAAATTTCTGAAATTGAAGGGGATGCCATTTTATTTTTCAGATATGATAAAAACCCATCTTTTAAAAAAATCTCCAATATGCTTCGGAATATGCAGAATGCATTTAGCAGAAAAGTAGCTGAGCTCAATGAAGCATTAAGCATTTCCATCGATCTATCGTTAAAATTTATTGTTCATTACGGAAAGTTTTCCCAATATAAGATTGGAAATTTTAGAAAGCTGTATGGTGCACCTGTGGTGGAAGCTCATAAGCTGTTGAAAAACGATTTTGCAAAGCAACCTTCTTATGCCTTATTCAGCAATTCTTTCCTTGAAAGTACAGAGAGCAGCAGTAATTTTTATACTGACGAGGAACAAAACCTGCCTGATGTTGGAGTGATCCATTATTTTGAAGGAATAGAACAGCATATTTAATTTTTTCCTTGTAAATGCTATAGGTGTGCCCGGAGTAATCCGGGCATTTTTTACGATATGTTCTGGCGCATCGGTATATTAAAATTGTTATGAAATAATAAACTAATTATTAAAAAGTTATATGCGAATTAAATTATTGTCAAATATCTCTAAATTTTATATTATGTGTATTAAAAAATGTTAAATTAGCGCGATTTTTATAATGTGAATTACTAGTAACTTTAAATTAAAAAATAAGTGAAAAAACTCTACTTCAGTGTACTTTCTATGTGCATTATTTCCGGGCTATCGGCCCAGGAAGTGGTTTGGCAAAAAGATATCAAATCTTCTACCCAGGATTTCCTAAGCCAGGTAACCACAACAATTGACCAGCAGTATTTGATAACAGGAAGTGCCATACAGGCTGGAAACCAAAAGAAAGATGCAGGAAGCACCCAGCAAAATAATGGTTACGACTTTCATTTGGTGAAGCTGAACCAGCAAGGAGATCAGGTTTGGGAGAAATATTTCGCAGGAGGCAATCATGATTATTTGTCTTCAACTGTAGCTACCCAGGAGGGAGGCTTTTTAATTTCAGGAACCTCATATTCCGGAAAGGGAATAGATAAAAAAGATGACTCCAAAGGAGGATCAGATATCTGGCTCATTAGAATTAATGAATTTGGAGATGAATTGTGGCAAAAGACCTTGGGAACAAGTGCTGATGAAGAAGCCAGATCGGTTATCCAAACCACAGATTTAGGATTTGTTGTAGCCGGAAATGTGCAGAATGCATCCAAAGGTTATGGTTCAAAAGATATCCTGGTTATCAGACTTGATAAAAACGGAAAAGAACTCTCACAACTTATTTTAGGAGGAAGAGGATTAGACGAAGTGGAAAAGATGATCCCCACAAGAGATGGAGGAGCACTTCTGGGAATCTATTCAAGAAGCTCCGAGTTTCGTGTTTCCGATTCCGGGAATCAAAACTCAGCCACAGGAACCTCAGATTCCGTATCCCGTTACGCAAAAAACACCACCAACGAAGGAGAGGGTGACTACTGGATTGTAAAACTAAACAAAGAAGGAAAGGTAGAATGGGAAAAGAACCTGGGAGGAAAAGGAGATGATCATCTAAGAACACTGGCTTTAACGTCAAACGGTTATATCATCGGAGGAGAATCCAGAAGTGAAAGATCAGGTAATAAAACAGTAGGAATAGAAGAAGGAACAGATTTGTGGTTGGTTTCTTTAAATGAAAGAGGAGATGAGCAGTGGCAGAAATCCTACAACTTCAAAAACAGAGATGTTTTGATGGGTATGACTGCCCTAAATCAGCTATCAACTGACAACTCTCAACCCTCAACTAAAGGAATTTTATTGGGTGGCTATACTCAGGCAGAAGGAAGAATAGAAACAGATGATGAAACATTCTGGATGCTGTATCTGGACCCTAATGGAAATGAACAGTGGAGAAAGCATGTGAAGGGAGAATCCAGAAAGAGAGAGGAGAGATTATCGGATATTAAGCTGAACAGAGATGGTTCCATCATTTTAGCGGGAACCAGTGCAGAGGAATTAGGAAAGGAGAACTGGAAGATCGTGAAGCTGGGAGATAAACAACTGGATCAGTTGATCGAAAAACAGGATATCAAGATCTACCCGAATCCGGTATCAGATTATGCTTATGTGGAAATAGGCTTTGATTTCAGGGCAGCAGATATTACTTTGTATGACATGGGAGGAAGGCAGCTTCAGAATCTAAAAACCAAGAATAAGGTAACAAAGATTAATACACAGCCGTTGATACAAGGTGCTTACCTGGTGGTTATCAAGACGGATACGAATAAAACGGCTAATGCCAAGCTGATTAAAAAAATAAACTGATATTTCATGAGAAAAAATACTTCAGCCGTTATACTTTTAGCGGCGTTATGGGGAAATATGCTTATTGCCCAGGTTTCACCATCGACACCAAGAAGTTTTGTTGGAAACATTAACGAAATGTTTGCTCCGGCACCGACAGCAAACAATCTGATGAAGTTTGAGGAAGTACCGGTGAGCTATTATACAGGAATCCCTGATATTAGTATCCCATTGGTGAGCATTCCAACAAACAGTCCAAATGTTAAGGTGAATCTTCAACTTAAATACCATCCACTAAATGCAAAACCTGAAGACAGAGCAGGGGAAACAGGTTTAGGGTGGAGTCTTATAGCTGGGGGTACAATATCAAGAACTGTAAGAGGAGGGAACCCGGATGAAAAAGATAGGAGTGTCTTATTTTCCACTCCCCCAAAGACGAAATATGGAATCTATAATGGAGTTTACAATTCCACTGCAAAAATGATAAAGGATCAGTCTCTTAATCTGGATGAATATCGGTTTGAAGCAGCTATGGGAAGATTCGATACAGAATATGATCTTTATCAGTACAACTTTTCAGGACATTCAGGGAGATTTTATGTGATTAAGGATGACGCTGGAAATTATCAGGTTGAAAAACTAGATAAAAATAATCTTCAGATCATCACAAGTAAAGATGCACAAGGAATCATTAATTCATTTACAATAGTAGATGATAAAGGAATCAGATATACTTTTGATGCAATGGAAAAATCTCAAAGATCTATCACCGCAGTGAAAATTGGTCTTATTGAAGGTATTGGAGATATTAGCCCTAATGTTGATGTAGGAGATTACTGGACTTCTTTTCACTTGGCTAAAATACAAGACCAGAATAGTCAGATTTTGGTATCTTTTAATTATTCACTTACTTCACAAGTGAAATTTGAAGAAGCCCCTACAACAACAAAGAGGCTTGCAAAAAATATATACTATTATAATAATTCCCAGACAGAAACAGGAACTCAACAAAGTCCAGACCCAAGTATGCCCGGGGCTATTGAAACTCAAATTGTTTATAGTGATAACCAGACAAAACTTCTTACTAGTATTGACGTTAGAGGTAGAGGGACAGTAATTCTGACCTATGAAAAAGGAAGGCAAGATTCTAATTATACTCAGCCTTCGGAACTTTACAAACTAAAATCGGTACAAAGTAATTATCTTGGTCAGAGTATAACACAGTTCACAGAAAAATATGTTTTTGATTATGGATATACAAATACATATTATCAAACTCCTTCCGGTCAACAGAAAAATCTAAAAAAATTGATGTTGACAAAAGTTACCAAAACACCGAATACACAAGATGTTCAGAACCAAGAATATGTATTAACTTATAATGCAACTAGTGGAATTCTTGAAAAAGATAAATGGGGTTATTACAAAGGTAATCTTGGAGGATTCAAAACAGATGTTCTTAATTCAATAACTTATCCAACAAAAGGAAAGAGTGTTTTTGATTTTGGTCCTAATGACTATAGTAATTATTATAGTGGAACAGGAAATGATCCAGTGACGGGACATTGGACAACAAATATCAATACTTGGAGCATTAATTTTGGTCAATTAAATAATAATTTTAAGCAACAATTTTTTACTGTTGTGACACCGCAGGATGTTAATTTGCATCATATGTTGGGCTCTTTAATTAATTTCAACTGGAATTTTAAGATATTTAAGAAAAATACAGACGGTACTTTCCCATCTTTACCTATATATCAAATAAGTCCTGGAAACCAAACCTGTAATAAACCTCAACCTCCTGCCTGTTCTATATCATGGATAGGAAATGAAGGAGAGATCGTATCAGATATGTATGCCACTATACATTTGGAAGCCGGCGAATATTGGGCATCTTTGGGTGGGTCTTATTTTCCTTCCAACATTACTGATACTGGAGATACATTTGAAGCTACTACGAAAGAGCAGGTGTTTGTTAATGAAAAGATTCGTTATGGAGGTGGTTTAAGGATTAATAATATAATTTATTATGCTAATCCTTCTTCAACTGTTCCTTCTAAGATGTTCAACTATGATTATAAGAATATTAGTGATTCTACTCTAAGTAGTGGGACATTGGTATATCCTGAACCAGTAATGAATTTTACTGATTCTTATGCATATAAGAACAAAACGAACCCCAGTATTATATATAGTGCTGATTTTGACGTTACTACGGATTATAATATTATTCCTACTGAAAAAACACAAGGGTCAGACGTTGGATATCAGTATGTTACTGTTAAACAGCTTGATAAAAATGGAAATAGTAAAGGAAAGACGGTGTATACATTCCGCTCACCATTAGATTATCCTAATGAAGGAGGGCTTGTCCCGATTATGCCAGTAGTACCGATTCCTAATCTGGATTATAAAAGAGGTCAGCCTTTGTCAGAGAAGGTTTATAATGAATTAGGACAGATTCTTTCAGAAACCAATAATGAGTATGTGACAACCGAGTTTCAAAAAAATGATGGCATCAAAATTATAGGCAACTATGATAAAAATATGGTTGCTGAATACTTCTCTTATGATAATTATCAAGCCTTGGCCAACCACTATCCTGGAATTATTTTGACAATACCCTATAAAAGTTTTGAAAAGTTTGGAATTACATTAGCTTCCAAAAAGAAAGAAACTTCTTATTTTTATAAAAACGGAGTACAAAGCTCTGTAATGACTACCACAGACTATATTTATAATTCTGAAGATTATCCATTATCTGTTACTAAAAGCATAACTGGTGGAGATACATACGTTAGCTCTTATAAATATGCTAAAGAAAAAAGTAATCAAAGATTGATTACTGCCAATATGCTTGGTATTCCTTTAGAAACCGAAACCAAAAAAAAATGGGCAGACAAAAGAGAAAACTGAAACACTATATGCAGATCTTTCAAATCTTTTTCCAAGTTCAATCGAATCTTATAACCTTCAAAGTGGTACGTCAACTACAGAATTAACCTATGAGAAATATGATTCATTTGGAAATCTTCAGCAATACAGAACTAAAGATGGTATTCCAGTGTCTATTATCTGGGGATATAACAGTACCCAACCCATTGCTAAGATAGAAGGGATAACCTATGATCAGGTTAGTCAGATTGCTGGTTCGCAGCTTACCGCATTTATTTCAGCCTCCAATACAGATGCTTCAGCTTTTCCTGGAGATGCTGAAACAGCATTACTATCTGCAATGGAAACTTTCAGAGCAGCGGTTGGTGTTCAAAGTAGTGGGATTACCACCTATACTTATGACGCTTTGGTAGGTGTAAGGAGTATTACATCTCCTTTAGGAGTAAGAGAACTTTATTATTATGATTCTGCCAATAGACTTAAGGAAATTAAACAGGTTCAGACAGATACATCTGGAGTAACTTCTCTTAAGATGGTAAAAGAATTCAAATACAACTATAAAAACTAATGATTGTGAGAAAAATAATAATATTAGGTGTTCTATTGTTATCTGGTGTAAACATCATACATGCGCAAACTGATACGGTAAATTATGTACAGACCAAAACTTACCTTGATTACCCTGTGGGGCAAACTGCAAAAATGGCTGTAGAAGTACAGTATTTTGACGGATTGGGAAGAGCTAAACAAACCGTTAAGGTAAAAGCTACCCCTTTAGGAAAAGATGTTGTATCCCATGTAGAATATGATGCTTTTGGAAGGCAGGCCAACGAATACCTTCCGGTTCCTCAAACTACTACTCAAAATGGGAATATATATGGGACTCCATTAAGTAACGCATCTAATCCCATGATCTATGGTACTGAGAAGATTTATGGAGAAAAGATACTTGAAAGTTCTCCCTTAGATAGAGTTCTTCAACAAAAGCAGCCTGGGACAGCCTGGAATACCAAACCCTCTACATTTGAATATGGAAGTAATTCAGCCACTGAGGTTAAAAAATATATGGTGACCAATACAAACTGGGTCAGCGGGGCAGCTGTTTCTACCATAACACTTTCTGGAAATTATGCAGCAGGGGTTTTGTATAAAACCGTTGTAACAGATGAAGATGGTAATGCTACGACCGAGTACAAGAATATTCAGGGGCAGCTTATTTTGGCTAGAAAAGCAGTAAATGCTTCATTAAATGCAGATACTTACTATGTGTATAATCAATTTGATCAATTGGTTCTTGTTGTTCCACCAAATGCTGTAGTAGCTTCTACTATTGCTTCTGTATTGGATACGCTTTGTTATCAGTACCAATATGATGGAAGGAATCGGCTTGTAGCTAAGAAACTTCCCGGAAAAGGTTGGGAATATATGGTATATGATAAACAGGACCGATTGGTAATGACTCAGGACGCAAATATGGGAGCGAGTAAACAATGGCTGTTTAGTAAATATGATGAATTGGGAAGAGTAGTTTATACAGGTATTTATACCAGTACAGCTGCTTATGGGCTGGCAGGAAGATTAGCCGAGCAAACAAATGTGGAGGCAAAAGGAAGTAATAATGAACTTAGAGGAAGTTCTACTATTCCCGATAGTGGAGCTGATGCGCTTAATTATTCCAATACTGCTTATCCTACTTCTTCTATAAAAATCATGATGATCAATTATTATGATGCTTTCCCGCGGGATTCATGGTTTCCCAATGATCTTCCTGATATAATATTGAACCAGAAAGTTATTCTTAACACTCAGAATGGTTTTGCTAAGGGATTATTATTAGCCTCTTATATCAGGAATATTGAAAATGAAGCTTGGACAAGAGACTTTATGTTGTATGACACTAAAGGGCGTCTTATCTCAAACCGTTCATACAATCATTTGGGAGGTTATACAAAAACAGAATCCGAACTCAATTTTTCAGGTTTACCAAATCAGACTATAACCAAACATAAAAGGCTTTCTACCGATAATGAAAGGATGATTACTGAGACATTTATTTATGATGATCAAAATCGATTGAAGATTCATAAACATAAAGTTGATAGTGGAGTAGAGGAAATCCTAGTTCAGAATGATTACAATGAGCTTTCTCAGCTAAGAAATAAAAAAGTAGGTGGAACAAGTATAGCTTCACCTCTTCAAAGTATTGATTATACTTACAATATCCAAGGTTGGATGACTAAAATTAATGATCCCTCCAATTTGAACGGAAAACTATTTGGTTATGAAATCCGATATAATAACCCTGTTTATTCAAGCACTACTGTAGGTAAGTTCAATGGAAATATTGCAGAGATTGACTGGAAAAATTCTTCAGAAGATATTCTAAAAAGATATAATTATGCTTATGATGGAGTTAACAGATTAACAGATGGTTTTTATGCAGAACCAGAAGCAATAATTCCTCATAATAGTAATTTTGATGAGTATCTTACGTATGATTTGAATGGTAATATTCAAACCCTTAAAAGGAAGGCGTTGCCTCTTGGTGGAACTACTTCAACTATCATTGACAATTTGGAATACCAATATACTGGAAATCGATTAGATAAGGTTATTGAAAATCAATTGAATAGTACAGGTTATGAGGGTGGAAATAACTCAATTGATTATGATCTTAACGGAAATATGATCAATATGAAAGATAAGGGGATTAATGCAATCAGTTACAATTACCTGAGCTTACCTGATTCTTATTCAATTACTCAAAGCGATCCATTTGGGGGAGTTAGCAGTTTTGGATTGGATTATTTATATAGAGCAGATGGTGTAAAAGTGCGTAAAACCAATACCAGTGGAGGGAATAGAGGGAATCCTACCATAACAAAAAATATAATTGATTATTTAGATGGCTTTCAATATAAATATTCAGAAATTACTCAATGTACATGGTGTCGTACAAGTGTGGCATTTGAGCAGGAAGCTTTTAAGGATGGAGGTCTTGATGCTACAAAGCCGATAACTCCACAGTGGATACTAGACTTTGTTTCAACAGCAGAGGGCTTTTACAGTTTTACAGAAAATCGTTATATTTACCAGTATAGAGACCACTTAGGAAATGCAAGAGTTAGTTATGCAAAAAATAATGCTGGTGCTTTGGAAACAATCGATACGAATAATTATTATCCATTTGGGATGAACCATATAGGAGGGCTTAAAGGTTTGTTAGGAGGATATTTAAATTATAAGTATAATGGTAAGGAGTTGCAAGAGACAGGTATGTATGATTATGGAGCAAGGATGTATATGCCTGATTTAGGAAGATGGGGTGTTATAGATCCTTTAGCAGAAAAATATATTAGTCAATCATTATATCATTTTTCAGGCAATAATCCTATATTATTTGTAGACTCTAATGGAATGAATTATGACGACTACGGAATAGATCAAAATGGAAGTATAAGCCTGATTGAAAAAACGAATGATAGTTTTGATAGGCTCTATGTTGCTAAGAGTGATTCTAAAGGAAATGCTATAAAGGACTCTAATGGATTGGCTCAAAAAGCAATAAAAGGAGAAGGAAAAGAAGGTCAGGATTTTGTTAAAGTAAATAAAAACAACTCTTCTGCCGGAACAATTATTAGTGATTTATCAAAAAATAGAAGTAAAGAATTTGGATTTAGTGAATCTGATCTTCGTATTGCAGTGACTACTAACAGAAAAGATGCATTGGACGTATTTCAGTTTTCTGCTCTTCATAGTACAAACGAGTGGTCAATTGCCAGTAATACTATTAATGGAAAAAATGAATATGCATTAGGAACCCAGCTAAATCCTACATTGTCACCTAATTATTTAAGTTTTGATAAGTTAGGGTATTCTTCGAGTACGTTAAATTGGGATATGCATTCACATGGAAGCAAATGGGGAACGAATGGACCATCATCTGGTGATTTAGAACATGCCTTATCTAAGAAAGTTATAAGGTTTTTGTTTAGAACTAATGGCAATGAAATGGGTAAAGTCTATCCTTATGGAAAACCCTTTGATAACAGTTCATTATTTAAACAAAGAAATTTTGGAGATATGAATAATAAATTTTCAAATAATAGTGACTTTAAATAAAATGAAAACAGTTTATTTTATATTAATTCTAATATGTACAGGAATTAATGCACAGAATAAAGATGCAAGCGATTTTTTTAAAAGCCGTTCTGTGTATAGAAAAGTAAATAATGTATTGACATTTACTAATAAATCTAGTACAATTGTTTTAAATGATTATGAGAAATCTACTATTTATGCTTTGGTAACACCGATTCATGAAAGATATTTCACTGTCAGTTTAAAGAACCAATTACCAAACTCTAGCATAGATCAAAATCAATGTAAATGCTTTAAAGTTACGGATAACAGGTTTATCGTATTTTTTGATAGATCTGATGAAAATTTTGGAAAAACAGAACAATACAAAAATAATTTTGAAATTAATTCGAAAGAGGAAACTCCTTGTAATGACTTATTTAAGCAATTGAAAAATAATAAACAGCCTGCAATACCTGTGAATGTTTTTGCGTACTCAATTTTTGAAGAAACATTTGTCTATCTGGAAGATTTGGCAACCTTTGATGCGCTTCAATACTTAGAAATTGAGTATGACCTGAATAAGCAATCGAAATAGCTAAAAAAGAAAATCCACTATAGATATTGAAATAGGGTATATTTGGTCTTAATAAATATCAATCCAGGAAAGCAATTCCTGGATTTTTGCTTTTATATTTCTTTACAATACCAATTTCAAATAATTTTATATAAAAAGAAAACCTCCCTTTCGGGAGTCAAAAAACACAAATGATGAAAAAAAAAAATTATCTACTTTAGAGTGAATTTCACTTTAGTTTTAATGGCATCTGAAGAATTTCCAATCAAGGCTTCAAAATCTCCCGGTTCAGCTACCCAGTCATGTTTATCGGCATCGAAATAGCTTAGTGCTGTTTTGTCAATGCTAATGCTTACTTCTTTCTGCTCTCCGGGATTTAAAAATACTTTTTCAAAACCTTTGAGTTCTTTTGCCGGACGGGGAACAGAGGATTTAAGGTCACTGATGTACAATTGAACGACCTCAGCACCTGCTTTCTTTCCTGTATTTTTTACCGGTACGGTAAATGTAATTTTATCATCCTGGGATATCGTTGTTTTATCCGCCTTAGCTTTTCCAAACTCGAAAGTCGTGTAGCTTAGTCCGTGTCCGAAGCTGAATAAAGGTTTGATGTTTTTTGTATCATGCCAACGGTATCCTACGAAAATTCCTTCATTGTAAGTAATGTTGATCGGATTTTTTTGATCTTTTCCTTTTCCTGCTGCCAGTTGATCTTTTTGGCCCGGGTATTCCCCTAATTGGTGCGCGGAATTGTCTTCCAGCTTAACCGGAAAAGTAAATGGCAATTTTCCTGAAGGGTTTGCGTCGCCTGCTAAGATAGAAGCAATCGAATTTCCTGCTTCAGAACCCAGATACCAGGATTGAACAATGGTAGGTACTTCTTTAATCCAAGGCATTGCTACTGCATTTCCGGAAACTAAAACAACAGCAAGATTTTTATTGGCTTTTGCCAACGCAGAGATCAGATGATCCTGGTTGTATGGAAGTCCATAGCTTTTACGGTCATTTCCTTCGCTGTCCTGGAAATCGCTTTTATTTAATCCTCCAATGAAAATAACAACATCAGATTTTTTAGCCAGCTCTACAGCTTCATTGATTAGTTCGGTTTCAGAGCGTGTATCTTTCAGGTCCTGTCCGGATTTTACCCCGTTGTATTCTCCGCCGATATCTCCAACATATCCTCTTGCATACTGCACATCAACCTGCTTTCCGAATCTTTTTTTTGATTCCGTCTAAGGGTAATGTTTCATATTTTACTTTTAATGATGAAGAACCACCACCAACAGTCATGATCTTAATCGCATTTTCGCCGATCACTGCTATTTTTTTTAGTTTTGGTGAGATCGATTGGTAATACGTTCCCCTGGTTTTTTAATAAAACAATTCCTTCTTCACCGATTTCCTTGGCTACAGCCTGATGTTCAGCGGAAGCAATATTTCCGAAAGGTTTGTTTCGGTTCATTGTTGTTTTATAAGCCAGGTTTAAAAGTCTGCTCACTTTGTCATCCAGTTCTTTAGTTCCTACTTTTCCGGATTTAATAAGGTCCAGATAAGGTTTTGCTAAATAATAGTTATCGTATGCATTTTTTGTTCCTGCCGATAAACCGTTGGTCCAGCTTCCGAATTCAAGATCCAGTCCGTTATGAATAGCCTGTTCAGTATTGTTTACCGCACCCCAGTCTGAAACGACCACTCCTTTATACTTCCATTCTCCTTTCAGGATATCATTTAAAAGGTATTGGTTCTGGCTGGCATACTGGTTTTTATACATATCATAAGCGCCCATGATCGTCCATGAATCCCCTTCGGTTACTGCTGCTTTAAAAGCCGGTAAATAAATTTCATACAGGGCTCTGTCGTCCACGCTAACATTGCTGGTATGGCGGAACATTTCCTGGTTATTTAAGGCAAAATGTTTTACACTCGTTGCCACTCCGTTCGATTGCACTCCCTGGATATAAGGAACTACCATCTTGGAAGTCAGGTAAGGGTCTTCCCCCATGTATTCAAAGTTTCTTCCGTTGAGTGGAGTTCTGTAAATATTAACTCCGGGTCCGAGAAGGATATCTTTTTTTCTGTATCGGGCTTCTTCTCCTAATGCTTTACCGTAGTTCCATGACATTTTTTTTATTCCATGTAGCGGATAAAGCAGTTAATGCCGGATAAGCAATAATTGAATCATTGGTCCAGCCTGCCTGATTCCATTCATCCCACATAACTTCCGGACGTACCCCATGAGGTCCGTCTGTTGTCCAGAATTCAGGAATTCCCAATCTTGGAACACCTGGTGAACTGAATTTTGATTGTGCGTGAAGCATGGCTACTTTTTCCTCCAGTGTCATTCTGGAAAGAGCATCCTTAACACGTTGTTCAACCGGTTTCGATTCATCTAAATAGATCGGGAGGGTAGTATTCTGAGCCATTGAAGAAATTGAAATAAGAGTGAATAAACTTACTATGGCAGTTTTCTTAAACATAAAACCTTTTTTTGATTCGTAACAAAAATAGGAAATTTATTTATTATCTCAAATTGAGATAATGAAAATTTTTAAGAAATAATCAATTATATCAGGTTCTTATCCAAACGAACAAATCACAAAGGTCCCTGTTGTAAGGGTTTTTGCTACTGAAAAAAAATGCATGATTTTTTTTCACCCGGAAAGGATAAAAGCTAAAAATTGTAATGCCATAGTAGCAATTGAAAAATTAGGATGTTATATCATCGTTGCATTGTTCAATTGCTATACTATTAAATCAAAATTACCATCCTTTCACAGCACCCCCTTTAAAGATCTCTGCTGCTTTTTTCACCACTTCATCAGACTGGTAAGCTTTTAAAAAGTTTTTTACCTTTTCCTCATCTTTATTGTCATGTCTTGCAACCACTACATTTACATAAGGTGAATCTTTATCTTCTTTAAAAATCCCGGATTTTGTTTCGTCCAATCCTGCCTGTGCCGCAAAATTATTGTTGATGATTGCGATCACCACTTCTTTATCATCCAGCACTCTTGGTAATTGTGGTGCTTCAATTTCCAGGATTTTCAGCTGCTTTGGATTTTCTGTAATATCAGTGACTTTAGGAAGAAGTCCCACCCCTTCTTTTAGTTTTAATAAACCATTTTTCTGTAGTAACAGCAATGAACGCCCTCCGTTCGTCGGGTCATTGGGAATTACAACAGTACTTCCATTCTGTAGCTGACTGATATTTCTAATCTTTTTTGAATAGGCAACTATAGGATAGACAAATGTATTTCCTACAACGGCCAGTTTATAGCCTCTTTGTTTGGACTGTTCATTCAGGTATGGAACATGCTGAAAGGCATTGGCATCAATATCACCATTGTTCAAAGCTTCATTTGGAACTACATAGTCATTAAAAGCAACCAGCTCAACTTCAAGGTTGTATTTTTCTTTAGCTACTTTTTTCGCTGTTTCAGCGATCAGTTGCTCTGGTCCTGAGGTAATTCCTACTTTGATGTAATTAGGATCATCTTTTTTAGCTGAATTACATGCATTAAATACCAGCAAACCTGCTGTAAGAAGTCCTAAGATTTTTAATTTCTTCATTATATACTATTTTTTATTTAAAGGCAGAATCGCGAATTGCGGAACTGCAAAATTGTTTAATTGTGGGAGTGGAGTTGTTGATCGCATTGAATTCCAACACAAACACGCTCCAACTCTTTACCGGTTATCAAATCTCTTTGCCAGCTTATCTCCAGAAAACTGAATGATAAAAACCAAAGTGACCAAAAGCCCCAAAACAAGGTTCATGATCACAGCATCATAGCCGATGTATCCATACTGATAACCAATTTGTCCCAATCCACCGGCACCAACAGCTCCTCCCATGGCAGAATAGCCTACTAAAGTGATCAGCGTGATGGTTGCATTGTTGATCAGTGAAGGAAGCGCTTCCGGCAGCAGTACTTTTTTGATGATCTGAAGTGGAGTAGCTCCTAAAGCTCTTGCGGTTTCAATAAGTCCGTAAGGGATTTCGAGAAGACTGTTTTCAACCAATCTGGCAATAAACGGTGCCGCTCCTATGCTCAACGGAACCAAGGCAGCATTAACTCCAATAGAGGTTCCCACCAAAGCTCTTGTGAAAGGAATCATCCATACGATCAAAATTATGAATGGAATGGATCTGAAAATATTGACCAAGATGGATAAAATTCTATTATAGATCTTATTTTCAAGGAGCTGTCCTTTCCTCGTAAGAAACAAAAGAATCCCTACCGGAAGACCTAAAACAAAACCAAAAAAACCGGAAACAAATGTCATATATACTGTTTCCCAAATGCCCTTTGATAAAAGGGAAATTACCGAATCACTAAGCATAGCCCTTTACTGTATTTTGAATTTTATTTTGATTAAAATAATAGATCGCCTTTTGATTTTCTTCGGATTCTCCCTGAAGCTGCAGAAGAAGCTTCCCAAAATTGGAATCTCCCAAATATTCTACATCAGCCTTTAGCAGCTTATAAGGAATTTTATATTCGTCATAGATCTTTGAAAGTAGTTTTTCTACTGTAATATGTTCATTAAGCTCTATTTCCACAAGCGGAAACAGACCGTCTTTTGGCTCTTTTTGCAGCTTTTTGTTAAGCTCCTGAGGTATAGTCATGATGCCTGGGTTTATAAATTGTTTAATAACCGGATGTTCTTTATCCGAAATAATTTCCTGCAGGGTTCCTTTGGTAAGGAGTTTTCCTTTATCAATAACAGCGACGTGGTTACAAATCGACTTGATTACATCCATTTCGTGAGTGATCAATAAAATAGTAATTCCTAATCGTTGATTGATATCGCGTAATAATTGTAAGATCGACTGGGTTGTAGCGGGATCTAATGCACTTGTTGCCTCATCACAAAGCAGAAGGTACGGATCATTAGCTAATGCCCTCGCAATGGCTACTCTTTGTTTTTGTCCTCCGGAAAGACTTTTAGGATACTCACTGGCTTTTTCTTCAAGCCCTACAATTTTCAAAAGTTCGTTGACCTTACTTTGAATTTCTGACCGGTTCACATGATCCAGTTCCAGTGGCAATGCTACATTTTCAAAAACAGTCCTTGAAGAAAGCAGATTGAAATGCTGAAATATCATTCCTATTTTCTTCCGCTCTTTAGCCAGTTCTTTAGATTTTAGCTGAACGAAATCTTTTCCATTGATAATAATCTGTCCCTGGTCGGGCCTTTCCAACAGATTAACAGTTCGTATTAATGTACTTTTTCCGGCTCCTGAAAATCCGATGATTCCGACAATGTCCCCCTGCTCAATACTGAGACTGACATCATCGAGTGCCTTAAAGGCCTGTTTCTTCTTGTGAAAGGTTTTTGAAATGTTCTTGATCTCTATCATTATAGTTTAATTACGTTGAAATTTTATATGGGCTGATAAGGCCTGTTGTTCCTTTTTGTAAACCGTAACACCTTTCTGATCTTTACTTTTGATCGTTTTGAAAGCTTGAAATACTTGGTGATATTGGTAAGTAGGACGCCGGCTAATATAATGGTCAGTCCAAACAACTGGTTTCCATTGATGGTCTGATTAGCGATAATCCATCCGGCCAATACCGTTACAATTGGGTTAATATAAGTATGCGTACTTACCAGAGCCGCAGGTTTTACGGATAATAACCAGATATACGAAAGATAAGCGATGATTGATCCGAAGAAAATCAGAAATAAAACTCCCAACCAAGCTGATAACGGAATTGTTGTTAAGGAAAAATTATTCCATTCATTTCTGAAAAATGCAATAACAAAAGAAGCCACTCCTGCAATAATAAGCTGCTGGGCAATATTCATAAAAGTAGACTGACTGGCAGGATTCTTTTTTGAATATAACGATCCTAGAACCCATGCAACCGAACTTAATGCAAGTACAACAAATGCCGTAACCCGAACAGAATCACTGACGGCAGCATGATGAACATTAGCGCTAACGCTTCCTTTTAAAAATAAAATCAATCCTATGAAGCCTATAATAAGTCCAATAGGTATAAACTTATCTGAGAAATAATATTTCCAGTTCTTTTTATCAATAGCAATAAACCAAAACGGTCCCGTTGCTATCGTGATGGCTGCTTCAGAAGCCGTCACATATTGTTCGCCCCAGGCCACAAGCCCTGTTCCACCGGTAAGGATGAGAATTCCGGTAATACCGTTTTTTTTTCCAGTTACCCAAAGAATTGGCTTTTTCTCCTTTGGCCGACAAATAGCCCAGCATAAGTATTCCGGCAACCAAAAATCTGAAACCTGAAAGGATAAAGGGAGGAAACCCCTGTAATCCGAAAGAAATAGCCAAAAATGTAATCCCCCAGATTACATAAATATTGGTAAATGCTATTGGGATCAACCAATTATTTTTAGAGCTAGTTGTACTCATTGTATGTTTTTTTAATGTTGTTCATGTAAATAAAAAAGGCCTTACAATGTGGTAAGGCCTTATAAAATATGTCATAATAAAAGTAAGGTCAACCACGGCAATGTCGGAACATAGGCATACTGCACTGCATCATCATAGAAGTGATGGCTTGTTTATTTAGCGAATAGGTATGTTTAAATTCCGGTTTCATTTTTTTTATTTCCTGAATACGTTTGCAAATATAGAACATAAATTTTTAAAAGTCTACTAAAAAAGTAGACTTTTTGTGAAATTAATTTATCTTGATGTATATGTGTTTGGTTTTTAATTGTTTATATGTGTATTTTAAATCGGGTATACCTGAAATTATTGTAAAACTACCTCAAATCACTTACGAATAGTTAAACAAAATTTTAATACGTCGAGTTTTGGCGTCCTCGGTGAATAGCTTTGCTTTAGAATCAAAGAATAATAAAAATTAAAAGCTATTATTGATTTTTAATGAAAACTTTTAAGAATAAAAAATAATAAAAAACACGTCAGTTTTTGTCGTTACAGCCTGATAGATTTGTAAAAGTTTAAACATTATAAAATCAATAATCAATTGCTGATTGAAATTGATCTGCAGATCTTTTATTCACCTTCAACAAAGCAATACATCCACTAATCACTAAAATTATTATTAATCATGAATACTCTAATGACTTTCCATATTTTTTTGCCCTCATCTTAGAACTGAATAATTGACCGGCTTATAGATCACTTCATTGTAAATGGCGCCTTACAATAAGGATTTAACGGTATTTAGCGTTCAATGAATTCTTGTGATTCAACTTTTGAGAAGTTGTTTCAAACTTAACCTATAAAATAATATCTAATTAAAAACTTATAATATGCCATCATTAGCCTATTTTACATCCCCAGCTCCTGTCCAGACACCTGGACAGTCGTATGGTGCCTCTGGTCCGGATAAGTTTAAAGTCAGCAGTCCCTTTACAGCTACCGGAGATCAGAATGTGTATGCCGTATTGAAGGGAACGATTTTATTACAACAACAAACCGATATCAATAAGGTTAACCTTATATTGCGTCCCCACGATCAAAAAGATACCAAGCTGCCTGTTAAATATATTATTTACAGGGGTTTAAAAACTTCAGAATTTTTAGACAGTACAAATATTTCTGATACTGCTAATAAAGTAAAAACATCTGGTAGTGAATTGCTAACAAAAATGCAGGCCATCCAGGCTCAAAGAGCTGCAGGCACCGCAATCCCGGTAGAAGCATTATTTGGAAATGAGCTCGCTCCAGCATCGACAAAGAATATTGATGAATTCTTCTTTAAAAATCTGGCCCCTTCTTCTCAGCTTTTTACTATTGATTGCGGAACAGACCTCGGTAAATTTACAGACAACGTGAGTATAGAAATTGTTCTTGAGAATCCTGAATTTTTTGTAACAGTAGAACTTGCAAAAAGAGGAAATCACGAATTAGACGTAACCTCTATTTCTGATCCGGTACAAAAAAAATGGATCAAGGATCTGGCGAGGCATTTTGTTGATCCTGCCGCTTTTTACGGATTCCATCACAATATTGATGGCGGAATAGAATATAGATCAAATACTAATGCAAAGTTAGTAGCCAATACGCCAGCTTTAGTTTTTCAAAATATTGTACAGAAATTCTCTACTAAAAATAAAGTATATCTCGATATAAGAAATGAAAACGGATATTCTTATAATTACTACAATAATTATAAAGGAACTGGAACCGATGTTTTTAAGAATATTAAGATTGGACAGTCTGCTGCTTCCATGACCAATAAGGAATATTATACGGATGGTTGGGCGGTCCATATGGTAGCTGTCACTCCCGGAACAACAGCTGAAAATGATGTTTTTCTGGCTTTAAGAGTTAATGATAATGAAAAACCGTTGCTTGCGGGTTGGAATATTCCTCTTACTCCTAATGTGGTAGTAAACCCACCTTTAGGTAATACGACTACTAATAGGGTTTATTTTGCGGACGAAACCAACTTACTGGCTGCTTCTGCTTCCGAATTTACCAATACTGTGTCTTTTAAGATCCCTAATGTGCCTGGTTCTACCGCTGAGCAGATGGCAACGATCATAAAACTAGACTACATTAAACAGATAAGGATAAACGACGGAGTGGATGCTTTTCCTCAACAAAATTCCACCGATTATTTGTTTGGTCCTATCAATATAAGTATTCCCTGGAATAGCCAGGATGGGGTACAATGGATAGGAAGCGATCACTATAAGTATTTTGATGGGTTGAACCAAGGGTTTGTTTCTGGAACAATGGAAGAGGCAATCAGTAACCTCGACAATTCCCAGAAGACAATCACTATCAACAAAAAAATAGATGCTCAGATTACCAATAAAGTAAAGATTGTAAATACTGCCAATACGCAGAATGTTGGTGAATATAATGTTTCTAAGGTAGAGAATCCAACTTCTACAAGTACTAAGATCACAGTTCTTGAAAATTTCCCATCATCTCTGCAAGCTGGAGATACATTAGCATTGACTATTGAAGCCGCAGTAACTTTTGATTATCAAAATAAGAAAGTTATTGCAAAAAATATAGACCTTTCTAATGTCGCCGCTTTTGGAGTCGGAAAAAAAGTGAAATTGATTGTTAAAAAATCAGCAGAAACAATCCAAACTGTTGTAAGCTCTTCTTTAATTAGCGGAAATACAGAAATTGTATTAAATACTATCGATAAAAATGGTTTTGGGGGTATTATGCTGACAGGCATGGTTGCAGAAACCGATCTTGCTACGGGACCTAATCCTCCAGATAATGATAATGTATTGTTTTATGCAGTTCCGCAATATTATTTTAAAAATATGGGGGGCAAAAATAATAATGCATTCAATTTCAAGGGGGCAACCAGCAAAAATGAATCTTTTATTAAAAGTATTCAGAAGTTTTCTGCGGACTTTCAGATTGAAAAATATAGCCTGCAACCAACTGCTGGAAATTTTATTGCGACTTTGGCTTACAATCCAGTAAAAAATGTGCAGGAGAATATTCTCATTTTGGGTCTGAAAAAATCAGAATTTGAAGATCTGAAAACTGCGGCAGCTACACAATTATCTCCCTACCATATTCAGACTTTAAAATTGAAACCTCAGGGAAACCGGCTGAGAGATCAGGATTATGAAGCTTATTATAAATATAATGTTGTAGTAGCGGGTCTTAATAATGCTGGAAGTTATACTGAAACTACAGTATATAAAGAAATCTATTCAAGGGATGGTATGATTTTTACTTCTCCGGGATATGCTGGTAATACAGTAATTGAATTAGGTTCAAAGTTGAATGAAGAGGAGATATTTCATTTAAATTCTGTAACGGATTCTCCACCAGGCGAATGGAATAAAAAGCAAAATGGATCAGATCCAAATTCAACCTTCAGTTATTTGTATGAGACTATGGGCTCTTCTTTGAAAACAATTGTAGATCAATTTAAAACGGACTTAGATGCACTGACGACCGCAAATTTTAAAGTTCAGATAGAAAATAAGATTAAGCAAAGAGGAAAGGAGTTACTGGATACTGCTCGTTCTCAAATTAGAACTGTAACAAGTGGAATGTACAATAAAGATGGAGCATTATATCTTGCGAGATTAAAAATGCGGAAAATCATTAAGCAGCATCCATTGGTCTTATCATCTTTCATTTCATACAATGATGCAGAAAAATATCTGGATCTATTAGAAAGAATATCAAGAGGAGTACACGATTCAAATTTACCAAATTTCTCTACACATCCGGGGCATATTCCAATTCTCATTTCAGGGTATGATCCTTTCCGCGCAGCATTTCCGGGTGGTTATTCCGGTCTGGATAATGATTTTAATCTTTCCAATCCGTCTGGTAATATTGCCTTAGCTTTAAACGATGAGGTTATTATTAATGGTAGTAAGAAAGCAATTATAAAATCAGCTATCTTTCCGGTAAGATTTAAGGAATTCAATGAAGGTTGGATTGAAGACTTTTTTAGTCAATATATAAATCCTGGTCACAGTAGCTATAAACCGGTTAAAATGGTTATCACGTTTAGTTATGGAGGTGCCAATTATTTTAATATTGATGGTTTTTCTTCAAGATTCAGAGAACCTGGAAATCCTGATAATAACAAAAAGAATGGTGGAGTGTCAGGTTATTTACTGCAAAGTGATAAGGATAATTATGAATTTATAAGTACTACTTTACCTTTCCAAAGTTTTAAAAATGCGAATCCAAGTAAAATCGCCTTACATCAAAAAGCGGTAGTAAAATATTATAAAAATGGAAATTTTCTTAGCAGTCAGGAATTATTTGATAATTTAAATTTAAATTCGTTAGTTCCTTTTCCTGATATTACTAATTATCCATTTGGTACCGCAGATCAACTTAAAGCACTGGAAGGTACGGGAGGAGATTATTTATCTAATGAAATTTATTATAGAGTAGCCTATTTAAGAACAAAGTATAATCCAAGTCTTAAAACAGGGCATATTCATGTTGGTTTTAATAAGACTGACGTAAGCAGAAGTGAAAGGAATCAAATGACCATTATATTAAAAGATGTTTTAAAACAGGTAATTACAAATTTATAAGACTATGAAAAACTACATTACAGCATTAGTACTTTTTATAACAAGTTGCATTCATGCACAATTTGTACCTCAAAGATTTGCGATAAAAATTTCTGATTTGAGTTCGGATTTATCGTCTGTTATTCAAGACTACTCATTTTATTCTTATTCGCATAAATATTCGGATGATATGAAAACGAAGCAGGCAGTTAATAATTATAAAAATCATAATTCAGGCGAGACAGAATATATTTATATTCCTTTATATCCTAATTATAATAATCTTAATGATGTAAGTATTTTAAAAATAGTCTATAATGAAAAATTAATGACCATTTATTTTTCTTTTAAACGGAATTTATCTGAAGGAGAAGTTGTTTATCTGGATCATTTTCATTTTGTACCCGGTACTTATTTTCTCAGCGTGGAAGAAAAGCCTGATTATTTAGATAAAGAGATGGGAAAAAAGGTGGTAACGCTTCAATTTTCAAATGCGAAAAAAATTACCCAAAAAAAAGTAGAGGAAATTTTCCGGAGGCTCAATTAATAATATGGTAGTTCTTATATGGATTATTGAAGTTGTGATATAGTTTCAAAAATTCAAATACTTTATCGTAGTATAGAATAACACCTGTTTATTTTATTTCTCTAGCTATAGGACTAAAGAACATTCATAGGACCTCTATGAACAATATTATAATGTCATCAAATAAGAAAAAACAGAGAAATTTCAATATAGCAAACATCTTTTATCAGAGAAGGTTCTAATCACTTTTACTTTCCAAGATCCCTGTTCATCTTTCTGAAATTCGAAATGCTATTACTGATTCATTTCAGTAGTACATTATTCTCAGTGCCTTATTTCTCAGGCAAAAACCAATTACCTATTTAAATGTTTCATTCAATAACAAACAAAAAAAACAATGCAATAGTTCTAACAGAGTTCATCAAAAACTAAGTAACAAACTAATAAAATAAGCATGTCGCTTAAACTTACAAATACCAAAACACCATGGCAACAAAATCCTTTTACCCCAATATAGGTACATTGGTTACGATTGACAATTTTCCGGAAGAACTACAATTTCTGGAAAACGGACTACAAAATGTATTAGACAAAATTTATTACAAAGAACTGCAATATGTTCAAAGCAATGACGCTTCCCAGGGCTATTATAACATTGTCCTGGTTACCGGAGAGCAATTGAAATTAGATCTTTTCGGATCAGGTTTTTCTATTGTGATCAATCCCGGAAGCGCAGGTGAAACCCTGATTCCGCTTACTTTAAATTATAACTGGCCTGTATTGGCTTTGATCAGTAACTTTAATCTCGAAACTTTTTCCTATGTACCGGCCGAATTACAAAATATCCTTAATCAAACCCTGAATCTGAGTGATTCTGATTTAGTGCAGACTGCAGTAGGAGTTTTTGAAGGAAATCAGGATCTTCAGGCTTATAAAAATCTTGTTGATAAAATCAACCTGCATTATGGACTTTCAGGAAGTAATTTAATTCCTTATCCCGTTGAAGATGATTCTTTAAACATGGCTGAGGATATACGCTTGGCAGTAGAGGCTAATGTTTCCATTACAGATGATATTCAGGAGGTGATCAATCAGGCTTATATCTTATCCGGTAATAACTCCACCTACACTGATAACTTAAATACCCTGGCTCAGAGCGTAACAGGAGAAAGTATTCAGGATTACATCAAAAAAATTATTGTTCCAAAAATTGAAGCCTCTTTAGGTTTATCAGTTGGTCTTGCTTTCCCGAGAAATATCTTACTTCCTGTGGATAATTCCGGAAATGCTATCCCAGAACCGGAACAAAGTATTTTGGTATTTGATGTAGGAAACCTGGATTTTAGTACTCAGGGAGGAATTAATTTTCAGGAAGAAATGGCTGTTAGCTTAAATCATCCCTCACAGATAGGAAGCACAGGATTGGGAATAGATATCGTTAAAGCAAAGCTGGATCTGAGTAAAAATAAAAATATTCTGGAAGCGGATTTAGATGGAAGACCTCAGAATTTCATGGGAGTTTATGCACAGTATGCAGCCATCACACTTCCTTCTAAGTGGTTTAATAATGTTAATAATACAACATTACGTATTGCAGGATATAATATGCTGGTTGGAACAGGAGGTATTTCCGGGACAATTGGCCTGGAAGCTGTAAACGGTACTCCTACTACAAGTGATGATTATCTGTATGCAGATATGGGAAGCTGGAGAATTGGTTTTAATTCTTTTGATATTACTTTCAAACAAAATGATGTGATTTCTTCCAATATCAGGGCCCAACTGGATATTCCAAGATTCACGGATTCTAATGGGAATGGGGCTAAAATAGATGTTCTGGGGCATATTGATGCAAACGGAGACTTTCTTTTAACTGCTGCGGCAGTACCACCATTTGATCCTACTTTAACTTTACCCAATGTTTTCAAACTTCACTTAAAATCTGTAGAACTTGGTAAAGAAGATGGGAAACTTTTCATTGGCGCTTCTGCAGATGTGGAGTTTTTAGGTTTCCTTGGTGACTTATTAAAAGGTCAAACCCTAAGTATATCTACCCTAAGAATCTATAGTGATGGTCATATTGATTTCCGTGTAAATGGTGGAAATCTGACATTACCTAAACCTATTAAGATCCCGATTGGTCCTGTTGATGTATCTGTTACGGCGATTCACTTTGGGTCGCATGAAAGAGAGAAAGAGGGAGTGATCCGTAAATATAACTATTTTGGCTTCGATGGCGGCGTAAGTATAGGTATAGCCGGTGTTGATGCCCGTGGAGATGGGATTAAGTATTATTATACAATAGATGATGGTCCGGGAAAATCGCATGATGCTTATCTTCATATTCAGACGATCTACGTGGATATGGTTATTCCTGCAAATTCCAGTGATCCGAATGTAGCCATTAAAGGCTGGTTATCTATTCCTGAACCGGGAGAGTTCCAGGAATATAAAGGGGGAGTGAGCTTAAAAGTGAAAAATCCACGTATTGCCGGAGGGGTAGATATGCGGTTAGCTCCTAAATATCCTGGATTTCTTATTGATGCTAATATTGAACTTCCTAATCCGATTCCATTGGGTCCCGTTTCTATTTTCGGATTCAGAGGGTTATTAGGATACCGTTATGTAGCTGAAAAAGAAGCAATAGGAATGACTTCTCAAAATACCTGGTATCAATATTATACGGCACCACAAAGAGGTGTAAACGTAAATAAATTCAGCAGACCTGACCAGACGGAACATTACAGTTTTCCGTTTTCTCTTGGAGTTGGCGCATTACTGGGAGATACCGTAGCGAACGGAAGTATTATTTCAGCAAATGCTATGCTTTTATTATCCTTACCTTCCATGGTGATGGTAGATGCAAGAATGAAGCTTTTATCAAAAAGGGTAACCTTCACAGATGATCCACCGTTCTTTGCCTTCTTTATTTTTGGGGATAATTCTTTGGAATTCGGTTTTGGGGCTGATTATAAGTTCCCGGAAAGTTCAGGAGATATCATTAAAATCTACGCGGAGATTCAAGCTGGTTTCTTCTTTAACAATCCTTCTGCATGGTATATTAATTTTGGAACACAACAGGCACCGATTTCTGCGAAATTATTAAAAGATCTGTTTACATTGAAAGCGTTTTTGATGATTTCGGGAAAAGGAATCCAGGCCGGAGCAAGAGGAGAGTTCAGGTTTGACAGAAAGTTCGGACCTGTAAGTATTTTCGTATTGGCTTACCTTGAACTGGGAGGAAAGATCAGTTTCCAAAAGCCTCAAATGGGAGCTTATTTTGAAGCAGGACTGGCCATTGATATCAATGTGAAGATCATTCGTATTTACGCAGCAGTAACTATCTTGCTCGCTGTAGAGTCTCCACGGCCATTTATGATTTATGGTGCATTTACAGTAGAATTTAAAGTGAAGATTTTATTCTTTAAACTTAAATTCAAAGCTAAGATCGAGTTAAAATGGGAATTTAATAAGGATGTAGACAGAACGCCTGTCAATCCATTTACGGAAGTACCAGAACAGGTGGAAGGACTTGTAAAAGGAATCAGTATGCTAACAAATGAAACTTTTGATTTGTTGCAAGTGAATGCCGCCAGTGCAGATAATCTTAATCCTAATACGATTCATAATGTAGTTCCGCTGGATACCTACATTGATATCAAAACCACAAAAGGCTTATTGCCGGCTGCGGCTACAAATGCAGTGATTGGTGGATTTACAAACCCTGCAGACTATTATGTAGATCTTGTTCCACCCGATAAGGTAATGAAGGGGCTGGAATTAAGACAGGTAAAACATCAGTATACTCTGGAAAATATTGAAATAAAAGCCCATAACGGATCCGGATGGATCAACTATAATCCTTTCAAGGCAATAGAACCTGCTAACTCTCTTTTGGATAATCTTAAAGCCGGACAGTGGCAGAAAAAAGATAATCAATATAATGCAATCAGATTGTTGGCAACCACTCCTTTCACTTATACGGAGCAAGGAAATCCTGGATGGTTTATACCTGAGCAATACGGAGTAAATGCATCTACGTTATTCTGCGAGGGACAGCATGTAGAAAACTCTGTTTCAGATTTTTTAGATCAACCATTGAATACCCTGTATTATGCATCTACAAATAATTTCTTTCAAAGTAAAGGAGCATCATATCAGATTTCAGGAGATGTACAGTACACGGTAAATCCTGATGGGAGTATTACGATGCAGGGAGATTCTGCAAAAGTATCTGATGCTATCAATAGTTATGGTTTCATACAATCACTAGAGTTTAAAAACCATTCTAAGCTGACAATCATGTTGCCGGCACCTTCTACTGATATTGAACTTAAATTAAGTACGTACAGCTCCGGAGTAACTGTTGCATTCTATAGTCCGATAATCGATGATAGCCAGTCCTTTGTACAATATGATATTACAGAAAAATATTATTACAGAGATGAACTTATCAATCCTGTAACAGCACCGGGTGGTTTACAAAACGGGATTACTAAAATTGTAATTACTCCTGATGTAGCAGATAGTGTTGCAATTAATCTGATATTAGAACAGATGGCACAGCTTATGGATCAGGGATATCAGGATGCCTTAGCTCACGGAGGGATTATTGATGATGTGAAACCGAGTAACCCGGATTTATATAATGAGTTGGTGAAACAGCTTCAGGAATTACAATCTCAGGGATGTGGTGGTAAAAGCAGACAAGAAAAATATGAAATTGTGTGTAAAATATTTCCTGATCTGGTAAGGTATTACAATAACAATTTCTTCCTGCCTTTCAATACCAAAGGGGTATCGCCGGGAGTAGAACAATACAATTATGTACAGCTTATCAGGGAAAATATAGAAGCGGGAATTTTTGAAGAGGTTTTCAACATTCTGGCATCAGCAGGTATTCCGTCAAGTTTATTTGAACTTTATGTAAAGCAGTATTACGACTATTTAAAGAATTTAAAGGAGTATCTTGATCAGAATCCTGATAATTTAGAAGAGATTGTTGGACGTTTTAATAATTTGAGAACGAAATTCAAACAGATTAATAACCTGTTGAAAAATATGAATCCTTGTGAAGATGGAAAGCTTTGTAATTTAAGTGATTCCCTTTCCTATCAGGAATTTGGAGAGTTCAGTCCAAAACCTCCAGTAAGCCGTTCTCCACTATTAGAGACTTTATACAAGTTTATAGAGGAAAATCCTGAGTATAACTATTTATATGAAATTTTACATAGGCAGATAGCTACTCTTGAAACTATTATCAAAGAAGGCTGGGGTACTTATAATCACTTTAAAGTAATTTTCGATAATGCTTGTAAAGAAATTATTTCAACTCTTGCGGATCTCGGAAACTGTTCCGCAAATAAAAGCTGTTTTACCTTATTTCATGAAATAAAATGGTTATCTGTAGAAGATTATGCTTATAATATCAGTATCCCTTCACAAGGAGCTATCACACAGGATACCCAAGCGGCAGTTGATGCGATTACCAAATCGATTCAGCCTATCTGGAGGCCCGATACATCTTATTTTGTAAGATTTAAACTAAAAGATACAGTAGATAACGGGCAAGGACAGCAGACTTTTGATTATGCTTATGCATTCCGTACAGGAGGTCCACTTGGATTTTTCCATTTGGATAAAGATTCTACCTATGGAGATATTCCGGTAGCCAACTCTAGTCATATTCTTGAAGATACCGTAGGGATCATTCGAGACACTAACGGCAATGTCGTTCAAAACGATCTTACACCACACCCTGATTTATATCCGCATACGTCATTGAGGGCTTATATTGATTATCAGCGATCGTATCCTAACGCGGATGGAAATATTGTGAATGCCAAACCATTGTTTTACGACGATGTAACGACTAAAATTTCTATGTATTTTACTTCCAGCTATGTATCTAAGTTACTTGACGGTTGGGAAGATTATCAGGGATTAGGAAAGCTTGGAGGAACCATGAAGATTATCATTAAAGATCCTGTAGAAGGGGTGTCTATTGTTAATCCGCCTAGATTAGATACAACAGAACAAAATATTCAGCTTTCGCAGGTAGATATACCACAAACTATCGAAGAATGGTCACAAGATGATAATCCGGCCATACCACCGGTATTGAATCAGTATTTTAATATGCTGAATAGTGGAGAGAATTGTACAGGAATTGTAACATTGGTAAAGCCAAAGTCTTTCTATCGTATAGTAACTCCTAAGAGACTTAAGCCTCAGAAATTATATACTGCACAGGTACTCAATTTCTATTGGGGGAAAGATCAACAGGTAAATATTTCTCAAATTACGGAAGATCTTAAGCTTAGATATGCTAAAGAAGTTCACAAGTTTGTATTCCAGACTTCCCGTTACAAAGATTTTAATGAGCAGGTACAAAGCTGCTTTATACCATATTTTGATGAAAATGGAGATGAGGCAACCAAACAGGCAGTTTATAAAATCGAAAAATCGATTACAGCAGACGAACTTGAAGCAGCATGGAATGTTATTCAGGGAGTTTCTAATCCTTTGAGTGAGGCTATTGCTCTTCAATACCAGCATCCTTTTGACAGGATACTTCAGGGATTATTTGGAATTTCCCCATTAGAAGATGCTCCTACTACGGAATTTAATAAAATTGTGGATCCTGTTACAGGCAATGTAGTTGCTCTACTGATCAGAAATCCTGAACCGTTTAATCATCCTAAAATTCCTTTAGAATATATCAATAGGAGTATAAATAATAAATATGGGATGATAGATGTAATGAAAATTGCAGCAGGAGGAGGAAAACCAGCTGTAGATCAAAATTATAAGGTGATCTATTCCAAAGATTATGCCCAGGCAATAGTTATGAATGCAGGTAAATCAATTACTGCAGAAGAATTGAACTTCCAATTTGTTTACAGGGTGTGGAACGGAACCATCTATGAAATATCGGATTCAAGAATAGTATATAATATCAAAATAAATTAATAATGTCATCAACTAAAAATAATACAAGCATGATTGCTGCATCTCCTATCAATGATTCATTTTTACAATCAGATTGTCTTTATATTCAGTCTGCAGGTTCTTTAGGAAATGACAGTACAGCAGGAATTCACCTCAGATGGGCCTTAAAAGGCCCAGCTGCTGAACACCTTCCAAAAGGAGATCATTTTCAAAATGCTCCTGAAGGTTTTAATAAACCAGACGATTTTATCTCCATTTTCAGAGCACCATATTATCCGGTAGTAACATCTCTTTTTCTGAAAGAACAGCCCAATACGGTAATTGACAATGAGGCCTTATGGTTATATGGAAATAAAGAAGGAAGAAAGTTTTATGTATATTTCAGAAACACCAGCAAGTATCAACAAGTACGCGCTAATATTGATCCTTTTTCAGATCCTGCTGCTTTTTTCGAGTACTACGGTAGTAATGTTATAGAGGTTGAATGTAAAGAAATGTTGTTTTTTGCATCACAGTTATATCCATCTTCCAATGGTTCTTCAAAAACAGAAGTTCTTTCTGTAGAAACCAATAAACTGAATCTTCCTAAGAATGTAACATTCAGAAAAAACATTGTTGATTTTTCAGAAAAAATATTTGCTGAAAATGGACGTAGTATCCGTTTCGTACCTGCCAATTGTATAATAGAACGAATTGATTTTGAATTTTATGATCAGGTTTCCCTGAGAACAAAATGGGAGGAAATAGGAAAGTACAGTCTTTCGTTGGATGATAGTGAGGTAATAGACCGAAGGCTGGAGCCGGATCCTGGCAACCGTCCTGTCCATGCAACATGGTCCAGGTATAATGACGGCGAGTATGTGAACATAAGAAACTATCATGAGAAGTGGAGTAATTTACCCGATCCTAGGAATACAATCAAAGATTCTGTAAAACAATATTTACAATTAAGTGATGATCCTGCAAACCCTCAGGCACTGGAGTCCTATTATCTGAATGATGATTCAAGCGACCCAAACACCCCTTTGGAGGTTTCACATTTAGCCATTCTACAGATGGCGTCATTGGATTATCATGTGGCAAGGATGTTGGGATTGGGCTGTCTCGATCTTAATGATCAGGTGTATAAAGGAGAGAAATTCATATATGCTGCTCAATATACTACTATTGCAGATCTTAAGGACGGACAAGGCATAAAAGAAGTACATCATGCCTATATCACATTACCAACTTCCATTGAGGATGAACGACCTAGCTTACCAGTTGATCTAAAGGAACCTGTTCCTGGGATTTTTTCTGCAGATCCTACAGTAGGAGGTTCAGCTTCAGGTATTATTGATGCTGAAGGCTATACTCATGATGGTACAGGAAGGTATATTAGCTTATTAGCTGAAGAACTCAATCCTGATGAGCCGGAAGACAGTCCGTTTTATTTTTCGAATGCAGAATTTGATATGTCTAAATTTACGTATCCGGTATATGTGGGTATTGAATACAGGGATAGTGACGAAAGCCAATGGAGAGTTCCTGAACTTCCTCATGACCCTGGATTCGTTAATGTAGACAATAATGGAAACGATTCTAAAAATGAAACGGTTGCTATCGGTATTCCTGACTTTGGTGTGCCTGCCTATTTGCACAAAGAAACAAAATCAGGAAAACATGTATATGGGTCCTATGGAGTCAATTGGTTCTCCAGATCTCAAGTTTCATCCATAACCTGGGAAATAGAATCAGATATTAAGCCTGCTAATACACTTTTGCCTCCTTCAAGTGTTAATGCATTCCTTATTCAGAAAGAACAACCTTTGTTACTGACCTCTCAGAATGAGCAGGAATTGCTTGCCCAGATCACAGGAAACGATAAAACCCTTGTACGACTGACTTTTGAATATGATGCTGCCCAGGATATGGTCTCTTATCAAAAAGCAATCAATGGTGAGCAGCTGGTTGATTTTAATCCGCTTCCTGATAACGAGGAATTATTTGCAGATGAAGTAGAAGTTTTCTTCAGGCCAGAAATGCCGAAACAGGTGTTCGGGATGATTGATACGATCTCAGATCTGTCCGGAAACCCTTTGGTTTCGGTTATTCAATCAAAAGATCTTCCCCTAACCAGTGCTAATCAGTCCCTTTCCCCGACCATTCCTCCCGGGCAATTTCAGAATTACATAGGAGGAGTATTTAAAGTAGGAAATGATGAATATTTTATTCATGATATTGTTTCAGGATCCAATCCTACTTATCCTGTGTTTCATATTCTGAAAAAGCAGGTAGGAAATGCTTTTGGTCAGAGCGCAACAGCTCCTTTTGATCCTTTGAATTTTGTAACCCCATCTGTAGATGAAGCTTTTATGATTGTAGAAAACATGCAAAATACAAGTACATGGGGATCTGTTAATCCACATCAGGTGAAAGTGAAAATAGGAAATAACTGGCCTATTTATACAGAAGAAATAAACATTACTTCGGGGCAAGTTCCGGATATAACTGAAAATACATATTTCAGAAAATTCAGAGGCATCAACAGAAGCGCATCTGTTAAGCAATATACGGATCAATTTACACCATCTTTTTCTGGAGTGTATGAGATTACATTTCCTGGATTCACATTAAATAATCACTTGCAGTACTCCAATGTTCCAGGTGCTGATAGTATACAATGGTATAGAGGAAGTGTTCGTATTGCTAGAGATAATGATCCGGGAGGGGAAAGAAAGACGCTGAAGGTTCTTAGGATTGATAATATTGGAACGGGAGAATTAAAAGTATATGCACAGGATGAAACTTTTGCAACAGATCCGTTGCAGGCTTTAGTGAGCAGAACTGTAGATGTTAATTTTTATCCGGGTTACAGAGCTTACCTGTACTATAATGCTCCGTGCCGACTTACTGAGGGTCATCTTCTTCCACAAGATGCGGATACGCTTGAAAAATATTCCATTTTTGGATTGCGAAGCTCTGATCTGCAATATGCCTATCAGTCAAGGATATCCACACCGTCATTGTTATTTGGAAGAAAAATAGAAGCCCCAATGGTTCCTCAGTTGCCACTAGGTGCCCAATATGCAACAAGGCCGGATTATTTTGGAAGATCAAGCTATGCATTTACTACAGAATATGCCCATAGGCCGTTCAGTGTAACATTTTTAAGAAGTAATGATGATATTCTGTTAACATCTTTATATAAAAATACTGAAGATTATGGGGTAGTACCTGAGCTTAACTCTGTAGAAGATATCAGGATGAAGAACGGAGATGAATTTTTTAATTCAAGATTATCGGATTTAGCCAATGCGACAATAGATTTAGGAACTGGTCAGTTTAAAACGTATAATGGATACAGTTTGCCAATACCTAATAATCCGAGGCTTTTTGATGGAATCAATGAGTTTATCAGCCAACATAATCAGCATTATCAGGAAAACTTACCAGATGTTTCTTCTTCACAGGTCAATTCTATGGATCATATTATTATTCCAGCCGATCCTAATGGAAGATATGGTCAGCTGAAATTCTATGATTTCGTAAAGCAGACCATTCAGAATACTTACGTTCCATTAACGGAAATACCTGTTATTTACCAACATATCAAAGGTGGAAGCTATCAGCCGATTCCTAAAGCACAAGTCATTAGAGACAGAAATGGTACGCTACTGAACCCTACATCTCCAGAGTTTGATATGGCACCAATGATGAAAGTATTAACAACAACTCCTAGTCATAAGACTCTTTTTGTGGATTATACCCTGGATGGAGCTTCGACAAGTGTTTATTTTTATTCGGTAAGAGAAACCAATGCACAAATGGTTCAGAGTGAGCCGAGTCCGGCAATCGGACCGATAAAGATGGTAAAGTCATTCCCACTAAGAACTCCGGAAATTAAAAGTGTTATTCCGGTGCTGGAAAACGCTATTTTAAGCAGTTCAGCGAAAATGCAGGTGAATATTAATTCGTATGACAAAATTCATAATGTTAAGAAAGCAAAACTTTATCGTGCTCTTAATATGGCCGATGCAACCTCCATACGTACGATGACTCTTGTAAAGGAACTTGATCTTGAAGCTGAGGGAGTATTAAATAGCGAAATCTGGACAATGGAAGATGACTTTTCCGATCTGCAGGAGGTACCTTTTGGTGATCCGTTATATTATAAAGTTACTGTGGAAGCTGAAGTAGAGTATGCTAATGCAAATTACGATGGATCTGCTGATGTGATTGTGACGGAATATGCGCCTTCGGAAGCATCTAAGCTTATGATAACAACAATAACTGAAAATATACTGCCTTCATCTCCTGAGTTAAAATTCGAGTCTGATGCGGTAACCGGGAATGAGGTTACTTCTGCAATACTTAACTGGAAAGAGCAATGTTATAAAGGAAAATACCATCTTTATAAATTAAATAATCAAGGGAATTGGAAAGAAATTGCCAGAATGAATATTCTTTCGGATAATGTTTCTAAAGTTCAGCTTTATCTTTTTGAAAATGATCCTGTCACCAACACACCAATGTGGATACCTAAAGAAGTTTTTGATGTTAATGATCATACTTTATTCCTAAGATTAGAAAAACTTGGTCTAGATCCTCTTTCAATTGCTGATCCGGATGGAAATCCAATTTATCATCATTTTAAAATGATCACTGAAAATACGGCAGGTATGTTAAGTAAGGAAGACAAGGTTTTAACTGTTTATGATGCTGGAAGTTGGACGGATATTGGAGGGATTTCTTCAGATGGAACAGATGGAATGATCATAGAGCAAACTTTTATCGTTAGTCCAAATTAACCCTTAATTATAATTAATAAAAATGAATCAGTTCCTCCCTACTTTTTGGGAGGAGGAACTGATCATGAAAAAATAAAAATTATGATAAAAAAAAACAATAGCAGCTTTAAAAGAATATTTTAAAGCTGGAAAGCGGTCGACAGAAAGCCAGCTTGGAGATTTCAAATTACTTCAGAAAATAGAAAAATTAACATTATACATCATTTCTCTAAAAAAAAGAAATTGGTGTTTTACAACGAAACTAATTATGGCAAAAAGAGATATACAAGAGTTAAAGGATTATTTTAAAACGGGCAAGAGGCCAACTGAAAGTCAATTTAGTGATTTCATTGATAGTTATTTACATTTG
Organism: Chryseobacterium proteolyticum; assembly: GCF_046591535.1. Taxonomy (NCBI): domain Bacteria; kingdom Pseudomonadati; phylum Bacteroidota; class Flavobacteriia; order Flavobacteriales; family Weeksellaceae; genus Chryseobacterium; species Chryseobacterium proteolyticum. The sequence continues at coordinate 197,587 of NZ_JBJLWK010000002.1, read as the reverse complement.
GACGATCCGAGATTATCTTCTGAAAGTTACAAATACAAGGATTTCTTCATTTTTTTTTCCTCATCAGCAGAATGACCTTGCCGTTGATATCTTACTGGGAAATGGTTATGTCAATGGTGAATTTGAAGTTCAGATTGTAGGCTCGTACAGTAATGAAAATACGATTGGAATAATCCGAAAACAGATTATTTTCGGGGGAAATCCTGATAACAATATTTGGTATCCATCGGTTTCCAGGGTTATGGAAGCTTCAGGACCCATTGTTGACAATATTTATATAGGAGATATTATCTGGGATGCTACCTTAAATCAATATAAATTAAGTATCTATCATACTAGAGCGACAGGGAATCCTTACAGTATCAGGATCGTGCAGCAATCCCAAGGAACAGCAGTTGTAGATAATGCAAAAGTTTCAGGAATATATGCCAATCCTGTTGCAGGTCAGAACAAACACTATGTTTATTATAGCAATAATTTTGGAATAGGAACCGCGAATCCTCAATCCAGATTACAGGTTATCAGTTCCTTTAGTGAACCGCAAGATCCAGGCGCAGTTATCATTGGAGATACCGCATTACCTAACTTAAGAATGGGATATAATACACAGAACACTTGGATTCAGAGTCATGCCGGATCTCCATTGCATATTAATCCCTTAGGAAATACCTTAGTGCTAAACAGAGATGCGGGTAATGTGGGAATTGGAACCCAAAATCCGGATCAAAAGCTAACTGTAAAAGGAAAAATACATGCAGAAGATGTAATTGTAGATACCAATGTTCCTGCCGACTATGTATTTCAAAAGTATTTTGATAATACTTCTTCCATCAGACCTGATTATCAATTACCAACTATCAGTGAACTGGAATCTTTTGTGAGAGAAAATAAACATCTTCCTGAAATTCCTTCAGCAAAAGAAATGACTGAAAATGGTATTGGTATGGGAGATTTTCAAATGAAACTACTTCAGAAAATAGAAGAACTTACCCTTTATCTGATTGATCAGAATAAAGAAATCAAACAATTAAAAACCTTAATCAATTAATCATCATGGCAAAAAGAATAATAACAGAATTAAAAGAATTCTTCAAAGCAGGGAGGAGGCCTACACAAGATCAGTTTGGAGATTTATTAGACAGTTATGTACACTTGGACAATCCAGAATTTACAAAACCAGAAGATGTGGGAAGTACGAGAGAGGGAATCGCTAAATTTTTCACAAGCTCAGCGGGTACTGATATTTTTCATTTAAAGCTACCTTATAAAGTAGATACAAATAGTGCAATGTTCCATATCAAAGCATTAGGATATGCTTATCATTCGGGTGACCTTATTGATATTACCTGGGTGGGATATTGTTATAAAGCATCAACATCACTAATCAACTATAAAACATTTGTTAATGGTTCTACTTCAATAACAGCAGGGCAATATGTAGGAACAGATAAGCATATTTATTTATGGTTTAAATTATCAAGTATCTATTTTTCCTCTTTTAAATTAGACTCAATGAGAGTAGGTAATGGAACTTTATTAAAACAAGGAGATGTGGAGATCATTTTAAGTCCACAATCGCAACTATAACTCTTATTTAGTTCTATTAGAAGATAAACCCAATCCCTTTTAAACTTCGGTTTAAAGGGATTTTGGTTTTGTAAATCTATTTGGAATACAATAAATATAAAATACAGAGAAGTTATCATAGGATATGACGTAGTACAAACAATCATTCTATCTTTACTTTATTAAATAGTAAAACAGATAAAAAATATAGAAATGGAAAGAACAGAAGTAATTATTAATACACACAACAGGGGAGAAGTTCAGTTATTTTCTGATGATCAGAAGATAGGAAAAATGGATATCTCAGTTATAGGACAAAAATTAACCGTTTATCATACAGAGGTAGATCCTGAACATGAAGGAAAAGGTTTTGCTAAAATACTATTGGAGAAACTTGTTTCTTATGCCAGGGAAAATAATTTGAAAATAGTTCCTCTTTGCCCTTATGTTTTTGCGCAGTTCAAAAGACATCCGGAAGAATATAATGATGTCTGGTTGAAAGAATAAATATAATAATTGATTAAGCTTCCTGTGGGAGCTTTTTTTGTACTTTATAATGATCAGTTACCAATGTTTAATCTTTTCCCGGTATTGATTAGCTATAAGTTTTTTAAAGTCAAAAAAAATCCCGATTTTTGCAACCCTTTCAATAATCCCGAACATTCATGAAACTTTGTATTGCCGAGAAACCCAGTGTTGCCAGAGATATCGCCAAAGTTTTAGGTGCTACTACACCTAAACAGGGCTATATGGAAGGAAACGGCTATTGTGTAACCTGGACATTCGGACATTTATGTACGCTGAAAGAACCGCATGATTATGGTCCGCAGTACAAATCCTGGAATCTATTTTTATTACCGATCATTCCCAATAATTTTGGAATAAAACTGATTCCGAATAAAGGAGTTGAAAATCAGTTTAAAGTAATTGAAAAACTGGTGGAAGAATGTGATGAGGTCATTAACTGCGGGGATGCCGGGCAGGAGGGAGAATTGATCCAGCGTTGGGTATTGCAGAAGGCAAAGTGCAATAAGCCGATTCAAAGATTATGGATTTCTTCCCTAACCGAAGATGCGATTAAAGAAGGATTTGCTAACCTCAAACCTGCAGAAGATTACAAAAATCTGTACCTGGCTGGAAATGCCAGAGCTATCGGAGACTGGTTGCTTGGTATTAATGCAACACGCTTATTTACGAAAAAATTCGGAGGGAATAAAGCCGTTCTTTCTATCGGCCGGGTACAAACTCCAACCCTGGCAATGTTGGTTCAGCGTCAGAAAGAAATTGACGCTTTTACCACAGAAGAGTATTGGGAACTTAAAACGAAATACCGCGATGTTATTTTCAATGCTGCGATTGATCGCTTAAAGACACTGGAGCGAGCTGAAAAAGGATTGGAATATCTTAAAGTAAATCCCTTTGAAATCGTTTCATTTGAGATCAAAGAAGGAAAAGAAAAGAACCTGAGGCTTTTTGACCTTACGGGACTTCAGGTGGAAGCGAATAAAAAATACGGATATTCAGCAGAAAATACGCTTAATTATATTCAAAGCCTTTATGAAAAAAAGCACGTGACTTATCCGCGTGTGGATACTACGTATCTATCTGAAAATTTATATCCTAAAATAGAAGGAATCCTTCGGAAAATGTACTTTTATCAGGATTTAATTGCTCCACTATTAGAAGCTCCTATACCGAAATCCAAAGCTGTTTTTGATGATTCGAAGGTAACGGATCACCATGCAATTATTCCCACTGAAGTTCCACCATCCCAGAACCTGAGCAGGGAGGAAAAGCTTATTTATGATCTGATCGCCAAGCGTTTCATTTCTGTTTTTTATCCCGAATGTAAAATTTCCAATACATTGGTAGAAGGAAAAGTGGGAACTATTCCTTTTAAAACAAGTGGAAGACAGGTTTTAGAGCCGGGATGGAGAGCTGTATATGCCAAAGAACCGAAAGAAGAGTCTTCAGATAAGGATAAAGAAAAAGAAGAAGAGCAAACCATTCCTGAATTTACAGTAGGAGAAACGGGGCCGCATGATCCAATGATCCATCAGGGAAAGACATCCCCTCCAAAACCATATACCGAAGCAACGTTGTTAAGGGCAATGGAAACTGCCGGAAAGCAGGTTGATGATGAAGAGCTGCGTGAAATGTTGAAAAACAACGGGATCGGAAGACCTTCTACCCGGGCCAATATCATAGAAACTCTTTTCAAACGAAAATATATTGAGAAGAAAAGAAAAAATCTTATTGCGACGCACACCGGAATTCAACTGATCGATACTATTGAAGATGAATTGTTGAAAAGCCCTGAACTTACGGGAGAGTGGGAGTTAAAGCTTAGGAAAATAGAAAGTGGTGAATATGAAGCCAATCAGTTTAAAGAAGAACTGATCCAGATGGTCTCTGAACTTACAAGAAAAGTAGTGGACGGAAAAGGAAAAGTGATCACTTTACAGGAAGAAGAGAAAGTGGTTGAAAAGAAAAAACGAGAACCTGCTCCTAAAAAGGAACTTCAGTCTTTTGAGGAAACAAAATGTCCGAAATGCAAAGAACACAATCTGATTAAGGGGAAAACCGCAGTTGGATGTTCAGATTTTAAAAATTGTGGTTTTAAAATACCGTTTGAGCTCTTTGGAAAAAAGTTATCAGAAAAACAACTTCTGGATCTTATTCTTAAAGCAAAAACATCTAAATTAAAAGGTTTCAGTACGCATCCGGATGCCCTTACGGAAGGTGTCTTGTCATTATCTGATGATTTTACGGTGCAACTAGGTTAACTCACATTATCATTGTGAACTGAAGTTTTTTTGATTAATCACAAGAGGACAAGATCTTTCTGATCTTTGATTTTTGTGATTTGATATTTTATATGCGTTTACCTTAAAAAGTGCTGCTGGGATTTTCAATCCTTTTATTACATTTGTAAGAATCATATTTCAATCCATGACACCTGAGAAAAAACAACTAATCATAGACAGTTTCAACCGCTCCGAAACCTTAAAATTCTACAAAGCTGAGCTTCTTGAAGTAGAAACCGATTTCATATCCATTAAAATCCCAAAGATGGAAATGATGACCCGTAAGGCAGGAATGTTTAACGGGGCAATGATCGCTTCTTTGGTTGATGTTTCTTCGGGATATGCTGCGGTAAGCAATTATAAAGATGATTGTTACGTAGTGACCATAGAACTTAAGGTTAATTATTTAAGGCCTGCAATGGGAGATGCTTTGATTTCAAAATCATACGTAGTAAAAGGAGGCGGAAAGATCAGCGTGATCAGAACTGAAATTTATACAGTGGATGAAAACGGATCATCCGAAACTCATGTTGCCACATCATTGGTGACGATGATGAGACTTAAATAAGATTTAAAAAGAATAAGCCTGAACAGAAAACTGCAGGTAAGCATTATTTCCTACAGGATTAAACATTCCCCAGATTCCAACCGGAAGCTGATAACCCGCAATGGAAAATGTTTTGGTAATGATCAGACTTATCTCATTAAAACCTGCTTCTTGAGCAAAAAAGTTTCCTTTTTCACCTGTGGGATTATGTAAGGCAAATGCATATCCGATCCTCCCTCGTACCGAGAGGTTTTCTTTTGTATAGAAAGGATATTCTGTTGAAACAAAAGAAGAATATTTATTGTGTGTATTGTCCCTATCCCGGTCCCGGCCAAAGACTACCGTATTCCAGCTTAAGACTAAGGGAAGTTTCTCACTTATTGTATAATATGACCTGAAATCCCAGAAGCGCCCTGTTTCACTTGCGTTGTAATTAAAAAATTCTTTGTTGTTATAAGTGGCACCAGGCGAAAAATTATAAATATCCCAGAGTTCCACCGTAAGGTGCTTATTTTTGTATCCAATATAATTGTCAAACTCTTTATAGGAGCCATCTGCATTTCCTCCGGCCCAGAATCCTCCGTAAAAATTCTTACCATCTAAATGAACATCACCGGTATAGATGAAACCTGAGGAAACTTCCTGACCTCGCCACAAATGACTATTTCTGAGCTGCAATGCAGAATGCAGTTTCTGACCATAAACCCATGAATTTCCAATGATGATGGAAGTAATCATCAACTTTTTAATTTTAATCATAATGCTGAGTGTCTTTTTAATTACAACATTCCCTGTCCGGTAAATGAATACCGGAAAAAAGGAATGTATAAAAGAAATGAATGGTTAGTTAATAATATCTTTCTCCCGGATCTTAGATCCGAAGAGTGCATAAGAAAGCATAAGCAGTTCACAGATGACCGTTAATATCCAGGTCCATCTCCATGAGCCGAAAAGATCAGCCATTCCTCCTTGAAGTAAAGTAAATACCGCACCGCCAAATACAGCAGAAATGAATACACCGGATGCTTTTGAGGTATATTTATTCAGACCCTTTATAGAAAGTGTATAAATGCAGCTCCACATAGAAGAGTGTAAAAGCCCGATGGCAACGAGGAACCAAAGGTTCTGGGTGATCATTGAAGTAATCGCCAGGATGGTAGCAAGAACTGTTGTCGTTGCAAGCTGTGTTCTCGCTGAGATCTTACTGAAAAAACTGGAAATAGATCTTCCAACAAGGAAACCTCCCCAATATAAAGTAGATAATAATGCATGAATTCCAAGGTCCATTCCGCCGATAATAATATCCGTTTTTCCGAAGAAAGTGATCGGCTTTCCCGATTCCATAAGCTCAAAAGCATTCAGGTTGATATTGGCTCCGATGGCAACTTCGGTTCCTACATAAAAGAAAATGGCAACCACACCCAAAGCAAAATGGCGGAATGACCAGATGCTTCTTTCCAGTTTTTCTCCTGCAACGGCTCTCGTATTTTCAATATCAGGAAGATGCAGTCTCTTGGTGATAGCCATCACCGTAACAATACAGATGATCAGTACAGAAAGAGGTAGTAGCAGCTGTTTTATTTCAATATTTTCAATGGAGATACCACTGAACATCACGATGGTCACAAAGAAAGGTGCTGAGGTCGTACCAATAGAATTGATGGCTGTTAAAATATTCAGTCGTTGTACGGGCTGTGTTCCCTTTAAAGGATAAGAGGCAGCATAAGGATTTACCACCACCTGAATAATTGCTGCAGAAGTTCCCATTAAATAAGATCCGGCTACAAAAATGATAAACCCAAAGGGAATAACGGCATCACCGATGCTGAAATCCACCGAAGGAAACTGATAACCCACCCACGAAGAACATAAATACATCATCAATCCGGAGATCATAAAAAACAAACCTCTTAGGATCGTATTTTTATATCCAAAGGCATTGACCCATTTGCTTCCTAAAGTGCCGTTTAACAAATATCCTAAAAAGAAAAAGAAAGAGATGAGCGTGGTGAAGGTATTTTTCAGACCTCCCGCATGAGCCAGAAAAGTAAATTTTAAAGGAGCCTGCAACTGTTCATTGACAGTTGTCAGAAAACCAACAATAAAATAAATGAAAGTAATAATAGCAAAAGGAAGGATACTGCTGTCAGACTTTATTTTCAAAGCTTTTATTTCGGAATTTGTTTGCATAATACTTTAGTTTATAATAGTTTCTAAAACAGGTGCGATCCCCTGATTTTTAATATCATCAACAAACTGTAAGTACAGACCGGTAAATGCATTTACCTCTCTCAAATCGATGCTTTTAAAGGCAGAAAGATTTAAAAAATCAATGGGGTTATCACTTTGGATTAAAATTTCATCTTCCGAAGTCAGCCATGGCTCGCCAATTTCATATGTAAAACCTTTATCGTCTGTTTTGTATTTCAAATAATGCCTGTAAGAAGCTATAAGAAATGCCGGACGCATAAGATCTTTTCCATCACTGATTATTTTTGCAAGATTGGGCATAATATATACCGGAAATTTAGAAACACCGTCAAAGCATAATCTGCTCACCTGGTCACTTACGCTATGATTGGAAAACCTTTCTATCAGTGTACGTTTGTAAAGATCTAAATCAGTATCGGCAGGTGCCGGAACATAAGGTGTAATATCTATATTCATAAAATCCCTGATTAGCTTTACAATACTTTGATCCTGCATGGCCTCATCTACCTTGCGGTAGCCTTTTAAGAAAGAAGGGTAGGATAATAGGGTGTGCGAAGCATTCAGGAGACTGAGTTTCATGTTTTCAAAAGCAGTGACGTCATTCGTGAATTCTACGCCGGCTTTTTCCCATTCGGGTCTTTCTGCGATAAATTGATCTTCTATCACCCATTGGATGAAATCTTCACAATAAACGGGGGCTTTATCATTCCAGCCGCTTTTTTCATTAAGCCTTTCAATATCTTTGGCTGTGGTAGCAGGTGTAATTCTGTCCACCATACTGTTCGGAAATGTAACGTGGGATTTGATCCAGTTTCCAAGATCTTTATCCTGAGCTTCTATAAAACTGGTGAATGCCCTTTTAGCGGTATTGCCATTATGCTGAAGATTATCACAAGAAAGGATCGTGATACTTCCGGCTCCATTTTTTTTTACGCAATCGCAGACCTTCTGCTATAAATCCAAAAACCGTTTCAGGAGTACCCGGATTCAGTAAATCGTTTTGTACGTGGCTGTCATTCAGATTAAACTCATTCGTTTCTTTATTGAGATTATATCCTCCTTCCGTAATGGTAAGACTGATGATCTTTATCGCCGGATCAGCGATTTTAGCAATTACTGCCTGGGGATCTTCCACTCCCCATATCAACTCTGTGAGTGAACCTATGGTATAGATTTCATCTTTTCCATCCCTTCCACAAACCGTAAGGGTATAGTCCAGATTTTGGGATCTTAAATCACGTACTATTTTTTCATCAGAAGGAAGTAAGGCAATCCCGCAGATTCCCCATTGCTGTTGACTTTTGTCTCCCAGCAGAAGGTGGGTGTAATACTGCTGATGAGCCCTGTGGAAATTTCCAACACCAATATGTACAATGCCAGTTTTAATATTTTCACGGTTATAGGGATAAGAATTGGGAGTCATATATTATAGTTTTTAATTGAATGTTAATCGTTTGCTAAACTTATATTAATAAATCTATTGCCCGGTATTTTTTGTTATGAAATTGATAATGGGAACGTTCCCAGAATTTGGGAACGTTCCCATTTGCTTATTTTTTTGTTATTTTTGATAAAAAAGAGTCCCTGATGAAGCGTGTAACCATTAAAGATTTGTCGAAATTTTTGTCATTATCTACCTCTACCATCTCAAGAGCACTGCTTAATGATAAAAATATCAACCCGGAAACTAAGAAGAGGGTATTGGAAGCAGCAACGAAATTGGGCTATAAACCCAATGCAACAGCTTTGAATTTAAAGTATGGGAAATCCAAAAATATTGGATTGGTGGTACCGGAAATGATCACACCATTTTCTTCAAAAGTTCTGAAGGGGATTCAGAATATTTTGGATCCGTTAGGGTATCGTGTTATCATAACACAATCGGATGAAAATCCATTGATAGAAAGAGAGAATCTTAAGCTTTTAGAAGAATTTAATGTGGACGGGATCATTATTAATCTTTGTCATGAAAGTCTTAATGAAGAAGTTTACAAAAAGCTGATCAATAATGATATTCCCATGGTATTTTTTGACAGGATACCCGGGAAATCACTACAGGCTTCGCGGGTGATCGTAGATGACCAGATCAAAGCATCATTAGTGGTGGAGCATCTGATTAATACGGGGCGAAAAAGGATCGCACACATTATGGGGCCTTTAACGATAAGGAACGTAACTGAAAGAGTGAACGGATACAAGCGTATTATGGAGAAATATAGTCTTACTGATCCTGATCTGATTGTTTCTACAGAGGGAATGACTTTTGAAGACGGCAGAAAGTCAGTACAGGAACTATTAAACAGAAACATCCATTTCGACAGTATTTTTGCCTTTTCCGATACATTAGCTATTGGTGCAATGAATTATCTTCATGAGCAGAATATAAAAATTCCTGAAGAGATAGCGATTGCAAGTTTTTCAGGAACAGAACTCGCAACTATTGTGCATCCGCAGCTGACAACTGTACAGCAGCCATTAGAAAAAATGGGAGAAACCGCTGCCCGTCTCGTGCTGGAAAAAATACAAAATCCCTCATCACCTGATCAGACGGTTATTATGGAAACCGAATTGATTTACAGGGCATCCACCGTTATTTAAATCTACTCGCTTTGGTCAAGCACAAGGATAAGAGATAAAATAAAAACCACGGAAAGAGCACTAATGACCAACAGATTGACCTGCACTATCATTGATATGATTAATAGTAGGATAGAAGCAAGCATAATATATCTGAAATAATGGGTGTATTCTTTTTTCATATAAGATTATTAGCTGTTATAAAATTAAAAAAAAAGACACGTAACTTTTACTTCAGCCGTCTTACTTGCCAAAAAAACAAATGCCTAAGGATACCTTAGGCATTTGTCCATTTAAAAAATTGATTAATCATAATTCTCTTCAATCCATCTAAGGCATTCCTGGTAATAGCGGTTTTGCTCATCAGATTGTAGATAAGGTGCATTAATAAATGCGTTGTCTGCAATTTTTTGCATAATTTTTTCAAGGCTCCGTCCATTAAAGTCCACTCTTGTTTTTTGAATATTGGAATACTTCAGGTGATCCTTGTGAATGTGCCAGGATGAATCTTTTCCTGCATCAACTCTGGTGAGATTGGTTGTGTGTGTTGCGTCCATGATCATAATTTTTAAGGGGTTTGCAGACTTAAAATTCAGGAATAAAAAGATCATAACGCAAAGGGAAAATACCCATTTTTGAAAAATCAGTGTTTTCCCTTATTGTATTGAAAATATAAACTTTAGCAATTCATGATGGATAAAGACTTTTATTAATCATTCAAACCGAGATCCGATGGAATGAGTTTTGATACTTGTATACAAACTATTAAAAATATTAACATATGAACTTAATTATCCGTTTACTGATTACTGCGCTTGTTGCGTTTCTTTTAACGAAAATTTTACCGGGAGTACATTTTGAAGGCTTTTCATCTGCGATTATTTTCGCGATTGTTTTGGGCCTTTTGAATTTAATTGTAAAACCTGTTTTAAGTCTTTTGGGACTTCCTTTAACGATCATCACCCTGGGATTATTTGCTTTAGTCATTAATGCATTGATCATCCTTTTGGCAGATTATTTCATAGACAGTATGGTTGTAGATGGATTCTGGTGGGCATTCATTTTTAGTATCGCCTTATCATTGATCACTTCACTGGCCAATTCTATGTTCTCAGATGGGGACTAAGCTTACAGAAGTATAGCATAACAATATAAATCCGTCAGTTGAGCTGGCGGATTTTTTATTTGGTCCATCAAAAAGGATATAAATAACATAAATAGCAACTGTACAAGCGTCTTATCATCAAATGTATCCCAGGTAAATCAATTCATCACTTTAACAAAAAACAAGATAATTGTTAATTCCTTCGCATATTTTTATTTTAAGTACTAAATTTGGCAATCTTTGAATTAAAAAGCAATTTATGAAACTTAAGTACAGCCTGCTGGCTTTAGCAGCCCCACTTTTAATGAATGCACAACAGTTAATGACGCCTGAAATTCTTTGGACTTTGAAAAAAGTGGGAGTACAGGCAGTTTCACCTGATCAGTCTTCACTTATTTATAAAGTAGGACAAGTAGATCTGAAAACAGAGAAAACAAAAAACGAAAACTATTTCCTTAATGTTATCAATAATCAGTCTTCGAAATTAGACTTGGGTAAAAAAGCTCTTATTCAGTGGGATAAGAATGGAATTTACGCACAGGAAGGAGATAAGATATTCCTTTCTAAAGATAACGGGAAAACCTGGACCGAGTTTTATACCATCGGTGAGGTTGATAATATTGTAATTTCCCCTGATGGAAAGAAAATTGCTTTCAGCAAGCAGGTTTTAGTGGAGAAAGTAATGGGGAAAGATAAATACAGCGATACTCCTAAAACAACAGCACAGGTGTATACTGACTTGAACCACAGACACTGGGATTATTTCAATGAAGGAAAATACAATCATGTTTTTGTAGTAAATACTTCAGATAAAGTGGAATCATCAAAAGACTTACTGGAAGGAAAGACATGGGATTCTCCGCAGAGGCCGTTCGGTGGAGCTGAGGATTTCATCTGGAGTCCTGATTCTTCTCAGCTTTTGTATGTTACCAAGCCTAAAAGCGGGAAAGAGTATGCTACAAGTACAAATACTGATATTTTCGCTTATGATCTGGCTTCCGGGGCTACAAAAAACCTTACAGAATCAAATAAAGGCTACGATGTCAATCCAAAATTCAGTCCGGATGGAAAATCACTGGTATGGCAGAGCATGGAAAGAGATGGCTATGAAGCGGATAAAAATGATGTGAAAATCATGGACTGGAAGTCCGGGAAAACAGAGAACCTTACAAAAGGCTGGGATGAAAGTGTTTCCGGTGATGTTTTCTGGAGTGGTGATTCCAAAACCATCTATTTTACGGCAGCATTCAGGGGAACAAAACAATTGTTTTCCTTAGATCCTAAAAATGCAAAGGTTCAACAGATCACAAAAGGAAATTTTGATGTTAATGAAATCTTTGCTGATAATAAAAACACCTTATTGGTAGGCAGAACCGATGTCAATCATGCTACAGATTTATTTTCTGTAAACATTAAAAACGGTGAAATGAAACAGGTTACGGAAGCCAATAAAGATACTTATTCTAAACTGGCTCAAGGGAAATCTGAACTAAAAATGGTGAAAACATCGGATGGAAAAGAAATGGGAGTATGGTTCCATTATCCGCCGAATTTTGATCCGAATAAAAAATATCCTACTTTGGTATATTGCCAGGGTGGTCCTCAATCTGCATTGACTCAGTTTTTCAGTGTACGATGGAATTTTGCTCTTATGACGGCTAACGGATACATTGTAGTTGCGCCGAACCGTAGAGGAATGCCGGGCTGGGGAACAAAGTGGAATGAAGAAATCTCTAAAGACTGGGGTGGACAACCTATGAGGGATTATCTTGCCGCTACAGATTATGCTAAGACATTACCTTATGTGGACGGACAAAGAGTAGCTGCAGTAGGAGCAAGTTATGGAGGATACAGTGTATTTATGCTTGCGGGGATTCACGATAACAGATTCAAGACCTTTATTGCTCACGACGGGCTATTTGATATGAAATCATGGTATCTGACCACTGAAGAGCTTTGGTTTGCCAACTGGGACTTAGGGTCTCCATGGGAGAAGCCGCTTCCAAAAGCTTATACAGAATTTAACCCTAGCAATTTTATTGAAAAATGGAATAAGCCGATCATGATTTTCCAGGGAGGAATAGATTACCGTGTGCCTTATGAGCAGGGACAGGAAGCTTTCCAGGCAGCAAAATTAAGAGGCCTTAAAACAAAATTAGTGTATTTCCCGAACGAAAACCACTGGGTGCTTCACCCGCAAAATGGTTTGGTATGGCAAAGAGAATTCTTTGACTGGTTAAAAGAAACTTTATAACAAACAATAAAAACGAAAACGGGCTTTTGGCCCGTTTTTTTATATTTGAATTATGCAAAACCGTATTTCTTCATTTCCACCCATTATTGATGTCCATTCCAGAATTTTAATTTTAGGTTCCATTCCCGGGGTTAAATCATTGGAAAAACAACAATATTATGCACATCCGCAAAATAAATTCTGGAAGATTATTTTTGAGCTGCTTCATGAAAAATTTACGGAAGATTATGCAGTAAGGATTGAAACATTGAAGAAACATCACATCGCACTTTGGGATGTGATTGATTCCTGTGAGCGAAAAGGAAGTCTTGATTCGGAGATCAGAAATGAAGAAGCCAATCAGATTGAAGAGCTTTTAGAACAATATCCGAATATCACTGCCATATTTTGTAATGGAGGAAAATCTTATAAAAACCTACAGAAAGTTTTAGGAAAAAATTATCGGCTTCCTGTGATTCTGCTGCCTTCGACAAGCCCGCTGCATACCATTTCGTTGGAAAAGAAATTAGAAGGATGGTCAAAGATCATGGAATTTCTAAAATAACCTCCTTCCTTATTTCCTATATACTCCAACAACATCATCATAAAATGGACACTTTAATCCACCTTTAAATAACTGCGTAAACCCCTGAGAAGCTCAAGCTGGTTCTTCGTACGGTCGAGATTATGCTCCGGATAGGTTGTAGAATAATAAGTGCTTCCATTTAAATAATCTGTAAGAAAACGAAGCCCCTGAATGTAGATAGCCACCTGTGCGGAATAATCAAGATTTTCAAACTCGTCAGGAGTCAATAGATCCTTAAGATGAAATAGAAAGCCCTCTTTTACCGATTCGAAAATTTCTGAATTGAAATTATTTTGAGCTGTTCCATCATCTTCATTAGTGGTATTGGTGTATGATTGGATCATGGTTCCAAAATCATAGAGAATAGTAGAAGTCATGATTGTGTCCAGGTCAATTATAGCCATTGGGTCATGGTTCTGATCAAAAAGAATATTACTGATTTTCGCATCTGCATGAACAATTCTTTTGGGGAGTTGGCCATTATTTTGCATTTTGATCCATTGATCAGGTAACCACAACAATTGGTTCATCATTTCTATTTCAGCTTTTGCATTTTCTTTTAAAGAAGATGATCCGCTTTCTAATGAAATTTTATAGTCGGTAAGTCTCTTTTCAAAATTGAGAAAATCGGGTAATGGATCTTCAATGATGGGAAGACTTTGCGTATTAATGATGCTAAGAAAATAACCCACAGCTCTTGCTGCCTTGGAAGCTGTTTCTGCTGAAGGAACAGTAAGAAAGGTAATGCTGTTATCAATGAAGCTGGTCATTCGCCATGAATCTCCATTTCCATCCCTGATTAAAAACTCCTCTGAAGACGAAGCAATCGGTTGTGTCATTTTGAAATGATATTGACCCTCTTTAAGAATCTTATTTATTTTCAAATGATTGTTGATAACCTGCTCCGGCCTTTTAAAGACTTGTGTATTAATCTTCTGTAAAATATACTTTTCCCGGTTTTGATTATTTTCTACACAATAGGTAGTATTGATCAAACCGTTATTGATCTGAGTAACTGTACAGTTGTCAGTGCCTATAAATTTTGAGATAATATTCTTCAGCTCCATAGATCTTCAGGGTATCGCTGGTTTTGGATTTCTTTTTCAAGGTAACTTTTTAGAATAATTTTATCATCGGGATAGGTCATTCCCAACCAATGAGATGGCGAGGTTCTGACTGCAATTTTGATTGTGTTCTCCTCGTTCATTTTCTGCAGAGCAGTAGGAATATAAAATTCTTCTTTGGGTTGTGGATTGGATGTAATAAAATCCTTAAAATAGATTTCTAATGAATCGAATATAATGGGATGGAAAATAAAATAATTCATAGAAACCAAAGTATCTGGTGCTACTTCTATGTCTTTCCCGTTTTCATCGGTATAGACAATAGTATTATTTTCTTTTCGGATGGAAGTCTGCTCTTCTACTTTTAGCAAAAAATGATCATCATCCACCGTGCAAATACCTCTGGCTACCGTACCATTGTTACTTAACGTGGTAGAAAGCGGATAGGCAATGAGTTCAAATTGGGAATCAGAAACATTTTGATTGTCGATTTCACTCGATGCTAACTGATAAACTTCTTTACCGTAAAAATCGTCTGCATTGATCATTACAAAAGGTTCACTAATATATTCTTTTGCACAAAGTACGGCATGGCCTGTTCCCCAAGGTTTTTCCCGGGACGAATAATCATACCCTGAAGGAATGTATTTATCCATATCCTGATAGACCCATTGCAACTCAAAGTTGTTGGTTTTGGAAATGTTTTCCAGCCTTTCTATATAGCTTTCAGGGATGAAACGATTAATAATAATCACAATTTTATTGAAGCCGACCATTAGAGCATCATAAATAGAATATTCCAGAATAGGAGAGCCATTGCCCAATATTCCATCTACTTGTTTAAGGCCTTTATAGCGGGTGCCTAAGCCTCCGGCTACTATGAGAAGTGTTTTTTTAGAATTCATCTGTCATTCCGAATATAGGTTTACGATTTTTCCATTGTCCTTTTGTGAAATCAGGGATCTCAACAACCTGTCCTCCTTTAGCAATTGATTTTTCGCTGAGCGGTGTGATTGCATACCAGGTGGCAAGATCATATACATCCATAGGGAATTCTATATTACGTTTTATACATTCAATAAAGGTGTTCATAACGAAAAAGTCCATTCCACCATGTCCTGCGCCAGTTGCTTTGCTTTCAAATTTCTTCCACATCGGATGGTCGTAATCTTTGATCCATTTCTCGGTATTATCCCATTTATGGGTGTGATTCATTATCTTTTCAAAATAAATATGTCCCTGATCTGCGCCTCCTGATCCGAAGTCCTGCCAGATTCCGTCAGTTCCCTGCACTCTGAATCCAAGATCATAAGGTCTCTGTAAGCTGGTATCGTGTGTCAGAAGAATAGTTTCTCCGTTAGCACAAGCTATTTGTGTCGTAACGATATCACCCTGGTTAAACTTCACTTTGGCATTAGGATGGTTGGCTCCACCTTTCGGATGTTCCACAATATACTGATGCAAGCCGAGGGATTTTGAAGAAAATGAAGATAAGCGTGTTAATCGGTTTCCACGATTAATATCCATCATAACGGAAACCGGACCAAGGCCGTGGGTAGGATAAAGTTCTCCATTTCTTTTTACATAATGTTCCGTTCTCCATTTTGCTTCGCTAAAACCCTTTTCCCCGAATTCGGCTCCGGAATTGTAAGGCGTAACACCGTCATTAAATAAAACCCCGCGAAGATCATGCTGATAACCTCCTCTTCCGTGGACCAATTCTCCAAACATTCCTTTACGGACCATATTCAGGATAGCCATGATATCTCTACGGTAACATACGTTCTCCATCATAAAAATGGGAACTTTTGTTTCCTCATAAGTTTTTACGAATTCCCAGCAGTCATCCAGTTTAATGGCACCGGATACTTCCATTCCAACAATTTTCTTAGCCTTCATCGCTTCAACTCCCTGTGTAAGGTGCCATTCCCACGGAGTAGCGATAACAACCGCATCGATGTTGCCAAGTTTCAGGAGATTTCTGTAATCATATTCTCCATTTGAAAATTCACGGGCTTCCGGTTTACCATTGCTTTTTAAGATTTTCTGGCTGGCAGATAACATAATTGGACTAGGGTCTGCAAAAGCAACGATCTCAACATCGTCCCTTTTAGCCAATAGCTTTACATGTTCCTGTCCCCGTAATCCGACTCCTATAAAACCAACTCTTACTTTTTTATCAGATACAAAACCTTTTGAATAGGCAAATAAAGAATGAGGTAAAACAAGTGCTCCGAATGAAGCTAATGCAGTTGTTTTGATGAAGTCTCTACGTGAATTATCCATAAATGATATTTTTGATTAAATATGTTATTTAAATTTAAAGATATTAAAATATCAATAACCAGTGAATCATTTTACTCTTAAAATTGATTTTATTTTTATTTATTGTCCGTAATATGCACTTATTAGCCTCTCTCTCATTTTGTTGAGGTAGTTGATGTTTTTGGTATTGGACAGAATAATCACCGTCAGGTTTTTTTCAGGTAAATGCACCCAGTTCGCACTATGTCCGTAACCTTCACCCTGACGTTCTACAAATAGGGTAGTCATATTTCCGAATTTTTTAGGATAAACCCAAAAGCTAAAAGCAGTATCCCCAAGCTCCTTATAAGGAGTAAGCATGGTGTCTACAGTTGATTTTTTTAATAAAACATGATTGAAAACGGCCTGGTCAAAGGTTAAAAGATCTTTGGGAGTGGAGTATATGCCCCCGGCCGTATAAAAATTGTCGATATAGGTGTTGGTTGGGATATGAAGAGCAAATGGGTCCGAATCTGTTTCCGAATATCCGTCATCTATATTCTGGATAATATCATTGTGGTGCAAAAGACCTGTATTATTCATTTTAAGAGGAACCAGGATCTGCTCTTTCAGAACTTCTTCAAAAGATTTACCATATATATTTTCAATAATTTTTCCAAGCAGGATATAATCACCATTGTTATAGCTGAATTTTGTTCCGGGTTTATCGATCAGTTTTTCAGAGAGAAAGGTTTTGATAAAATCATCCAGGTTCCAAATTGTATTGTCATATGCCTCGTGAATGAGTTCCGGAGAACTTATGTCCTTATTAAATCTCCCGCTGCTATAGGTTAGAAGGTTTCTTACGCTTGCTTTTTTAGCGGCTTCCCCTTTGTAATCCGGAAGATAAGTTGCAATGGGAGCGTCCAGGTTGATTTTACCTCTTTCATATAGCTGCATGATCAGGACTGCAGTAAATGACTTGGTGAGAGAAAATATATGAAATCTGGTTTCGTCTGAAAAGCTGATGTTATAATGTCTGTTGGATAATCCTTTATACGAAAGTAATTCGGTCCTGCCATTCTGGGCAATCAGAACTGCTCCGTTGAAATTATCATTTTTCACACTGGAATCAATTACTTTTTCCACATTTGAAATTTGAGAATAGACCACATTTATTGCTAATAAAAGAAATGTGGTAAAGGTTTTTTTCATAGTAAACAGTTTTAATAAAGAACAATTTTTGAAACTCAATATTTTTAATCCATGAGGAAAAGTATTTTCGGTGAGCTACCTACATATAACTTATTGGCCGATCCAGGCTTTTCTCAATGCGATTTGCTTCGGATCAGGATAAGCTAAGGCGGTAACCTTTCCCGTAGTGTCATCATAGGTAAAACCGGCTTTGGCAAGGTATTCTTTTAAAGGAAGCGGTTTTGTTCCTTCTACATAATCCCTGAAAAAATCCCGGATTTCCGGAAAAGTCATTTTTGTAATTTCATCAAATAAATCATTGTCATTGAAATAGCGATCCTCTCCATATTTTTGCATAAGGCGTTGCATCAGATCCTGGGTTCCCGTTTTTCCACCCGAAAGCTCACGCAATCTGATGTCCAGGCATAACCCGATTAATGGCCCTTTCTGATAAACGTTCATGTACTGGTCCTGTTTTTCCATAGCGTTTTTACTCAGATCGGTAAAGGACAAATGAGGATCAAACTCCTTCATACCGGCTATCTTTTCTTCCAGCTTTTTTTCGAATTCAGGAATACCCATCATCTTTTGCTTTATGGGCATGTGTATCGTTGCGTATTCCGTCATACCTTCATACAGCCAGAGATGTTTCGACATCGAAGGATTTAAGAAATCATAATGCTGGATTTCCCCTGAATGAATATGAAGCGGAGTGATAATGTGGAAAAACTCATGGGAGGCAACCCTGTCCAATGCATCCGGCAGATAGCCGATATTCCCGGAAAGATAAAGACATACGGTCGACCTGGAGTGTTCGAGGCCATCTCCCATAAACCCTTTTTTATCTGAAGATTCGTAATAAATCAGAAAAGCATACTTTTCGACAGGCAATTTTCCACCCAGGTAGGCCTGTTGATTTTCTAAAATCGTCTTTATATGATCTGCTATTTTTTTGGAATAATGCCGTTCCTTTTTATTGTAAAATGATACAAGCACCTCAGTGGTACCTATTTTTAACCAGGTCGTATCAGGAACGCAATACAGTACAGGAGAATCTACCAGGTTTCTGTAATCTTTTGCCCGGACGATGTCCGTACTGTCATTTTTTCTTTTGTAATCCAATGCAGAAGAAGCATAAAAATCTTTATTTTTCTTAATGCTGATTTCGTATGGTTTATCCTTTATTTCCTCAAAGTAACCTACCAATGAATTATAATTGATCACAAAAACACTGTCTTTTTTAAAAGTACTTCCTGCTGACTTTGCTCCTTCTGTATGCTCATTTAGGGAATCCCATCCATCGGCAACACGATAGGATATCTTTTTTACATGCCTGAGATCATGGATTAACCAGCTGTTGGTATCTAAGCGTTCCGTAACCACTTTTTTCCCTTTTTTATTGATTGCTGTAACATCGGAAACATATTGCCCGAAATTCAGGGGCTGATAAAATCCGGGAACGAGTTTGGGTATAATAAACTTACCTTTTTCCAGCTTATTTTTAGGTGGAGTAAAAGAAACCGTCACCTGGTCATTATCCGTATGAATAAGATCGATATTGTATTGATAGTTTTTCTTTGACGATTGGGCAGTTGCCAAATTGGGAAAAAGAATCAGTGCAAAAAATATTTTTAAAAGATTTTTCATTTTATTTTCGGCGTTAAAGCTTAATAAAAATATGAAGTTAATTTTGTTTATAGCCCATTATAGACATTATTATTTTTCTATTGCATATACTTCTTCATAGGGCTGGATTAGAACCCATCCGTTTCCTGAAAACTTCATCTGAAATTCTTCACCACTTCCTCTACCCATCAGGCTTTTAAAAGAAACATTCGTTTTAAGTTCAGGAGTTAAATTCCCGGACCATGCAACTGTGGCATTAGGATCTGTGAAAACAGGGTTTTCAGGAGTTACCATAAGCGTTAAAGGTTCTCCGTGGGTTGTAATAGCCACATGTCCCGTTCCGGAAAGTTTTACCTGAAATAATCCGCCCGACAGCATTCCTGCAATACTTTTAAGCATGGTAATATCACTTTTTATACTTTGTTCATGGGCCAGGACATCGTTGCCGTTCACACACAATGCTTCATTATTCAGATAAAGGATACGTACTTTTTTTCCTGAATCAGCTACATACAGTTTTCCTGTGCCTTCTGCCTTCATTAATCTCGTACCTTCACCACTGATTGCTTTTTTCAGAAGATTTCCGATACCTCCTGCAAGCATGCCTTGCCTTTCAAAATTTATATTTCCGATGTAGCCCACCATACTTCCCCTTTTAGTCCAAACCGATTGATTGGTAAGGTTTATCTCTAATAGCTGAGGTTTTTCAAGTTCAAAATAGTCCCGCTCTTCAGGATTTTCTTTGGTTTCTTTAATGAATGATTCTAACGAATATTTGCTCATAATTAATCAATTTTGTGCGACCAAATTACATCTTTTTCAGACCAAAATATATAGTAATTATTAACCATTTGACAGCTTTATCAAATAAAGCTTGACAAAGGGGTGTTCAATGTCGTATATTTGCACACCGAAAATTACACCAGTAATTTCAATAATTTTTAAACCGTAATTTAAAAAAATGAAAACATCCGATTTTAATTTTGACCTTCCTGATGAACTATTGGCAGAACACCCGTCCGAGCATAGAGATGATGCCAGACTTATGGTTCTTAACAGAAAAACCGAAACTATAGAACACAAGTTGTTTAAAGATGTAGTGGATTATTTCGATGAGAAGGACTTGTTTATTTTCAATAATACTAAAGTTTTCCCTGCGCGTCTTTATGGAAATAAAGAAAAGACAGGTGCTAAGATTGAGGTATTCCTTTTAAGAGAGCTTGATAAAGAAACACGTGTTTGGGACGTATTGGTAGATCCTGCAAGAAAAATCAGAATTGGAAACAAATTGTTCTTTACAGAAGATGAATCTTTGGTAGCTGAGGTTATCGATAATACCACTTCAAGAGGAAGAACTTTAAGATTCTTATTCGATGGTTCTTATGAAGAGTTCAGAACAAAATTAAAAGAATTAGGAGAAACTCCGCTTCCAAAATATATCAAAAGAGCTGTAGAGCCTGAAGATGCTGAAAGATACCAGACGATCTATGCAAAAGTAGAAGGAGCAGTAGCAGCACCGACTGCAGGATTACACTTCTCCAAACATCTGATGAAGAGATTGGAGATCAAAGGAATCGATTTTGCAGAAGTAACTCTTCACGTAGGTCTGGGAACATTTAACCCGATCGAGGTTGAAGATCTTTCCAAGCACAAAATGGAATCTGAAGAAATCATCATTGATGAGAAAAATGCTGCAATCATCAACAGGGCAGTAGAAGGACACAGAAGAGTATGTGCTGTAGGAACTACAACAATGAGAGCATTGGAAACTTCTGTTTCTTCCAACAAAAAAATCTCTGCGTTCAACGGTTGGACAAATAAATTCATCTATCCGCCTCATGAATTCGGAGTAGCCAACTCAATGATTACAAACTTCCACACTCCAAAATCTACATTAATTATGATGATTGCGGCATTTGCTGGAAGAGATTTTGTAATGCATGCATATGAAGAAGCCGTAAAAGAAAAGTATAAGTTCTATTCTTACGGGGATGCAATGCTTATTTTATAATAATTTTAAATGATAGATTATAAATTTTAGATTAAGCCCTAACTTCGTTTGGGGATTTTAATCTAAAATTTATAATTTAAATCTATATTCAACTCTATTTTGAAAGATATTCGAACTTTATCACTGGACCAGCTTAAAGACTACTTTTTGACTTTAGGAGAAAAACCATTTCGCGCGAAACAGGTTTATGACTGGTTGTGGAGTAAAAACCTCCATTCTATTGATGAGATGACCAATCTTTCAAAACAGCTTCGTGACAGAATTTCAGCAGAATATACCATCAATCCGGTATCTGTGGACCTGCTTCAGAAAAGTAAGGATGGAACCATTAAAAATGGGGTGAAACTTCACGATGGTCTTATGGTAGAATCTGTTCTGATTCCTACTGAAACAAGAACTACCGCTTGTGTTTCCTCACAGGTAGGATGTTCGTTAAACTGTGAATTCTGTGCTACCGCAAGACTAAAAAGAATGCGAAATCTTGAAGTCGCCGAGATCGTGGATCAGGTTGCACTTATTGACAGTCAAAGCAAAATGTATTTCGACCGCCCTCTTACCAATATCGTTTTTATGGGAATGGGAGAGCCAATGATGAATTACAAAAATGTGGTAGAAGCGATCCGGAAAATTACCCAGCCTGAAGGTCTGGGGATGTCTCCAAGGAGAATTACGGTTTCTACTTCCGGGATTCCAAAGATGATCAAGATGCTTGCCGATGATGACCTTAGGGTAAAACTGGCATTATCGCTTCACTCTGCAATAGAATCCAAGAGAAACGAAATCATGCCTTTTTCAGATAAGTTTCCTTTAACTGATATTATGGAGGCTCTTCAATACTGGTACAAAAAGACCGGCAACGTGATCACTTTTGAATATTGTGTGTGGAAAGGCATTAATGATGGTGATGAAGATATCAAAGCGCTGATCAAATATTGCAAGCAGGTTCCTTCCAAAGTTAATCTTATCCAGTACAATCCGATCGGTGATGGTAAATATGACCAGTGCAATAAACAGGCAGAAGAAAATTATGTTCGTCAGCTTGAAAATGCAGGTATCACAGTAATGATCAGAAAAAGCAGAGGTGGAGATATTGATGCCGCATGCGGACAATTGGCCAATAAGACGACCGATTAAAATTTCCTTAAAAAATTATCCAAAATGGGACTCTGATTTTCAGAATGTCCTACCTTTGTACAAAAATTAGTAACGATGAATTACTTTTTGGGCGAAGATGGACTAGAAAATGTCTATGCCTGGGCAATTCCCTTTCATGCCACCGTAATTTTAGCTGAAATGATTTATAGCCACGTTTCCGAGGCTAAACTATATAATAAAAAAGATGTAGCAACAAGCGTTTTTTTAGCTCTTCTGAATTTTGGTTTGGATCTGGTAATGAAGGTTTTTGCAATGGGAGTGATGTTTTTCTTTTACAATCACCGTCTTTTCTCTTGGGATTTCACCATCTGGTACTGGCTGATCTGCTTTGTTATCACGGATTTTGCATATTATGTGCTTCATTATGTAGACCATCATTCCAGGGCTTTCTGGGCAGTTCATATTACCCACCACAATTCCGAATACTTTAACCTGACAACGGGATTCAGGAGTCCTGTTTTACAACCGTTGTACCGGTACCTCTATTTTTCTCCGCTTGCCTTTTTAGGATTCAATCCATGGCATATTATGGTAGTGTACGCTATCGGACAGGTATATGGAACATGGGTTCATACGCAAACGGTAAAAAAGATGGGTTTCCTGGAACATATTCTGGTGACTCCATCCCATCACCGTGTACATCATGCATGCAACATCAAATATCTCGATAGAAATATGGGAATGTGCCTGATCATCTGGGATAAAATGTTCGGGACTTTTGAAAAAGAGGATCCGAATATTCCTGTGAAATACGGGATATACCCTAAAATGCCCGATGACAGACCTGATACGGTACTGTTCTATGAATGGCGAAAAATATGGAAAGATATCAAACAACCGGGATTGAAATTCTCAGACAGGATCAATTATATTTTCAATTCTCCCGGCTGGAGACATGACGGTACAGGAAAGACGGTAAGGCAATATCAGAAAGATTACTTTGCAAAGAAAATCCGCAAACAACATAAAAAGTCAGCATAAATTTTTTCAAACAACTTTTTTAATCAGTAAAACGGGCCCAAAAGCCCGTTTTATTTTAGCAATATGATAAGTGCATCGTTTACAGCATCAATTTTGCTATGCTAAACCGGTAAATTAGTATTTTTATTCAATGAAAAAGGTTATCTTCATCTTTGTATTTCTGTTTTTTCAGACTTCATTTTCCCAACAGACAGATTTTCTTAAAATAAAAAGGTACAGAACAGCCTTTTTAGAAGATGAGGTTAAAGAAACATCCGGATTGGATTTTTTTTAATGGTAAACTTTATACTTTTAATGATAGTGGTAATAGCCCGGAGCTTTTTGAAATAGACAAGGGCTCAGGAAAGGTGTTGAATATCCTGAAAATTAAAGCTAAAAATAAAGATTGGGAAGCGCTTACTCATGATGACTCTCATTTCTATATCGGAGATTTTGGAAATAATACAGGAACAAGAAAAGACCTTGAAATTTATAAAGTTCCTTTTTCTAATGGCAGGATGGAAAACGACTCTATTAGAACCCTTTCTTTTTATTATCCTGAACAAAAAGAATTTGTCCCCAAAAACACCAATAATGATTTCGATGCGGAAGCTATGAT
This sequence comes from Chryseobacterium proteolyticum, assembly GCF_046591535.1. NCBI lineage: Bacteria > Pseudomonadati > Bacteroidota > Flavobacteriia > Flavobacteriales > Weeksellaceae > Chryseobacterium > Chryseobacterium proteolyticum. The sequence continues at coordinate 173,082 of NZ_JBJLWK010000002.1, read as the reverse complement.
TTATTTGAATGGTAAACTGCATATTTTTACCAAAGAATGGTCCGCAAAAGCTACCTCACATTATACCATCGATCCAGAGGCGGGTGAACAGCAGAAAGCTGAAAAAATAGAAACTTATAAAACAGGTTTTGTAGTAACTGATGCTGCTTATTTTGATCATAAACTCTATTTGGTTGGATACACCAAAAAAACAGAAGTTTTCCTTGATATTTTTAATGAAACTGAACCGGGAATCTTTTTTAAAGAGAGATTAAAGCACTATTATCTGGGAAGTGCCACCTCAATCGGGCAGATCGAAGGAATTGCCGTAGATGAAAAAGGAGTCTATATTTCCGGGGAGAAATTCCGTTATCCACTTGGAACTGTAAAGCAGAGTCTGTATTTTATTCCAAAAGAAGAATTCAAAGATTGAATTTTCTACTAAAATTGCTTGAAAAAAATTATCTTTGTGAATATTAATTATTATTTACCCATCACTCACAGATTGTGGCAAACATCGTAGAAGAAATCAAGCAACCGATCAATGAAGAAATGAAACTTTTTGAACAAAAGTTTTATGAATCTATGCAAAGTAAAGTTCCTTTACTGGATAAAGTGACACGTTTCATTGTTACGACCAAGGGGAAGCAGATGCGTCCTATGTTTGTATTTCTTTGCGCAAAGTTGGTAGGTGAAGTTACAGAAAAGACCTATCGCGGAGCCTCGATGATAGAGTTGATCCATACCGCAACGTTGGTCCATGATGATGTAGTGGATGAAAGTTTTAAAAGAAGGAATTTTTTCTCTATTAATGCTTTATGGAAGAATAAAATTGCAGTATTGGTTGGGGATTATCTCTTATCGAAATCAGTTCTGTTGTCTACCGACCATAAAGATTATGATTTACTTTCTGTTATTTCAAGGACCATCAGGGAAATGTCTGAAGGAGAGCTTCTTCAATTGGAAAAAGCCAGAAAGCTTGATATTACTGAAGATGTTTATTATGAAATTATCCGTCAGAAAACAGCAACCCTGATTGCCGCCTGTTGCGAAATAGGTGTTTTGTCAAATAACGCTGATGAAAAGCTCGCAAAAAGAATGCAGGACTTTGGAACTTATACCGGAATGGCTTTTCAGATTAAAGATGACCTGTTCGATTATCTAAGTTCAAATGTTATCGGGAAACCGGTGGGGATTGATATTAAGGAACAGAAAATGACACTTCCTTTGATCCATACCCTTACAATAGCAAGTGAAAAAGACAGAAAATACTATCTCAATACGATCAAACGCTATAATAATGATCAGAAGCGTGTAAAAGAGCTCATCGCTTTTGTTAAAAGCTCGGGTGGGCTGGATTATGCTATCAGTGTAATGAAAGATTTCCAGCAAAAAGCGAAAGACCTGCTTAATGAATTCCCCGATTCAGATGCTAAAAGATCACTCCACAGCATGCTGGATTATGTGATCGAAAGAAAATTCTAAGAGGGTCGGTACTTTTTTATCTCCCGTAAATAATTAATCCTTAAAGCGGTTTCTTGTTATTGTTCTCTGTAATTGCCATCTATTGGGAAATTCTATAAATGCTTTTATAATCAGATTATCTTAAAATAAAGTGAATTTGATTATATGGCCTAAATATTCATTTATATTCAACTCTACTTAATGTTTATCTTTCAATTTGGGATAAATGATTACATTATTCTTATGGTTACGATGATAACTGCCAGGACTATGCAGAATAAAGCAATTAAAAATAAATAATCCGCAATGTTCTCAAACTTGGTTTCTCTTTTTTCATTCTTCGTTCTAATAGCCAGAAATGAAAAAAAACAACTGCAGGCAAAAAGTATACAAGCAACACCTGCAAATTCGTCCAGATACGTACTACCACTGATTTTAGTGATTTTCAATGAAGTGATTATAATCAGAGAAAATCCTAAAAGATTGCTGGATGCATTTAATATATGAGGTGATTTTTTTTCCATTTATACAAATTTATTTAAAATAAAACACAATTTGCCTTATTATCAAATTTTTAAAAAAGATTATTAAAAATTAAAATTAATTTAAAAAGTGTATATTAGCAAAATACTTCTAGAACTAAAAATTTTTATATTTGGCTATGCAAACAACCTATATTGAAACACAGAAGATTTCCTTTCAAGATTTTAAAAATCAAATACTTGAAGACTATAAATTAGGGAGAATCTCTCGTGAAATGTCTTACCTGGGGAGAAGAGAAGTTCTTACAGGAAAAGCTAAATTCGGGATCTTCGGTGACGGTAAAGAATTACCACAGCTGGCAATGGCGAAAGTTTTCAGAAATGGCGACTTCCGTTCAGGATATTACAGGGATCAGACCTTTGCTTTGTCCGTCAATGCGTTAACGGTTGAAAGCTTTTTTGCACAGCTATATGCAGATACCAGCGTAGAAAGAGAGCCGGCATCAGCAGGAAGACAGATGAACGGGCATTTTGCAACGAGAAGCTTACATGAAGACGGGAGCTGGAAAAACCTTATGGCTCAAAAGAATATTTCTTCTGATATTTCTCCTACAGCAGGACAAATGCCTAGATTGTTAGGGTTAGCTCAGGCTTCTAAAATATATAAATCAGTACAATTTGAAGGTTCTGAAAAGTTTTCAAACAATGGAAATGAAATAGCTTTCGGAACAATTGGCGATGCTTCCACAGCAGAAGGCCTTTTTTGGGAAACTCTGAATGCGGCTTGTGCGCTTCAGGTTCCGATGATCGTTTCAATCTGGGATGATGGGTACGGGATTTCTGTTCCTACTAAAAACCAGAGAGCAAAGGCGGATATCTCTGAAATGCTAAGTGGTTTCCAGAGAAAAGAAGGAGAAAACCAGGGATGCGAGATCATTCAGGTAAAAGCGTGGGATTATCCTGCATTATTGGATGCCTATGCAAGAGCTGAACATTTTGCAAGAACTGAAAGTGTTCCTGTAGTTGTTCACGTCATTGAAGTTACGCAACCACAAGGACACTCTACTTCAGGATCTCACGAAAGATATAAGAATGAAGAACGTCTTTCATGGGAAGCAGATTTTGACGGGTTGGTCAAGTTCAGAGAGTGGATTCTCAACTATTCCATTGAAATTGAAGGAAAAGAAGAGGTGATTGCAACTGCAGAAGAGCTGGATGCCATCGATGACGAGGCTAAAAAGACAGTAAAAGCCGGACAGAAACTGGCTTGGGAAAACTATCAGAAAACCATTTCAGACCTGTCAAAAGCAGTTTTACCTTTGGTGGAAAACCTTAAAGGTCAAAATGCAGAAATAGAAAATTACATCACTCATTTTAATAAATTAGTCTCAAAAGCTAAAAAAGATATTTTCCACTTGGTAAGAATGTCTTTACTGGCAACAAGAGGAACCAATACTCCTGAAAGAAACCAGTTAATACAGAAGTACAATGAGATCCTGGAAGTAGAAAAAGATAACTATTCTTCTCATCTGTATTCTCAGTCTCAGTGGAAGGCCGAAAACGTTAAAGAGATCAAGCCTGTATATTCAGACAGCTCAGAAGATGTGGACGGAAGAGTAGTGGTAAGAAACAACTTTGATAAAATTTTTGAAAAATATCCTGAAACCCTTGTATTTGGAGAAGATGCCGGAAACATCGGTGACGTAAACCAGGGACTTGAAGGCATGCAGGAGAAATATGGTGAAGTTCGTGTTGCAGATACGGGAATCCGTGAAGCGACTATTTTAGGTCAGGGAATCGGTATGGCGATGAGAGGTTTGAGACCAATTGCCGAGATCCAGTATTTAGACTATATCCTATACTGCCTGCAGGGAATGAGTGATGATCTGGCAACAGTTCAGTACAGAACAAAAGGAGGGCAGAAAGCACCTGTAATTATCAGAACAAGAGGGCACAGATTAGAAGGGGTATGGCATTCAGGTTCTCCGATGGCAGGAATTCTTAATCTTTCAAAAGGGATTCTGGTATTAGTGCCAAGAAACCTTACAAAAGCTGCAGGATTCTATAATACAATGCTTCAGAGTGATGATCCGGCAGTAATTGTTGAGTGTCTGAACGGATACCGTTTAAAAGAGAAGCAACCTGATAACCTGGGAGAGTTTACTGTTCCTGTCGGGAAGATTGAAGTAACGAAAGAAGGAAAGGATGTAACGTTAGTAACCTATGGGTCTACATGGAGAATTGTAATGGAGGCAGCAGAAGAGCTGGAGAAATTAGGAATTTCTTCAGAGGTTATTGATGTTCAGTCTTTAATTCCTTTTGATTTAACAAACGAAATTGCTGAGAGTGTGAAGAAAACCAACAGATTGGTGGTGATCGATGAAGATGTGGAAGGAGGAACTTCAGCATTTATTCTACAGCAGATTTTGGAGAAGCAAAAAGCTTTCAGATATCTTGATTCTGATCCTTTAACAATTGCCGCAAATGACCACCGTCCTGCTTATGCAAGTGATGGAGATTATTTCAGCAAACCTTCTGCAGATGATATGGTAGAAAAGATCTATGCGATGTTTAATGAAACCAATCCTCAAAAATATCCGGCGATATTTTAAGGACAAAAAAATATACAAAAAAGCTTCCGTGTTACACGGAAGCTTTTTTTGCATTATTGATCTCATTTAATTTTAATTCAGAATTTATTATACAAAAAATCCCCGGAAAATTTGGGGATTTTAGGTGTAGAATCAATTAATCTTCAGGACAACTGCTTGATCCTGCATTACATGTCCAGTAACCCGGAAATCCGTTTTTGGGACGATGATAACAAGCTATTCCTTCTGTGCAGTCCGGTGGATTTCCACCACTAATTCTTTTTAATTCGGATTTGGATAATTTTTTTGAATTTTTCATATTGCTTTAATTTGTTGATTAGATTACAAATATAACAGTTTTGGTTTCACTCTTATTGGATTTATGACTAATCAAATAGTTCTTATACATATTAAAAAACAGCTTCTGGTTTACAGAAGCTGTTTTTTAACCGATTAAATATTTAAAATTGTCATCAAATGACAAAGTGATTTTGTTAATTATAAACCGATATTTTTGGTAGGTTTTAATTGTCTTAAAATATTTTTTGGGATGGCATTCTTATGTACAAGAATAGCAGTCGACTTATATTCAACGTATGGTCTTGTTACATAGATATATCCTTCAAAATCATTGGTAACACCCCATGAGTTCTTTACCATATAATATTCTTTTCCGCTTTGATCTTTTGCTAAACCTACGATATGCATACCATGGTCATCCGTGGTTGAAAGGTTGTTAAGAGCTTTCTGACGCATATCTTCTGTGATCGCTTTGTCTTTTTTCGGTTCTGTAAACAATTCTTTTTTTACTTCAGGAGTGATCTGGTCAAGATCTACATCCGGAACATAAGCCACTCCGTTTTTATATGAAAAATAAGGTTCAGATACATCTGTTGCCCAACCTATAGAATATCCTTTTGAAATTGCATTGTCAACAATTGCAGTCATATCTGTCATCGGAATATTCCAGTCAGAATCATGGCTCCAGTTATCAGGAATCGGGTTTACAAATTTCTGGAAATAAGGATAATCTTTGTAAGAAGATAATTCTACATAATCTTCAGGATTGATTCCTACGACCTCCTTAGCAAATGTTTTCGGAGTGTAGGATTTCCCCTCATATGTAAAGTTAGTCGGAACTTTTCCAAGGTACTCATCCAGAATAACATCCACAGAAGACATCCAGTTGTCGGAAAGTTTTCCTTTAGATGAAGCCTGAACCAAACTATCTAATACAGTCTTTAATTTACCCTGCATTTCCTTGAAGTTGTTGGTGGTTTGTCCGGCTTTCAATCCTGTATACACTTCCTGAGGAACTGCACCGTACTTTTTGTACATATTGATTACATCGTGCAATTCACCTCCGTCTCCCCAACTGATAGCTCCGTTATTTAAAACATATAATTTTGCTTTGTCATGGTAAGAGTTTCTTGCGGTAAAGATTTCTGCCAGGTCTACAGGTTTTTTACCCATACGCTGCATTTCAGACTCAAGAAAAGAGTTCCCCGAGTAGCTCCAGCACGTTCCTGAAGATCCCTGGTTTTTTACTGAAGTAGCACCAACATCTTTAAGAGTCGTAAATTTAAAGTTAGCATTTTGGGATTGATTGTTTTTCAACTTGTTGATCAAGTCATCCTGTGCGAACATCATACTTCCTGCAGACAAAACAAAAAGTAATGAGGCAATTTTGTTATATTTCATTACTAAAAAGATTATTATTGAATAGTCGTTGTAATACAAGATTTGTTACAAAGGAAAAGGTTAAATTTTAAATTGGAGTTATTGGGGTGAAAAAGTAGGAATTCTATGTTACCATAATCAAGATAAAAACTTTAAATTTAATTTTCAAAAATTATTGAAAGTTCGAAAATTATTATTACATTTGTAATAGAAATTCAAGAAGAGATCAACATGCAACTATCAGAAGCGAAGGAAAAATATATTCAGACATGGGGAACATTTGCTACCAATTGGGGGATTAACCGTACAATGGCGCAGGTTCATGCATTGCTTTTGGCAAGTGGAAAGCCATTATCAACAGATGAGGTAATGGAGCAGCTTGAAATTTCAAGAGGAAATGCCAATATGAATTTACGGGCTTTGATGGACTGGGGAATTGTAAAAAAGGAATTTGTAAAAGGAGACCGGAAAGAGTATTTCATTGCTGAAAAAGATGTGTGGTTTCTGTTTAAGCAAATCACAAAAGAAAGAAGAAAAAGGGAAATCGAACCGGTAATTTCTTTTTTAGAAGAATTAAAGAATATTGAAGACCGTGATTCTGATGAAGCCAAAGAGTTTATTAAGTTGATGGAAGATTTTAGTTCGGTTACGGGAAAGATTAATAATATCATGGATCTCGCGATCAAAAGTGATGATCATTGGTTGGTAGGAAAGATCACGAATCTATTAAAATAAGGCTAAAAAGGACAGTATTCCTTTTTTATTTCAAATAAACTTTCAAAAATTATTGAAAATATAATAATTATGAAAAATTTAATCATTCATTTGTTTTTGATTTTGTACTTCTCGAAAAGAAAATCATTTTAAAATTAAGGATATGAAAACTCTAAAGAACCAGACCCTCATCTACGACAATGAATGTCCTATTTGTAATATTTACTCTAAAGGTTTTATACAATGTGGAATGCTTGATGAAAATGGGAGAGAGGCTTTTAGTGAATTGAGTGTTAAGAGCAGATCGGTTATTGATTATAAGCGGGCAAAAAATGAAATTGCGTTGATTGATCATAGCACAAATGAAGTGATATACGGTCTGGACAGCCTGCTTGCTATTATTGGAAACTCATTTCCGGTATTGGAGAAGATAGCGAGAATACAACCTTTTTACTGGTTTTTCAGAAAGTTATATTCTTTTGTGTCATATAACAGAAAGCAGATTATTCCATCATCTAAACCTTATACAGAAGAGTCATGTATTCCCGATTTTAACATGAAGTACAGGATCGGATACATCCTGTTTGTGGTGATTTTTTCCTCCTGTATTTTAAGTGTATTTGTTACAAAAACGGGATTTGGTTTTAACCGGAATTTTTTAAGGGAATTGGCCATTTGTTTAGGGCAGATCGCTTGGCAAACTGTTTTTTTAAAGGCCTACCTGAAAGATAAAATATGGGATTATATCGGAAATATGATGACTGTTTCCCTGATCGGGACCCTGCTTTTATTGCCTGTTCTCTTTACAGAATTCAATTCTCTATTTTATATTTTTTACTTTGGAATTGTGGTTTTCATGATGCTTCTAGAGCACATAAGACGTTGCAAAATATTGAAATTGAATTTTATTCCGTCCATAAGTTGGATTATTTACAGAACTATTGTCTTGATCACTTTATTGTATTACTATGTCTAGAATTTATTTAAAAACAATCATTAAGGCAGACATCTGTAAAGTTTTTGATCTATCAAGGGATATTGATCTGCATCAGCAATCAACATCCGGTACAGACGAGAAAGCTATTTCCGGACGTATGCACGGACTTATTGAACTGAATGAAACGGTAACATGGCGTGCAAAGCATCTGGGAATATATCAGACGCACACTTCAAAAATAATCAGTATGGAAAAGCCTCTGGAGTTTACTGATGTTATGCTGAAAGGAACTTTTAAATCATTAAAGCATCAGCACCTTTTCAAACAGGAAGGAAATTACACGATCATGACCGATATTTTCGAATTTGAATCTCCTTTGGGAATGATCGGTATGCTGTTCAATTATTTTTTTCTTAAAAATTACCTCAAAGATTTTTTAGTAAAAAGAAATGAAATCATCAAAAAAAAATGCAGAATTATGAACTTTTTAAAGGCTGAATGGCGCAAACTGGCAATCATCAATTATGAAATAGATCCTGAAATACTGATAAAATACCTTCCTGAAGGTACGGAACTTGATTTCTATAAAGGGAAATGCTATATAAGTCTTGTAGGATTTATGTTTTTAAATACCAGATTACTCGGTTTACGCATCCCTTTTCATCGCAACTTTGAGGAAGTTAACCTTAGGTTTTATGTAAAAAAAAAGAGAAAATAATGCATGGAAAAGAGGAGTGGTCTTTATTAAAGAGATTGTTCCGAAACCGGCCTTAAGCTTTATTGCAAATGCTATCTATAATGAAAATTATAAAACGCTGCCGATGAAAAACGCAATAGCAAAAAAGGAACACGAAATGTTGGTTACATATTCATGGAAAGATAAAACATGGCATTCTATGGAAATTACTGCAGATCTTCAGGTACTTCCTATGGAATCTGATTCTGAATTTGAGTTCATTACCGAACATTATTACGGATTTACAAAAAATGATAATAAGACTTCCGAGTATGAAGTTTGCCATCCTCAATGGAAATATTATCTGGTAAAAGATCATCAGTTGAAGATAGATTTTGAAAGACTCTACGGAAAAGATTTTAAATTTTTAAACATTCAGGATCCTCTGTCTGTAATGCTTGCAGAAGGTTCCGAGATTAAAGTGAAAATAAAAAAATATATTGTCTGAAACGGAGTTCAGAATAATTAACCCTCTAAAAACCTAAATTTATGAAAATCATTATTGCAGGCGGTACAGGATTTCTTGGTGAAAACCTGAAAGAGTATTTCCGTACGAAAGGAAATCAGGTCTATATTTTAACCAGAAAGCCTAAACATGAACACGAAATGTATTGGGATGCAACCCATATCGGCGAGTGGTCACATAAGCTTGAGAGCTGTGATGTCCTGATCAATCTTACAGGGAAATCTGTTGACTGCAGGTATAATGATAAAAACAAAAAAGAAATTTATTCCTCAAGAATTGAAAGTACAAGAGTTCTTCAAAAAGCGGTAGACCAATGCACTGACAAACCGAAAATATAGCTGAATGCAAGTTCGGCAACCATTTATGTGCACTCTGAAAAGAATCTGAATACAGAAGAAAACGGAGTTATAGGAGATGATTTTTCGATGAATATCTGTAAAAGCTGGGAAAAGGAATTTTTTGCGGTGCATCATGATGAGATAAGGCAAGTGGCGTTACGTACTTCTATAGTAATGGGGAAAAACGGAGGCGCTTTCCCAAAACTTTGCCAGGTTACAAAACTAGGGTTAGGAGGAATACAGGGAAGAGGGAATCAGCATGTTAGCTGGATTCATATTGAAGATTTTTGTCGTGCCATTGAATGGATTATACATCATGAATACATTTCAGGTTGTGTTAATGTGACCGCTCCTCAGCCTTTAACTAATGAAGAATTAATGAAAAAACTACGGAAACGTTTACGAATTCCGTTTGGAATTAATTCCCCTGTGTGGCAACTGGAACTGGCGTCTGTATTTCTCAATACAGAAACAGAATTATTACTTAAAAGCAGAAATGTATATCCGGAAATACTGATGAAAAATGGCTTTCAATTCCTCTACCCTGATATTGATTCTGCCTTACAGAAACTTATCTAGGTTAGAAAATCCATAGAGGACTAGTTTTAATAAGCTAAAAACAGAAATTTCATCCGTGGAGAGAAAATGTTTTTAAAACCCTGAATGTTTAAAAGCTCTGGAGTTACTCATCAGGACTCATACAGGGAAGTAATTTTTGCGAGTTTACAGCAGGATGATTACATTAGCAAAAAGTATTTTTTTATGCTGATTCCACAAAAAACTAAAACCTTTTTTCTTTCATCACTTTTCATATCGGCAACCTTTCTTTCACAGGCCCATAATGTTTCAAAAGGCTATGAGAAGCCAACGGACCCTTTGGTTGTGAAAAACCTGGAAGAATGGCAGGATCTTAAATTCGGACTGTTTATGCATTGGGGAACCTACAGCCAATGGGGAATTGTAGAAAGCTGGAGTCTATGCCCGGAAGACGAATCGTGGACTCAGCGTAAGCCCGAACACGGAGAAACATATAATGAATACGTGAAGAATTATGAAAATCTTCAGACAACATTCAATCCAACTCAGTTTAATCCCCGGAAGTGGGCTGATGCAGCTAAAAAAGCGGGAATGAAATATGTAGTTTTTACAACGAAGCACCATGATGGATTTTCCATGTTTGATACGAAAGAATCTGATTACAAAATAACGTCTGCTAAAACTCCTTTTTCTAAAACTCCCAAAGCAGATGTTGTACAAGAAATTTTTACCACATTCCGTAAAGAAGGATTTAAGATCGGAGCTTATTTTTCTAAACCCGACTGGCATTCCGATGATTATTGGTGGCCTTACTTTCCTCCAAAAGACCGGAATGTAAATTATGATCCTAAAAAATATCCGGAAAGATGGGAACGCTTTAAGATGTTTACCTGGAATCAGCTCAATGAGATTACTTCAAATTATGGTAAAATAGATATACTGTGGCTGGATGGTGGCTGGGTGCGTCCCTTTAAAACAATTGATCCTGCTGTAGAATGGCAAAGAACCATTAAGGTGGAACAGGATATCGATATGGATAAGATTGGTAATATGGCCCGGAAAAACCAGCCGGGAATCATTATCGTAGACCGTACGGTTCCCGGAAAATGGGAAAATTATGTAACTCCGGAACAGGCAGTGCCCGATCAACCTCTTTCAATTCCCTGGGAAAGCTGTATTACCATGGGAGATTCTTTTTCTTACATACCTGATGATCATTATAAGTCTTCCCAAAAGATCATTGAAACCCTCATTAAAATCATTTCAAGAGGAGGAAACTATCTGATGAATATTGCTCCCGGTCCTAATGGGGATTATGATGCTGTGGTATATGAAAGGCTGAAAGAAATATCCGGTTGGATGGATAAGAATGGGGCAGCTGTTTTTGCAACAAGAACCTTGGCTCCTTATCATGAAGGGGACTTTTACTATACCACGAGCAAAGACGGAAAAACGGTGAATGTATTCCATACCGATGAAAAAACAAGTTATGCAGCTCCTTCTGACCTGAGTTTTTCAGTCCCTGAAAACTTTACCCCTAAATCCCTGAAAATTCTGGGTATTGATTCAAAGGTACAATGGAAGCAGAAAGGAAACAGAATTGAGGTACACCTGCCTTCAGAACGCAAACAGCTTATGTATTCAACTGTAATTCAACTACAGAAATAATGAAGTTCCGTTTTCGATTTCCAGGAATCGCTTTGCTATTAAGTCTAAGCTTTGTTTCCGCTCAAAAACCACTGTATAAAGATTCAAAACAACCTGTTGAGCTAAGGGTTCAGGATCTGCTCAAAAGAATGACGCCTGAAGAAAAGTTCTGGCAGTGTTTTATGATTCCTGGAGACCTGGATCATGTTTCCAAAGATCAGTACCGGCATGGGATTTTTGGATTACAGGTGAGTGCCACCAATCAAGGGGATGGTGCGACCGGACAAATGCTAAAATATAATGCAGATGAAGATGCAGAGAGACTGGCGAGAAAAATCAATAGTATTCAGAAATATTTTATTGAAGAATCAAGATTGGGAATTCCGATTATTCCATTTGATGAAGCTTTACACGGTTTAATGAGAGAAGGCGCTACGGCCTTTCCACAGGCCATTGCTTTATCTTCATCTTTTAATCCAGGGCTGATGAAGGAAGTCTCCATGGCGATTGCAAAAGAATCGAAACTGAGGGGAATACGTCAGATCTTAACTCCTGTAGTTAATTTGGCCAGTGATGTGAGATGGGGCAGAACAGAGGAAACATATGGAGAGGACCCGTTTTTGACCTCCGTGATGGGAACCGGTTTTGTAAGCTCATTTGAAAATACAGGAATCATTACGACGCCTAAACATTTTCTTGCGAACGTGGGGGAGGGAGGAAGAGATTCTTATCCTATCCACTGGAGCAAAAGATATCTGGAAGAAACCCACCTTATTCCGTTTTTTAAAGCATTTACAGAGGGAAAAAGCAGATCTGTAATGACTTCTTATAATTTGCTGGATGGAAGACCTGCCACAGCAAACCACTGGTTGTTATCAGAAAAATTGAAAAAAGAATGGAATTTTAAAGGATTTGTAATCAGTGATGCAAGTGCAGTTGGTGGTGCTAATGTATTGCATTTTACGGCAAAAGATTATGAGGATGCCTCAGCTCAGGCAATTAATGCAGGTCTGGACGTAATTTTTCAGACGGATTACGAGCATTATCGATTATTTATTCCACCATTCCTGGACGGAAGAATATCTCAGGAGAGAATAGATGATGCTGTTTCGCGGGTACTGAGGGCTAAATTCGAACTCAGACTATTTGACGATCCATACATATCCGATAAAGATATTGAGGGCTTAAAAAAGCTTAATTATACAAGTCTTGCTGAAAAAGCTGCAATAGAGTCTTTTGTTTTGCTTCAGAACAAAAACAACACACTCCCTGTTTCCGGAAATGCAAAAAGAATCCTTTTAGTAGGGGCTGATGCGACGGAAGCCAGATTAGGCGGGTATTCAGGACCGGGAAATCATAAGGTGAGTATATTGGAAGGCATTAAGAACTTTTGCTCAAAGAAAGGGATTGAGGCAGTATATGCTAAAGGAATTGAGCGGAATGTGAAAGATGTACTGACTGTTCCCGCTGAATTTTTATCTTTTGGAAACCAAAAGGGCTTGAAAGGATTTTATTTTTCAAATAGTGAATTCAAAGGAAATCCTGCATTTGAAAGACAAGATGAACAGATTAATTTTAAATGGACTTTGTATTCTCCTGATGTGGAAAAGCTTCAGCCGGATAATTACAGTGTGCGTTGGACCGGGCAATTAAAAGCTCCGGATTCAGGCAAGTATCGATTGGGCCTTCGTGGAAATGATGGTTTCAGGTTATATCTGGACGGCAAACTGGTTGTAGATCAGTGGGAAAAGCTAAGCTATTCCACTCAAACCACAGAAGTAGATTTTGTTAAAAATAAAAGTTATGATCTTCAGATCGAATTTAAAGAAAACAGGGGCGAAGCTCATATAGAACTGATATGGAATTATGGTGTAGAAGATCAGAAAAAGAATTTTAATGAAGCCTTAGAACTGGCAAAAACGGCAGATCATATTATTGTCGCCGCAGGAATTCATGAAGGTGAGTTTCAGGATCGCTCATCTTTAGCCCTTCCCGGAAATCAGGAAGACTTTATTCATCAGGTGTCGAAGTTAAGTAAACCGACTACCGTGGTCTTAGTCGGAGGTTCAGCAATAAAAACAACAAAGTGGAAAGATGAGGTCGGAGCTATTTTAGATGTATGGTATCCTGGAGAGCAAGGGGGAAATGCAATCGCAAAAGTTCTTTTTGGGGACGAAAACCCATCCGGAAAACTGCCGGTTACGTTTCCACAGGAAGAAGGGCAGCTTCCGTTAACGTATAACCATCATCCTACCGGCAGGGGAAATGATTATTATGACCTGAGTGGCGAGCCATTGTATCCCTTTGGATATGGATTGAGCTATACGACTTTTGAGATTTCGGATTTACAATTGAACAAGACCCAATATCACACAAACGATACCATTACTGCAAAGGTTACTATTAAAAATACCGGAAAGGTGAGTGGAAGCGAAGTTATCCAACTCTATGTAAGAGATAAATTGGCTTCAGTTTCCAGACCTGTTCTTGAATTAAAAGGATTTCAGAAAGTATATCTGAAACCGGGAGAATTAAAGAAGGTATCTATAGAAGTTCCCGTAAAAGATCTGAAGTTTTTGGATGAGAAAATGAACTGGATCGTAGAAAAGGGGACTTACCGTATTATGATTGGGAACTCTTCCAAAAATCTGACTTTAAAGCAGGATGTTGAAGTTCAGTAATTTAAGATTGTGGTATGATATATGTAATATTTACTCCGAACTTGAATGAAGTTAATTAATTATATTTTTTTTATTAAAATCATTCACAAAAGTAAAGGTCATGAACAAGTTTTTTATAACAACAGTAGTATTAATAGGTTTATCGATGAATGTCCAGGCTCAGAAGCGCCCGGCACCTCCGCCACATCCTTCGAGAACCGAATTGATAGAAAAGAAATCGCAAGAGCTGGAAAGAAAATACAATCGGGAAAGGAAACTTATTTTGAACCATCCGCTGGCTACCAAAAAGATGAAAAGAGACCAGTTAAAGGCTTTGGATGAGAAGTACAGGATTGAAAAAAAAATTACTGAAAAAACTATAATACTCCGGAATTTATATACGACTCAAAAGAGCAGGTAATACCTGCTCTTTTTTATTATGTTTTTTTAAAACTAAGTATATCGGATCGTTATTAATTAAACCAATCGGCACGGAACTTCCAAATCTTTTGTAAGATAGTAATTAGTGCACGCATTTCTATTGCCTGTTTCTTATAACCTGTAATCACGAATTAGCTGAGACTATGAAAGTACCGGTGATTATTTAAAAGCTGAAATAACAGGGATTTTTTAGGATTATTAAAATTGAAATTGTTTTGGGAGAAGATTTTGTATTGTGAAATTTTTTGTATAATATAATATTTGTTATGAATATTTTGTTGTGTTATGTTTTTTATTAATTATAATCAAATGAAATTTTCTATATGATTCATTATTGGATGAATTTGCATAAACGTGAATCATCCCATATTTTTTCCTTAAATTCGCATAAAAATTTTAAGCTAATGAATTACGATATTATTGTCATCGGAAGTGGTCCTGGTGGATATGTTACAGCGATTAGAGCGGCACAGTTGGGTTTCAAAACTGCAATTATCGAAAAAGAGAATTTAGGTGGAATTTGCCTTAACTGGGGATGTATACCAACTAAAGCTTTATTGAAATCTGCTCAGGTTTTTCATTATATTAATCATGCTGAAGATTATGGTTTAAATAAAGTAGAGCCAAGTTTTGAATTTCCAAACGTAATTCAAAGAAGCCGTGGTGTTGCCAACAAAATGAGCAAAGGAATCGAGTTCTTAATGAAAAAAAATAAGATCGATGTTATCCTTGGTACGGCTAAAGTTTTAAAAGATAAAAAAGTATCTGTTACAGATAAAGACGGTAAAGTGACTGAATATGCAGGAAGTCATATTATCATTGCAACAGGTGCACGTTCAAGAGAATTACCAAATTTACCACAGGATGGTAAAAAAGTAATCGGATACAGACAGGCATTATCTCTTCCTGAGCAGCCAAAATCTATGATTGTTGTAGGTTCAGGTGCAATCGGAGTAGAGTTTGCCGATTTCTATAACACGATGGGAACAAAAGTGACTATTGTTGAGTTTATGCCGAACATTGTTCCTGTAGAAGATGAAGAGATCTCTAAACATCTTGAGAAATCTTTGAAAAAATCAGGAATCGAGATTATGACCAATGCTTCTGTAGAAAGCGTGGATACCAGCGGAGAAGGTGTAAAAGCAAATGTAAAAACTGCTAATGGAAACATTACCCTGGAAGCTGATATTTTACTTTCAGCGGTTGGTATTGCTGCCAATATCGAAAATATAGGATTGGAAGAAGTAGGAATCCAGACAGATAAAGGAAGAGTTTTGGTTAATGAGTGGTATGAAACTTCAGTTCCCGGATACTATGCCATCGGTGACCTTATCCCGACTCAGGCCTTAGCACACGTAGCTTCTGCAGAAGGAATTACATGTGTTGAAAAGATCAAAGGATTGCACGTAGAGAAAATTGATTATGGCAATATTCCTGGATGTACTTACTGTCACCCTGAAGTTGCTTCTGTAGGTCTTACAGAAAAGCAGGCTAAGGAAAAAGGATATGAAATCAAAGTAGGTAAATTCCCTCTTTCTGCAAGTGGTAAAGCAACTGCAAACGGAAATACAGATGGTTTCATCAAAGTTATTTTCGATGCTAAATATGGAGAGTGGTTAGGATGTCATATGATCGGTGACGGAGTAACTGATATGGTTGCCGAAGCTGTTGTTGCAAGAAAATTAGAGACAACAGGGCACGAGATCATTAAATCTATCCACCCGCACCCAACTGTTTCTGAAGCAATCATGGAAGCAGCTGCGGCAGCTTATGGAGAAGTGATCCACATTTAATCTATAATACAGAAATATTTAAAAGCCCAGATTATTCTGGGCTTTTTCAATATAGTTTATGCAGGAATATTTATTAAAATAATTTTAAAATTAGAATATTTCAAAAAAATAATCAGATTTTCTCGCCCTGTTTTCTTAATTTTATTCTATGAATCTTGAGAAAGTAGGGCTTGTTTTATCAGGTGGCGGTACCAAGGGTATTGCACATGCCGGAGTTTTAAAATTCCTGATTGAGAAGAATATTGATATTGATGTATTGTCTTGTTGCAGTGCAGGTTCTATCGTAGGATGCCTGTATGCAGTCGGTAAAACACCTGAAGAAATTCTGGAATTCTTCAATTCGGTTTATTTTTTCAACTGGAAGCATTTTACATTCAACCAGCCCGGGCTGGTATCCTCCATTATTTTTACCAACTATTTAAGACCCATTTTTCAGGATATGAAACTGAAAGATCTGGATAAAGAGGTTAAGATCGTAGCTACGGAACTGGTGTCCGGGACGCAGAAAATTTTTGATGAAAATTTTAAAGTTACAGATGCAATTATTGCCTCATGTTCTATTCCCGGGATTACAACGCCTTATATCATCGGCGAAGAGATGTATTGTGATGGAGGAGTATTAAATAACTTTCCTGCAGATATCATCAGGGAGGAATGTGATAAGCTGATCGGGGTTTTTGTATCTCCGCCCCATGAAATCGATATTAAAGATTTAAAATCCATTAAAGCTATTGTTTCACGCTCTTATGACCTTCTTTCGTACAGAATAGAGAAAGGAAAGTTCGATTATTGTGATTGGTTCATTACCTCACAGGATCTTTCCAATTACGGAACTTTTGAAAGGAAAAAGGATCGTCTTGAAGAGATTTTCAATATAGGCTATAATTCGGCAAAAGAAAGTTTTGCAGAGAGTAATTTTTATACCCAGATCAAACAATTAGGTACATAAAACAAAACTCCCGCATCCAATGCGGGAGTCTTTATTTTACTTTTTTACCACGATTCCATCCTGTTGTACCACAGTATTACCACTTTCATCACTTACAACGAGCGTATAGGGTGCTTTCGTTGCTGAATCGGTGAGGTAATTTCTCCAGACCTGGTAATGAAATCCTTTATTTACGAAATCATAATAATAATTACCTCCGGAACCATCTGGAACAAGCTCTCCGTCACTGATGATCATATTAGGTTTCGAGGTAAGTTTTGAATTGGCTCCCCATGCCTGATAAAGGTATTTTCCGTTAGGTTGAAGATCGATCCGTATTTTAAATTTCTTTGTTTTAATAATAACGGTTTTGGGAACCTGCTGGATATATTCTGAACTGTTTTCAGTTTTTATAACCGGATTTTCATTAGCAGCGTATGCATAAGCTGGAGAAGCTAATGCTATAATAAATGTGCCCATTAAGATTGTTCTGATCATGGCAATAGGTTTTAAAATTAGATTACCTGAATCTAATCAAATATAAAGCCATTAAAAAATCAATACAATTTAAATCTTAGCTGGTATGGCTTGCAAAAGCTTCTTCCAGGCTGCCGAATTTTCCTTTGAATTCTTCAATCGGACAATCCTGAAGGATATTTCCTTTATGGATAAGAATTACCCGTGAGCATAATGCTTCAACCTCCTGCATAATATGGGTTGACAGCAGAACGGTTTTTTCTTTACCGATCTCTTTTACCACATTTCTTATTTCAATAATCTGATTAGGATCCAGACCGTTGGTAGGTTCGTCAAGAATGAGAAGATCAGGCTGATGTAGAATAGCCTGTGCCAAACCAACCCTCTGCTTATATCCCTTGGAAAGCTGGCTGATTTTTTTCGATTTTTCAGGAGTGATCCCTACAAGCTCTATCACTTCATTAATCCGTGTTTCAGGGATTTTATGAATATTAGCCACAAACTGCAAATATTCTTTAACATACATTTCCAGATACAGAGGATTATTTTCGGGAAGAAACCCAATATTCTTCTTAGCTTCTATCTCATATTCCGAAATATCTTTATCATTAAAGATGATTTGCCCTTCATCTATTTTTAAAGCTCCGACAATGGATTTCATTAAAGTAGATTTTCCTGCGCCGTTAGGTCCCAGAAGACCAATGATTTCATTTTTATCAATGGAGATGTTAATCTGGTTAAGGGCGGTTTGGTCACCAAATTTTTTGGTTAAATTGATTATTTGAAGCGACATAGGGGTAATGATCTTTTGCAAAATAAAATAAAAAAACTCATTCTTAGGAATGAGCTCTGCTATATTGTAAAAATAATTATTATTTTTTCGTTTTCTTATTTTTATTGCCGGAATTATAAGATGATGCTGAAGTGTCCGGCTTATTGGAATGAACATTGTTCATCATGGCAGTCCTCTCATACAGAGATGATTTCCCATTTGTTTTTCCGAAGATTTTATCGACCTGCTTCTTATTTAAGAATTGAGATTTTCCAACATATTTTCGGTTTTTATTAATGAACTGGATAAACTGAACGGTTGGCTGGCCATAGTTTTTCTCGTAATGGAGTTCAATGATATCGTTTGGAAGCTCCAAAGCGATGTTTCCTTCAGGAAGGGAAATAAACCCGTCCGTAATCAGTTTATATAGATCAGAGACATCTCCGTTCAGGTTTTGAAAAGAAAAAGATCTGAAAGTATTGAGGTTGCTGGTATTGAGATCCTGGTAATTGATAGTGAATTTATCCTCCTTTTTATATAAGCCAACAGAGTTATCTTTACCAATTTCCACTAGAGTCTCATTTTTTAACACTTTAATTTGTGCAAAAATTGAAATACCGAACAGACAAGTAAATAGTAAAATTATTTTCCTCATTGGATTGATTTTTAACATTTTATAATATGGCGTCCTTGCAATTCCGGGATCAGATAGCATTAAAAACTTCGTCCCTAAAGCAAAAGTAACATTTTTTTTTTGATATTTATTTTTGAAATATGCGCTATGTTATGTACAACATCTAACTCTAACGCAAAGAGTTTATTCCGAATCACGCTGAATTACCCGGCTGTTCACGAAAATGTAAAAGAGTAATATGATTTTGGATAACAGAAAGTTGCGGGGAACAGATCACCCGGAATAGATATCCGGTAAGAAATGGGTAAAATAAATTTTTCATGTGTTTTAATTGTGTTACTAAGACAAATCTATGATATTAAATTTAATTAATTCAATTTATCCCAAAAGTTTGGAAAATTTTTGAACAGCGACCCTACAATGGCAGGTTTTTATGTTTTGAACAGATGAGTCTGATAAACACGGAATTTACTATTCAATTATTCTGAAGTGTTTGCTGGAAAAGGTTTATACAGGTATTTCCTTAGTTTATTAACGGGTAAATAGACGGAAAGTACAGACAGTATTCCTGCAAGTGCTCCTACCAGTATTGCCATTGCCATAGCATCGAGCTTGTAGTTTGTTGAAAATTTGTACTGAGCAAATACCAAAAGAGAAAGTACAAGAAGCCCGCTGATAACACCATGTAATATACTGAATTTCGTCATGAATTTTTTTGTATTCAGCTTGTTATCTACCATGAATTCTATTGTCCCCTCTTCTGCAGCGGCAGTCACTCTTTTGGTGATATCGATCGTGAGGATAACCGGCAGGAAAATGGCCATTGGCAAGGTTAGCCGGGCCAGATTCTGGGTACCCGAGAAGAAATGAGTATAACCCAGCTCGTGAAAACTTGCGTAGGCAATAATAAAATTAAGAAATGCATTCGGAAGAACATAGTAGATCGTCCGCGTTAATAAAAAGCGTTTGAGAGTGGTTTTCTTTTTTATTGTAGGGGATTTATCCGTTTTCATATTTAGTTCTGTAAAGATACAGTAAGTAGTTCAAGGGCTTTATCTTTAATTTCTGTGGCTTTCTGTCTAGACAGGAAATCTTCATTCGACATAAGCGTAAAATCCATTTCCTGCTTGTAGGTAGTGGTAACCAGGGTGTTCGAATTGAGCCAAGGAAAAGCGACGGTGGGACTCATAATCGTTTCGAGCTCAAAACGCTGATATTGATCCGGAATATTAATTTTTCCCATGTTGGATAGGGTAATATCATGTCCGCCATGGGTTGATTTAAGCATGCTGATCATGCGTTCGACAAGCGGGTGCATCTGTTCACCCATCCAAAGAAGTTCCCGTGCTTCTATTTTTTCTAATTTCTCAAGAAGGTCTTTTTTGATGTGTCCTGCCTGGTCAAATATCCCATGATTTCCTTTTTTCAATGATAGTTCTATGGTAGGAGCAAAAGCAAATACATGATCCTGCTTTATTTCCGGAATAAAATGGCGCACGTCCACGGGGCTGATCACTTTTCTTTTAGCCTCAGCTCCCCGGATTTCCTGAAACGCCTGCATGAATGAAGCGCACAACAGCGAGTGTACAGAAACACCATGCGCTTTACACTTGCTGGTGATCTGGTTCGTTATTTCCGGGTTCAGTTTCCAATGGATCACATAGTTTTTTCCAAGATTTCTTTTTTTACTTTTCTTTTGCATCAGAAAGAAGAGCCTGGCCATGAGCAGATATAATCTTGCTTTGCGTACTTTCTTTTTGGTATTAAAACCAGATGGCAGGAAGTCATCAACTGAGCTGAATGCCTGGTATGTATCCAGTTCCATAGTTGGATCATCCAGCAGGCAGAGAAGCTCCCGCATCAGGGTTACCTGGGAAGTTCCATCACAAATGCAGTGGGGAAGTACCCAGAGAATTTCGGAAACCTCATTTCCTTTAATCCATACCAGTTGAGCCAAAGGTTTCCGATGATCTTCAAACATGCGGAACCATTCTTTTTCAGACTCATGCAACCAATCTTCATCGGATTCCCGGTCTATGATCCGAAGGGGAATGGCTTCCATCTCTCTTTCTTCTATAAAAAAGGGATATTGTTCAGTATCGGTATCGATCCTGGATCTGAGCAAAGAATGTTTTTTCTGGATTTTTTCTAAAGCTGTTTTAAAATCTGCTTCATGAAGTGTTCCTTTGATCTTTGCTGTAAATACGCAATTGAGGGGTGTTCCGGAATCAACATACATGATTCTCTCCACCATCATTAGTTTTCTCTTGATCATGATACTGCTGAATATTCAAGTTTTAATTTTATAGTATCAAGGATGTCCTTACGAATGGCCTGTGCATCTGAGTAAGGTAGATATCCTTCACTACTGATAAAGCAAAAATCCATTTCTCCCTGAAAGGTTGAAACTACAAATCCGGTAGTCTGGCCCAGAGGGCCCAAAGCTGAAGGGCTGAAAACGGTATCTACAGTAAAGTTCCTATACTCATGGGGTACCTGAATAAGGCCAAGATTAGAAAGCATACAATCATTGGTTGCTTTTCCATTCCTCAGGATTCTTGTGAAATTATCCAGGGCATAATGCCATGATTCAATGATCATCATCTTGGTATATGGATCCAGTTTTGAGGTCTTACGCTTCACGTGCTTCTGCATCTTCCGTACATTATCCAGAAAATTTAATTTTTCATTAATCGAAACTTCAACCATCAGCCCGAAGGCAAAAATATGATCATGTTTGATTTGTGTTGTTAGACGTCTGATATCCACAGGGCAGCAAATTTTATTCAATGAAGCTTTCCCCCTTATTTTTTTAAATGCCTGAAGAACAATTGCACAAAGAAAAGTATTCACGGTAAAACCATTGGATTTACAATAGGAAATTACTTGTTGAGTCATTTCCTTGTCAAACTTCCAATGGATCATATAATCGTTTTGCCTCTCTATTGGTTTTTTGTTTACAGGAGCATATTTAATGATGGTAGATGCCACTCTGCCGAGTACTTTTGCTTTAAGCTTATGCCTTCGGCTGTTTAATATGTTTGCAGGAACAATATCCTGGATTCCAAGGATGGGATTTTCCACACCAATATCAGCGGAAGGGTTGTCCAATACCTGTAAAAACTCATACAATAGTGTCATTGCGGAACCTCCATCGCATAAACAATGGTGAAATGAGAAAAACATGTCTGAAACTTCTTCTCCTTTGATCCATACAAACCTTATCAGGGGGAACTTTTCATGATCGAAAGGCATATACCATTCTTTCATGGATTCTTTCTGCCAGTCGTCTTCTCCCTGCCGGATCACAATTCTTATAGGAATAGGTACAATTTTCTGGGGCACTTCAAACCATGGAAGGTTTTCTTCGTCATGGGTTACATGTGCTTTTAACCAGGGATGTTTATTTTGAAGCAAAGCCAGAGCCCGCTGAATTTCTTCCAATTTGAACGTACCCCTTAATCTGAACGGGATAATGCCATTAAAAGCCTCTGTTCCATCTCCTAATATCATTCGTTCTCCAAATAGTAGTTTTCTTTTCATAGGTTATATCAAATTAATGTTTTTCTTGTTTTTTTTATGCAAAAGCTTTCCGATCATTCCAACCTACATTCTTGCTGTCTGCTGCAAAGAGATCCAAAATGGATCTCTTTAGTTTTATATCATTCCGTTTACTTCATCTGCTTCCCGAATAATACCGGACAAGGAGTAACTTTATCAATCTTTTAGTTCATATCAATGATGTTTATCTGATCATAATACTTCGGCATATTCCAGTTTAAGTTGAATGGACTTAATCATCTCATCACGTATGGCTAAAGCTTCAGTGTATGGTAAATATCCCTCACTACCCATAAAAGAAAAATCCATTTCTCCCCTGTAGGTAGATGTTACCATGGTTGTTGTATTGCCCAGAGGACCGATTACAGAAGGACTGAATATGGTTTCAACGGAAAATTCTTTATAGTTCTCAGGAATCTGGATCCTTCCCAGATTGGAGAACATACAATCATTGGTAGACCTTCCTTGTTTCAGAAGCCTGGTGAAGTTTTTCAGGGCATCGTGTCCGGACTCCATTACCATCATTACCATGTACGGGTTAAGCTTGGATGTTTTACGTTCCACATCTTCCTGCATAAGCGTCAGATTGTCTTCAAAGCTCACTTTTTCATTGGATGACAGGGTAATCATCAGCCCGAAAGCAAAGATATGATCCTCTTTTATCTGTGAGGCAAAACGCCTGATATCTACAGGACAGGAAACTTTATTGAAAGCCGCCGGACCTTTTACTTTCTTAAAAGCCTTAAGCAATGAAGCGCTCAAAAAAGTATTCACGGTAACCTTCATGGCTTTACAGTAAGAGATCAGTTGACTGCTTGTCTCACGATCAAATTTCCAGTGGATGAAGTAGTCATTTTTCCGGTCAATGGCTTTTTTGTTCACGGGTATATATTTTATCGCTGTGGCAGCGACTCTCCCGATAAATTTTGCTTTCAGCCGCTGTCTCCGGTTCAATAAAATAGCTGATGGAACCACATCCTCAATTCCCAATATCGGATTCTCTGTTCCAATATCTGCCAATGGATTATCCAATACCTTTAGAAATTCATCTAAAAATGCCATTGCAGAACCACCGTCAGACAGACAATGATGGAAAACAAAAAGCATATCTGATACTCCTTCTCCCTTGATCCATACAAACCGGATAAGAGGAAATTGGTCATACTTAAAAACGGTTTGCCATTCCTTTATGGATTCTTCCTGCCAATCGTTTTCCCCTTTTCTGACCACAGTCCTTACAGGAATAGGAACAATAGGATCCGGTACTTCAAACCACGGTACTTTCTTTTCATCATGTGTGATGAGTGCTCTCAGCCAAGGGTGCTTGGCCTGGATCTGATATAAGGCATGCCGCACGTCTTCTTCCCTGAAATCTCCTTTTAACCGGAAGGGAATAATTGCATTGAAGGGTTCCGTTCCATCCCCCAGCAACATGCGCTCACCAAATAACAATCTTCTTTTCATGACTTAAACAGAAACTAATGTTGATTGTTCTTGTTGTACAAAATTCTCCAGTAGCTCTACAGCCTTATCATTGCCACCAGCAGTAAGGAATGTTGTCTGAACTTCTTTTGCTGCATTGCGGTAAGCAGGATCTTTCAGCAATTCAAAAACCGTTTCACGGAGTGAATCTATGCGTAATCTTTTATAGCGGATACTCTTGCCACAACTAGCCTGTTCGATGAGTTTTGCGATGTGGAAATGATCGTAGGCAATCGGTGTGATCAGCATTGGTAATCCATTACGGAATGTATCATTAACTGTATTAAAACCTCCGTGGCAAATTACCATATCCATATGAGGCATTAATGCCGATTGAGGTACAAAACTGTTTACAATGAAATTAGAAGGCCATTCTTCAAAAATATCCGGTGGCGTGGCCGCAACGATAGTTACCGGCTGATCCGCGAATGCCGCAATGATCTTTTCGAAAAAGGCTTTTCTGATGTCTACCAGCAGTGTTCCTAATGATACAAATATTTTGGGTGTAGTAGCCGCATGCAAACGATCCCAGTCAAAAGGAGCATCATTGGGACGTCCTTTCACAGGACCTACAAATTTCATATGGTCAGGTACTGTTTCAAAACCTGCGAAAGCCTGAGATGTAAATACAAGGTTTAATTTATGGGAATGGATGAAAATTCCATCATCATCAATCCCAACTTCTTTTTGGAGATCTTTGATGAGGTTTTGTTGCCATTCAAATATTTTCGGAGCACTTTTTTCTGTATCTCCCATAACATCTGGAGGTACAGGAGTAGTTGTTACACATGGAATATTGTGTTTATGAGCAAAAAGGGCACCTCCGAAAGTAATACAGTCATTAACGATAACATCAGGTTTCCAGTTTTCAGTAAGACGGCTTAATCCGGGCATCATCATTTTGGCAAAAGGAACATAAGTTTCCTCTAATGCCAGTTTCATAACTTCAGGCCCGGAACAGGCGGGTCCGTCATCCTGTCTTTTTAAAATACGTTTGATCTCATCCTGATAGGGAATAAGATCTTCTTCAGGATAGAAATACGATCCTCCTTCCGGAATATGTTCATCTCCTAGCGGGGTAATCCCGAACCATTTTACTTCGTGCCCTCTTGCGATAAGGCTTACACCGACGCTCAGAGTAGGACTGATATGTCCAAAAAAAGGAGGGATAACAAACAGGAATTTCGAACGGGATTTTATCTTTTGTGTTGCATCGGTAATAGCTTTTTCCAGTAAATTGGCAGCTGTTACCGTACCTCCGGCCTCAATGAAAGACTGACGGATGACTTCTGCTGCTTTACGATAATCAGGATTGTTAAGGATCTGCTGTACCGCCTCTTTTAAATGGTTTGATTTGAACCGGTTAAAATTAAGACGCTCACCAGCTCCTGTACGTACTACACGTCCTGCTACATGGGATTGGTCATAGGCAATCGGAATAACAACCAACGGCAGTCCGTTTGAAAGCGTTTCGGATACCGTATTATGTCCCCCATGGCAAACGACACCATCAAGATGCGGCAAGAGATCCAATTGAGGAACCTGCTGATATACCATGAAATTTTCCGGCCAGCTGTCGAAAAGTTGAGGATCTGAAACAACTACAACCGTTAGGTCTTCATCTTTAAATGCGTCAATTACTTTTTGGAAAAAAGCTTTTTTATGATCATGATCGAAAGTCGTACCGATACTTACAAGAATTTTCTTTTGAGTGCTGCTGTTAAACCTTTCCCAGTCGAACTCACAGGATATCCGGCGTTCCGTAAGAACAGGACCTGTAAACTGGTAATTAGAGGGTAGTTCCATTTCACCAAAGAAATATCTGGACGTTAAAACCATTGCTAAGAGGTCTGAGGAAGCCAAAGAATGGTCTTCCATTATTCCCAGTTCCTTTTGCAGTTCAATGATTTTATTTACTTCCCACTCATGAACCTTTGGTAATTCATCCATGATTTTGATGGCAGCGGGTGCAGTAACAGTAGTACTGTAAGGAAGGTTTAGCTTTTTTGCAGCAATAGCAGCTGCAAATAGCTGATGATCACCGATTACAAGGTCAGGTTTATAAGAATCGAGTAAATGGACAATACCATTATAGCAATGCCTGTTCAGTGGGATAAGTACATCATCGTAAAGAAATTTGATGCTGTCTATTCCGTATACTACTTTTTTGGAAATAATATCCAGGTACTGTTCGCTATCTCTTTTTTCTTCGTCAGTTTGATCGTATTGGATAAGCAGGAGCTCTCCTCCTGCCGGAAGTTTGGTATTAAGATTTTTGTCAAGACTGATCCATGCCACTTCATGTCCTCTGTTCAATAATTCAGCCCCGATACTCAGGGTAGGGTTGACATGGCCCGTCAACGGTGGAACAACAAATACAAATTTAGCCATGATTTTGTGTTAAGGTGTTAGATTTAGATAATGATTTGGATAAAAAATGCACAATAGCCTCAGCGATCTGAGCGGGTTCCTGTATCGGGATATTATGATCTCCAGGAATGAGTTCAAGTTTTGCCTGGCCGAGTTCTTTCTCTAGCCATTCTCCCGTAGGACGACAATTGGACTGATCCCCATATAAAAGCAATGCCGGAATATTTATCTTTGTAAGATCGGTTTCAGTAAAGAAATCTTTCTCTCTGATCATATCCGCTTTGATACTGGTCTCATAAAACAGGAATTCATACATTCTGTGATTTTTTTCCATTTGCCTTTTGCCCATCTGCACTTTTGTAGTGTCTGTAAAATTGGCTACATAATGTTCCAGGAATTCCTTACTGTACTGATCGATAATCCCCCGGGTTTCTTCATCCCTGGGATCAGGAGCTTCCATAATTACCAGCTGGTCTATACGGTCTGCATATTTCAATGCTGTTTTCAAAGCAATAAGTCCCCCGAAACTATAACCTACCAAATGAACTTTTTTCAGGTCAAGGAAATCAATAAGGCCAAGAAGATCGGAAGCCATATTTTCAAGATCGTATCCATCGAGTATACGTTCACTCATTCCATGGCTTTTTAAATCATACATTACTACGTGGTAATGCTGTGCCAGGATGGGTGCTATGTTAAAATAGTAAATGGACAGATTGCTGAACATCCCATGGATAAGCACAACCGTTTCCCGGACACCTTTATTAAGTTCCTGAATATGAATTTTCCTGTTATCAACTGTAATTATTGGCATTCGTAAATATAATTGATGATCATACGGAGATCCAGGTTGATCAGCTGGTCGAGGTCCATAGAAGACAACCACCCGGTAAAATCAATCTGATCGCCAAAATGTGCTTTTATTTTTTCAGAGAAAGAGACAATTTCTATACTGTCCATTTCAAGATCTTTAGTAAATGAACTCTCCGGAGTGATATCCATCTCTTCAACAAATTCCTCTCCTATAACTTCAGTGATAAAACCCTTCAAAAGAGTGAATAATTCCTCGTGATTCATTTTTAATGTGTTGTTCATAGTGTCCATCCGATAATATAATTTTGATGTTTTATGGTTTTTATTTCAGTTTGGTTGATCCACAAATGATCATCCTTTATTAGTTGTACTTCGTATGCTTTAGGATTGCCTTGCAGTCCTTTTCCCAGGAACTTTCCGTAGGCTTCTTTGGCAACCCAGAAGCGGGTCGTCCATTCCGCCTGATCCCTGCCCTTTAATAATTCCAGCTCAGAATCTGTGAATACCAGATCATAGAAACCGGAACTTCTTTCCTCGATCGTTTCCATATCAATTCCTACGGACTTTCCATGGCGTGCGATAGCTACAGCCTCTTTTCCCTTATGGGCAAGGGACACATGGATATCCTGTGTGAAATCGCTGATGAGGTAAGGCTTGCCCAGTTCATCTGAGCCTATTTCAAATGTAATAGGATAGCAGGCGTGATTCTTTTGTTCACGGAGTAAATTCCTTACGGCGTCTTTTACAGCAACCCGGCTCACCATCCAGTTTTTCTTCTTGTTGGGTAGTAATTTTTGGTGGTATTGTTTTTCCGTCTGGTTGAAATATCGCTTCAGGATAAAGTCCCAGGAAGCCACTCTGGTATAAGCCTGATGGAAGAAAAATACCTGAGGTGCTATTTCTTCTGAAAGACGGTTGTGAAGAGGAGACATGGAAACATTCCATAATGCTTCATCGATTTCAAGTCTTCTGTTCTGCCAGCCTGTAATGGCACACCACACCTTTTCATCTCTTTTCAGTATAATGTTGGCGGTGGCAAATTCCTCATTTAAATCGGTAAGAATACAGGTACATTCGAATAATCCGTCCTGGTCTTCCATGTTTCCGAAGAATTCAATATCCCTTATTTTTACCGGAAAAGCAATCCTGTCTTTAGTAAGGGTAAGCTGCAGCCACAAGCCAAATAGTTGTCCTGCATTATCCAACAGGGAACCTTTTCCGCCATTTCCTTTAATAGTTCCTATAATACCTTTACTTCCAACGGATAAAATTTCTGTAATTCCCTGATAAGCATCTCCATGGAACATATGTTTATCATAGATTTCCTCAGGAGTACGATGGATGGGTAGCAGATCTCCGATCGAAAGATCAAAAACCGGTACGACAGGAGGTGAAGATCTTAATATGACTTCAGCATTGGCGAAATTTTCTATATCAAGATAAGCGTGGGTTGAAGAACGCCATTCTCCATTCACTGTTTTTTCAAATGGTTTGGCTACGTTCATCCATTGGAATACGCTAATGTTCATTATTTTATGGACCTGCATTTCCGGGATCTCAGCCTGGGCTATTTCTGCCAGTAATTCGAAGATCATGGTCATGGGAATCACAGGTTCCATATCCGTTACATCAGGCCAGCCTGCAGGTTGTCTAAGCAGACTATGGTCGATGAGGTATGGATGGGTATCCAGATTCACATGCAGGGATTTTGAAAAATTCTTGCTTACAGGTGCTTTAGGTTGAGTAATTACCGGACTTTGAGTTGTAGTTTTTGGTCCGTGCTGGAATAGCGTTAAAACTTCTTCTTGCATACGGATCATATCCGCAATATTTTCCTGGAAAGCCTGCACAAGAGGATGCCCGCTTTTCGCTGCGATTGTAGCAATCCCGTTTTGTGCCGGTACATCAAAAGATTTAGCCAGTGTTTTGGCTTCTTTAAAATTACGGATGATAGGTGATCCCAATTCCAGTTTAATACCTTTACCTGATGATTTTTTAGAAGCGTGATGTATTTCTAAAAAGTCGAGTGAAATATCTTTACCCTCCACAAATAATGCGGCAACTACACGTTGTAGCTGGGCAAGAGAAGATCGGGTAGCGACACTTGATGCTAATGTACTGAATGGTCTCCCTTTCAAAGTATCATCTATAAAGCCGATCAGTCCTCCGGTACCTACCTGGATAAATAATCTGGCTCCCTCTTCATACAATTTCTCCGTCAGTTCCCTGAAGCGTACAGGCTGAACCAAATGTTCCGCACTTAGTTTTCTGATGGCCTCCTCGTCCGAAGGATAAGGCTCCAACGTCGTTGCAGACCATAACGGGATTTTCGTTTTCTGGAATTGTGCTTTTTCCATTCCCTGCAGGATTATATCCAGTTTATCTGCGATAAAAGGTGAATGGAATCCTGATTGGAAGGGAAGTATCTGATGAAATATCTGCTGGGCTTTTAATAAAGGGACCAGTTCTTCCAGTGCAGCATTACTGCCACAAAGGATTACCTGATTCGGGCAGTTATCATTGGAAATATAGATATTCGGAATTGTTTCAATAATGGGGGTGATGGTATCAATACCTGCCCCGATCGCAATAAACTTAGAATCTTTTAGTTCAAATGTTTCAGGATTCAGAACATCGATCAGTGCTTTTACAGAATTCACTTCTGCCAGCTCAGAGGAGTAGCCGGCCAGCCATTCTCCCAAACTGTGTCCCGCATTCATATCCGGTATTATGCCTAGTTTTTTCAATGAATTATCCAGGATACTACAGTTGTTGAATATGTTTAGTGCATCCGTAAGTAAGCCTTCGCCCTCTGTTTGTATTGGTTCTGTTAATCCGAAATAACGGCTTACGCTTTCTACTTCGCCTTTTGCCAGTCCATCCAGTCCAGGGAATACAAAAGCAACTTTTCCTCCATCATGAAGCAACGGAGTATTGGTGTACCAGATATCCTGTTTATTACGCCAAGGTTTGTCCTTGGATACAATTTTAATAAGTTTTTCTATTCTTTCAGGAGTAGGATCAAACATGGCCACCCTGTAGTTTCCTTCTCCGGTTGTACTTTCGTTATTCTGTAAAGCTGAAAGTAACTCCTGATGTGTTTTTCTGGCCAGTAGTAATACGCGGTCTTTTTTAGGCATATCGTATCCTTCAAGAACCACGTGGGCATTGATTCCTCCAAATCCAAATGCATTAACAGCGGCTACTTTCGGTAAGCCGGTTTTAGACCAGCTTGTAGGTTCCTGTACCGGTGCGAATCTGGTTTGCTGCATATCGGCAATAGGATTTTCGCAATATAATGTTGGGGGAAGGATATCATGATGCAGGGCCAGACACGTTTTTATTAAACCTGCAATACCGGCTGCCGGCATGGCATGTCCGATATTGGATTTAACGGATCCAATACCTGCCGTAAGAGCAGATTCTTCTTTTCCAAAAAACTGAGCGAGCGTTTGAAGTTCTATTTTATCTCCAAGCGGTGTCCCTGTGCCATGAGCTTCAAGATAACCGATTTTCTTTTCATCAAGGTCTGCATTGATCCATGCCTGTTGCAGTGCCTTCAGCTGGCCTTTTGCAGAAGGGCTCATAACACTGGTGCCACTACCGTCACTGCTTACACCAACTCCTTTGATCACGGAATAGATCTTATCCTGATCCCTGATGGCATCTTCCAGACGTTTCAGGACAATAAATCCGCAGCCTTCTCCAATCAATAATCCATCGGCATCCATGCTGAAAGGTTTGATCTGCTGTTGGCGTGACATGGCGCCCAATTGGGCGAAAATACTCCAAAAAGCTGCATTTTGTCCTGTGTGTACGCCTCCGGCAATAACCATATCACAACGGCCTCTGTTAAGCTCCTGAACAGCGTGGTCTACTGCGATCAGAGAACTGGCACAAGCGGCATCTACTGTGAACGCGGCTCCTCCCAGATTGAACCGGTTGGCCACTAAAGAAGCAACAAGGTTAGGGATCAGTCCCATTGCAGTATCTGCAGCAAAGCGTCCTTTTCTTTCCTGGAAAGCATGTTTTACTTTTTCAATTTCTGCAGGAGATATTTGTGGAAGCAACTCCTGAAGCAATGAAGATATTTGTTCCCCGGTCCTTACGATTTCGATAGCACGGGTAGCTCCCGGGCCTGTATAATTTCCTTTACCAATGATGATTCCTGTTTTTTCGAGCGAAACCTGTTTTTTGAATACACCAGCATCGTCTAATGCTTTTTGCACCAGATCAAGGGTTAGCAAATGATCAGGTTCGGTGCCTTCTACAGCTAACGGTAAAATACCATAGGCGGTGGGGTCAAATTCATAATCGGGAATGAATCCGCCACGCTGACAATAAAAACGGTCAACCGAACCTGGTGTATCGCTGAAATGGATCGGATCAATACGATCCGCAGGTGCAGTTTGGGTAGAATCTACCTTATTAATGATATTTTGCCAAAAGGTGTTGGCATCCTGTGCTCCGGGGAAGACACAGGATAGGCCAATTACAGCAATATCTGTTTTTTTCATAGTTATCTGATACAGCGATTTACCAATTATTTCCTGACATGATCAGCACCTGGCTTTCCGTTCCGTACTTGATCTCATTAAGGAAGATTTCTTTTCCCTGATCCAATGGAATGAGTGAGATTCCACGACGTTCATATTCTGTTTCCAGGGTTGAGGAAACCATACCGGCACCTTTCCATGGTCCCCAGTTGATGGAGATCACTTTTCCTGTTAATTTTTTATCCAGAGCTTTGGCGTAATCATCCAATACACTATTGGCTGCTGCGTAGTCCGTCTGCCCTTTATTTCCATATACGGAAGCAATGCTTGAGAAGAGAACTACAAACTGGCATTCCGGACGAAGCTGTTCTGCTAATACACGTAACGGTTTTACTTTGGTATCAAATACACGTCCGAACGAACTGGTTGTTTTCTGTTTAAATAGTTTGTCTTCCAGAAGGCCTGCACCGTGGATCACGCCATCCAGCTGCCCATATTTATCATAAATAGTATTGATAAGATCGCATAATCCGTCTTCGTCACAAAGATCCAGTGAATGGTAAACTACCGTACTTCCAAGTTGTTCCATATCTCTGATAGTCCGTAGGATCTGATTGTTCTTAAATACCCTAACCGTTTCTTTTTCTATTTCTGAAGGAGAAGTAAATTGTCCTGTTTTAATCAGGTAACTTCTGATTTCTTCTTTCGTTTTCAGGGTTTCCAATTCTTTAAGATCAGACGTTCCTTCTCGCGGATCTGCAGACCGGCCAACAAGGATATAGGTGCAAGGGTAGGCTTCGGACATGTGTTTAACAAGTTCAGCCGTGATGCCCTGTCCACCACCTAATACAAGCACTACAGATTCTTTGTTCAATTGGATGTGTGCTTCCTCCAGGCTGGTTGATAGAGGAGATGGTATAATATCTACCTTGTGACGTTGGTCATCTTTATAAATAACTTCGGATGGCTTGTCTGTCGTAAGTATTTCTTTTAAGGCAATATTTGCAATTTGATCAAGATCCTGAGGAGTACTCAGGTTGATCAGTCTGCATGAAGTTTGCTCATACTCCCTGGCAAGGCTTTTAAAGAAGCCTGGATATCCCTGATAATGGCGTAATACTTTAATATCGGTCAGTTCCTGAAGATGTGCAGGAATATCGGATATCAGGTATACCCATTTTACTTTATCGAAGTCCAGCTTCTTTATAAGGTTAACATATTCAATGATGCCGTTTTTTACTTCAGAAGAGAAGATGTCAAGAATGATAAGCCCGTCAAAATTTTTAAGGTCCGTTTCCATATCGATCACTTCACCGATGGCTCCGCATTTTTCAAGTATATTTTTAATGGCTAATGTTTCTATAATCGTAGCAGGAGTAATGGCGAAACGCTTTCCTTTTATTGTTTCTGTATTTTGTATTGCAGAAACATCACTTGGTGTAAGGTCAAACCTTAGACGTGATAACATGGCCTGTTCCTGAGCTTCTCCTGATATCTGTTCAGTAATTTTAGCTTCTGCTTCATGGCTGGCTTCACTGCTTTTTCCATTAAGCTCACTGATCCATGATGCCAGTCCCCGAAGGGTTTTAATCGCTGCCAGTTTCTCCATGATGTCATCTGCCTGCTCTAAATCCTGTCCGAATCCTATCTTGGTTTTCAGGTCTCCGATAATTTCCATTCTTTTGATGGAATCGATGCTTAAATCTGCTTCAAGATCCAAGTCCAGACCCAGCATTTCTTTCGGATATCCTGTTTTTTCACTTACAATATCCAGGATTGCATTTTGAAGATCTTCCAGGGAAAAAGAAGACTGATTTTTCGGTTCTGCAACTTCTACGGCCTCAGTTTTTGTATTCACTGCAGCAGGAGCTCCCATAAATTCCGTAAGCCAGGAAACCAGCCCGTTTAAAGTTTTGATCGAGGCAAGTTGCTCCATTACAGTGTCTTCATTAGAACTGTCCATAGATAAAGCACCCAGCTCACTTCGAAGAGTTCCTATGATCTCAACTCTTTTGATGGAATCGATACTAAGGTCCGCTTCAAGATCCATTTCCATACCCAGCATTTCATGCGGGTATCCGGTTTTTTCACTTACAACCTGTAGTAATAAAGTTTTAACGTCTTTTGTTGGGGCTTGTTTTGTCTGAGTAACAACTGCCGGTTTTTCTGTAACGATTTGCGAAGTTGGTATCGTAACCACGTTGTTAGCCCCGTTGGTTCCATTGGTTCCGTTTGTTACCGGTGCGTGATACACGGGAGCAGAAGTAATTTGAGGATTCTGACCCAGGAAGGAAAGCATTACATCCCTTTGAGCCTGTATCATCATCTTCATACTATTTAAATATTCCTGCAGCATACGCTCGGCGGCTGGTAAATTCTCGGTTGCAGGTGCTTGATTATTAGTAAAGTTGTTCATTTGGATAGGGTTTAAAATGGGTAGTGCACCATTGGCAGGCAAATTACCTGTAGTAGGGTGTGCTGTTTGTCCGTTAACACGCCAGATGGCCGTGTTTTTCTTATAAAGATCAGGTTGGTCAATCTGAATAAATCGGGTATTTCGGCCATCGAAAAGCTTGCTGATGTCAAAGTTTCGACCCGTACCTAAGTACTGGGCCAGCATACACAGAAGATGGCTGAATTTATTACGACTGTTGTCTTCTACATACAGTGTCAATTGATCTTTACCTAAGGAAGATTGCGTTAATCCGGTAAGTACTTTTCCTGGTCCTACTTCGATGAAGATTCTCGCTCCGTCTTCGTACATCGCCTGAATTTGCTCTACAAATCTCACCGGCTGTACAAGATGATCTGTTAGCCTTTCCTTTATTTCTGAAGATCCTGTCGGATATACTGTTGCGGTAGTATTCGACCAGACAGGAATCTGCATTTCCTCAAATGGAATATCGTTGAGTACCGTTGTATACAGATCTTTGGATTTGGCAACAACAGGACTATGGAATGCACAGGCAACCTCCAGCTTTTTAGCAGAAATTCCTTCCTGTTTAAGGATTGTCATCAGGTTATTGATTGCAGTGGTACTTCCTGCAACCACGCACTGGGAAGGTGCATTATAGTTTACGGGATAGCAGCCTTCAGTTTTTTCAAGGATCGGTAATAAACGTTCTTTTGTTATGCTTACAGCTACCATGGTACCCGGATCTCCGCCTTCCACAGAGTCCAGAATAGCATGCGCTCTGCGTCTGCTAAGGTCTACAAGTTTTTCTTCTTCAAAAACACCGGCAAAACATAATGCAGGCAGTTCTCCGTAGCTGTGACCTGCCAGCATATCCGGAACAATCCCCAGGGATTGAAGGAATTTAGCCAGTGCAAGATCCACAATTCCTAAAAGAGGTTGTGCCAGGCGGGTATCTTTAATGGTTTCTTTTTGTTGCTTTAAAGTTTCCGGATCGAAAGACGTAGAAGGGAAAACTACTTTTTCAAGCTCAGGGTACTGGTCCAGAAGTTTACGCATTGCAGGGAATACCACAAACAGATCACGCGCCATATTGATACGCTGGCTGCCTTGTCCCGGGAACAAAAAGGCTACCTTACCCGCTTTCTTATTAACGGTAAAAGTGTCTTTGGTTTCGATGCCGGACAGAATCAGCTCGATCTTCATCATCAGATCTTCAGCTGTGTCCGCTACAATACTCAACTGGACAGGCTTTTCAGAACCTACGCTTAAGCTGTATGCTATATCTTTCAATGAGATATCATCATTGATTTCCAGTAAAGAAGTGATCTGGCTTAGCTGGCTTTTTGCTTCTTCATAAGTATCTCCACGGAATACAAATAATTCCGATGGCCATGATTGCATGGTCACAGGCTCTTCCTGTTTCGAATGATTGGCAATCACAGTATGGAAATTGGTTCCGCCAAATCCAAAAGCACTGATTCCCGCATAACGGTTTTCATCGCCCCACAATCCGCTTTCTGCATAGAATGCAAAAGGACTGGTTTGTGCATTATAATAAGCATTAGGCTGCTGAAGGTGAAGGGTAGGTGGTTTTACACCATGATACACTGCTAATGATGCTTTGATCAGCCCTGCTAATCCTGCCGCGCATTTGGTATGTCCGATCTGGGTTTTTACAGATCCCAGGTGAGTCTGGCCCGGTATCGCTCCAGATCGGCTGAATAAATTGGTTAATGCATTAAGTTCGGTCTTATCTCCGACTACGGTTCCTGTACCGTGAGCTTCTATTAATCCTACAGCTGCAGGACTAATACCTGCTTGGGCATAAGCACGTTCCAGTGCTCTTACCTGGCCAATTTTTCGTGGAGCAGTAAGCCCTAAAGCCTTACCATCACTGGATCCTCCGACACCTTTGATCACCGAATAAATGCGGTCACCATCACGTAAGGCATCTTCATATCGTTTCAGGACAAGAATAGCAACCCCTTCTCCCAGGGCAATTCCGTCGGCTTCACTGTCAAAAGTTGCACATCTTCCTTTTCGGGAAAGTGCATGTGTGCTTGAAAACATAAGATAATCGTTGATCCCGTTATGCAAATCTGCTCCACCGGCCAGCACCATATCCGATTTGCCTAATACAAGCTCCTGGCATGCCAGTTCTATTGCGGCCAGAGATGATGCGCAAGCGGCATCCACCGTAAAGTTTCTTCCTCCAAGGTCCAGACGGTTGGTGATTCTTCCGGCGATTACATTGGCTAAAATACCCGGGAATGAATCTTCTGTAGTATGTGGGAATGCTTCTTTTACTTCATCATGAAGTTCCCCGAAAACCTGTTTGTAATACCCTCTGAAACTGTAGCTGTTCGCAAGGTCATTACCGCCTTCAGCTCCTATGATTACAGAGATATTTTCTCTGTTGATATGTTTCTCACCATAACCTGCATCTTCCATGGCACGTTTGGCCACCAGTAATGTTAATAATTGTGTAGGTTCAATAGCGGCGAGAGATTGAGGAGGTATTCCGAAGGCAAGCGGATCAAAATCAATTTTCGGAATGAATCCACCCCATTTGGAATGGGATACATCCGGTCCATCTGAATCCGGATGATAATAAAGCTCTTTATTCCATCGTTCATCGGGTACTTCTGTTACACTGTCTTTTCCTAAAATGATATTACGCCAGTATTCTTCCAGATTTTTTGCACCCGGAAATATACATTCCATACCTATGATTGCTATGTCAAGCGGTTTTTCATGAGAAGATGGTTCTTCCGGTAAAGCGGCATCCTGTATATATTTAAAATTATCTACAGCAACATCTTCATGAAGGTCCGAAATCGAAATAACTCGGTCGTGCATCGTAGCGATCTGACCAATCATGTACATCCCAAGATCCAGCTGTTGATTTTTAGGAATATTAACGAGTTGGTCCCCCTGACGATCTACTCCTTTTGCTGCAATCCTCAGACGGCCTACGTTGAGCTTTTCAAGCTGTTCCCAAACCTGTTTTTTATCCATTCCGGCTGCCAGAAGTTTTGTTTTTTCAGCACTGAAATGTTGAGCAAATGCAGTGTTCAGGCAACGCGTTTCATGTCCCGGTGCGGTTTCCAATAAAACGGTGTCTTTTGCCTGCATGGCTTGTATCTGGAATTCTTCCTGGATAGCACCCGTAAGTACGGCTTCCTGGGTATAAAGATATGCCGTACCCATCAATACTCCAACCTTTACACCTCTTGCTGCAAGAGGTGCTGCCATGATAGAAACAAATGCCGTTGAAAATGCATTATGGATCCCACCTGCAAAAAAGACGCTGATATTTTCAGGGTGTTCTTCTTTTAATATACGTTCAATTTGTTTTTCCCAAAGAACAGTGCTTGAAAGCGGTCCTACGTGTCCGCCACATTCGCGTCCTTCAAATATGAAATTTCGGGCTCCTTCTTTTAAGAAAATATCCAGCAAAGCCGGTGAGGGAACATGAAGAAAGGTCGTTATTCCCGCTTTTTCAAATATTTTTGCCTGAGCAGGTCTTCCTCCGGCAATTAAAACTACAGGAGGTTTTGCCTCCAATATATAAGAGGTTTGCTCATCTCGTAATTCCTGGGGAGCAAATCCTAAAATTCCTACACCCCAAGTTTTTTCTCCCGCAAGCTTTTTAGTATCCATAACCAAATCTTTAGCCTGGTTTCCTTTAAGTAAAGAAAGGGCAACGAAAGGCAAGGCGCCTGCATCAGCTACAGCGTTAGCGAACGAAGGAACATCACTGACACGGGTCATTGGACCCTGAGCAATAGGATAACGAAGGTTTAGCTCTTTCGCTAAAGCATTTTCCTCGTCAATTACCTGTAGGGCTTTTGCCTGTTTAAGATGGCCATACATGGCTTCTTTAAATCCAAAAACCATTTTCTTCAGGTTTTTGAAGTCTTCAAAGAGATCTGTTGCTAATGAAATATCTTGTCCCATTGGGATATAGCTGTTAGCCGGGTCAAGATCTGTGAAAAATTCTTTAAGGTCTTCTGCGGTGGTATTTTCCGGTAAAGAAGGTGAGTTGGGTCTTACCAAAACACGATGGTTAGCAATGATTTTTGTTTCGGTTCCGTTAAGCTTTGAGCAGAGATCTTTTAGATCCTGTGGAACAGAACTTTCCGGAAACAGCGAAAGCTGGCTGTCCAGTACAACACCGGTTGCTCCCAGTGCTTTTGCGGCGGCAGCGGTATGAAGTCCTACGCCTCCCTGGATCCATACCGGGATAGAGGTTACTTCTTTTATGATTCGCTGAAATAAAACGAATGTTGACTCATATCCTACAAGTCCACCGGCTTCATTTCCTTTAATAATAATACCTGCAGCTTCCATACGCTCAGCTTCTTTGGCTTCTTCCAGACTGCTTACCTGATAAACAATCGGTAAATTCGGGAAGAGATTGGCGGAAGTGCCAAATGGAAGGATCACAAATTCTACTTTTTCAGAGATTTGAAGGGATTCGAATTTATCATCGGAGGAATAAATACCGTAAGAAGGTATATCGGTCTGGTCTAATTGATGAAGTGCTGCCTGGGCGATTGCTGACTCATGTCCCAAGCTTAAAACAGCAAATGCACCTGCCTGGTGTAGTTTTAATATAAGATGGGCATCCGGCTTCTCGAAAGGAGTAAGCCCAATAATAGTTATGTTTTTCATGGCGTTTTTATATTGAGTGATCAGGATTCCTATAACCAATCGGTAAAACGTTTAATGTTATATCCGGTTGTTTTGTTATGGAGGAATAAAAATAGTAAAATTATATTATATATTCAATAATAAATAGTATTTGATGATTATTCTTTAATTTTAAAAGAATTGGTTTTGCAAAATGCTATTAAGCGGTGCTTATAAGGCATGCATTCTACATTGCTCTTTTCATGGGGCTTTAAGTCGATGGTGATTAGATTTTTCATTACATTTATAATTTTGAGATAAACGGCGGGAAATGTCATAGCAGGATGCTGAACGTCCGATATATAGAACGATCTTCTGTTATGATGGAATAAAAATAATTAATTCTGTGATATGTTTAATAATAAAGGCGATTTGGTAATAATTTTTTAACAATGCCTCTTTTTAGCCTTCAAATATCATTAAACACCTGAAACTTATATTTTTATTCTTATGAAAAAACTGGTACAATCTATGTGATAATAATTATAAATATTTATAATTATTTAGCAATATTAAGCAAATATATGAATAAAAATGTGATATTTCAATAGGTGGAGATTTGTTTTTTTAATATTACAAAAAGATAACATACAAATAGGGGTATATTTGGAAAAAATGAAAAGACTGAATTGGTAGAAAATTCAGTTGATTTTGTATAAAGATGGTCACATCCATATCATAAAATCCGTACTCCAAATAATGCTAATTATCTGTTTCTTAAATTTTTATTCCGGTCATTAAACGGGTACAATCTGTATCACTTCAATTGTAAAATGTTTACAATTATTCGGTAACGTCACGCAAATGTACAAATAAAAATTAAATATTTCAACGGGTAGGGATTTGTTTTTTGTATTACAAAAATATAATATTAAAAACCTTGTCTTTTTTACAAAACGAATAAGAATCAATTCGATGAATTGATTCAATAATTTTGTACCAAGCTGGTCAGTTTAAGTGCTGATAATTGAACAGGGTTGCAGCAACAATATGACAAGATTATTGATAATAGGGATGATCAGGGAAAATGGATTGATGGTAAGTGTTTAAAATTTTAAGTAATTTATATGTGTAGCGTTGCTGTATTTAATAAATTAGCGGACTAACTATTTAAATTATTAATGAAAAGTTTGGTAGTATGAAAAATTATAAAATTAAGTTTAAAAGATTTAGGAAAAACTTAGAAAGGGGAAAGTTGTTTCATAAGAATAAGATTTTCTGTCGAATTATGGTAACGACCTTCCTGTTCGTTTGTAGCTTTAGTTTTAGCCAGACCCATAATTCTGAATTTAATAGTTTGTATACGCAAATACAGAAAAAAAACTTCTTTAGTGCACGTGAAATTTTTACAACAGCCAGGAAAAAATTGCCGGTAGAATACCAATACTTTACGGAAGCGATTCTTAACAATGCATTCAATAAGCCCCGGGAGTCCGACCTGAAAATTTTGAAACTGGAAGAGTTGAAAACAATAACGTTACCAGATTCACTACTGTTGAAAATATCTCATCTCAAAGAGGATAACAGTATGAAGCAATATGATTATGCGGGAGCAAAAACTGCGGTACAGAATACCCTGAAAAAATATGATCAGATATTGACAGAAGAAGAGAGGAGTGATCTGAAGAATAACCTGAAAATCTGGACGGCACTTGAAAAGGAGCCTCGTCAGAAAGTTACGATGAAAGGGAGTACAAACATGAAAATGGAAAAAGATGTGGCTAATTTAAAAAATCTCAAAGTGCAGATTGGTGACGATTTTATGAATTTTATTTTCGATACGGGAGCTAATATATCTACTATTTCAGAATCTGCGGCTAAGCGTTTGAAAATGAGGATTATTCCCGCAGGCATAGATGTGGATGCAATTACCGGTATATCCGTAAAGGCTGACCTGGCGGTTTGTGAAAAGTTTAAGCTAGGGAATGTCATCATAGAAAATGCTGTTTTTTTGGTGTTTGCTGATACTGCGCTTAGCTTTCCGCAAATTAAATACCAGATCAATGGCATTCTTGGATTTCCTGTTATTGAAGCACTTCGTGAAGTGCAGCTGACACAGGATGACTATTTTATTGTACCGGAGGCTGAAACCAAAATAAGTAGTCCTTCCAATATGGCGATCGACGGTCTTTCACCTCTTATTTTTATAGATGGAAAACACTATAGTTTTGATACGGGAGCAGATCAGACGATGTTATATGCTCCCTTTTACCAGGAGAATAAAAAAGAAATCGATGAGCATTATAAAGTAAGTAAGATCGGCATGGGAGGAGCTGGTGGAAAAGCCGAATACGATGGATTTAAAATAAATCATACTTTCCATATCCTTGGAAAAGAAATCGAATTAAGGGATATCCGTTTATTAAAAGATAAGATCAATAAAGAAACCGTGTATGGAAATATAGGGCAGGATGTTATCCGAAAATTTAATAAAATGACGATGAATTTCGATCAGATGTTCATTAAGTTTGATTAATATAAATTAGAAAAAGATTTAGAAAATAATCCCTCCGGAAAACATCAGGAGGGATTATTTTTTTAGATCAATTATTTCGTAACATTTTGTTACAACGGGTAACAAATAGCTAAAATCTAAAGATTTGAAAAAGACAGATTTAGAATTAGAGTTTGAGCTCAGGCTAAAAGAATATAAACTTTTAATCTATAAGGTTTGCAGGATGTATAGCAATGATCCCAATACTATTCAGGAGATGTATCAGGATATTATTATTCAGTTGTGGAAATCTTATCCGAAATTCAGAGGTGAGTCAAAATTCAGTACCTGGCTCTACAGGATTGCTATTAATAGGGTTCTGATGAGTCTTTCCAAACCGAAACGTTCTATTCAGATCAGTGATATTGAACTGCAGTACGTTCAGGTCTCCTATGAAGAAGATACGGGATTGAAAGAAGAACAGCATCAACAGTTGTATGTAGCGATACAACAACTGAATGATGTGGAAAAATCGGTTGTAATGTTGTACCTGGAAGATAAATCTTACGATGAAATGGAAGAGATTCTGGGGATCAGCAATGCAACGTTGAGAGTAAAGATGAACAGGATTAAAGACAAATTAAGAACCTTAACAAACAACAAATAAGATGGAATTAGATGTATTGAAAAACAACTGGAAAACAATTTCAGTAAATGTAGATCAGAACGAATTTGATATTATTTCTGCTACTAGAAGAGGGATAGCCTCTCCACTTGATGCCCTCAAAAAAAGAACAAAAAAGCAGCTGATGATTTTACCCGCTCTTTTCGTTTTTTTTAATAATTGCAGGCATAAATGCAAATAAAACGGGAAACAGTTTTTTTATATGGGTGCGGCCGCCATTCTGCCTGTAATGATCATTTATCATTTTTTCAATTTAAAACTGATCAATGGTTTGGAAACGTTTAATGGCCCGGTAAAGAAAGATATTGAAATAAAGATCAGGAAACTTATCAAAAGCAATGGCCGTTATCTTATAGCAACAAGGTTCCTTTTTTTATTGCTGATCATTTCTTCGGAAGTTTTACTCAGATATAATAGGGTGGATTGGATTCAGGGACTTGACCTGCTGGCTAAAATTGATTTTCCTCTCAGATTATGTATATATGCGGCGATATTCGGATTCCATTATCTGATCAGTGAATACACATTTAATAAATATTTTGGACAATACCTTAAAAAACTGAAGGATGTATTAGCAGAAATGCAATAAAGGTAGCCCTTCTGAAATACAGAAGGGCTATTGTTTTCTTTAAGAGTGAGACTGTCCAATAATTATTAGCTGTAGCTATTGTTGTACACAAGATTCACAAATAACGGCTGGTGTATATCAAAAATCTTAATAGTTATTGTCCAGAATTCTTTGAAGAATCAATTGGGCTTGGTTGGTTTTTTTGTTCTTAATCGCTTTAAATAATTGTTCATGCAAATGATGATTCATTGCAAAACGGCTGATTCCTTGCTTTTCTCTTGCAAGAAAAAAATTACGCATGATTAAGGTGAAACTGTAATATAAATCAGATAATACTGGGTTTGAGGAAGCCTTGGCAATCGCTGTATGAAAAGCAATATCTGTATCTGCGCAAAGCTGAGCGTCTTCAGCATGAATAGCCAGTCTGCGATTTTCTAAATATTGTTCGATCTCCTGAAGTTGTTCCTCCGTACGATTTTGTGCGGCCAATTTTACAATTTCCTTCTCCAGAAGTCTCCTTACTGCATTGACGTCATCAAAATCTGCACGTCTTAAGCGCTGCTCAATGCTGACCTCCTGGAAGCTGTTATTAACAAAAGTCCCTGATCCCTGCTGTACTTTCAGAATCCCTGAAATGGCCATGGTTTTAATCGCTTCTCTGATCGTGGAACGACCTACACCATATAACTTCATCAGTTCAGGTTCGGAAGGTATCTTTTCCCCCGCTTTGTATTTCCCTTGAGAAATATCTTTCTTTATCAGACTAATTACCTTTTCATAAAGTTTCATGATTCGCTAACTCCTTTGCAGCAAACATACGACATTTCTGGTAAACATCATATAATTCCTTAGAATTCTGAGGTAGTTGGACTCGTTGAAAATGTTATTTTACCAGCAAACGCCTTTCAATACAGTTATATAAGTATAAAAATTAAACATATGATGTTTTTTAAAAACATATGATGTTTTGCTTTGAGATGTCATTTTTAAATTTTACATTTGTTTTAATATTAATATAAAAAGATATGGCAACAACAAGACGTGGATTTCTTTCCGCAGTATCTTTATCAAGCTTTGGTTTGGTAACAGCATCAACAGGCCTAGATTTATTAATTCCAAAAAAGGCCGAAACTTCAGTAAAAAATGGGTCAAACGATCCCAAGGTAGAAGAATTGGAAGATTTTGTATACGACATTGAAAATGGAAGTAAGGGCTGGGTAGGTCCCGGTGGTACAGCCAAAGAAGCGACTGTAGAAGAATTTCCGGTATCGCAAAGTATTGCAGGAGTAATTATGCGGTTAAACCCGGGTAGCTTCCGTGAATTACACTGGCATTCAATCGCAGCAGAATGGGCTTATGTGTTAGAAGGAAGTGTACGTACAACTGTTGTTGCTCCAGATGGAACTACGGCAACAGATGATTTCGAGAAAGGCGATATCTGGTATTTCCCGAAGGGCCACGGACATTGCCTGCAGTGTATTGGTGATCAATCATGCCTGTTTTTATTAGTCTTTGACAATGGTCACTTTTCTGAATTTGGAACTTTCAGTTCCACAGACTGGATCAACCATCTCTCTCCTGAGATACTGGCACGCAATTCCGGATTACCGGCAAATGCATTTGCATCCTCTCCTCATAAAGAGCTTTATATTGGTACGGGGAAAATAGCCACAGCCAAAAAACCACAAAACATAGATCCCAATATACCTCCAAGTTATGCGGCCCATAAATTTCGCATGGAGACCGATGGTGTTTATGAAAAATATCCTGGTGGTTCTACTATAAAAGTATCTGCTCAGGAATTCCCTATTCAAAAGACTTTAACTGCTTTACGGATGGATATCGAACCAGGAGCAATCCGTGAACTGCACTGGCATCCTAATGCCGACGA
This sequence comes from Chryseobacterium proteolyticum, assembly GCF_046591535.1. NCBI lineage: Bacteria > Pseudomonadati > Bacteroidota > Flavobacteriia > Flavobacteriales > Weeksellaceae > Chryseobacterium > Chryseobacterium proteolyticum. Next base: position 128,395 of record NZ_JBJLWK010000002.1, on the reverse strand, counting down.
GTGGCAATACGTTATGAGCGGACAGGGAAATCTGAGTATTTTTGGTTCACATGGACGGGTAAAAACAATGCCTTATAAAAAAGGTATGGTTTCTTTTATCAAGCAAGGTTTCGGTCACTATATAGAAAACACCGGCACTGAAACCCTTAAATTGATTATTGTTTTCAATTCTGACGAATATCAGGATATATCCTTGAATGACTGGCTGGCCTCTAATCCAGCGCAACTTGTTGAAGATCATTTTGGAATTACCCCAGCCCTGACGGCTAAAATAGCAAATCACAAAAAAGGAATTTTTTAGTTTTGGAAAATATGGAAAAATAAGGCTTCTGAAGTATAATCTCAGAAGCCTTATTAATAAGATGCTGTTTGGGGTTCATTCAGGTTGAAATAATTTTGATGATCCTAAAAGAACAAAATATAAATCAGGAGTATCAAAAATAAAGTCGTTGAGACTCAGTTCTTACCGGCTGCATTCCTTTATTTTATCTGAGATTCTGCCAGGTTGAAGTTGTTTTACTCAAAAAATTAATTATATTTTTGATAATAATTAATTCTTAGGCATGCCGAATTATGCCATATAACCCTCGATATTATGATGAAAAAATATATTACTTATCTGTTATTTTTTGGATTTCCTTTATTTGGATGCCAAAGCAAAGTGGCTGAAAATTCTGCATATCAACAAAACTGGATGCAGCTGGAACAGCAGAATAAAGCAATTGCTTTCGATGCTGATGTAAAGTTATCTGATGCTGAAATTTCTTTGGATCAAAAACTATTTCAGATAAGAAAAGATTTCCTGGCCGGAGCAGAAAAGCAAAAAGTATCTTTATATAATAGCTCATTTAATGAATTAAAACCTCTGATTGAAAGCAGTAAATTATTTGAGATCTTCCAATCAATGCCTAAAGGAGGATTACTGCATACGCATAGTGGCGGGATCACGGATGCTAAATGGGTAATTGCTGCAGCAAGAAAATATAAAGAATGCTATATCTATGATCAGGCGGATACCAAAGATTTTATTTTCGGGCAGCTGGCGTTTTTTCAAGATGGGAAAGTCCCAAAAGGATTTGTCAGCCTTGATCAAAAATTGAGTTCCGAACCCGGCTTTGAAAAACAGTTGACAGAACTTCTTCTGCTGAAGAGGGAATCACTCTGTACGTACTCGGATTACTGGATTGAATTTGAAAAACGCTTTACAAGGATAAGCCTCCTGTTGCCTTACCGTCCTTTTTTCAAAGAGTATTATAAAAAAGGATTTGAAGATTTAGCGGCAAATAAAGTACAGCATGTAGAGATAAGATGTGTTTTTGATGAATTGTACGATTTTCAGCATGGAAAATACCCTCTGAAAACTTCAGTCACAGATTTGCAGGAAGTAGTGAAAGAGATACAGAAAAAGTACCCGGAATTCAGTCTGAAATTAATTTACTCAAGTTTTAAATTTTTAGATCCACAGGCTGTAGGAAAACAACTTGAAACAGCTTTTGAACTTAAAAAAGAATTTCCGGATGTTATTTCAGGTTTTGACCTTGTGGCCGATGAGGCTGCCGGGAATAGTATTTACTCTTTTCGGGAAGATTGGGCGAAACTGAATGAACTCAGTAAAAAGTATGGCGTAAAGATGCCTCTTTTCCTTCATGCAGGGGAAAGCGTTTCTGTCTTTAATAAAAATATGATCGACATTGCATCACTGGATAACCCAAGAATCGGACATGGTTTGAATCTGATCTATTTTCCCAAAACTATGGAACTGATCAAAAAACAAAATAAGCTTGTAGAGGTTAGCCCGATCAGTAACCAGGTTTTAGGATATGTGAGTGATCTGAGAAATCATCCTGCAAGAGTTTTGTTAAGTAACGGAATACAGTGTTCCATTAACAGTGATGATCCTAGTGTTTACGGATACGAAGGTCTTGGATATGATTTCTGGGTCGCGTATGTGTATTGGGAACTTGATGTAAAAGCCCTGAAGAAGCTTGTTTTTAATTCAATTAATTATTCGTCTCTGAATGAAAGTGAAAAGAAACAGTCATTGACGTATCTGAATAAGCAATGGGATGATTTTGTTAAGGAGATGAATGGCAGGCTTAAATAATCAGATATACTATAAATATAATAAAAGCATCATTATTTTAATGATGCTTTTTTTGTGAGCGGATCACAATATTCCATTACTAGTCCGGATCCGGATAGAGTGGTGGACAGCTGTTAAGACGGTCACACTTCATATCAAGCGTCTCGCATTGTCTTGGTGTACACATCGGATAAGATAGATCCGGACCATTTCCTCCTGTAATTTTTTTCAGTTCTCTTTTGGTGAGCTTTTGGGGTAAGTTTTTTAAGTTTTTCATAAAATTGGTATTTAGTTTTTATTTTTTTATAAAAAATACATATCCAATATACATAAATAAACTTTATTAAAATATGATGTGAGGAGCGAATGAGGATTCCGTAAATTCCTTTTCAAAGTATTTAATAATGGATACAGCAATATAGGATTAATATTCACTTTTATTATGTATGATCCGATGATTCTTATGCAGTTCTCACTTTACTAGTCTTCTTTTTCCATTCCTCATATTTTTCCTTCATACAGTTTCCGCAAGGCCTATAGTCATATGCAAGCGCTTCTTCTTCGTTTTTAAAGAAAACACGGTTTTCGGTCTTCATTCTTTTACCTGAAGAACACGAAAGTAAACCATAAATCTTTGCTTTTTTATAACCACCAAGTGTTATAACGCCATTACGGATCAGAGAGGTGAGCGCTTTTTTTCTTTCCTCGGAAGTCTGGCCGAGATCGGTATGCTTTATCATCTTATTGCTTGATATTGGTTTCCAGATTTATTTTTATCTCAAAAAGTCTTTTAAACCGTTTTGATGAAGGTAAGACTTAACTCAATCCGTCATGGAAAATAATGCCCAGGCTGTGCCTGTGTCCACTGTGAACAGGACTTACACCATGTTTCATATTAACCCGGTAATACCCTTTAGACCCTTTCACCGGACGGAAATTGGTTGTGAGTATCAGCATATCGCCCCGGTTGGGTTTTAATACATTAGCTTTGGATTGCGCACGGGGAATCTGCTCTGTTATAACAAATTCTCCACCTGTATAATCTTCCTCTGTCTGATCCAGCATAAAAACGATCTGCATCGGAAAATAAATTTCACCATACAGATCCTGATGCAAGGTGTTAAATCCACCTTCACTATATTTTAATATTAATACTGTTGGCTTTTCCTGGTTATGTTCCATACAGAGCTTTTTCATCTCTTTATGTGTGGAAGGGAATGTTTTTTCAATAGCAAGTTCCTGCATCCACTGATTGGCCACCGGTGCTATTTCAGCATATACCTGTTCCCTGATCGTGGTAATGAGTTCAGGGTAAAGGATATTGGAAATATTTATACTCTCCCCGGCCAAAACGATACCGTTCCATATTGATGGTTTTGCGGTACGTGTTGCCTGCATTGTATAAAGCAATTAAATTGTCACATTCCATTTTTGTTAATACATCCCGGACAATCACAAAACCCTTATCGTGCAATTCCCTTTTTACTGAATGCCAATCCTTCGCAGCAAGCCTCTTTTCTATATCTTTCATATCATGATCTTTATGAAGTAAAATTAGCTTTACACAGAGAAATAAGAAATCCGAAACTTGCGGTATTGTACTAAAATTGATGTGGATTTTCTTTAACGATGCTATTGTTGCAGCCATATGGATATCCGCATCTTACCTATTGCAGTATATGGTCAGTATCTATTTTATTTAAATTTCAGACCTATCATGAGTATCATTGTGGTATCCATAGCGACTTGCTCGTGTCCACGTTTTACATGTTCAAAACCATATGCCTGATTGAGAAGAGCTGTACGTTTTATAGCAACATCCTTTTTACTATAAGGATGAGCTTTGTCCTCCTCATTGTTTTTCTTCTTGGCATGATTATACATTAGCCCTTCAGATAATATACGATCGCTTATCAGGAACGATCTATTACTCTGTAAGCGCATGTCGGTAAGCCTTTGTCCTGTGCTTGTGTCGACTGGTGACATAAAAGCAGGTTCCGATAGTGCACACCTCGCACAGGTATATTTAAGTAAAAGTTTCCCTTCAGACAAATAACCTTCAAAAGGTACTGACAGGTAAATATCAGCCGGCCGGCTGTACATTTGGTAAATGGCCGTCATAATAGCTGGTTCAGCACAGTTACTTGGCATCCAGTTTTCAAGCATAGTGATCCTGTTTTGTCTATTTTTATTGTCCCTATATTCGGGAGTTTGCAGGAAATATAAGCTGGATTGCATTGAAGGTGGTTTTATGCCAAGGCGTTGCATAATATCCACGTGCTTAAGTAACCTTTCGACTGTTTTTTCATAAGAATTACCGGCTGCATCTATGGGATCGGGGACTCCCATGCTGATATAACTATTTCTTTCAATCTGTACTTCTTCTAAATTAAATTTTTCACCATAAGGCCTGATACCAGAGGCTCCAAAGACGGGTCTGAAAGTTGCTCCACTACGATCTTTCATATGTCCCTCTTTAATGTACATAATACAAATACATCCTTTCCTGCTACCAGGTAATATGCCTGTTTCTCCTGTAAACAAATTATGCTTCATTAAAAGTTTGCGCGCATACTGATGCATGATCTCATGTCTGTTAATTTTGTTGAAACTGTTGAATGTGAGCCACCGGTTTTTTGGGAAAATTGCTGCCAGGCGTGAATCACTAGGCAATAACATAACACCGGATTTTATAAGCGATATATAACGTTCATCAATTTTCAGAAACTGAGTAACTTCTTTGAACAGCTCTTTTTCTTCTTTTTTTATCCTGATAGCTGTTTCTTTTTTTCTCATCTTCGAGGTCTTTTTTTTGTTTTTTTTTATTTTTTGATCATATGATCGCTCAGACTTTCTGATTATTTTCCTCTTGTATCCTTCATGGGTACGTTGCCTGAAATGTATTGGTCTGGAACGTTCATATTCCAGCTGGCGAATTTGATCTGAGTATCTTTTTTCAAGTTTAGCCAATTCAATCTTAGGCTTATCCTCCATATCTTTCAGGTGAGACATAATAGTCAGATAATTGATCTTATAATTGTACATTTTTTTCATTCTGCTTAACTCAGCTTCTAAGATTTTTTGCTCTTCCGTATCGGGTGCAGATGAGATGTAATTTTGCCTTATACGGTTTATGTAATACAAATCCTCTTTCAGGTAAAAGCTGACATCTTTTTTTACAACCTTTAAGTCATATTCATAGTCCTGTATTGATCCTTCTGAACCCCATTGAAATCTTTCATCGTTGTCAATATCCAGGCTTTGTAAAATAGTTCGTATCTGAGATAGTTCTTCCTTTTGCTTTACAAGTTTTTCTTTCATAGTATTATTTCTTAAGCGATATGTAATATTTCCATCTCTCCATTTTTGTGGTTTGATTTTCCATCTTATGGGACATTATGATTCTGGAATTCTATTGAACTGAATCCCGAAACATCTCCATAAACCAGGTTTGTATTGCTAATTTCCTATGAAAATTGAATTTGTGGGTCAGGGCATACCCCTATTTTTTGTAAATCAGGTGTTGGGTTGGGGTATTGTTTTCTTTTTTCTTAATGAATTGAGCATATAGGTTTTAGACTACCGAGGTATTGGTTTTACAATGTTTTACCATAAGAAAGATTTACCCCTTGAGAAACATAAAAAAGATAAAAAGTGATTGATGAATATGATTCAGGTCATAAAGTATCCGGTTTTACTTTTCTAAATTCGATGTGAAACAGAAATGATCTTCTCCGGTGTAAGGGATGATTTTTTTTATTTTACTGACCAAACCAATTTAATTATATTATGAAAAATTCAATTTTAACCCTTCTTGCAGTTTCCACGATGTTGGCCTGTAAGAAAAGCGAAACAACGACAGTTAATCAACCGATGGACAGTACAGCAGTGGCTCCCTCCGTTGATTCACCAGCCGTGACGGCCGATTCTACCACTGTAACAGGCACTACCAATACCAAAGTCTCTCTTTCGGATCAGGATAAGAAATTTGCCGATGGGGCAGCTCAGGGAGGTTTGATGGAGGTAATGATGGGGAAGCTTGCCGCGACGAATGCTTCCGACAAAAATGTAAAAAACCTGGGTGAAATGATGGTAAAAGATCACAGTAAAGCGAATGAAGAACTAAAAAGCTGGGCGTCAACAGTTGGTTATACTTTACCAACAAGTTTAGATGCTGAAAAACAAAAGAAATACGATGAGCTGAAGTCTAAAAAAGGAGCAGAATTCGATCGTATGTATAGTGATCTTATGGTGAGTGACCACAAAGAAGATATTGCAGAGTTCAAAAAAGAAGCTGCTGATGGTCAGGAAGCTTCACTGAAATCATTTGCAAGCAAAACCTTGCCAACTTTGGATCACCATTTAATGGAAGCACAAAAAACAAAATCCGGAATAAAGTAAAAATAAAGCCACAAATTGTAAGAAACGTAAATCTTAGAATGATGTGTGAACCGTTTTTTTTTGATCCTGTGGCTTTATTTTATTAATCTTACGGATTAACAAATAATAAAAGATTCGAAAACGTGCAGTTTTCGAATCTTTTTATTTGGAGATAGATAAATACTATTTAAACACCCTGTTTTCATACAGAATATTGTCATCTTCATCAAAACTGATGATCAGTACCTTATATTGTTTTGCGGTGTCGTTATTGAAGAATTTAATTCTTGGAGGAACATAATCGCTGTCATACAGATTAGGATTCCAGTAAAGTGTTTCCCGGGTGTCATTTTCAATTTTCTTTGCAGGATCATCCGTATCCAGTGTTTCAATAGGAAATTCCGATGGTTTGTCGTATCCCTTTATAACCGATAGGTTATTCTTTTGAGGATCCTTCTCGTTACTTTTAGATTTCATATTGCCTCTCATTGTATAGATGAGTACTGCGTTACCGATTAGTCCGGAACCCTTAATAATTTTCACCATGGCAATATTGTTGACCGGAAGGCTGGTGATCATACTTGCATCGGTAGGAGTTTCATCCAGGTAAAGCTTGGCTTGCTGACCACGGATATAGGGCACATTGATCCCTGAGTTATTTCTCTGGAATGTTAAACCGGCAGCTCTTCCCTGCAGCCAGTCCAATATATTGGTTGATCCGGCGACATGTTGGTCCTCATTAACGAAATCGAATATAGTGGAATTCACGGAACTAAACATTCCCGAGGATAGTTGTTTGTTTAATTCTTCTTTGGGATCCTTCTTTTTTCCTGTTAATTGTACTTCTTCAATTTGGACATCAATATGTTCCAGTTTTTTAATATTTTTCTGAGTGTTGATGGCTTTTGAAATGGCCGGAGGAAGTTTTTTATTCTCAGTGGCTGTTACCAATGTGTATTTCGTAGTCGGCAAGCTTCCTTTAAAGGGTGTTGGGATAACCAAGGGTTCTACCGTCACGAATAAATGATCATTTTCTGATTCTTTACCCTTCTCAGAATTTGCAAATACTGAAACGTTCAGGGGTTCATCAAAACTAAGATTGTTCAAATAAATATATCCCATCTGATCGGTTCTGAACTGATTGATACTGGGTTCGTTTTCCCCTAATTTTAGAACTACGTTTACATTGGTATTTCTCATCAGGGCGTTGTCTTTAAGGGGTTTTATCCTGTAAGAAAGAAATTTTTGAGAATTGGCTTTAATGGCGGGAACCGTTCCGCTAAGTACTGAATTCCAGTCAAACCTTTTCCAGTTTTCAGAAATAAGCAGGGCATCCAAAGCTTCGGTATTGGCATTTTTAGAGAAGTATTGGGCTGGACTGTCTATTTTTGAAGAAAGATCTCCTGTTAACCAAAGGTTGCTCAGGATATTCTCTTCTTCAGTTGTGTTACTTCCGTCATCCTCACTTACCAGAACCGTATAATTTTTAAAATAAGATTCCGGTGAAAGGTCGATACTGTTGAAAGATCTTGGTGTCTCTTTTAAATTCTGGCCAACAATTTCTGCTTTCTCAATCTTTAAATTATTCGGTTTGATAAAGCAAAGTCTTTTTGCGACCAGATTGTCCTGTTCATCAAAAATAGCCAGCTGTAAAACACCATTGGCCCCATTGCTGATTTTTGTAGGGATGGTGCTTGAGACTTCACTGGTTGATTGGGTAATATTTGCCTTGTAAGCTAAGTGATTATTAATGGTCCCTACAATTTTATAATTCTGAAGCTGTTGTTTTAAATTAACTCCTTTTAAACTGTATTTTATCCCTTCATTTGAGCTGGAAACTTCTACATGGAGACCACTGTCTGCAACTTCGGGTAAATTGATGGTTTGTTTTTTTCCTGTATTATCCTCAATGATGAGCTGGTATTTTTTTCCTGATGCCGGCGTTATTTTAAAAGAAGCTACATTTTTATCAAGCGAGGTGAAAGTGGTTATAGGAACATTTGGATTTTGTACGTCTATTATTTTTCCACTCCATTTTTCCGGAAGAGAAACATTGCCATAAAGTCTTACAGCAAATTTTGTAGGTGTACCATTAATGAAGTTTCCACCTTCAGGAAATGCTTTGGCGGACCAATCTGAATTTTTAGCAACTTCTAATGCTTTAGTTGAGGTAGGATTGTAAACCGGAAGGGTTTTAACAATTTGGAAATCATCGCTGAAATTCGTCATGTACGGAGTATATGCCCTTACAAAATAAACCTGCTCCGGAAGGTCTGCTTTAAGCTTGAAATCTCCGCTGCCTTCGCCATTGGTAAGAAGTACTGTTTTCCAGTCTATTAATTTCTTATCGGAATCGTACAATTCCACAAACAGGGTGGTGGATAATGTCGAACGGTTGTAACCGTCAAATACAAAACCTTTAAACCAGATCTGGTCTCCCGCTGCATATTGAAGCTTATCGGTAAGGAGGTATACTTTTTCCTGTCCGTAATTATTTTCAAGATTAGTGATTGCTTTTTCCAGTTTGGTTTGTGATAATAAGGGTTGAACCGTTGAAATCAGCATTAAAAAGAAGATATTTTTCATAAAAATCTTAGTGCATTTGTCCAATGCTAAATTACTCAATTAAAGATTCCGAATTTGATATTTGTCTTTTAACTTAAAAAATTAATGAGATTCTAATTAATTATGAGATTTATATATAAAATTTTGGTTATAAGCTTGTTTATAGTTCATTAATATACATTTTTTTTTCCTCTCTTTTTATTCTGTTCCTTGGTGTTTTGAAATTATTTAATTAATTGTTTATCAGTATGTTATTGGATTTTATGATCACATGGTATTCTTTAATTTAAATGCTCTTACCGATTGACTTATACAACTTTGAACAAAAATAAAATACAATAAAAGTATATTTATATTCTTTTATAAGTATATTTGTGTACTAATTTATTCAATATGAATTATGATCTTATCAAAACAGTGGTAGAGCTTATTCAGCAATTTATGGAGCAAAATGAAGACAAAGCTCTATACAGTAACGACATCCAGGGTTTTGCGGAATGGTTAATTATTTCGCATCCTGAGGATTCTAAATCAGAACCTGGATGGCTGGGGATGGAATCAGGAAGGAGCACCGACAGTATTATCAATACTTTATTGACAAGGATGGGGAGATATGCAAAATCTTACTCGCGATCAGCAACCTACCACTCCGTTTTTTCAAGCCAGGATGATTTCATTTACCTTATAAGCCTGAAGTCTGTAGGACCTATGACCAAAATGGAATTGATAAGACGTAATGTGCATGAAAAATCTTCGGGCATCCTTATTATTAATCGCTTGATCAGGAATGGCTGGGTAAAACAGGAGATTTCTCAAAAAGATAAAAGAACAAAACATGTTCAGCTAACACAGGAAGGCCTTACTGTATTAAATGAGCATATGGATGAAATCCGTAAAGCCTCAAGGGCTGTAGTAGGAAACCTTACCCATTCTGAACAAATGCTGTTCATTGCCATACTCTCTAAATTGGATGAATTTCATCATTCCCTTTACCGTATGAATCTGGAAGCCCAGGAATTACTGGACGCTGTCTATAAAAAGCTGAACTGATGAAGTTTAAAAGTCTGTGTTAAAATGATTAAATAAATGATAACGAATACCAATAGCTTAAGAAAAAGAATTGCCGTGATAGGCTCGGGATTTTCCGGACTTTCTGCTGCTGCGTATGCTGCAAAATCAGGACATGAAGTACATGTATTTGAAAAGCATCACCAGCCTGGCGGACGGGCAAGACAATTTAAAACGGAAAACGGGTATGTTTTTGATATGGGACCAAGCTGGTATTGGATGCCTGATATCATTGAAGACTTTTTCAGTGATTTTGATTATAAAGCATCCGATTTTTTTCAATTGGTATCGTTAGATCCTCAGTTTGAAATGGTTTTTTCAAAAGAGAAAGTCTCAGTTCCCGAGAAAAACAGTGAAATCCGGGATTTATTTGAAAAAATAGAACCCGGAGCTGGCCGGCGTTATGATCAGTTTATGCAGTCTGCTCAATTCAAATATGAAACGGGGATGAAAGACTTTGTGACAAAACCATGTTACAGCTGGCTTGAATTCGCGTCTTTAAAAATAGCGGGCAGTGCTCTGAAACTTGATCTTGTAAGTAATTTCAGAAAATATGTTTCGGGCTACTTTTCGGATCCGAAGCTCAGATCACTGATGGAATTTCCCGTTATATTCCTCGGTGCTTCACCGCAACATATTCCCGCATTGTACAGCCTGATGAATTACGGAGGATATGTCCTGGGAACAAAATATCCTATGGGAGGATTTTATCAGCTTGTTCTTGCCATGAAGAAGGTGGCAGAAAAACAAGGCGCAACTTTCCATTTTAACCATAACGTACAGCAGTTCAATACGGAAAAAGGCAAAGTTACTTCCATCAGGATCAATGGGGAAGACCATGAATTTGATGCCGTCATTGCCTCATCAGACTATCATCATACCGAAACATTAATTCCTGAATCACTCAGAAACTATACCGATGCCTATTGGAAAACCAGAACCTTTGCTCCTTCATGTCTCATCTACTATCTCGGTGTTAAAGGGAAAATTCCTCATTTAAAGCATCACACCCTGTTTTTTGAAAATGAGCTTGATGATCATATAGATTGTATTTATAAAGATAAGAAGTGGCCGTCAAAACCCTTGTTTTATGTATGCTGTCCTTCAAAGACAGATCCGGATGTAGCACCTCAGGATGGCGAAAATCTTTTCTTGCTGTTGCCTCTTGCTCCGGGAATACATGACGAAGAGTCTCTAAGAGAGCAATATCTGATAAAAATGCTTGCAAGAATTGAAAAACATACAGGAGAAAACGGTCTCCTATCCAGAATTGAATACAAAAGAAGTTATTGTGTCAGCGATTTTATTTCAGATTATAATGCTTATGAAGGTAATGCCTACGGATTATCCAATACATTATCCCAGACGGCTGTTTTAAAACCTAAAATAAGAAACAAAAAGATTAAGAATCTTTTTTATACAGGACAATTAACTGTTCCGGGACCGGGTGTTCCTCCGTCAGTAATTTCCGGAAAAATTGTAGCGGCTGAAGTTAGTAAACTAAAAATAAATTAATATGAAAAAATTGTTTGATGAATTGTCTTACGAAGTCAGTAAGAGCACCACACAAAAATACAGTTCCAGTTTCTCACTAGGAATATTGGCATTGAAGCCATCCATCAGACCTGCTATTTATGCTATTTATGGTTATGTACGCCTGGCAGATGAAATTGTTGATAGTTTTCATTGCTATGATAAAGAGAGACTTTTGAAAAGATTAAGAGCTGAAACCTACCGGGCACTGGAAGAGGGTATATCGCTGAATCCCATTTTGCATTCCTTTCAGGAAACAGTTCGCAGGTATGATATCGATACAAGGCTGATCAGGCAGTTTTTACACAGCATGGAAATGGATCTTCATAAAATTGATTATAACTCGGAACTCTATGATGAATATATCTATGGCTCTGCTGAGGTGGTGGGTTTGATGTGTCTGCAGATTTTTACTGAAGGTGATAAACAGCAATTTGAAAAACTGAAACCGTTTGCCATGAAATTGGGCTCTGCTTTTCAGAAAGTTAATTTTTTAAGGGATTTGAAAGATGACTATCAGGTCCTTGGACGAACCTATTTCCCGTCTGTAAATATGTCTGTCTTTGATAACACCGTGAAAGGGCAGATCGAAAAAGAAATTGAAGGAGAATTTAAAGAAGCATTACAGGGAATTAAAAAATTACCAGGTTCCTCTATGTTCGGAGTATATCTCGCATACAGATACTATCTGTCATTGTTTGAAAAAATAAAGAAGACAAGCTCTCATCGTATTTTACAGCAAAGGGTGAGGATCGCTAATTCACAGAAACTTTTTGTTGCGTTCAAAAGCTATATAAGATACAAAGCTGCTTATTTCTAATTAATAAAAAGAATGTTACACAGATTATACAGGGAGCAACAATTAAATTGTACTATCGAATCGGTCTGGAATTTCTTCTCATCGCATGATCATTTTTCTGAAGCCACTCCTGAAGTAATGAATTTTCTGGTTGTTTCGGGTATTCTGGACCGGCCGGTCTTTAAAGGAATGGAAATAGAGTATAGGGCCTTTTCTTTTTTAGGAAGCCCGATCAAATGGGAAATGATGATCAGCCAGGTAGAAGATTATAAAAGCTTTACCGGCTTCCAGAAAAAAGGTCCGTATAAGTATTGGAATCATTTTCATGAATTCATTCCAAATGATAAAGGAGTATTGATGAAAGATACTGTAGATTATGAACTTCCCCTGGGGATCATAGGAAGAATAGCCCATCGGTTATTTATAAAGAAAAAGCTCGAAAGTATATTCGATTTAAGGTCCGGCGTTTTAAATGCTCTTTTTAACAATAATGATTATTAACATGAATTTTCTGATCGTCTTAGGTGTTTTTATTTCAATGGAAGGCGCAACATGGCTCATCCACAGGTATATTATGCACGGTTTTCTCTGGAGCCTGCATCGCGATCATCATGACCATAGTCATGATGGAAAACTGGAAAGAAATGACCTCTTCTTTTTCATTTTCGCAAGCCCGGCCATTGCTCTATTATACCTTGGAGTAAAACAGGAATTCAGTTATCTTTTTTTTTGTAGGCCTTGGAATAAGCCTTTATGGAATGGCCTATTTCTTTGTGCATGATATTTTTATTCATCAAAGGGCAAAGGTCTTTACTAAGACAAAGAATCCGTATTTCCTTGCCATCAGACGTGCCCATAAACAGCATCATAAACATCTGGGAAAGGAAAGCGGGGAGTGCTTTGGTTTTTTGTGGGTTCCTGTAAAGTATTTTAAAATGTATTTCAATAAAAAATGATGCCTTATACTTACATACTAATCAATTTTTTCACTGTTATCATTTGCTTTTTGGCTTCTTTTGATAAGAGAATACAGTTTCATAAGCTTTTCGGAAAGTTTTTGATTTCCTCTGCTATTGTAGCCATTCCTTTTATTGGCTGGGATATATGGTTCACTGCAAAAGGGGTGTGGTGGTTTGATCTCAGGTACACTATGGGATTTAAGATGGCCGGACTTCCTATTGAAGAGTGGCTGTTTTTTTTTCTGCATTCCCTTTGCGTGTGTTTTTACCTACTACTGTCTGGACAAATTTTTTAATCTGGACTGGGCCAATGCTTTCAATAACCTGATCGTATTTGCTGCCGTTATTATCCTCAGTGTTACAGGACTTCTTTTTTATGACAGAATATATACCCTGGTAACGATCATTGTTACGATTTTCACCCTTTGTTATCTCCATTTTATAGGTAAAAAAGAATGGATAGGGAAAGCAAGCTTTGTGTATCTGGTCTTAATGCCGGGATTCTTTGCTGTAAATGGAATACTTACCGGTTCTTTGATTCAATCTCCGGTGGTGAATTATAACCCTGATGAGTTTATGGGAATCAGAATGGGGACCATTCCTGTCGAAGATGCTGTGTATGGTTACAGTCAGTTTTTGCTTATTATTTATTTCTTTAAAAAACTGACTGAAAGTAAAGAACAGAAAATTCCCAGCTATTAAACAAATACTATACTTTAATTGTAAAAGATACCTCATGGAGAAAGTGAATATTTTTTGGTTCAGAAGAGACCTTAGGCTGGAAGATAATGTTGGGCTTCATCATGCCCTTACCTCAGGGTTAAAGGTTGTTCCTGTTTTTATCTTTGATACTGAGATCCTGGACCGTCTTCCGGATAAAAATGATAAACGAGTAGATTATATTCATCAGGCTTTGCAACGGATGCATCAGACTTTGCAAAAATACAACAGCGGACTTACGGTTTATTATGGTAGTCCCGTCAATGTTTTTAAAAAACTAACGGAAGATTTTACTATTGATGCAGTTTTTTGCAACAGGGATTACGAACCTTCAGCCATACAAAGGGACCAACGGGTAGCTGATCTGTTGCTCAAAAGCCATATTGATTTTAAAGATTTTAAAGATCAGGTCCTGTTTGAAGGCAATGATATTGTGAAGGATGACCTTTCTCCTTATACTGTTTTTACTCCGTATTCTAAGAAATGGAAGGCAAATTTGAAAAACGTAGACACTTTTACCATACAATTGGATCATTTTGCAGATTATAACGGGCCTTCGGAAATCATCTCACTGAAAAAAATCGGATTTAAGAAAACAGACCTTGAATTTAAAGAACCTGAACTGAAAAAGAATATAATAGATTCTTACGGAAAATACAGGGATTTTCCAGCTATGGATCATACGACACACCTTGGGATCGCGCTGCGTTTCGGTACCATTTCGGTAAGGAAATGTATACGGTACGCTGTTAAGCATAATGAAGTCTGGCTTAATGAGCTTATCTGGAGGGAATTTTTCATGCAGATTCTGTATCATTTTCCAGATGTTGTCCATCATTGTTTTAAAAAGAAATATGAAGATATTAAGTGGAGGAATGATGAAAAGGAGTTTGAGGCTTGGTGTGAAGGTAAAACAGGATATCCTATTGTGGATGCCGGAATGAGAGAGCTCAATCAAACCGGATTTATGCATAACAGGGTAAGAATGATCACTGCAAGTTTTCTTACCAAACATCTGCTCATTGATTGGCGATGGGGAGAAGCCTATTTTGCTGAAAAATTATTAGACTATGATCTCGCAGCCAATAACGGGAACTGGCAATGGGCTGCAGGTTGCGGTTGTGATGCCGCACCTTACTTCAGGATATTTAATCCATATGAGCAGACTAAAAAATTTGATAAAGACACTAAATATATCACAAAATGGCTTCCCGAAGATTACAAGGAAGAACCGATTGTAGAACATGCAAAAGCCAGAGAAAGAGCATTAAAAACTTATAAGGAAGCATTAGCAGAATAAAGAAAAAGACATGGCAAAAAAAGGAATTTTATTAATCAATCTTGGTTCACCAAGATCAACGGCGGTAGAGGATGTAAAAGAATATCTGGATGAATTCCTGATGGATGAAAAAGTGATTGATTACCGGTGGATTTTCCGGGCACTTCTGGTTCGTGGAATTATTTTAAATACCCGCCCGGCGAAATCAGCAGAAGCTTATAAAACCGTCTGGACAGATGAAGGCTCTCCACTTATTGTTATAACAAAAAAGATACGGCAAAAGCTGCAAAAGCTCGTGGATGTTCCCGTTGAAATAGGAATGCGGTATGCTGAACCCAGCATTGAAACAGGCATCAGGAACCTGGCTGAAAAGGGAGTTACAGAAATTGTTTTACTTCCGCTTTATCCCCAATATGCGATGAGTACCACCGAAACTGTGATTGAAAAAGCTGAAGAAATAAGAAAGAAAAAATTTCCCCATATAAAGATCAATTACATTCAGCCTTTTTATCATCGGGACCTGTATATCAATTGTCTGGCAGAAAGTATCCGGGAGAAACTTCCTGAAAATTTTGATGCCTTGTTGTTCTCTTATCATGGGGTTCCGGAAAGACATATTTACAAAACGGATCCAACGAAGACCTGCAATATGAATGATTGCTGTTATAAAGATACCCTTCCGAGCCATTCGTTTTGTTACCGCCATCAGTGTTTTAATACCACCGAGCAGGTGATCAAAAAACTGGGATTACCTAAAGATAAAGTGATTGTCTCTTTTCAGTCCCGATTGGGAAAAGACAAATGGATTGAACCTTACACAGATTATACATTAAAAACGATTCCCGGAAAAGGAATTAAAAATCTTGCTAT
Organism: Chryseobacterium proteolyticum; assembly: GCF_046591535.1. Taxonomy (NCBI): domain Bacteria; kingdom Pseudomonadati; phylum Bacteroidota; class Flavobacteriia; order Flavobacteriales; family Weeksellaceae; genus Chryseobacterium; species Chryseobacterium proteolyticum. The sequence continues at coordinate 112,139 of NZ_JBJLWK010000002.1, read as the reverse complement.
TGTTTGTCCTGCATTTGTTTCAGATTGTCTTGAAACTCTGGAAGAAATTTCAGTTGAGGGAAAAGAACTCTTTCTGGAAGCAGGTGGTGAAAACTTCAATTATATACCTTGCCTGAATGATGAAGACCGGTGGATCGAAGTCATCCGGACACTTTGCGAAGAACAGCTGAATCAATTTTATTTGGTCTAGCTCATAATGGTAAGCTATAGACTTGTATGAGGAATTTGGTATATTTGTAAACTATTTAATTAAAATGAATTACACGCTTATTAAAGATTGTATAGATCTGTTACAGGAGTTTGAAACGGAAGTCCGTTCCAATCCTGATTTATATCCGGGCAATATCCAGGGCTTTAAAACATGGATTTCTGCTCAGGGAAATATGGGGTCAAATTCTTTAGAGGAGCCTTATTGGGAGGGTAAAGAGAACGGAAGGACACCGGAAAGTGCTATCAGTACACTGCTCGTTCATCTGAATCGGTATGCAAAAACCTATTCAAAATCTGCTATTCTTGATTCTGAATTTTCCACCCAGGAAGATTTTATTTATTTAATTAATTTAAAGGCGTTCGGAGAAATGACGAAGATGGCTCTTATCAAGAAAAATATTCATGATAAACCGGTAGGTATGCTTATTATTGCAAGATTGCTGCGCCAGGGACTTATAGAGCAGACGGAATCCGAGGTCGATAAACGCAGCAAATTGATCCGTATCACGGAAAGGGGATTATCGATTTTAGAAAAACAAATGGAAAAGATCCGCCAGGCCACGAATATTGTGGCAGGAAACCTTAATTACAATGAAAAGATGGAACTTATACGTATTCTCAATAAGCTGGATCGCTTTCATTATCCCATTTTTTCACGGAACATCCATTCCGATCAGCTGATCAATACCGTATATGAAGAGTATATATTGAAAGATTAATAATAAACACTTCTACTTCAGCACATTATTTACGGGAATCAAAAAATCAGAGATGTTTTTTGTTTGAATTGATACACAGATAATATAACCAATATGCTGAAAAGATAGTTTGTAAAAAACAATCAACAAGATATACCCATTTAATAACTTTTTGGATGTAATAATATAGGTCGATAATTAGTAAACTGAGGCAACAAATTAATATTGATAAAGCAATTATCTTATTTTTTCTAACACTTATCGTAAGGTACGCAAGAAGTAATGAATAAGGTAAAAGAAGTAAGCCTACGGTTTTAACAAGCCAAATATCTGTTTTTGGACCTGAAACAAATAAGAAACTTTCCAGATGGATCAAGGGCCATATTCCGGTTAGAAAATAATACACGGTCTGGAAAAATGGAATTGTGCGGAAATTTTGCATATAAATACTGTTATCACATACATTCGATGATAAGGGAGGTTTCAAAACCATATAATCTTGCTTTTGTCTTTCTTAAGTATGAAAACCATATTGACTGGTTGTCATATTGGATTTTTCACTGCATTATATTGTCCATTTTTGAAACCTCCCTTCTTTTCACATTAATCTTCCTGTTCAGCGTCAAGATTGATATATGTCTCAGCAATCTCTGTCAGGTTATAGTCGGTATCTTCTTCCTCTTCAAGCGTTTTTTCCAGTAATTCTGCTGCTTTGTTATGTCCCATAGTGACAGCTAACTGAACAAGCCCCCCATAGGTGGCTATTTCATAATGTTCTACTTTTTGGGCAGCAATGATGAGTGCTGCGTCGCGGGTCATACTCCCTTCTTTTGTAGATTTTATAACTTCTTCGCCTTCTTTGATGATTCCTTCTATAGCTTCACATTTTTTCTTCTGTGGCTTTTCTCCAATCAGGTTGAAAACTTTTTCAAGACGGCTTACGTGCTTTTTAGTTTGCAACTGATGATCCTCGAATGCATCTTTGAGTTCTTCTGTAGTAGCAGCTTCCTGCATTTTTGTCAAAGCTTCTATAATGGCTTCTTCTGCATAATAAATATCCTTTAATGCATCGACGAAAAATTTTTTCAGAGAAGATCCTTTTTCATCAGAAGAGGCAGGTGATAATATTTTTTCTACAATATTACTGTCTGTAGTTGTTGTATCTGTTTTTGCCATGATTTAATTTATTAGAATAATTAAAAGGATTACCTCTTTCTCCACAAAAGAGGTAATCTTAAAATATAGGATGAATTATGAATTACGTCCACTTCTGGATCCTGATCTTCCTGAACCTGAAGATCTGCCGCCTCCATGGGAAGCCTCACCTCCCATTCTTGCAATCCTTGTCCGTTCAGCTTTACTCATAGATGCAAATCCTCTTCTTGATGTTCCGTTTCCTGAACCAGAGTTTCTGCTATTTCCTCCGGAATTTGAGCCTCTTCCTCTTCCTCTTCCTGAACTGCTGCTATTTCCGGATCTTGAACCAGAACCGCTACTATTGGATCCTGACCTTCCGGAACCTGAAGATCTGCCGCCTCCGTGAGAAGCTTCACCTCCCATTCTTGCAATCCTTGTCCGTTCAGCTTTACTCATAGATGCAAAACCTCTTCTTGATGTTCCACTTCCTGATGAGGATCTGCCTCTTCCGGAACCTGACCTAGAGCTTGATCCAGAACCGGAACCACCACGGGAATTTCCCCCTGAATTTCCTCTTCCTCCACGGCTGCCTGAAGTAAATCTTCCCTGGCTGTCTCTTTGCTGGTTATTGGAATTCCTTCCCCGGTTACCACCTCTGGAGCCTCCACGACCCCTGTCGTCATCTTCATCGTCCTCATCTTCATCATAATCATCCTCACTATCTTCATCGTCTTCATAATCATCATCGTCATAATCATCATCGTCATCGTCGTCGTCTTCATAATCATCATAATAATCTTCATAGTCCGAAAAGTCATCATCATAATCTTCGTCGTCGGACGCATCATTATAACCATGGTCATAACCTAATTGGTAAACTTCTTCCAAAGTAGATCTGTCTTCATTGGATGAGCTGCTCCTTGAGCTACGGTTGTTTGAATTTCTAGTGTTCATAACTGAATTTTTTTAAATTAATATTTGGTGATGGTTTTACAGATCCGTGACTAGTATTGGATCTGCAAAAAGTTTAAATTAAATCTTTAAGGAAATAGAATAAAAATGTTATTAAAGATGATATTCTAATAACTATTAAAAAAGAATAACAAAGCGAATGTATAAACTTAAATTCACGGGTATTATGACCTGAGTCACTTTAAAAGAAAATTTTTCTATTTTTAATTTTAACAATTTTATTTTTTTCCATATTTTTTATAGTTCTTATAGCAGTTTCAACACAAACACCTGTAAGGTTTGCCAATTGCTGTCTTGTAAGAGGAACTTTAAATGAAAAAGGATCTTTGTATTCCGAGCCGCTCTTTAAATAATCCATCAGATCTATTATCCTCTGTGCCGGACTTTGTGCTGAATTTGCCTGTAGCATAATATGTTGATAATATAGGCGGTCAGCCAGTGCCTTGCATAAAGTATCGTATAGCTGTGGATATGTATTAAGCATACTGAAAAAATTGTTTTTACACAGTCTGAAAATGGTGCAAGGTTCCAGTGCTACTGCTTCCATAGGATACACCTTGTCCATAAAAAGCATGGAATCTCCAAAACTTTGTCCTTCGTAAACTATATTTTGGATAAATTCTTTACCATCCTTTGTGTAATTATTGAGCTTCAATCTCCCTTTTATTACCTGAAAGTAATACATAGGAATTGCTCCTTCCTGGAAAATTATTTCACCTGAATTATAGTGTTTTATTTCAGCACCTGCTGAGTATAAAAGCTTTTCATTGATAACCATAACGTCTGTTTTAATTGTTTTTTATACTTTTCATAATAAAATTGACTCCTGCGCCATCAATAAATAAATACCTGTAAGCTACTATTACTGGATGTTGTAGCTTGTTATTTCATAATAAATAGCCCATCCAATAAACAAAATGACTATGATCCAAATCCAGAAAGGAATGGTTTGGGGCGTTTCACTTCCATTGATGATGAAACTTTTCTGATTCCCTTTGTCATAGGCATTAATCATTAGTGATAAAGTACCATCTACTACGTCTTTATTTTTTAAGCCTTCAATTTTTATTGTAGGCCCGTTGGAAACCATAAAATTTATTTTTCTGATTCCCTCTTTTCCGGATGGGGATCGGCTTACAATTTTCAATGTGTGTTCACCATCCGGCAGTTTCTTCGTATCCAGATCAAAAACGATCGGGGTTTCCAACTCTGCAATTGGGTTGAGATCGTCATCTATGAAAAGAAAAACTTTACTTTTATCTTTTGTCATAACACTTAATTTTCATCTGAGAAAACACTGTACTTGATGTGGTGTTTATTTTTCTCTCCTGGCCTGATCAGGTATTTTACGGAATAGTAAAAGGCTAATATTGTTATCAGGATCACTATACCTACAATAAACCAGTCCCAGTCGCTTTCCGGACCCGTGCCATGGGTCCACTCACGTGTCACTTCAGGTTGTTGAAGTTTACATGCATCACATGCTGCCACATATACTGATAGAAGAGTCAGTATAATACTGAATATCTGTTTCGGAAGATCTTTCATATTACTTTATTTTTTCCATGATTACTTTAATTTCGTCCAGAGTTACCTTCTTTGCATTATTTCCCCAGCTTGTTCTTTCGTGGTTCATAATGGCTGTTACATCTTCCGGGGTAAAGTTTGCGTTAGTACCTACAGGTGGCATTGTTGCAAATTCCGGCCTCGGATCGTAACCTTTCATAATAATGGTGACATATAATTCGAGATCACCCCCTGTCACTACAGGACTTCCTTTCAAGGGAGGAAATGCTCCTGGAACACCTTCTCCACTTGCCTGATGGCAGGAAGCACAATTGGCAGTGAAGAGCTCCGCCCCGTCTGGCAGATTTTCACCATTCTGAGCTCCGCCTTCTTCTTTTTTCTTTTGCTTGTATAAAAAGGCCGGAACAATGGTCTTATCTGTATAGTCAGTTTGCTTTAAAGACTTTAAATATGCAACCAGTTGAAGAGCTTTGACTGTTGCAACAATTTTCTTTCTTTTATTTTTAAGAAATTTTTCAGGAACCTTTACTTCCACATCTCCCGGTTGCAGGTAATCTCTTTCGATAAAAAGAAATTCATACGAAGGCATAATGGATGCCTCAATGGCAGCTCTGGGTTGGTATAAGTGAATCAGGTGCCATTCCGCACTTGGCTGTCTTTCTCCTACATTGGTAAGATCCGGACCCGCTCTTTGTGTTCCCATAAGATTAGCAGTGTTCCGCCAAAAGTCAGTTCTGCGGTTGACTGCAAAATCTGCCGGAATGCTTGGTCTCTTACCAAAAACATTATCCATCTCAACACTTCTTACCTGTTGGGTGTGGCAGGCAACACATCCATTTTCTATGTACACCATTTTTCCTGCCCGTTGTTCATTGGTAAGGACTTTTGCTTGCCTGGGCAGGGGTCTGTTGATTTTTTGATTATCAAGAGCCGGAATAATAGCTATATAAAGCGTCAGAAAAATAAACAGACAAAGTGCAGAACCGAAAAGTATCCTGTGATCATTCAAAAATATCATCATTCATTTTTTAGGTGTTAAACTCATTGTTTGTAAGCTGTTTTTTGACAGCCAGTATTTCCGCAGGAGTCCTTGGAATTTTAATGTCATTTTTTACCCTTACCATTCTGTAAAAATTGTAGGCAAAAATCAGATGTGCAACCCACATCATTGTTCCTCCAATAGCCCTCCATAACCAGAATGGAAACATATTGATCACTCCGTCTATAAAGGGTTTCTTTTTCATCCACATCATTCCGGTTTGAGTTCCGCCTATCATTAATGCGATCACATACATGAGCAATCCGATTAAGGCCAGCCAGAAATGTATGCCTACGAGGACTTTTGGAGGCTCTTTTCCGGTGAGCCTTGGAAGTAAGGTGTAAGAAAAACCCCATAACATAAACGTGATAATTCCATACATGGTAAGATGGGAATGGGAGACCGTAAAGTCTGTAAAATGCCAAAGCAGATTGGTATATCTGAACGCTTCAACAGTTCCCTGAAACGACCCTGTAAAATAAAATATGATCGCCATAAAATAGAAAGGAAGCGTATAACTATTTTTTAACTGATACCATGCACCATTAAATGTGAGTAAGAAATTAGTTGTTCCCGCAGCTACCGGGATTAGCATACCTACACTGGCAACAATAGCCGTAGTCTGTAGCCGCCATGGAATAGCGCTGAAAATAAAATGGTGGGTACCAATTAAAGTATAGAATAAAAGGTGGGTCCAGAAAGCCAGGGCACCCAAGCTGTAAGAATAAATAGGTTTATTAAGCTGTTGAGGAAGAAAATAATACATCAGCCCCAGATTGATCAGCATAAACCACATTCCAATTGCCTGATGCATATAATATCCTTGTGTAATTGTTTCCCCTACGCCGTCCTGCCATATGGGAATGTATCCGACGAGAATAACAATGACAATAAACATAAATCCTGAAATGATATACCAATTCGAAATATAAATTTCCGTAACGGTTCTTTTTACAACAGGCTTGAATAAATTATGTGCAGAAATTGCAACACCTGCTCCAAATGTGATCATAATAGGCCAAATATATTCTCTGTATTCACCACCACCATTATTCACCCCGGCAAATAACGAGATAGTTCCTGCAAGTACTGCTATATTAACCAATATCAGGGACAAATAACCTTGTTTTATATTGTAATTCTCTATATTGCTTACTCTTGTAACTACATAGTATGAAAGCCCTATCATTGCCAGGGAGGCCCATCCCCAAAATACGGCATTGGTATGCGCAGGACGTAACCTCCCAAAACTAAGCCAGCCGATATGCTCTACATCAGGTGCCACATACTTGATCCCTGCATATAATCCGAAAGTAGTCCCGGCCACAAGCCAAAAGATCGCTGTACCTAAGAAATAAATAATCAATTTGCTGAGCTCCGGTGAAATATACTGTTGAAAAGAAGATGTCCTTCTTTTAGTAGGAAAGACACGTAATTCATCTACAGAATTAACATTTTGTATGACACCTTTTTCGTCCCTGGGAGGCAAAGTACCCGAAAGTAGATTCTCCTCAGGCAGAAAATTGATGGCTTTTTCTCTTTCTTCATAAATATGGAGCTCTTCAGCAGACATATTTTGTATTTTTTTTTTGAGTTTCGAGCAATTCTTTCCTCCTTAAAATACGTCCGTAAATAGCCAAAAATTTGAAGATAAGTACTACTAAACCTGCAATAATAATCATTAACATTAATAATAATGTAATTTGTATACCGGTCTGATTGAATAATGAAGATTCTGCCATAATGAAATATTATTACGGGTTGTTAATTGAAAAAATAATTTCTTTATCTAACAAAAAGATATTATGAAAGAATCTGTTACTTTTTTCAAGTACAAATGAAACGTCTTTTTGATTAGATAAAATACTCGTTTAAAAAACTATTTGCTGTTTTTAATTGAATCTACATCGTAGGCTGTACTGTCCATAGGAAGTGTCTGGTCTCCTGAATCCGGGGTGACTTGAGCAGTACCGGAAACCATACTATCGCCGGTATTGATTTTGTCGGTTTGTGTGTCTTGAGGTTGTTGTCTTTCTTTTGTACAACTGACGACGAGGCTACCCGCCAAAACGGTTACTAAAAAAAATGATTTCATAATATTAAATTTTGTGGTGTGTGATTCAAAGGTATAGAGTTCTTAATTTACATCTTTATGATTCATGTCATAATAAATTTATTTTCAATGTGTAGTTTATTGTTTTGGTTAATTTTTTTAATTGTTTTGTGATTTTGATCATATATTTTTCTTTTTTCAATGGCTAGGTTTGCTATTATCAAATCCCATTATTATGAAATACTTGATACAGTTTTTATTCCTGTTGTCGGTTTTGTCGGCATGTACAAAATCTGAAACACAGTATATTGATCAGTCCAATAAAAAAGAGACTGTGAACGACAAAAAATCAGATACGATCCAAACACTAAACGAAATCTCAGACACGACGAAACTTACAAAAGATAGTGCTGTCGTGAGATAGGGAATTAATCACTATTTATTATGAATCCAAAAGGTAGACTTATAATCATGAGAGGTACTGACATGGGTATTTTCCATGATGCTAAAAATGAAGTTACATCACCAGATTTTCCGTCTGAAATTTTCAGCTTCTTGCCAGAGGAAAAGGATAGTCGTCTCGAAATCCTTACAACTTCCAATTCTGGCGGATGCGCTAACGAAAGACTAATTAAAATGCTACAAGCAGAGGGGTATAGCAACTTTGGGATAATAAATGTTCAGCATACCGAAGATTTTCACAATTATTATACAAAGATAAGTGAAGCTAAAGTTGTTTTCTTGGCCGGTGGAGAGCCTGAAATATGGAAAATGATGAAGAGATCAGCAATAATGGAGCTTTTACTTAAGAGGTACCATGATGAGGAGGATTTTACCATTGTGGGAATAGATGCCGGGGCCATGTGCATCTCAAGGGTTATATTAAGTGAAGGAGGAACTGGTACCGGTCTTGGATTTATACATAACTGTATCATAGATACAAAGTTTCAACATGGTGAAAGATGTAAAGGTCTTGTAAAAGCAATCATAGCTAATAAGGAATGCTTAGGCATTGGTTTAAACAGAGGAATGGCATTAATTATTGATAAAGGCTACAAAGTTTCATGTTTAGGTAAAGGTACTGTAATGGTTGTCAATGCCAGAAATATAAAAAATAGAAGATTAAAAGCAGGAGCATCTGTTTATGCCAAAAATTTACAAGGACATATCCTTACAGGAGGAGCCACACTTAATTTATTTAGTGGAAATCGGATAAGGATGATTTACTTCATTATAATTTAAATTTTATCAATAGAAATAATATTCAATAACTACTAATTAAATACGGTTTAAAATGACACCCAAAGGAAAATTACTAATTATAGGCGGTAAAGAAGATAAGGATGGAAATGATCCTGAAATGAAGGGAAAAAATAATGATTTTTCTCCTTATGAGATTCTTAAATTGCTTGTAAAATCTAAAGATGACCGGATAGAAGTGATCACAGCAGCCACCTCTGAACCGGATGATGCAAAGAAAACGTATATGAAAACCTTTCAAGAAATCGGATTCACAAATTTTGATTTTCTTCATATAGCCGATGATCATTGCCATACAGATTATTACTTAAAAAGATTGGAGGCTGCCAAAGCTGTATTTTTTACCGGAGGAGATCAAAACCGTATCTGTGAATATTTAACACAATCCGTTCTCACAGATATGCTAAAGAAAAAATACTTTGAAGAGGAGGATTTTATGATTGCAGGAACGAGTGCAGGAGCAATGTGTATCCCTAAAATAGTCATTCTCGAAGCCATCAACGGGGAAGCTATTCTGGAACATGATATTGAATTAGGTGCCGGGTTGGGGTTTATAGAAAATTGTATTGTCGATACACATTTTGTACATCGGGCACGTTTCGGGAGGCTTGCACACGCCATAATCTTACATCAAAATTGCTGGGGGATCGGTCTGGGGGAAGACACGGCTCTGCTTATAGAAAGAGGGGCTAATGCAAGCTGTTTCGGATCGGGATCAGTGTGGATAATGGATGCGAAAGATATTGGACAAACAAATACGGATAACGTCAAAAAAGGAAATCCTGTTTATGTGGAAAATCTCAAAATTCATATTTTAACAAATAACTGCACATTTAATTTTAATACCAATGTATTTCAGGGTGAAAATTCCGGAAAACAATAGGCAGGGAAACAATTGTACTTCTTCATATCATTAAGTACGCACAATTCTCAAAAGCTAGTCATTGTATCATAATGTAATAATCCTGTATTTTTTGTGAAATGGGTTATAACCCGGACTGCATTTTTTACGAAACAACCATTCCGACTAGCTTTTCAATGTATTATGACCATTTATCGTTATGCTCATCCCTTTTTAGTTCTCTTTCCACCTCGTTCACTTCAGTTAGTGGAAGGTCGTAAGTTTCATCAATATATTTAAGAATATTTTGATGGATCTCATGATTTAACTTTCGGATAAAAAGCTGGTTAGTAGTTTTTAATAATCCGATAAGATGATTTTGGGATTGATCCCTGTTAAAAAAAGATTTTTCAATAGATGCCCTTTTATCATCATTTACAATAATATCTTTAAAAACCGTATTCATGAGCACGGTCTGAAAAAATGATTCTGCAGGTAAGAGCGTATGTAAATAATAATCCTCAAAATCCATTACCCGTTTGTTATTGGTTAAAAAGGAACATGTTTCTCGGGTGAACATAAACCATTTTCCGCCGATATAAGGAGTAACACCGTCCATGAATGCCCTTTTATAAATCATTGAGGAGATTTTATGGGTGAGTTCCGTGAAGTGGTTCTGTATCCTCTGAAGCGTAGCAGGTCTGTAAAACTTCTGATCATAATAAAAAAGATAGTTCCTGCCATTATTTACTGTGAGAAACTGACGGATAATATTTTGTGATTTAAGCGGATAATCTTCTCCGCTTAGGTTGACAAAATAATCCCATTCTGCGTTCACATTAAGTAAGTATTCCATGGCATTAAGTTCTGCCTGAATCATACTGAATCCGCCAGCTACGATATTTATGCTTTCCAGAATATAAACGTTGGGAAAATGTACCAGATACTGCTGGATTTCCTCGGTAAACTCTTCTTTGGCTTTCCGGTCTATATGAACCAGGTAAAACTGATCACGGGTGTAGATTTTTTCGAACATTGCCTTAAATATTTCCGGCTTGTGGTGTACCATGATAAAATAAGCAATTCGGATCTGGGAAGACGGGTTATTATCTGATTTGTGGGATAAAGGCTGCGGTTGTACTGCGGTGGTTTGCATATGCTGGAATTATAAAATTATCCGCTCTTTGCAAACAATTAGATTTATGGGTGTAAGGTACGAATATATTTTTGATAATCAGTTAATTAATGTATGTTGAATGCCTCCCTCAATAAATCTTAGCAGCCAGGAACCATGAAATTTTGACAGTATTTCAGAAAAAATATCATAGCATATCGACTGGTATTTTTTTTTGTTGACTTTCCACATAGCCGGCCAGCTACCTTTACACTGCCGTTTAAACGGATTTTACTTGTTTGAATCTAAAGATTGAAATATTTAAACCCTAATAGTTATAGAGATATGCTTTGGACAGTATGTGTTTTGTGTATGACAATTTTAGGTCTGATGTTTTTGCTGAAAAAACTTAAGCAGCCCTATCTTATCGCTTATATTATTGCCGGGGTATTGTTGGGACCCTATGTTTTCAGAATTGTAGATAAACCAGATGAAATAGAAGTTATTGGCGAGATCGGGATATTGTTGCTGATGTTCTTCATCGGAATGGAAATCAATATTCCGAATAAAAGAAGTCTTATTATTAAGCCTGTGATGGCGCAGAGTATTAAAGTGTTGCTGAGCTTTGTATTTGCCTATCTCCTAGGAGGGATACTTCACCTGGACTATAAAAGTATTCTCCTGATTGCCATCCTTTTCATGTTCAACAGTACAGCAGTTGTTGTCGATTTTATGAAGAGGCATGGAACGTTAAATACCGCCTTTGGAATAATTATACTCAATATCCTGTTATTGCAGGACCTTCTTCTTGCTCCGGTACTGACCCTGCTGAAGTTCTGGAGTGGTGAAGAATTCAACATCTTTAACTTTGTGCTTCCTTTAGCTTTATGCATCGGTATTTTTTTAATATTCAGGAAGGTCAGAAATTTAAGGGAGATCAGAATTTCAAGTACTTTTCTTGAAAATGACCATGATCTGCAGGTTTTTTTTTGGCCTTTTTATCTGTCTTGGCTTTGGTCTTATTGCGGAAACCATTGGTCTGAGTGCCGCATTGGGAAGTTTTATAGCAGGAGTTCTGGTTGGAAAAATACAGGCATTCCACTGGCTTGAAAACTCTTTATTGCCCTTCAAGGTTTTCTTTATTTCACTTTTTTTTTGTATCCATTGGTCTAAGACTGGATATAAATTATCTTTTATCCAATTATATGCTGATTGGTATCGGTACTTTGGTCGTTTTAATAAGCAATAGTATTATGTCATCCGTTTTCTTTCGGATTCTGAACTTCAGCTGGAAAGACAGTTTTTATGGTGGAGCATTGCTTTCTCAGACCGGGGAATTTGGGATCCTGGCACTATCTATTGCCTATAAATCCGATATGGTAGGATATGATCTGTATAAAGCCGGATTAGGTATTACCTGCTTGTCTCTATTATTATCCACCTTTTGGATCAGTTGCGGTGCATTCGTTAAGATTCGTAAATCTGTACGCACTTAAAATAAGAAATGAGAGATATGGGATTACAATCAGGACTCATTTTGTGTCACAAAAATGAAATTTTGACAGAAATTCTGAAAAAATATCACCATTTATCCGGTGGTATTTTTTTTGCTGGTTTTTAGATACAGCTGGCCAGCTGATGTGTTATTAAATAATTGTTAAACTTATTTAAAAAGAGATTACTATGAATAATCTAATGAAAAGAAACGGAAACAGCAATTTAGGCATTTCAAACATCTTTGATGATTTTTTTAGTCGTGAACTTTTTAACTGGGGTAATAACAATTACTCATCTACCAGTACAACCGTACCATCGGTAAATATAAAGGAAAACGGAGATGCGTATGAGGTTCAGGTTGCTGCACCCGGAATGGATAAGAATGATTTTGATATCAGCCTTGATGGTAACCTGCTGACCATTTCATCCATGAAACAGGACAGTAGTGAAACAAAAGAAGAGAACTTCACCCGAAGAGAGTTCAGTTATCAGTCCTTCCAGCGTAGTTTTGAGCTTCCGAAAAATGTTGTTGACCAGGATAACATTAACGCGAAATATGAAAACGGATTGCTTATGCTTACTATTCCTAAGAAGGAAGATGCAAAGCAGAAACCACCAAGAAGGATTGAAATATCATAAAAATATTTAAAAAAATGGCTACCCATGGTAGCCATTTTTTATTAAAAGAGAATGAATAGCAGTATTTACAAACCAAAAAGCTGAAGTGAAATCTCCAGCTTTAATTAATTGTATCGGTTATTATATTAGCCCGTTACTTTCAATGATTGAATATATCCGTCAGACAATTGAAAATGATACTTCAAAACAATAGGGCTGCCAGGAAAGTCTCCTAAAACTTCTGCCGATAAAATATTTTCATTTTCATTATAGTCTAAAGGCTTCATAGTAGCATTGTAATCTTTGTTGGCTTTATCAATCCATTTTTCAATTTCGGTTTTTCCGTTATGTGTTTTGCCTTCATCAAATACTTCTGCATTTTCATTAAAACAATTGGCATAAGCAATACTGTCAAAATTGTTTTGGGCTTCGATTAAATCTGTGATAACTTTTGGTAGGTTCATTTTTTATTTTTTTAAGATGATTAAACTGTTGGCACTGTGCCACCATCGATTACAAATTCAGTTCCGGTTAAATAGCTGGCTCTTGGTGAAACTAGGAAACCTACTAATTCAGCAACTTCTCCCGGTTCTGCGGGTCTGCCGTAAGGTATTCCACCCAATGCATCCATAACACTTTGCATGGCCTCTTCTTCTGTACTATTTGCATTTCTTGCAATCTCACCCAGCCACGCTGTGGACGCCGTTGTATTGATCCATCCCGGTGAAACAGTCAGCACGCGGACACCTTTGGGGGTTACTTCATTTGACAAACTTTTACTGTAATTGATCAATGCTGCCTTTGCAGCTGCATACGGCAAAGTAGAATCATACAACGGCAGTTTACCCTGGATTGAAGCAATATGAATAATAACACCGCTTTTGCGCTCTATCATTTGCGGTAAAAACCCTCTGTCCAGTCTGACCGGAGCAAGCAGATTGGCTCGAAGAGTTGATTCCCAATCTTCATCGTTTAGTGCAATGAAACCTCCCGCAGGTGTTGATGAAGAACCAAGGTTGTTCACAAGAATGTCGAGTCTGCCATAAGTAGACAGCACTTCGCTGATGACATTTTGTGTTCCTTGAGCTGTACTTAAATCGGCCGAAATAAAATGCAGGTTTTCATTTTCTTTTTCAGGCTTGTTTCTCGCTGTAATAATAACCTTTGCACCGGCTTGTAGCAATCTCTCTGCTATGGCTTGTCCGGCCCCTTTTGTTCCTCCTGTTACCAAGGCAATTTTACCTTGAAGTTCATTGTTGTAATTAAATTGATTTTCCATTGTCTAATTCTTTGATACAAATTTCCGAAGTATCACTATTTTAGGCAATAACGGAAAATCGAATTGCATAGGGATAATTTATTCCCCTATTGTACAATTTGGTACATTGGGCTACATTTGTATATGCATGAAAGAAAAATACCTTTGAATTTAAATTGTGGCCTTGACCTTATTGGTGAAGTCCTTTATGGCAAGTGGAAAATCCGCCTGCTATGGTTTATCTATCAGGGACATCTGCGTCCAAGTGAATTACAGCGTAAAATTCCGGATGCATCAAGGCGTGTATTAAATATTCAATTAAAGGAACTTGAAGAGCATGAACTTGTCACTAAAAAAATCTATGCTCAGGTCCCTCCCAAAGTTGAATATTCACTCACAGATTTTGGTAAGACACTAATTCCTGTAATTTCTGTATTAGGCGGTTGGGGCGACGAGAATGAAGATAGACTGAGAAGAGTGATTCTATCAAGAATGGGAGAGCATGATAAACAATCATAGCTTGCTTGATTTAATTATTAACGCTCAAAATAACGTTAACTATTTAATTGGTGATTCTTATTAAATTTTTCTCAAATCTATTTCTGTTTACGGATACGGCTTAAAGTTTCTTTTGTAATTCCCAAATACGATGCAATAAGATGTTGTGGAAATCTTTGTAAAAATGCAGGATGAGTTTTAAAAAGATTATGATAACGTTCTGCTGCGGAAAGGCTTATTGCATTATTGATGCGATTTTGCATCGCTATGCCGTGGTTCATATCCAATCGTTTTGTCAATTCATTTAAAGCCGGAACTTTTGTCATTTCGTTAATGTCTTCTTTTGAAATCATCAACATCTCAGTATCCTCATAGGCTTCAATAGTATAAATGGACGGTTTTGAGCCTAATAGACTTTCTCGATCAGCTACCCACCAGTTTTCCAGATAAAGGTTGATGACATTTTCCTTTCCAGAGTCGTCCACAGAATATTGTTTCATTGCTCCCTTAATGATGAAACCACAGTATTTGCAAATTTCTCCCTGCTTTAGAAAAAACTGTTTTTTTTCAATTTTTTTGTAAACAAATAACTCTCGAATAAATTTTTTGTCATCAGAACTTAATGTGGATGAGCTGTGAGCTTCGATATAACTGAAAAGAATTAAAAAAACTGTCCTGATTGATATTCATAGTTAGGTCCTGAACTGATTTCTTGATTTACGAATTTAATGAAAATTATCTGGTCATTAAAAGTTATTATCAAATCCGTTATCAAAATAAATCATTGAATCAATTTGATGCAAAATATTTATTATCAAATATCAACAACTTCCAGACTTGGATGCCTGTAAATTTGTGATATAAATAACCTTTAAAATATAATTACAATGGCTACAAAATGGAACCTAGACCCAACACACAGTGAAATAACTTTCAAGGTAAGACATATGATGATTTCAAATGTCAAAGGAAATTTCACCAATTTTGATGTGCAGCTTGAAGCAGAAGACGATACTTTTACCAATGTAAAAACAGTAGCAACTATTCAGACAGATTCTATATCTACATACAATACCGACAGAGACAATCACCTGAAATCGGCAGACTTTTTTAATGTTGAAGTACATCCGGTAATCACTTTTGAAGCTTCTGCATTAAGCAATGAAGTAAAGGGTGATCTTACCATTAACCACATTACAAAACCAATTACTCTTGATGTGGATTTCAACGGAATTAAAACAGATCCTTACGGAAATATAAGAGCCGGATTTTCTTTTGAAGGGAAAATCAATAGAAAAGATTTCGGACTTACCTGGCATGCTGCGCTTGAGGGCGGAGGAGTAATGGTAAGCGATGAGGTGAAACTTGCGGGCGATTTACAGTTTGTAAAACAGCAATAAGAATCAAATAGCAAACAATAGAAAAGCCTTTGGAACCTCAAAGGCTTTTGTTTATTTATGATCGGAATTTTAATGGAATTTACTTCCATTGAACTTTCTTTATACAAAACTAAATAATGCAATCATAAAACTACGATATTTCGTAGTTTTTTTTATTATGATATTTTAAATAATATTCTGTAAATCAGGTGTTTTGTTGTTTTGGGTTATTTTTTGGCATTATGCTCATAAGTTTAATTCAAAAAATAATACAACAATGAGCACATTAACATTAAAAGACGGAACAGAAATTTTTTACAAAGATCAGGGACAAGGACCTGTCTTGATGTTTCACCACGGGTGGCCATTATCATCTGATGACTGGGATGCACAGGTAATTTTCTTTTTACAGAAAGGCTACAGAGTGGTTACCCACGACAGAAGAGGCCACGGACGCTCCAGCCAGAATATCTACAATCATACTATTGAACAATACGCTTCTGATGCTGCAGAACTGGTTGAATTTTTAGATCTGAAAGATGTTGTACACATCGGGCATTCAACAGGAGGTGGAGAAGTGATCCGTTATGTTAACAAATATGCAAACGGAAGAGCTAAGAAAGCGGTTCTGATCAGTGCCATTCCGCCGGTAATGGTTAAGAGTGAAAATAATCCTGACGGTGTTCCGATGTCAGTTTTTGATGATATCAGAGAACAGACGATGAACAACAGAAACCAGTTTTATTATGATCTTACTTTCCCTTTCTATGGCTATAACAGAGAAGGAGCGAGTGTAAAGGACGGAGTTCAGAGAAACTGGTGGAGACAAGGATTGATGGGAGGAATTGTTGCTCATTATGACGGGATCAAAGCTTTTTCAGAAACAGATTTAACCGAAGATTTAAAAGCTGTGGATATTCCTGTTTTGGTGATGCATGGTGAGGATGACCAAATCGTCCCTATTGCCAATGCGGCATTAAAATCAATTAAATTACTAAAGAACGGAAAACTGATCACATATCCGGGGTTCCCTCACGGAATGCCCACTACAGAGCATCAAACCATTAATAAAGACCTTTTGGAATTTATTGCTGAATAATTATCATTCCATTCAAATCCAAAATATATGGAAAACTCAAAAACTCACGAAGCGGAATTCAATCCTGAAGATTTTGCTATTGTTCCTGCCCGTACGTTTGACGAACTGAAAGTAGGTGAATTGTTCAGGGCGCCAAGCAGAACTCTTACTGATGCACATGCTTCAGCTTTTCAAACGGTTTCCTGTGATAATCATCCGATTCATTACGATGTGGAATATGCAAAAAGATATGGCCATGAAGCTCCGGTAGTTCACGGTTTGCAGGTATTGGCTTTTACCGCACCGGGCGCGACTCTTTTGCCTCATTACTTCGGAAGTGTTTTTATTGCTTTTTTAGAATTATCATGCCATTTTTTGAAAGAGGTACATTCAGGAGATACGTTGTATTCTTCGTTGGAAATCACCGATTTAACGCCACAGGAAGACAGAGGTATAGTGACCACAAAAGTGAGAGTCTATAACCAAAAATCTGAACTCGTTCTGGAAGGGCAGCATAAATATTTACTAAAAAGATAATTTCTTTTTCAAATCTGCTGTCTTCTTTTTAAATGGAGATCCTTTTAGGGAAGGCAGCTGATTCAATACCACTTTGACATGTTTACAATAAATCTGTCAAAAATCAGCCATTAAAAATATCATCATTATGAAACTAAAAACAATTTTTGGTACTGCCGTTTTATTGTCAGCGGTATTCCTTACCAATATTAACGCACAAAATACGGCAAAATCCACAAAAGCCAGAGCAGAATATATCGAAGTGGAACCTAATGTAAGGCTTCATGTTTCCGACCTTGGAGAAGGTAAGCCGGTTGTTTTAATCCACGGTTATCCGGTAAGTGATGCTTCATGGGAGTACCAGTATCTTCCTTTAATTAAAGCGGGTTATCGGGTTATAGGAATCACTCTGAGAGGGTTCGGACAGTCGGACAAGCCTTATGGAAAATATGATTATGACCAGTTTGCTTCTGATATCAAAACTGTTTTAGACAAATTGGATATCAAAGATGCTACGTTGGGCGGCCATTCTATGGGTGGTGCGATTGCTTTGCATTACGTGGCGAAATACAACAGTGCCCATGTCAGTAAACTGGCATTATTCGCTGCTGCTGCACCTGTTCATACCAAAAAACCGGATTATCCTTATCCGCTATTTACAAAAGAAGATATTACCAAATGGATAGACCTTGTAAGCGTAGACAGACCGGGATTACTGAACACTATAGGTGAAAGATTTGTTTTATCCGCAACTTCTGTTTCACCAGGTATAGGAACCTGGCTTGGAGGGATTGAAATGCAGTCATCCGCTTATGCAATGGAGCAGGCGTTAATCGCTTTAAGAGACGAAGACCTTCGTGGAGATTTACCTAAAATCAAGATTCCGACCCTTATCATGCAGGCAAAACAGGACAAGATAGTGGCTTATGCTTTAGCAGAGCAAATGAACAAAGCTATTAAAGGATCTAAGCTTATTCCTTTTGAAAACAGCGGACATGCACTGTTCCTCGAAGAAAAAGACAAATTCAATGAAGAGTTATTGAAATTTCTTAAACAATAAAATATAAACAATAAAATATCTAAATAAACTTTATGAAACCATCATCAAAACTTCTTTCCCCTGAAAATCATGCACTGGTACTTATTGATTTCGAAGGACAAATGGCATTTGCAACCAAAAGTATTTCTATGAACGAACTGCGTAATAATGTAGCAGTACTGTGTGGAGCATCCAAAATATTCAATGTTCCGACCATCATTACTACGGTTGCAGAACAAAGCTTTTCAGGTCCTGTTTTCCCGGAAATTGAGGAAGCATATCCTATGGCAACCTCAGGGTATATCGACAGAACTACTATGAATACATGGGAAGATGAAGCCGCATATAAAGCTATTACAGCAACCCAGAAGCAAAAACTGGTTTTCGCAGGGCTTTGGACAGGTGTATGTATCGTAGGACCAGCTTTGTCTGCACTTGAGGAAGGCTATGACGTGTATGTCATTACCGATGCCTGCGGAGACGTAAGTGATGAAGCGCATGAAAGAGCCGTACAGAGAATGATCCATTCAGGAGTAAAGCCTATGACTTCCATTCAGTATATCCTGGAACTTCAGAGAGACTGGGCACGTCAGGAAACCTATGGTCCTGTAACTGATCTGATGAAAAAATATGGTGCTTCGTACGGATTAGGAATCCATTATGCTCATCATATGCTGAATCATTAAAATATAATATACCATTTTCAATGTTGAAATCTGCACCTTCAATACTGTTCTTAAAAGCTTTTATCATAACAGTTTTTTTATGTTCTGAAACGTTCTCATCCCAGAGCTTTAAACTTCTGAGGTATGACGAAAATTATGAATATCTGAAAGATTCCACCAAAAGCTTTTATGATAACATTAAATATCTCCCTATCAATGAAAAGAAAGACATCTATCTCTCATTGGGTGGCGAGGCAAGGTATGAATATGTGGATTTCAACAACGAAGATTGGGGAAGGCTTAACATAGGACACAACGACTTTTTTCTCCAACGCTATGATCTTCATGCAGACTGGCATTTCGGGAAAAACTTCAGAATATTCTCACAGATCAGAAGTGCTTTGCAGAATGGGCGGAAAAATGGATCAAGAGGCATTGATGAAGACCAGCTGAGTATTCAGAATCTCTTTCTGGATGCAGGTTTGGTGAACAGGGAAGATCAGAAGCTGACAGTGAGACTGGGAAGACAGGAGATGGACTACGGTTCCGGTAGATTAATTTCTGTAAGGGAAGGGCCGAATGCAAGGTTGTCTTTTACAGGAGCCAAAATCATGTATTCCTATAAAAATGTTTCTTTAGATGCTTTTGCGATGATGGCAGACTCTGTCAGGACCGGAGTTTTTGATAATACCGTTTCAAAGCAGCTTAATCTTTGGGGACTTTATTCCAAAATTATTATTCCTGAAGCCGGAAATCTGGATCTGTATTATCTCGGAATCCGTAGAGACGAATCTGTTTTTGAAGCCGGAACAGCAAGAGAAAAGCGTCACACAGTTGGCGGAAGACTCTGGAAATATGGCGGCGGATTTATCTATAACCTGGAAGCTGCCTATCAGTTCGGACGCTTTGGAAACGATAATATTAGTGCCTGGACGGGATCTGTGGATGTAGGATATCTCTTTGAAAACGTTAGATTCAGCCCAAGCATCAATCTGAGAAACGACTATATATCGGGAGATCATTCAAAAAACGACGGAAAGCTCAGTACATTTAATCCTTTATATCCGAAAGGTGGCTATTTCGGCTTCAGCCCGCAGGTGGGGCCTGTCAATTTAATTGATATTCACCCGTATATGACCCTTGATCTGGCTTCCAGACTCAAAATGCAGCTGGATGTTGTCTTCAACTGGCGATATTCCCTGAACGACGGTGTCTACCGGCCAAGCGGAGCATTGAACCGTCCCGGAAGCAGCTCAGATAAAAGGTATATCGGAACGGCTTATTTAACCAGCTTTACCTATAATTTCAACAAACATTTCTCTTTGGTGAGCGGACTTCAGTATTTCCACAAAGGACCTTTTATTGAAGATATCATTCAGGATGCAAAAAGCGGTGTTTTCTGGAATATCCGGCTGGGATTCAAATTTTAATCATTACTAAATCATTTTATTATGCAAAATTCAATTTCAAAATATATCAATTGGTCAAAAACACTCTTTACAGCATTGATGTTGGCAACTGCGGGAACCCAATTCGTTTCAGCACAGGCTGCTGCAGAAAAAACAGCTATTGGAACCTCAAAAACATGGGGAACTGTTGACGGAATTTCTGTTGTAGGGCTGGTGCAGGGACCTTCTGCTGCCAAAGCAGATTTACAGATCGCCTGTGTTTTCGAGTATACGGAAGGAGATATTTTTAATCCGCCAGCGCTTCCCAAAGAACTGAACGGAATGGTTCATCTGGATGAGGCATTAAAAGGAATTATTACAGAAGTCCGTAAAAAAGGACAGTTCAAAGGACACGCTTTAGAAACCTTATTAATTAATCCTCCGAAAGGAAGCCTTGCCTCCGGAAAATTGCTGTTGATAGGCTTGGGTAACAGAAACTCTTTCGATGCCGAACTGATGAAAGAAGTAGGAAGTGTTGCCATGAGAGAAGCTTTGAAACTACAGGTACATACCGTATCCTTTGCCAGTGATATCAAAGATGCCGGAATTGATTCTCCAACCGCCTTAGTGGCAGAAAATGTGGTTTTGGGCGCTTTTGATGCCTACCGTACCCAGTCTTATTTAAAAGCTCAGCATTTATCCGATACAATGAAACTAAAAAAACTGATTCTGCTGGCCGGACCGTCATTTTTCACCGTTGCCGGAGGAGGACTTCAGGAAGCTATTTCAAAGTTGAACACCAAATAATTAAAGATGAAAGCAGATCTTATCATATACAACGGAAAAATACACACTTTCAATAAAGAAACTCCGGACGTTTCTGCAGTGGCCATTAAAGACGGGAAAATTATCGCGGTTGGAAATGACGGATTGGCAGACCAGTTCGCAGATGAGGCCACAAAACTGATTGACCTTAAAAAGAAAAGAGTAGTACCGGGAATCAATGATTCTCATATCCATTTGATCCGTGGCGGATTGAATTACAATCTGGAATTAAGATGGGACGGCGTTCCCTCACTGGCCGATGCGCTCAGAATGTTAAAAGACCAGGTAGACCGTACGCCTTCTCCGCAATGGGTTCGTGTTGTAGGTGGATGGTCCGAATTCCAGTTTGCAGAAAGAAGGATGCCTACTCTGGAGGAAATTAATGCTATCGCCCCCGAAACACCAGTTTTTATTCTGCATTTATACGACAGGGCATTGATGAACAGAGCTGCATTAAAAGCGGTAGGATTTACCAAAGATACTCCGGCTCCGGCAGGCGGACATATTGAAAGAGATGCTAACGGTGAACCCACAGGGTTGATTATTGCCACACCCAATGCCATGATCTTATACTCAACACTGGCAAAAGGCCCGAAGCTTTCTTACGAACACCAGCTGAATTCCACAAGGCATTTTATGACAGAACTGAACCGCTTCGGAATTACCAGCGTTATTGATGCCGGCGGAGGATTCCAGAACTTTCCGGATGATTATCAGGTAGTGAATGAACTGAATGAGGAAAAACAGCTTACCGTAAGGATTGCCTATAATCTTTTTACCCAGAAACCTAAACATGAATTTGAAGATTTCAGCGATTGGATCGACAACGTAAAATTATATCAGGGCGATGATATGTACCGCCACAACGGGGCAGGAGAGATGCTGGTATTTTCTGCAGCCGATTTTGAAGATTTTCTTCAGCCAAGACCTGACCTGCCTGAAAACATGGAAGCAGATCTCGAAAAAGTAGTCCGTTTACTGGTAGAAAACCGCTGGCCATTCAGACTTCATGCAACCTATAATGAAAGCATCACCCGTTTTTTAAATGTTTTTGAAAAAGTAAACCGGGATATTCCTTTTAATGGTCTTCCATGGATTTTTGATCATGCAGAAACCATTGATGAAAAAAATATAGAACGTGTAAAAATGCTTGGCGGAGGAATCGCCATCCAGAGCAGAATGGCTTATCAGGGAGAATATTTTGCAGACCGTTATGGTTCCGGCGCCGCAGAAAGTACACCACCCGTAAAAAAAAATGCTGGAAATGGGAGTTCCTGTAGGTGGAGGCTCAGATGCCACAAGGGTAAGCAGCTACAATCCGTGGGTTTCCATGTATTGGCTGACCGCAGGTAAAACTGTTGGCGGACTTCAATTGTATCATGAATCAAAATTGGACAGATCAACCGCATTGGAACTGTACACAAAAGGCAGCGCATGGTTTTCTCAGGAACAGCAGAAAAAAGGTGATATCAGGGTAGGAATGTTTGCCGATCTGGCAGTTCTTGATCAGGATTATTTCACGGTTGATGATGAAGATATCAAAAATATTGAAGCGGAAATGACCATTGTAGACGGGAAAATAGTCTATGCAAAAGGAACATTCTCATCTTATGCACCACCATCTATTCCTGTGCTTCCGGACTGGTCTCCCACCAATCTTTACAACGGATATTACCCTGCAGGCGGACATTTTCAGAAAGAAATTGAGAAAAATGCGAAACAGGATTTAAAAGCCCCGCTGACCTCACAAATTCACAGCTGTGCAGGAAGCTGCGATATTCACCATCATAACCATAACCAGGCAAGAATGAGCAATGTGCCCGTTAATAATTACCACACATTCTGGGGAGCTCTAGGCTGTTCGTGCTTTGCCTTTTAACTATCAATACATATGGAAATTTTAAAACAGATCCTTTCATCGGATTTAGGCTCACCATGCAATGATGCTTCATTTCTGGTTTTCCGGTTACTCCTTGCGATTCAATTGTTCAGAGTGCATGGCTTAAAGAAATTCAGACTGGAAAACGGACAAAGGGAAGTGATTCCCAATCCTCTGGGATTGCCTGATCAACTCAATGCCATAGTCGCTTCATTTGCTGATCTGGTGGTTCCGTTTCTGATTATTTTAGGATTGGGAACCAGACTTGCGGTTTTACCGACCATTGGTGTGACGGCTATCGGATATTTTGTGGTTCATAGAAAGGATTCATTGGAAGTGCGGGATGTTCCTTTTATGTACACCCTTTCCCTGTTACTGATTCTTGCATTGGGTGCAGGAAGATATTCACTTGATTATTACTTATTAAATATTTTATAAAATGAAAACTTCAATCGGAATTAAAAACGAAAATTTAGCAAAAGTTGCTGAGGTACTGGTTACCACTTTAGCAGACGAATTTGTATTGTATACCAAAACTAGAAAAGCACATTGGAATGTCGAAGGACCGGATTTTTACAATAAACACCTGTTTTTTGAAGCACAATACGGGCAGCTGGACGACATCATTGATGATCTGGCTGAAAGAATCAGGACGCTGGGACATTATGCACCGGCTACTTTAAGGGAATATCTTGAATTAACCCATTTGTCTGAGCACCATCTTGAATCGAACGACAGCCTGACTTACATCAGAGCGCTTCTTTCCGACCACGAAAGTATCATCATTCATCTTCGTGAAAATATTGAAAACTTCGCTGTGGAATTCCGTGATTCAGGGACAAGCGACTACATTACAGGATTACTGGAAGCCCATGAGAAAATGGCCTGGATGCTCCGTTCACATTTAAAATAGAAAAATGGAAGTAAAACATAATATCGGTTTTGTCACCTTATTGTTAACCATGATTGCCGGATACTGTGATACCGTGACATTTGTAGCGGCAGATGCCCTTTTTTCGGCACATGTTACAGGGAACTTTATTGTATTTGCCTATCAGTTTGTGAAGGGATCGGATATTCATGCCTGGGTAAAGCTGCTTACTTTTCCTGTCTTTATTCTCGCGGTTATGGCAGGAGGGAAGATTGCCGGGAAAGTTATCAATCATTACACGCTGTTATTCTGGGAAGGAACATTGCTTTTTTTAGCCGGAATTATTGTTGCCGTTCTCAGTTACTACGGAACGTTTTCAGAAGTTATGATGTATACTGTGGCTATGATGACCGTTTTTGCGATGGGGCTTCAGAATGCTTTTGGGAAACTCTATGCAAAGGAAACCCATGGTCCTACTACCATGATGACAGGAAATGTAACCCAGGCTTCCCTGGATTTTGGAACGCTTCTGTCAAGTGGCTTTCAACACCCTGAAGCCTGGGCAAGCCTGAAGAAGCAGTTGGTTACCATACTTGGATTTCTGATAGGCTGTTTTTTAGGGGCATATGCGGGAAAACAATTTGGACTCGAAACATTGATTTTACCGGGGCTGGCCATGATCATCTGCTATTTTTATCACCGTAAAAACTAGTACGGGACTATGGCAAAATACGGTATAAAATATTACCTTTAAAAAATGAATTTCAGGCTTTATTTTTTATCTAAAAATCTATTTAAAGTAGTATATTTTTCATTGGTTTTTATGTTTTCATGGAGTATAAAAGCACAAATCCAAGAAAATCCTGCACTGTTGAGAAAACAGATTTCCTCTTCCCCCAATATTGCTCAGAAAACCGCTTTATTGTTGCGGCTGAGTAACTATTATATTAGTAAAAAAGGAGAGTTGAAGGCTGATCTCGACAGTGCCGCTATTCTGAACAGACAGGCAAAAGCACTGAATATGAAATCCGGAGATCCGATGTCTGCCGGAAAGCTCATATTTCTGGATGCTAAACTAGATAAAGAAAGAGGCAGTAAAAACATTGCTTTATCCAAAATGAAAGAAGCACTTGCTTATTTTGAAACCCATCAATTTAAGGAACAGACCGGAGAGGCATATAACGAGTTATCGTATATGTATGACAATAAACCCGAGTATTTTGATACTAAAATTAGACTGAAAGAAAAAGCATTGGAACTTTTTAAAAATTCAGGATCAAAACTGAATCAGGCAGGCGTCTTAAAAGATCTTGGAGAACTATATTATATCAAAGAAAATCCTGATAAAGCGCTCGGTTTGCTCAGGCAATCCCTTTCTGTTTATCAGTCGGTGAAATTCAGAGAATTACAGAGTGTTTATAACCTTATTTCCCAGGTTGAAATTCAGAAGGCGGATTATGGGGAAGCGCTCCGTTATGGTCTTCTGGCAGAAAAAACAGCAGAAAGCGTAAATGATTATTCTTTGCAGATGTGTTCTATTTACAGCAATATCGGAATGGTGTATTACTATCTCCGCCAGAACGACGATGCCATGAGATATTGGGAAAAATCCTTAGCTACTGCTAAAAAAAATAAAGATAACAGCTACATCAGAACCGTTGCCAATAATATTTCTACGATGCTGATCAGGCAGAAAAAGTTTAAGCAGGCTATTACCATGATAGAAGAATATAGAGAACGTTACCCTATCGTAGACCAGGATTTTGAAATGTCAGAAAATTATATCCTGTTCAGCACCTATACTATTTTAAAGCAGTTTAATAAAGCCGAAGCCTACTACAAAAAACTGGTCGCCTATTACGGTGAAAATGCAGAAAAGAACAATCAGCAGGCTTCATTGCTGCGAAGCTTTGTTTTTTATCATTACCAGACCCGGAACTTTGATAAAATGTACCGCGAAGCGAGGCTTTTTGATTCGATAGCCAAAAATAACGGAAATGATATGCTTCGTTCGGAAAACCATTTAATGTGGTTCAAAGCAGATTCCATACAGGGAAAATACCTGGATGCTATACAGCATTATCAGCTGTACAAAAAATTTTCCGATTCTGTTTTTAACGGCGAAAAAAGCAAGCAGATCAACAGTCTTAAAATTCAGTTTGAGACAGAACAGAAAGATAAAAACATTCAGCTGCTGACCCAGAAAGCAAAATTGCAGGATATTAAGATTGCGAATGATACATTTATCAGATATGTTTTCATTGGAAGTATTCTGGCGCTGATCCTTTTTGCTGCTTTGCTGTATAACCGATCAAGATTAAAAAGCAATGCCAATAAAAACCTGGAACTGAAACGTAAGCAGATTGATGAACAAAACGAACAGCTGAAAAAATTACTTGCCGAAAAAGAATGGCTCTTAAAAGAGATCCATCACAGGGTCAAAAACAATCTGCAGATTGTGATCAGCCTGCTGAATACGCAGTCTGCTTATCTGGATAATGAAGATGCCCTGATGGCCATCCAGAACAGCCAGCACAGAATGCATGCTATGTCCATTATCCATCAGAAACTTTATCAGTCTGATAATCTTTCGATGATTGATATGTCATGGTATATTTATGAGTTGATCAGTTATATCAAAGAATGTTATTCGTATGACAAAAAAATTAATTTCACAGTGGATACTGATAAAGTGCTACTTGACGTCGCCCAGGCGGTTCCTATGGGATTAATTGTTAATGAAGCAGTCAATAATACGGTAAAATACGCGTTTCCGGATGACCGGAAAGGTGAAGTTTCCGTCTCATTCAAAAATACGGATGACCATCTTTGTGAACTGATTATATCAGATAATGGAGTAGGGCTTCCCAATGATTTCAATATTGAAGAAACGGAATCTCTGGGAATGAACCTGATGCGGGGGCTTACTGACCAGTTAGACGGGACCTTCCATCTCGAAAATAAAAGTGGATTAAAAATTACAATTACATTCAGAAGAAATACAGAAATAACTCCTTCCAACTAAAGGCTGACTATCATGAAAGAAAAAATATTAATTGTAGAAGATGAATTTATTGTAGCCAATGATCTGAAGCTGATGCTGATGAAAGCCGGTTACCAGATCACAGGAATCGCATCTTCGGTGGTTCAGGCCAGAAAACTGATTGCAGACAGCAAGCCGGATTGGGTACTTCTTGATATCATTTTAAAAGGAGACCTCACAGGAATTGATCTCGCCTGGGAACTGCGTGAAATGAATCTGCCTTTTCTTTATATTTCAGCCAATACCAACCAGTCTACTCTGGAAGCAGTGAAAGAAACGCAGCCCTACGGATTTATGGTAAAACCTTTCCGGGAGCGTGATATGATTGTTATGCTTGATATTGCCAGATACCGTTATGATATGGAAAGAGGCTGTGAACTGTGCACATATAACGGAAACAACGAAGTGATTGAAGGAATTATCGGGAAAAGCAAGGTACTTCAGGATGTCGTTGAAAAAATAAGGGTAGTAGCTCCTACAGATACGTCTGTTCTGGTGGTCGGAGAGAGCGGAACCGGAAAAGAAAAAGTGGCACATTCTGTCCATGAGCTTTCAGACCGTAGCGCGCATCCTCTTGTTGTGGTCAATTGTGCTGCATTGCCGCATGCACTTATCGAATCCGAGCTTTTCGGGCATGAAAAAGGAAGTTTTACGGGTGCCAATACATTGAGGATCGGAAAGTTTGAGCAGGCCAACGGAGGAACCGTCTTCCTGGATGAAATAGGGGAACTGCCACTGGATTCACAGGTTAAATTACTGAGAGTTTTACAGGAAAAGGAAATTGAACGGCTTGGTGGAAATAATACAGTTAAAGTAAATGTAAGAATTGTTGCAGCGACCAACCGCTCCCTGGAAAAAGAAGTGGCGGAAGGAAGATTCAGGCTGGATCTGTATTACCGTTTGAATGTTTTCCCTATTGAATTGCCTTCGCTGAGAGAAAGAAAGGAAGATATCGTATTGCTGGCCCATTTTTTCCTGAATAAATATGCCGCTGCTTCGAGAAGAAATATCACTTCTATCAGTGAAAAAGCATTAGAACAGTTGCTGAATTATCACTGGCCGGGAAACATTCGTGAGCTGGAGCATTTGATCGAACGAAGTGTTCTGTTGGCCAAAACCGCAGAAATAGAAAGCTTTGATCTGCCCAAAATCATTGAAAAATCTTCTGAAATGCCAGGCCAGCTAAAATCATTGGAAGATATGGAAAGAGATCATATTATGAGTGCGCTTCAGACTTCCAATGGAAAAGTTTCCGGACCGGGCGGTGCTGCAGAGCTGCTGAAAATACAAGCTCAGACTTTATACTCCAAAATGAAAAAATTAGGAATTGACAAAGGCTATAAATAATCACGGGCAAAGCTAACCGGAGACCATATTTTCATTCATTTTTTTAATCATAATTCTTCAAATAATTGAGGACAAAATCATTATGCCTTTACTACGCAGAGTATCAGATAATAAATCAATCAGGTAATTATGGAAAAAGAAACACTCAGAATAGAAGGATTCAGTGATGGCGTTTTTGCAATAGCCGTTACGCTTTTGGTATTGGATCTTCATTTCCCTGAAGAGCATTCAATACAGAACGGGAACGATCTGCTGGTCTTTCTGAAGAATCAATGGCCGGCATTTCTGGCATTTATCCTTTCATTTTTCAGCATTTTCATCATGTGGGTAAACCATCATAAGATCTTCAAACAGATCTACAGTCGGAATTCCGCAATTATGTTTGCGAATGGACTGATCCTTTTTCTTGTTTCAGCAGTTTCTTATCCTACCGCTTTGCTGGCAAGGTATTTTGACGGTGAAGCTTCCTCTGTTGTTGTGGCACTCTATACCGGTATTTTTGTTCTGATCAATCTTGCTTACAATTTATTATGGTTTCTGGCCACCCGGAATAAAAAACTTTTGCGTCCCGGTATTACCGATGCTTCTATAAAAAAGATCCATAATAATTACCTGTTCGGGCTTCCGATTTATGTGATTGCATTAATCCTGTCGTTCTGGATCCCGGTCTTGTCGCTGCTGATCATTTTAGGCCTTTGGATTTTCTGGGCTTTGTCTTCCGGGAAAATAGAAATGGAGCTTGACAAACATTATTCAGATCCCTTGAAATAGTGTTTTTTTTCTATTCCGAGTTTCTGCATTTTGGATATCAGAGTTGTGGGAGGCAATCCCAGTAATTTTGCAGCGCCTGTTTCGCCAAAAATGCGGCCATTACATTTTTTGATTATTTTTAGAATATATTCCTTTTCGAATTCCTGCAGTGTTTTAACCTGAAAATCCTGATCTGTATTTTGGTAATCAATCACTTTCGGAAGATCCATTTCCCTGATCATATTTCCTTTTGCCGTCAGCATGCTTCTTTCAACCATATTTTCCAGTTCACGGATATTACCGAGCCATGGATTGGCAATCATCATTTTTGCCACGTTCTGAGAAAAACCGGTAATCTTTTTGCCTGTCTTAGGATAGAGTTTTTCAAGGAAATAGTCAGCCAGTAAAGGAATATCCTCTTTTCTTTCCCGTAAGGCAGGAAGATGGATAGGAAAAACATTCAGTCTGTAAAAAAGATCGCTTCTGAACCGTCCTTCCGCCACTTCTTTTTCAAGATTCCTGTTGGTGGCCGTAATGATCCTTACATTCACTTTTATTCTTTTGTTTCCCCCGATCCTTTCGATTTCTTTTTCCTGAAGAACCCTCAGAAGTCTGGCTTGCAATTCCAGGGGAAGTTCACCTATTTCATCCAGAAAAATGGTGCTGTTGTGCGCCTGTTCAAACTTTCCTTTCCGCTTTTCGGTTGCTCCGGTAAAACTTCCTTTTTCGTGCCCGAAAAGTTCAGATTCTATCAGATTGGCAGGAATGGCCGCACAGTTTATTCTGATCATCTTCTTTCCCGAAAATTCTGAAAGTTCGTGAATAGCCTTTGCTATAAGCTCCTTTCCTGTACCCGTTTCTCCAAAGATGATGACATTGGATTGTGATGGAGCTACCTGTGAGATCTGTTCAAAAATAGTCTGCATTATTTCACTTTGTCCCACAATTCCATGGAAACCATACTCACTTTTCTTTTCTTCTTCAGTTTCTTTAGGAAAGATCTGGATATTTTCCTGAAACGCTTTCAATTGTTCCTGAACATCAATATTATGAAGAGTAATGGAAACCTGGGTAGAAACGCCGTTTAAAATCCTTTCCGGAATAGCATCTCTTGAGATAAAATTTCTGTAGAAAAGGAAAAGCACATTTTTATTTTCATTAACAGCAGGCAAACCTAATCCCACAGCCATTCGCATTCCCGAATTTCTAACTTCGGTAAAACAGGAAGGAAGTGATGACAATTCTTTAAGATCAAAAAACAGGGGTTCCGCGGAATCAAGGCATTTTTTTAAATACGTATCAATTGCATGATCTATAGTATAATTTTGATTTTCAATCCCACTGATGAGCATTTCAATAGTCCCTCTGTAATCCATGATGATCATACAATCATTAAAGCCCAGTTCAGTTTTGAAAGAGGTATTGAGAACAGAAAGAAGTTGTTTTTTGTTTAAAACGGTAGAAAAGTCTTTGGCTAAACGGACAATGATAAGCTGTTCTTTCTGCATGTCCTGCAGGCGTTTCATCATTTCTGCATTAGGATCAGAAGGCTTGCTCATAGAAAATTCTTACTTGAAAATTTAAAGATAGGAAAATTGAGAAAAAGATCTCATTTAAAGAAACAAAAAAGCAACCTCGAAGAGAGAATCTTTATTTGGTGGTTTAGCCTTTACAACCGGTGTCGGTCCGGGAATAGGCGATTTAAGGAGATCATGGTTTAAACTTCACGTAATTCTGGATCTAGTCGAATGCTTCAGTAATCTCGTCAATATTAGAATTTTTATATTGAAAGTAAAGATTAGAATGAAAATCATTAAGCTTTCTGAGTAATTCCAGAAATTCATTTTTTTCATTATTTTCAAGCTTTCCGGCAAGAATTCTTGAAGTGATATTTACTTTTTTAACAGAACGGTGGAAATAATCTTCTCCTTTTTTAGTGATGTTCAGACGTTTGCTTCTTTTGTCTTCGCTGTCGTTTTTTTCTTCAATTAAACCGTATTCCAATAAACGCTTGATAATTTGAGTCCCCGTCTGTTTCTCATGTCCGTTTCTTTCAATGAGCTGAATTTTAGTCAGGTTTGGTTCATCTTTCAGTCTATACAGATAGGTGAATTCTTCATTGGCTAATTCAGGAAAGTCATTAAGTCCTTTTCTAATAAGTTGCTTGGAATATCTTGCCAAAAGCAGAACCTGTTTGCAGATTTCATTTTCGGTAAAAGCAACCTGATGCTCTTCATTTTTAAAAAGCTTTGTAGGGCTTTCTTTTCTGTATTTCTGATCATTGAGCCAAAGACGGAAATCCTCAGTGGTAGAATGAGGTTTACAAGCTTCGGAGTTTTCAAATTCTTTTACCTGATGAAGCAAATCAATGAAAAAATCGGTATTCATGGCACAAATTTAATCTAAAAATATATCTTTTTACGTTAAAGTTTCACACTTCCCATTCCACCGTCGATTCCAAAAATCTGGCCCGTAATCCAGGAAGATTTATCGGAAATTAAAAAAGCTGTCATTTCCGCAATTTCTTCGGCATTTCCAATTCTTTGCAGAGGATGCCTTTTAGCGGATGCTTCCTTTTTTTCAGGAGTTGATAAGAGGTTTGAGGCGAGCTCAGTATCTGTCAAAGAAGGGGCAATGGCATTTACCCTGATTTTATGTGCCGAAAATTCAGCCGCTAAACTTTTGGTAAGGCCTTCCACCGCGTTTTTGCTGGCAGCAATTGAAGAGTGAAACGGCATTCCCAGTTTTGCCGCTACAGAACTGAAAAGTACAATAGAGGCACTTTCAGATTTTTTAAGATTCGGTAAAAGCTTTTGAATAACTTTCACTGCTCCTATCACATTAATTTCAAAATCACTCTTGAACTCATCTATGGAAAGCCTGTTAAACGGTTTAAGATTAATGCTTCCGGGAGAGTACACCAATCCGTCTACAACTTCAGGAAAAGTAATTTCATCTAAATTTCCGGAAAGAATATCCATTTGATGGAATGTTATATTAGCGTGATTTACCCCGGGATTTATTGTTCTTGAAATTCCTATGATTTTATTTTGTTCGGAAAGGATTTCTGCTGTTGCATGTCCAATTCCTTTTCCACATCCGACGATG
Source organism: Chryseobacterium proteolyticum (assembly GCF_046591535.1). NCBI lineage: Bacteria > Pseudomonadati > Bacteroidota > Flavobacteriia > Flavobacteriales > Weeksellaceae > Chryseobacterium > Chryseobacterium proteolyticum. The sequence continues at coordinate 79,529 of NZ_JBJLWK010000002.1, read as the reverse complement.
ACAATATTTTTCATGATTACTCTATTATCTTTTAGAAATTTTATTGTTGCTAATGGTTCTTTGTCTACTGCATTTAAAGCGAATGATATCTTCATTTCGCTTTTTTAAATGTTTTTGACTCACGCCGGAATTCACCCTTGTTCTCCAAAGTTTAAAACTCGATTCTTTTAATTCAGCACGCATTATTTCAATCACTTCAGATTCTCTGATCCCAAACTGAAATGCTATAGCTTCAAATGGAGTACGGTCTTCCCAGGCCATCTCGATAATCCGGTCCCTTTCCCGTATGTTGAAATTTTTATTCATTATTTCAGATTTTCAATAAATGCTTTTGCTCTTTTTATATGCTCTTTCCGTTGCTCTTCCGGCATTTTTTCAAGCGTTCTCAACATCATGCCCAGCCTTGGGTTTTTGGCGAAAAAATCCTTGTTATCATTGATGAAGTTCCAGAAAAGTGAATCCCATTGTTCTGCCCATTCTCCGTTAGGATAATCGCTCATTTTTTTGATGTAATTGCTGCCACTGATGTAGGGTTTCGTACTCATTTTGCCACCATCCGAAAAGGTGCTCATTCCATACACATTCGGAACCATTACCCAGTCATAAGAATCAATGAACATTTCCATAAACCACTGATATACTTCATCAGGATCGAATTGGCAGAGGTTCATTAAATTAGCAAAAATCATCAGCCTTTCGATGTGGTGTGCATAGCCGGTTTTTAGAATTTTCTGAATTGAGCTGTCAATTGGCTGGATTCCCGTTTTAGCGGTATAAAAAGATCCCGGAAGTTTTTGCTTGTGTTTCCAGTAATTTTTATTCCGCTGATGCACACCCTGATAAAGATAAACGCCCCGGACAAATTCTCTCCACCCCAAAATTTGTCTAACAAAACCTTCCAGTGAGTTTACCGGAATATCATTTTCCTTTGCAAAGGAAATGGCTTTTTCCAAAACATTTTCCGCAGTTAAAAGTCCTACATTCATTAATGGAGAAAGAACACTGTGATGCAGAAAATATTCTTTCTCCACGATGCTGTCTTCATAAATGCCAAATTCCGGAAAACGTATTTCCAGAAATTGCTCAAGCCACTTTTCAGCTTCTTTGAAAGTTGTAGGATAAAGCTGTTCATCTGTAAGAATTCCGTAATTTTTTGAAAAATGTTTTTCGGTATATTCTTTCGCCTCTTCATAATATTGATTGTTTTTCGGGAAATATATGAAAGGTGCTTTTTTATTTTTAGGATATTTTCTTCGGTTTTCCGTATCATAGGTCCATTTTCCTCCCAGCGGTTTTCCTGCCTTCATCAGGATATTCCGGGTGATTCTCTGCTGCTTGTAAAAATCAGTCTGATGGTATGATTTCTTCCCTTCAAAGTAATCTTTCAGCTCTTCTTTGGTATTCAAAAAAAGAGAGCTGTCATGAATTTCAAGATCTAATTTGGTTTGTCTTAATCTTTTTTCCAGCCAATTATCACAAACATCTGTCGTTTTTATAGTTTTAAAATGGTCGTTTTCCAGTTTCAGAATTAAGTTTCTGATGTCTGAGTATTTTGATGAACTTTCGATATATTCAACCTCAAAACCGGATTTTTTCAATGTATGTTCATAGAACTTCATTGTCGCACGATGAAAAGCTATCTTCTGTTTATGAAACGCATATTGCCTGAAAAATAAGAATTCCTCTATCAAAAATACCGGCTGATCTTGGATAAGGTAATCAGTATCCTCAAAAAGCTGATGCGGAAAAATCAGTTGAGCGGTATGTTTTATTATTTTAGCCATAATCGTCTGAATTCTTGCTTAGGGTTGTAAAGTTTTGCCTGTTCTCCGGATTAATAGGCCGGTTGTTATTTTAACTCTTGAGAGCCTTGATGGTCTGCATTTTATCAATGCTCAATTTTATTTTATTTCACCTTGTCAAAAAAATTAATTTCGAAAGGTTGTACTTAGTGAAACATTGATCCGGGACTTCTCTTTCATTTATTGTAACTTTTTGGTATTCAATATATAATTCAGTTTTTTTTTCCTGTGTGATATTGGATTTTCCTGCACAAGAAAATGTATTTATCTACAAATTTAGTAAATAATTTTATTTTTATTTAAAATAAAGTATAAATTTGTACTATATGATTTTTTAATTTTTAAATTATGTTGACAATACAAGCGCAATCGAATATTCCAACTGATTTTGGAATGTTTACTGTTTATGCATTTTCAGAGTTCGAAGATGATTGGAATCCGAATCTGGTTTGGGTGGCGGAAAATACAGATTTTAGTACTGCGGTGAATGTGCGTTTTCATTCGGAGTGTATCACCGGCGAAGTTTTTCATTCTAAAAAATGCGAGTGCGGGCAACAGCTGGATGCTGCTATGAAATATGTGCATGAGAACGGCGGAATGATTATTTATCTGCGTCAGGAAGGTCGGAATATCGGAATCATCAACAAATTGAGAGCTTATGCACTTCAGGAAAAAGGCTTTGACACGGTAGAAGCTAATCTGAAACTGGGATTACCGGCTGATGGCAGAAATTTTGATATCGCGATAGAAGTGCTGAAGATTTTAAAAGTAAATGAAATTAATCTGCTGACCAACAATCCTGAAAAGCTGAAATCTCTTGATAACAGTGGAATTAAGCTAAAGAATAGAATTCCGCTGGAAATAGAGTCGAATGAGGTCAATGAAAGTTACCTGGCAAAAAAGAAAGATTATTTCGGACATCTTTTAGAAAAGGTATAATTTTTTCTTTCACCGGCAAACATTGTCAAACCACCAAAGCCTAATCCTATGAAAAAAAATTCTGCTCACCGGCGCAACCGGATACATCGGAAAAAGAATGATCGACGTTATCGCTGCTCAGGGTTATCGGGTTATCTGTTGTTGCAGAGATAAAAATCGTTTTTCCAAAAGTGTCGATATTAACGATAGTCAGGTGGAAGTAGTGGAAGTAGATTTTTTAAAACCTGAAACCCTGGAAAATATTCCGAAAGATATTTCAGGAGCGTATTATCTTATGCATTCGATGAGCAATAGCAATGATTATGCTGAAAAAGAAAAAGAATGCGCTGTTAACTTTTCCAATTTTATTGAGAACACGGAATGCAAACACATCATTTATCTTTCGGGTCTTGTCAACGAAAAAGAATTATCCCAACATTTAAGTTCCCGGTTTGAGGTTGAAAAGATTCTTATGCAATGTAAAATTCCTGCCACGGTCTTAAGAGCCGGAATTATCATTGGATCAGGAAGTGCTTCTTTTGAAATTATAAGAGATCTGGTAGAAAAATTACCCATAATGATCGCTCCAAGGTGGCTTCACACAAAATGTCAGCCGATAGGAATTGCCAACGTTCTTGATTTTCTGATTTTTACATTATTTAAAGAAAAGGCCTATCGTAGAAATTTTGATATAGGTTGTGATAATGTGTTGACTTATAAAGAAATGCTCTTGGAATTTGCTAAAATCAGAGGGCTGAAAAGAAAGATTTTTACAGTTCCTGTAATGACACCCAAACTGTCCTCGTATTGGTTGTATTTTATTACTTCAACATCCTATAATTTGGCTTCCGCACTGGTTGGAAGTATGAAAATTGAGGTGGTATGCAGACCAGAAAGCTTACTGGAAATAAAACAGATTACGGGTGTTCAGCCATTTTCATATGATACAGCCTTAAGAAGAACTCTCGCTAAAATTCAGGATAAGGAAATTATATCAAGCTGGAAGGACAGCTTTATCAGCAGCAGAAGTGATTCCAATCTGAAAAATTATCTTGATGTCCCAAAATATGGATGCTTTACGGATCTAAGAACTGCAGAATACGATGATCGTGAAAAATGTCTGGACCGGGTTTTTTCTTTAGGAGGGACAAACGGCTGGTACGGGCAAAGCCTATGGAAAATACGAGGGTTTTTGGATCTATTGATTGGTGGACCCGGATTACGGCGTGGGAGGACACATCCCGATCAACTTCACGAGGGTGATGCTTTGGATTTTTGGCGTGTTTTATATGCAAACAAAGAAGAAGGAAAACTTATTCTCTTCGCAGAAATGAAACTTCCCGGTGAGGCATGGCTCATGTTTAAAACTTATAAAGGAAAGCTCTGGCAAAAAGCGGTTTTCCGGCCGCATGGACTGACCGGGAGATTATACTGGTATTCTGTCTTACCATTTCATGGGATTATTTTTAAAGGTATGGTAAGGAGATTAGCAAAAGAGTGACTGTTTTAAGTTATCAACTCAAAATGAATATTGTCGCTCAATCTGTGATTACAGCAACGAATTTTAAAATTAAAAACATCGAAGAATGTAATCTTTGCATGAGGTCTTGTGACCTTGATGAGATTGTTATCAAATAATTTTATCGACAATTGGCTCCGATTGAATGAGTTAAACCGGAATGGAAATGTAATAATCGTTTTATCAGATATTTTTATTGAAGATTAAATTTTCCGCAACTGTAATTTTGAATATTTGTAATCGTAATGTACTATTAAATAATATTAATTGAATATACTGACGATGTTGTAAAAAAATAGTTTCCCATAATGATTTTATAACTATATTTAACATAAAACAAAATATTAGTTAATGTTATGGGGAATTATCCAGTGCCTAATAATGAACAGGGGAGAGTAAAAAAAACTGGAACTATTTGATCTTCTGAATCTGCCAAAGGATCCTCAATTAGATATTTTTGCAGAAACTGCTTGTCTGGTTACCGACTGTCCCAGCTCTCTTATTGCTATTATGGAAAGTGATGTCCAGATGATACAGAGCTGTATTGGGATTTCTTTGGATAGTGTGGAGCGTGAAAATACACTTTGCCAGTATTCTATTGCAAACGGAGATGTGTTGGTGATCCCTGATACGCTCGCTGACGACAGATCATCCGGGAATTCTATAATTCTGGAAAGTGGTATCCGTTTCTATGCAGGGGTACCGCTGATAGATGATGAAGGATTTGCATTAGGTACACTGTGCGTTATTGATTTTAAGCCTAAAAACCTCTCAGATAACCAAATAGATACTCTGAAAAAAATTGGAGAAGCTATCACCAATTTATATATCAGCAAAAAAAAGAATAAACAGGCTGAATATTTCCAACAGACCTTTGATATTTCCAATAACCTGATTTGCGTTCTTGATAACAAATTTATCCTTAAAGAAGCAAATTCCACCTTTGAAAAAATATTCGGCATAGCTCCAAAAAAAGCAGTTAATCAGAGTTTTTTAACGATTATAAAAAAGCAGGATGACGATTGGCAACTCAAACTCGAAAGCTTTCTTAAGACAGATGAGGAACTGGTTTTTACTACCTCTACAAAAACTGATGACGCTGGTGCTATAATTATAGAATGGTACCTGAAGCAAAACCATGACCATTCTGAGATTTTTTGTTTCGGCATTAATATTACCCAGCATATCGAAGAAAAGCGCCAGCTTGAAAGTTCCGAACGCCGTTTTAGAAGCTTCTTCGAAAATGCCATCGGGTTGATGAGCATGCATGATATGGAAGGAAATATTCTTGAGGTGAATCAAAAAGGTAGAGAAACCCTGCATTATTCTGCGGAGGAAGTAAACGGTTTAAATCTGAAAGATCTCGTTCCTGAACAAAATAGTTCTTTGCTGGAAAAATATTTAGAACGGATCAATCAGAACAAGGAAGATTTCGGAACAATGATCCTCAAGTCAAAAGAAGGTGAAGAACTGATCTGGATGTACCATAATCTTGTGGAAATTGATAAAGACGGAAAACCGTATGTGGTAAGTACAGCGTTGAACGTAACGGAAAGAATGAGCCTGGAAAGGGATCTTCTTTATGCCAAGAAAATGCTTGAGCAAACGAGCTCGGTCGCTCAGGTGGGTGGCTGGGAAGTCAACCTTAAAAATAAATCTGTAATCTGGTCCAAAACAGCAAAAGAAATCCATAAAATAGATCAGGAATTCCAGCCCGACTTTGAAAATGCAATCGGTTTTTATAAAGAAGAAGATAAACAAAAAGTTGAGTTCTTATTTAACCGGGCTGTTTCAGAAGGTATTCCTTATGATGCGGAATTTCAGCTTGTCCGCAATGATGGAGTTACGATCTGGGTAAGAGTAAAAGGAATTCCGGAGTTTGAAAACGGAGTATGTACCAGGGTGTACGGAATCATTCAGGATATTGATGCTTTTAAAAATATATATCTGGAACTGGAGAAGAAAGAAGCAATGATGCAGTCTTTTGCTACTTATGTTCCCGTTGCAGTAGCGATGTTTGATAAAGAACTTAATTATGTTTCGGTAAGTACAAGCTGGAAGGAAGAATTCAATATGAATAATATGGAGCTGATGGGAGAGAATATTTATACCATTTCTCCTAACGTTCCTGAAGAAAGAAAGGCCATCTACAAAAATGCTTTAGAAGGCAAGGTCTATAAAAATGATGATTTTGCCATTGAAGTTCCACATAAAGAAGGCATCCAACATTATAACCTGGAAGTAGGACCATGGTATCTTTCTGATGGCGTAATAGGTGGAATAATTGTCTCTGTACAGAATATTACCGATATTGTAAAAACTAATGAAGAACTCAAAAATGCAAAGAAAATGGCGGATATTGCAAGCAAAGCAAAGTCAGAATTTCTTGCCAATATGAGTCATGAGATCCGTACACCTCTGAATGGAGTGATCGGATTTTCAGATCTTCTTTTGAAAACTCCTCTCAATGAAATACAGACTCAATATCTTAATTATATCAATGAATCGGGGGAAAATCTACTCAATATAATTAATGATATCCTGGATTTTTCGAAAATAGAATCTGGAAAAATGGAACTCCTTATCGAAAGATCGAATGTTTATGATTTAGTTAGCCAGGTCATCAATGTGATCCTTTATCAATCACAGAAAAAAAAACATTGAGTTGCTACTCAATATTGAACAGGGATTGCCGAAAGTACTTTGGCTTGACGAATCCAGAATGAAACAGATTCTCATTAATCTGTTGGGTAATGCCGTTAAATTTACACATCGTGGCGAAATTGAGCTTAAAGTAGAAAAGCTGAATATCACAGGACAAAATATATCATTAAGATTTTCCGTAAGAGATACCGGGATAGGTATTCCGCTTGAAAAGCAGCAGCATATTTTTGATGCCTTTACCCAGGAAAACAGTTCCATCAGCAAGCATTACGGGGGAACAGGACTGGGACTAACGATATCCAATAATATTCTGGGCTATATGGGAAGCCATCTTTCCCTGAACAGTATACCGGAAAAAGGATCCGTATTTTTCTTTGACATTGAAGTTCCCTATGAGGAATCTGAAGGTATTGAAGAAGAAGAACTGAAAATAGAAAAAGTTCTTATTGTTGATGATAATGAGGCGAACAGGATCATTCTCCAGCACATGCTGGCCTATAAAAATATTGGGTCAAAATTAGCAGCCAACGGGATGGAAGCTTTGCAGATTTTATTGGATGGAGAACATTTTGATGTTATTTTGATGGATTATCATATGCCCATTATTTCAGGGTTGGAAACTATTGAGAAAATTAAGGAATTATTTGCTCAAAAAAATGAAACTTCACCCCTGGTTATCCTTCATACTTCTTCGGAAGAGCATGATGTACTCAACTCTTTCCGGCAAGAAGAAAATTCCTACTTCCTGTTAAAACCTATAAAATCAGAAGAACTCTACCGAACTTTAAAACGTGTAGTACACGATCATGTAAAAGAAATACCGGCAGCTGATGAGCAGGAAGCAGAAAATTTTTTATTTCCACCGCATCTTAAGGTTTTACTTGTTGATGATAACCCTGTGAATATGGTTCTTAACAACAAAATGATGAAATCTTTGATTCCCGATGCTGAGCTTACAGAATCGGTAAATGGACTGGAAGCAGTGGAACAATGTAAAAACAAACATTTTTCGGTGATACTGATGGATGTCCAAATGCCGGTAATGGATGGTATTGAAGCTACTAAACAAATTCGTCTTCTTCCAGGATATCAGGATGTTCCGATCATTGGTGTAACAGCAGGAACCATCATCGGGGAAAAGGAAAAATGCATCATGTCCGGAATGAATGATTTTCTTCCGAAACCCCTGAGACAGTCGGATCTTTTGGAAATGCTAGAAAAATACATCTCCGTTCAAACAATAGAAACCGGAAATACTGTAAAAACTGAGAAATATCTTGATCTGAATCTTCTCAATGATCAAACGGGGGACGATGATGATTTTAGAGCGATTTTCCTGGATCTGGTAATCCAACAGCTCTCTGAGGCGGAAAATAATATAAGAACTGCATCGGCTGAAGAAAACAGAGATGAGTTGAAGAAAGTCCTTCACAAACTAAAAGGTACAGCCGGAACTGCCGGATTGATAAAGCTGGCAGAAACTGCTTTATACTGGGAAAAGAAAGCGGATGAAACTATGGATTTCACCTCTTTACAGCAGGAAATTATCAATGAAATAACAATCGGATTAAATTTAATAAAAGGTTTAATAAAATAAAAACAAAAGACTATGTTGATTCTGATCGCTGAAGACGATGAACTGATTCTAAAAACGATAGAACACAAATTATTAAAAGAAGGGCATGAAGTAATCCTTACCCGTAATGGTAAAGAAGCCATCGAAACCTTAAAAGAGAAAGATGTAGACCTTGCCATCACCGATATCATGATGCCTTTTGCTTCAGGAATAGAAATACTTTCTGCCATACAAACCATGGGAAAGGAGATTCCTGTCATTATGCTATCCAGTATGGGGCAGGAAGAGGTGGTACTAAACGCTTTTGATCTGGGAGCTTCTGATTTTATTGTAAAGCCGTTCAGTCCCAATGAATTGATGTTGAGGATAAAAAGATTTACCCCTAAATAATAGAACGATGCTGCTAACCACTTCTGTACATTTTCTGTTTCTTATCTTCCTTGGGATGTTGTCTCTCGTATTGTTATTGATTACAGGGATTCTTGTTTACAGTTTTTTTTCGGTACAAAGAATCTGTGAGAATCTCGGGGTGGATGAAGGTTATTAATCAAAAAATATCGGAAGTTATTGTTTATGAAGATGAAGAAGTTGCTCTTGATCAGAATTTTGTACTTCTTTCCAGGAGTCCTTCATTTAGAAATCTATTCCTGCAAAAACTGGTAGATTCCGAAAAGAAATTTTCAGGGGCTGCAAAAATTAAAATTAAAAACCTATTTAAAGAATACAATCTCCGGCAGGAAGCCGCTAAAAAGCTTGATCAGAAAAAAACATATCTTATTGCCGGAGGGATACAGGAACTTACGGTCATGAACGCAATGGAGGACCTTCCCAAAATTTCCTCTTTTTTATCCCATCCTTCCGCACAGGTCTACCAGGAAGCGCAATATGCCATGGTAAGCTTTAAAGGTTTTGAAGGATTGGATTTTTTGAGTACCGCTTCGGGGATAATTTCAGAATGGCAACAGCTCCGGCTGCTTCTCTCCATTACCAGCATACCTGAAAACTCAGGAGAAGCTATTGAAGGCTGGCTTAGAAGTTCAAATAGCTCAGTTATCATTTTTACTTTAAAGTTGGTAAGGAAATTTCAATTGCTTTCTTTTTATCCGATGGTGGCCGATCTTCTGGAGCATTCATCAGTTGAGGTCAGAATACAGGCCGTGCATACGCTTTTGTCATTGGAAGATCCCTTGACCATTCAGTTCCTTACAAAAGTGTATCCCAACCAGCCTTATGAAGTCCAGCTTGAAATTCTTCGTGTGATGAAAGTCTCTAAGGATCAGTCCTGTATAGGCTTACTCAAAAAAGAATTATTGGAAAATATCAATACAGGGATTAAGTTGTATGCAGCGGAAGCTCTTGCTGCATTGGGATATAAGGAATACTTATCAAAACTTTCGGAAGATGAAACGTCGTCCGAAGAATTAATTCAAATTATAAAACACGCAGTCCAGGAAAAAGTATGTTAGAATTCTCACACATTATCTATGAAGTTGTTATATGGTTATTCCTGCTGTATGGGACGGCAGTAGTTATTATTTACGGCTGGGTCGGAATATATGCGTTAGGAGCTGTAATACGTTATAAAAAAGAAAATACATTTACCGATTACAGCATTATTGCCGCTAATCCCAATTCGCCTACCTTCAGCCTTCTCGCTCCCGCTTATAATGAGGGAATGACCATTGTAGAAAATGTAAGGTCCCTGTTATCTCTCTATTATCACAACCTGGAAATTATCATCATTAACGATGGAAGTAAGGATGATTCCATGCAGAAACTGATCGAAGCTTATGAGCTTGAAAGAGTGTCTTTTTTTGTACAAGGTACAATTGAAACCAATAGAATAAAAGGCATCTATAAGAGTAAAAACCAGGCTTTTAAAAAGCTTATTGTCGTAGATAAAGAAAACGGAGGTAAAGCTGATGCCCTAAATGTAGGAATTAATGTTTCTTCAGGAAATTATCTGGTGTGTATTGATGTGGATTGTATCCTGGAGCAGGATGCCATTTTAAAACTGGCAAAACCGTTTCTGGAACAAACTGATAAAAAAAATTATCGCCTGCGGAGGTGTGATCCGTCTCGCTAATAATTGCGTTATTGAAGATGGAAAAGTAGTAAGTGTAAATATGCCAAAAACGCTCCTCGGTAAAACCCAGGCGTTGGAATATATCCGTGCTTTTGTTCTTGGAAGAATGGCATGGGCGCGGGCATCGGGATTAATCCTGATATCCGGGGCCTTTGGAGTTTTCGACAGAAAAATAGTTTTGGAATGCGGTGGATATGATAAAACTACGGTAGGAGAGGATATGGAGCTGGTAGTCCGTATGAGAAAGTATATGGAAGAAAAGAATGAGCCTTATGAAGTTCTTACAATTCCTGATCCGCTTTGCTGGACGGAAGTTCCTGAAAGCAAAGATATCCTTAAAAAAACAACGTAACCGGTGGATGCGGGGAACCATCGAAACTTTGTGGAAACATCGGAACATGATGTTTAACCCAAAATACGGAAAGCTGGGCATGGTAAGTCTTCCTTATTGGTTTTTCTTTGAATTTCTAGGTCCCTTGGTTGAATTTTCTGGATATATAATCTTTGTAATTTTCCTTTTATTAGGAATTATCAATTGGCCGTTTTTCGTGATTTTGTTTGCCCTGGTCGTATCGATGGGATTTCTTTACTCTATTTATGGGATTTTGGTGGATCTTGTTAGCTATCAGGTTTATACCAAAAGGAAAGATTTTCTAACCTTGATCGGTACTGCGTTTTCAGAACCGTTTTATTTCCATCCCATCGTGGTGAAAGCCGGGGTAAAAGGATTTATAGATTATTTTAAAAAATCCCACGGTTGGGGTGAGATGACAAGACAGGGGTTTAATCAGAATACCAAAAATTTACCTTTAAAAGAAAGAATATCCGCGATTCTTAATAATGGGTTGAAAAAACTCGGAATGGTATCAGCCGTTTTTTTGCTTTTATTTTTGGTAGGGATCACAGCAGAATGGCTTTGGTACAGATATTCTTTTCCAAGTCTGAATCCTTCTTCAATTGCAGGAAATCTTTTTTTTTGAAAATATTTTGTTTGCGTTTAAACTGATATTTGGCTTTGGAATTATTTATTTAATTATCAATTCCGTAAAAGAGAATTGGGCCAACTTATCAGCACTTGTCCTATTCGGATTGGTGACCGTAGTACAGTATATTCTGTTTTTATATTTCTCTGAGACCCAAAATATGCTTGGGGCAGATCTTTTTTATTACAACAAAGATGAGATCAAACAGATTTTAAGAGCAAGCGGAATGCTTAATTTAAAAAATATTGCACTATTGATCGTTTTGATTGCGATATGTATCATTCCATTATGGATGGCCGTAAAATCCGCTTTGAAGTCGAAATATATCGGGATCGCTTTTTTAAGCCTTGGCCTGATTGCTTTTTTTGTTCCCAATAATATGTTTCAGTCAAAGGAATTAAACCAGACAAATAATACCTTCGGCCAGACAGCTTCAAAGAGTAAATGGAACTATTTCTTTATCTCCAATGAAGAGAATTTTATCAGCGATCACCCGGAAATCGGAGAAATAATTAATGGGGAAGAAAGCTTTACAGCCGATGCTGAAATGCTCGACAAGTCATTTCCTTTCTGGAGAAAAGAGGATACTCCCGATTTTTTGGGATCTTATTTCAACAGATCCGATGAGGTTCCAAATCTTGTATTTATTGTGATGGAAGGTTTTGGACATGCATACACCTCTCCTAAAGGTTATGTCGGAAACTTTACGCCGTTTCTGGATTCTTTGTCTAATAAAAGTTTATATTGGGAGAATTGCCTTAGCTCTGCAGGAAGAACATTCGGAGCCTTACCTTCGCTTACAGGATCACTTCCTTTCGGAAAAAACGGATTTCTGGAAATTGAAAAAACACCGGAAAATTTTAACCTTTTTAATATACTGAAAGCCAACGGATTTGAAACGGGATTTCACTACGGCGGAAATTTGTTGTTTGACGGATACCGAAACTTCCTCGAGTACAGTAAAGTAGATCATATTGTAGACATTGGATCGTATGGAGGGGCTTACAAAAGACTGCCGGCAAACAATGGAGACAGTTGGGGATATGAAGACCAGGCCGTTTTCAGAAAGATGCTGGAAACCCAGAAATTACAGCAAAGGCCTTATTTTAAAATGCTTCTTACCCTTTCCACCCATAATCCGTTTCTGATTAATAACAAAGAATATTATGAAAAACTTTATAACGAAAGGTTGCAATCCAATCTTTTAAATCCGGAGCAGAAAAAATGGGCGGCGGGCTTTAAAAACCAATTGGTTGCTTTGCTTAATGCAGATGATGCTTTGAAAAACTTCTTTGAAAACTACAGTAAACGTCCGGATTTTCAACGTACGATTTTTGTTATTACAGGAGATCATAGTATGCCGGAGATCACACTGGAGTCTAAGATTGACAGGTTTCATGTGCCGTTACTGATTTATTCACCATTACTGAAGGAAACAAAACGTTTTCACAAAACGGCAAGTCACTTTGATGTTGCTCCTTCTATTGTAGCCTATTACAGAAATAATTATAAACTCCGTACGCCATCTACTGTTACATGGGTAGGACGGGGCTTTTCTCCGGATCTTCAACCAGGAAAAGCGGGAATCCCTATGATGCAGAGTAAAAATATGATGGCTGATTTTGTTTCAGATCAATATTATCTTCACGACGGGGAGTTGTTTACCCTTGAAAACTCAGAGGAAGAACCTTCTAATGATGCTTCTGCCCTGAATATGATCAATGGGCGTTTTAACCAGTTTAAAAGGATGAATTCAAGTTTTTATACCACGAAGAAACTAATGCCTGATTCTGTAGTTATTAATTTTATGAAAAAAAATAAATAAAACAGTCTAAAATTTTCTTGTGTAGCCTAGAGTAATATCAAACTGGTTTCCTTTTGTATTTGGAAGGTATTCCTGGTTGTAATACATGGTTCCCACAGAGAATATATTGGATTGTACTGTAAAATTATATTCAGCACCTACTTTAAAAGTTTTAAGCTTAAAAGTTTCATTTTCAAGAAGGTTATTTCGGTTTTCTTCAGGGCTTATTCCCGTGCCGATCTGAAAGCCAATATAATCCTGAGCACTTTTCGTATAATAGCGTACTGTTCCGGTATAGGAATGCGAGATATTTTTGTTATCCGGCGTAATGTAGGTTCTTATATTAAACCAGAAATTCTTGTAATATTTTCCGATAGATGCTGTGTACATCCAGATGCTGTTGCTGAAATAAAGCTGTCTGTATCCGATTTCTCCTTCGAAACTCTTAGGAAGATTAGCATACAGGGATACTCCTGTGCGGTATTTCGGGAAAAGCCCGACATCATTGGAATAGGCACCTCCCACATACAAGTAAAATGTTTTTGATAACCGTGGATAAGCTTCCAGCTCAATCTGGGTACCGTCTTGAGCAAATTTGTTGGCATAATTCCCTCTGATAATCACGGCTCCAATAGGGGTAGCCCTTTTATAGCTGATCCCTACAACATGCCAGTCATCATCAAACTGCTTATCAAAATGGGAATAGTTATAAAGAATGCTTATAGCGTTTTTAGAAGTAAACTCTTTCACTTTTACGGCAAGGCTGTTGGCTTCTGTGTTTTTCGGATCGATGGCTAAAATGGATTTAATGGCTTTTTCGGATTCAATATAATCTTTGTCCGCATAATTTACTTTCGCTTTTAAAAGTAAAAGCGCTTCAGATTGCGGATGAAAAGACAACCCTTTGTCGAGGATCTCTTTGGCCTTACTATACTGGTCATTCCAATATTCTAAGGATGCATAGGCAATAAAGTAATCTTCATCCTGTATATTTTTTTTTTCCAAGCGCCTCAAAAACGGTTCTTGCAGACTCCGGATCCTTATTCCACGTATAAACTCTTCCTAAAAAAAATTGAAATATCGGTATAATCGGGGGCTTTTTCCAGGGCTTGTTTAGCCAATACAATAGAGTTGGTATAATCCTTATTTTCAAACGCAGCAGTTCTTGCTTTTGCAAATAATTCGTCGGCTGACAGATTTTGCTGCGCATGTATTTGTAACGGAAATAATATCAGAAGAACTAAATAGCCAAAATATATTCTCATTGAGGTGAAATTCTTAATCAATATAAAGACGAATTGTATCTTTAACAAATATATTAAACTTTTTTAAGTAATTCATTGTAATTATTTCCATTAAATAAGGGCCGTAAAGTTGATAGGAGCCCTTGTCTCTCCATCTTATTACTTATGAGATCAAAGCATTCATAAGATTCTTGTAAAGAAAGATAATACAGAGAAAGTTACAATACATATTCAATAATGTATTTCAATTAAAATTCAAAATAATTAGATTGTTTTCAAATACAGTTCCTTCAGTTCTTCAGCTGAAAACGCTTTGGATGGAATATTTTGGACCAGTTCTCCCTGTTTCATAATTCCGATATTGGTAGCAACACTTACGGCGTTGAAAATATCATGGGTGGCCATTAAAACAGTTCGTCCTTCTAGGCCTAGCATTCTTACAATTTCTGTAAATTCAGCGGTGGCAATCGGGTCGAGTCCGCTGGTCGGCTCATCAAGGAGCAGAACTTTGGCATCTTTAGCGAGAGCGATAGCAATTCCGACTTTCTGCCGCATTCCTTTTGAATAACCTCCCAAAGGTTTATTATGAGCAGTTTCCTGTAAACCGGTTTGTTGTAAAAGACCAGAAAGTTCTTCTTTATTATAATTAAATCCCGCAATTTTTGAAAAGAAATCAAGATTTTCAATTCCAGTAAGATTCGGATAAAGTAATACAGTTTCAGGAATGTATGCCAGGTGTTTTTTAATTTTTTCGGGATGATCTTTTACTGAAATATTGTTAATGAAGGCATCACCGGAAGTAGCTTTAATCAGGCCTAAAAGAATATTGATAGTTGTACTTTTACCGGCTCCGTTCTGTCCGAGAAGGGCAAAGATTTCCCCTTCCTGAATTTCAAGATCAAGAGATTTTAAAGCGGTAAAATCGTTGTATTTTTTGTGAAGTTTGATGGTTTTTAACATAGCTTTCTGAATTTGTTTTGTGAAAGGATTAGCAATAAAAAAATTAAAATGAAATAGGGAAGAAGCAAGCTGAAAAGATTAATTTTCTCAGAGTCCGTAAAGATTTTTACAGTCTGTTTTTTCCAGTCGATCATTTTTCCGTTTATATTTTCAAAAATATAAGGATAGAAATACAGCCTTTGTTTCTCGTGGAAATTTTTCAGGCTTTCTGTATAATTTAGCTGATTTTCCATTCCTGTTCCGGCAAAATTGCTCTGAACCCATTGTGTCTGAATATTCGGTAAAATATACCCTAAGTAAACGGCTGCGTTGTTTCTTTTCCGCATTTTTTCATGATATTGCTTTGAAGAAGCCGCTGATTCCACATCCGCCATGTGCTGCATTGCGTAATACCAGGCGTAAGAAAAGTCGCTGTTTTCCGCAAGCTTGTATTGGCTGAACTGGGGATAGATTTTATAGAATTTCTGCATTGTAGGAACTTTCGGTTCATCCCACTTGTTGTGATAACCTTCCCGTTGTTCTATTTGTGCCTGCAATCCTTCTTTTACAGGAATCAATTTCTGTATCATTATATTTGCAGTCATCGGAATTACAAAATTCATGCTCAGCCAGAAAATCACCAGGGTTAAAGCATTCCACGAAGAGGACTTCTGATAACCAATAATCCATCGGCATAAGGCAAACCAGAAAGCCAAATATAGAAAACCGGACAAAGCAAAAATAGCGAAGGCCGGATCTATCGGAATTTTAATGTAAAAAAGGGCAGCAATTAACAATAAAAAATAAACCGAGCTTACGGCCAGGAAACGGATCAGCAACTTAGCATCAATCAGCTTTCTTACATTTTGACTTTGCACCGAAAGTAATTTCCAGGTTCCTTTTTCCTGGTCTTCGGAAATGATATTGTAGCACAAAGCAATAATCACGAGTGGAAAAAGAAATATCATTACAAAAGAGAAATCAAAATTTCCAACCGCCGCATTCGCAGGGTTGAAAAAATCGGAATTGTTTTTCTGTTCTTCCAGGTTTCGTATCGTAACGCCCTGAATGGAAGGGTTCAAATCTCTCAAACCGATATTTAAAGCAGCCAGTCTGGGGATTTCATTCACGAGATTAAATTTCACATAATAGAGTAAAAGACCAATGTTATCGCTGTGTAATTCCACATTTTTAGCGATGCTGTTTTTTTGATAGGTTGCACTTTTAGCCATAATTTCTTCATTCCTGTCCAGAAATTTTTTACCGGTGTACAAAGAGCATAAACCGGCAAAAAGAAGAATCAACAAAGAAATAATGTAGGCTTTGTTGCGGTAAAACTGTTTAAATAAATAATGATTCATTAGATTAATTTTAAATTTTTTGCACTTAATTCAATCATCAGAACACAGGCAAGGAGCCAGAAAAGAATAGCAACCAGAGGAAGAATCTGGTTACCCAGACTTTCTTTAACTGACGTAAACTCATACTGAAAATCAGGAAATTCCTGCCAGTTTTTTTTTACTTACCATTGCCTGTTTTTCACCTTTTTTGGGTGGGGTGTTACGGATGTGTTCAATCTGTAAATCATTCATTCGCTGGGCGAGTGTATAGCGGTATTTCTCTGCCTGATTCTGAAATTGCCGGTACGCAAAATAATCTGTTCCCGAAGCGGTCATTGAAAGATTTTTAATCGCCATCACAGGATTGATGAAACCGAAAATTTCATTCAGTTTTTGCTGTTGATCGTATTGGTCCTGAAGTCTTTTTAAATGATCAACATAGAGTTTTGCACTGATTCTTTCTCCTTCTTTCATCACAATTCCACCGTAATTAACCGGAAGTTCATCCGTTGTTTTCACACTGTATTTTGCCAGAAGCGAATCTTTAATGTGTTTAAAATGCGGATCGTTGGGGTTGTGGCTGTCGCCTACTTTCATAATATCTTCTTCTACCTGGGTTTCAAAGGCAATTCTTGATGGAGTAGGATAGAGGTTCTGCGCTGCAAACTGAATTCCTTTTGGTAAAAAAATCGACAGGATTATCCACGAGCCAATTAAACTGATTAAGGCGGATGACGAAGCTTTGCTTTTTGCAGAAATTAAAACCGTCAATGTACTGAAGAAAAAATAATAGATCATATACGCCGGAAAAAGGACCAGTATTCTTGATAAAATATCAGTAAAACGGCTTGATTCAACCATAAGTCCAGCCACTAAAACGATGGCAATCACAGGAATCAGAAACAATAAAGAAAACTGCCAGAGACCAAGGATTTTTCCCCATACAATAGCTCGTGAGGAGGCCCCCTGAACGGTAAGGATTTTCAGTGTGGCCTCTTCTCTTTCACCGACAATCAGGCTAAAACCGAGAAATAAAATAATCAAAGGAACAATTGCCTGCAGAATGAATGCTGCACTGAACGCTCCGAAACGTAAGAGAGTCCCTGAACTTCCGGCTTCCGAAAGGTTAGCGGTATTTTGTTTATGGGCTTCAAGGAAAATAACATTTCCAAGGTAATCGTCCAATCCGTTATCAAAAATACTTAACGGATGCCCGATTCTGAAAACGAGATAACCATAGTGGGCCATCCTGTGCGGATGCTTGTCAGGCCTGTGCTCCCAGTTTTCACGGGTTTCTTTACGGTATTCCTTTATCTTTGAATAAGTTTCACCGTATTTTGTAAAACCTATTCCAATGCTTATAAAGCAGAACAGGAGAACAGTAATGGCAATGAGCAGGTTTTGTTTACTTTTAAATAAATCCTGCCGGGTTTTTCTTACAATGAGTTTCAGGTTTGAAAAAGCCATGGTTTAAAATTTATAAGTTGCTGTAAATAGATAATTTCTTGGGGCACCGGGGAACAGTCTCAGGTAATTTTGAGCGCCTATCCAATACCTTGTATTGGTAATATTGTTCACATTCAAAGCCAGCTGAAGCTTAGTTTGCGGTACGGAATAATAAATTGCCACATCCACGGTAGTATAAGCGGGAAGTTCGAAACTTCTGGTGAACCAGGGAATTTTTTTACTTTGATAGAGCATTCCCGCACCCATTCCGAAGTCTTTTAAAGGCTGAATGTTGGTAAAATTATACCTCGTCCAGATATTGACGGAATTTTTTGATGTATTTTCTTTAGCTAAACCAATTAAAGCAGGATTGGAATCATCCAGAACTTTTGCATCAATATAGCTGTAACCAGCATAAATGTGCCATTGCGGAAGAATATGACCCGTAAACTCAGCCTCAAAACCACGGCTTCTGTCTGCGCCACGCTGGATCAGTTGATCAGGCTCCGCAGGATTATTGGCGTTCATCAGGATATTTTTCTGATTGATTTCATAGATGGAAAAAGTGGCATTAATTTTTCCAAAAAGCTTTGTTTTGACCCCGAATTCTTTTAGATCGGAAAGCAGGGGTTTGTACAATGAGGCGGAAATTGCACCTGTAAAATTTACTGTTTGCGGCATCAGGGTAACCGTATTGGATTGTGGCTGATACCCTGTAAGATATGTTGCGTATATGTTTGTATTTTCTGTGATGCTGTACGTCAGGCCGACCCGGTAAAGCATCTTCTGATTTCTGAAAGAACTTTCTTCCGCTTGCTTATAATGGGTAATATCCTGAAACCATTCCTGTCTGAGTCCCGCCAGAAGTTTAAACTTTTTCCACGTGAGTAAATGTTGTACATATGCTGCATGAGTAGTTGTTAAAGCCGTTGGTAACGGGTTGATGATATTCAAAACAGTATAGTTATTCCCCTGATGGTTTGCCGCTCCGGGCGTCAGGTCGAATGGGCTCACATTGGGGGTGGGAAATATAATGCCATTATAAACCGATGTCTGATATAAAGCAGCATTGGCTGGATTATAAGATGAGCTTACTGTTCCATCCTTCATCATGAAACCTCTTGCGGCATCTTGTTTTCCGCCGCTTTTTTTTCTCCCAGATATGGCTGTCATATCCTACTAACGTCTGATGTTCAAGGGATCCTGTTCTGTAAGTGAAATTAAAATAGGCATTAATATTATCTACCGACCAATGCTGAATTCTTTCCATATACTGCATCATCACCAGGCTGGAAATCTGGTTATTGCTGATATCCGGCACAAAAGAATTTGTGGTCCTCGTTTCATGGATGTCTTCGTTCCAGAACTGTTTCATATAAGAAGCATTAAAGCTGATGTTTTTATTGAAATGGTGGGCTAGGCTTCCCATCAGAGTAAGATCTTTTGTTTTAAAATAGTCACCCGGAGCCCCCAGATTTAAACTAACAGGAGTACTGTTGAGATCGGTTTTTCCGGCAACTGCTCCAAAGATAGGCTGTCCTCTATCGAGGTTTCCGTTCATTTCGTTGTAAATCATTTCTACATTCACCGAAGTTCTATCATTAGGGATAAAGGAGATCGAGGGAGCAATTAAAATTCCGTTATTTTTTACATGATCACGAAACGATTGGGCATGCTGATGGGCACCGTTGAAACGGTATAAAAGCGTTTTACTGGTATTCAAAGGTCCGGTTACATCTGCGGAAAGGCGATAGGTATCAAAGCTTCCTCCCGATAAACTTACTTCGTAACGGGAATTTGCCAAAGGTTTTTTAGTTACCATGTTGATGGTTCCTCCTGGGTCTACGCTGGACATGGTAATACTTGCCGGACCTTTAAAAACCTCTACACGCTCGATATGTGGGGTCATCGGCTGAAGAAAATAATATTGCCTGGTGCGCATTCCATTAATGATCTGGCCTTCTTCATTCTGGCTGATTCCCCGGATGCTGTACTGATTATAAAAACTTACATTGGAAACGCCTGCAACATTTTTCAGTACATCTCCCAGCCTGAACGCCTGCCTGTCGTTGATGAGTTCTTTGGTAACCGTATTCAGCGTGAGCGGAAGATCTTTGTTTTTCATCGCAATCTTAGTGGCCGCAAATGAATAATCGGAAATATAATCTTTGGATTTTCGCCCTGTAATTTCTACCGTCTGAATAGTGACGGGAATTGAATCTTTTTTAATTTTCTGAGCATGGATCACACCTGAGAATATGATACAACCTAAGCCTGCTAAATGAAAAGTTTTAGTGGGAATAAAATGTATGATTCCAGGATTATAAGCATTAAATGACATAAATAGAGAGTAAAATAGGTATAATTAAATACCTGGTGAGTAAAGAATATCTTATTCTGCTTTTAAAATAAAATATCCCAAAAAGACAGTTACTGCAGATAACAAATCTGTAGCTAAAAGAGTTTAGTTTGAAAAACTAGAAATCAGGAGAGAACGGGAGGAGCCCTGGAAGAGAAAAAATCAAGGAGACAACGGTATGATACGGCCTTTGGCTGAGGTATTTCGTTATCATTTGAATCGTTTATAGCAAAATTTAGATTCTGAATTTCCGGAAGAAGACTTGTATTCATCTGCAAATGGAGTGCACATTGGCAGTCGTCCTGGGAAACTGTAGGGGCTTTTTCCTTTTTAGAATCATCTTTGGTGACAATCTTGGTTGTTACATGTTTCGCATGTTCAAGACATATGCTTATTCCACTGACGTTCGAAAGAAAGATCAGTAACAGAGAAAAGGTAAAAAAGATTTTCAATGTTTTTTGCATAAGAAGCGGTAAAAGTAAGGATAAAATTTTATAAAATGAAACTTTGTTGCAATATTGAATGTTGCCAGCCTGGAAATAACAAGCAAAACATAAACTCTATGTTCGAGTAGTTGCTTGTTGGATATAGGAAAAGACCTTCTTATAGCAGTATTAAATGCTATAGGGGATAATAGTTTGAAGAAGGGAAAGCGCAAAACCGTAGAGTAGAGCTTGTGAAAAAATAATATAAATGCTGCAATATCGGAGAATTGTAGCTATTTGGCTTAAAAAATCCCAACGCAAGCTGGGATTTTTTTATTGAAGTTTTATTAAAGAATAATTCTTATCATCCGGTATTATTCGCTTTTAGGAATATCAGGTTTAATAAAAAAGACACATGCGCCGGCAGTCAGAAATAATATTCCGGAGACCATAATGGCTGAAGAAGGATTACTATTCAGAAAGAAATTAAAAATAGTCCCGAAAGACAGGGTCTGAATCAGCATGGGAATAACGATCATCATATTGATAACGCCCATGTAGATTCCCCTTTTCCGGTGAGGGATAGAAGGGGAAACGATGGAGTAGGGCAAGCCCATCATGGAAGCCCATCCAATTCCAAGAGCCACCATTGGGATAAGAATAGCATATTCATTCCTGATAAAAGGTAACGTCATTATTCCGAATCCTGTAAGGAATAGACAGAAAATATAGGTGTTTTTTGAACTGAACTTTTTAGCAAAAGGTACCAGGAGCAATGCGGAAATCATGGTCACA
The DNA here is from genome assembly GCF_046591535.1 of Chryseobacterium proteolyticum. Lineage (NCBI taxonomy): Bacteria > Pseudomonadati > Bacteroidota > Flavobacteriia > Flavobacteriales > Weeksellaceae > Chryseobacterium > Chryseobacterium proteolyticum. Next base: position 57,629 of record NZ_JBJLWK010000002.1, on the reverse strand, counting down.
ATATTATAAGAGCCATTCATAAGTCCCGTTTGTCCCACCGCTACTTCTACCTGGTGCAATATGTTTTTTGCCCAAGTCAGGTCGGATGCTGCAATGGGTATTCCGCTTTTAGTGCTTTCCAGAAGATGATGGGCTTTCATTTCATCAGCTTCGGAAACTCCGTACAGTGACCATTTCAGCATGGGCGTGATAAACTGCCAGTACACAAAAAGGGCATACCACTGGAAAAGGTACACCAGGGCCAGTTGCCAGAGAACTTTTGGCATTTCTCTGATGGCAATGATTATTTCTATAAAAGGAGTAAAAAACGTGCTGCTTTCTTTGGCTTTTTTTTATTTCCTTAAGCTCATCTTCGGTGGGCGGAATCTCCGGTGTTTTATACACAGACCAGGCTACCGATGCAATGGAGCAGAAGGAACCTAAGAAAAACGAATAGTAAACCCAGACCGGAATACCGCCGTTCGTAGAATTTCCTGCGAGATATTTCTGAAAAACAAACAGTGAAAGATTTGCCAGGGTAATACCCGCCCCTACAAACAGGCTCTGCATCTGAAAGCCGAATGTCTGCTGGTCTTCAGGGAGTTTATCACCAATAAAAGCTCGGTAAGGCTCCATAGCTGTATTATTCGCCGCATCCAGGATCCATAACAAACCTGCTGCCATCCAGATGGTAGAACTGAAAGGGAATAAAAATAGAGCAATGCTGCAAAATAGAGCACCGAGCAAAAAGAATGGCTTTCTTCGTCCCCACTTAGGACTCCAGGTCTTATCGCTGATGGCTCCTATCAGAGGCTGTATCAGTAACCCTGTGATAGGCCCGGCCAGATTCAGGATAGGAAGCTGCTCAGCATGGGCACCCAAAAAAGAATAAATAGGATTTACGGCCGTCTGCTGAAGTCCGAAACTGTACTGAATACCAAAAAATCCAACATTCATGTTCCAGATCTGCCAGAAGCTCAGGTGGGGAATGATTCTTTTTGCTTTCATAAACCGGTATTTAAAAGTTCATAGTTTTTCCCCAGAATAAGATCTGCTTTATTTTTAAAATTTCTGATAATCTGATGTTCTATTTCCAATACTTTTTCTATAAAATCACTTTGTTCATCCCGGTTACGGTTCATCCGGTTTCTGTAAGTATCCTTATAATCCCTGTCTATGAAAATTTTAAAATCAAAATCTTCAATTTCAAGGACGTAAGTGCCTTCTGCAATAATAATACTATATTCTGATGTATCCGCTATTTCATTGCTTATAGTATTCTCACCGTAGTTCACTAAAGGTTTTTCTATTTCCGGATCTCCATTTTTAAAGTCCCTTATATTTTGAGAAAGTGTATAGAGATCAACCTCATGTATGCCTACGTTGTCCAGAGATTTCAGACGGTTTTCGTGATTAGTTTTCGGGGGGAGTTTAAAGTAATCATCCATTTGCAGAACAATGCCCTTCAGGTTTTCCTGTTCCAGGATCTTCTGAACGGCAAAAGCTGTTACGGACTTTCCGCTTCCGCTTTCTCCTGCAATTCCTATCGCTATTTTCTGCTCTTTATGTAAAGTGAAACGTTTTTTCAGTATTTCTGTGATCTCTCTGGCGGTGGCCAGGTGTTTTTCTTTCAGTTCGATAATATCTCCAATCATTTTTTTAATTTTTTGAACCTATCTTGGTTATTTGAAACAATGCTTTACAGGGACATGAAAAGATATCCGGATGCAGAAAAACAAAGCTGCCCGGTTCCCAGTGGCAAGAGCTTGTCTGTTGAATAATATTCTCTGAAATGCTCACCCTTTTCATGCATTAATGTTTCGTATTCCGTCATAATTTTTTCAGGAATCTCCCTGATTCCCTTTTTCTTAAGACCCAGGCACAGCCATCCTAAAAATATAGGCCACGATCCTCCGTTGTGAAAATGGTAGGGTTGGTTTTTAAAGCTGTAACTGTAGTTGTTTTCCAGTAAACGCCAATCGTCATCTCCCGGAAAAATAACCGGGTAAAAGACAGGAAGCATCCAGTGCTTAAACTCATCACGGATACCCTTTAGAAATTCTGAAAAAGCCTGTATATCCATTTCAAAATCTAAAAGTAGAGCCAGTGCATTTCCGGCCAGATCAAACCGTTCGTCGTATCCGTTTGCATTCAGTGACGCCCAGAAGTAGGGTTTTGCTGAAGCTTTTGCGTAGGCTTTTTCATGATACCTGGTTACATTGGAATCATTTTTATAAAAATTCTGCTGAATGAGATTTTTTGTGTTTTCCGATACTGCTTTTAATTCGGGATCATTATAAACTTCTGAGGTGTTTTTCAATGCCCAGTATCTCAGAACATTATCATACAGCGTATATCCTGATGTCACATATTCATCCGCCCAGTTTCCTCCAAGGGGGCTGTAGACCAAACCTCTTTGATTGTATTCCCAGGTCTTAAGGCATGAAAGCGCCTGATATATCTTCTCTTTCAGGCTGCTTTTAAGCGTATCATCTGATGTTGTTTTAAGGTATTCACAGGTCGTAACAATCCACCATGCCGTAGCATCCGTTCTTCCTACATGTGTTCCGTAACTCGCTTTGCTATTCACCACATTGGAAGGAATCTGCCCGTTTTCTGCCTGATGTTCGGCTAAGGTGAGAATAGATCTTTTAAGCCCGGAAATGATCTGCTCATCATGGATTAAAATTCCGGCATATCCTGTCATCATCGAATCCCTTGACCATACTCTTGCATAATTATCTTTTTGCTGTGCTGAGGCCAGAATACCCTCTTTTGTAATGGCTTTTCTGATGATCTCTATGGCTTCCTGTTTAAACATATTTTTTATTTTTTTTTAAATACAGAGCGGATTAAAAAAAAAGAGTCCGTCTATAACAACTATTAAAAATCAAATTTCACACTTGCGCTGTAGCTGCTTCCCGGAAGTGTTCTGGCTCTTACAATTCCATTTCCGCCTGCGATGGATCCTTCTTCGGCCTCCGTAACTGCAATGGCGTTAAAGATATTATTGGCATTCACGTTTACTGAAAGGTTTTTCATGATCTGATAAGAAATGTAAGGATTTACAATAGCATATCCCGGCATCACCAGCTTATTGGAATCCTGGGTGTATGCTTTTGTGGTTCCGATCAGATAAAACCCGACATTCACTTTACCCATATTGAAATTCGGGTTTACGGAATACATCAGCTTTGGGGTTCTTCTCGGCGTGTTCCCAATAATAGAAGGGTCAAGTGCATTTTTGATCTCAGCATGGGTATAAGTAAGCCCTGCTTTTACTTCAAAACTTTTTGTAATTCTGTAATATCCATCCAGCTCTACTCCCAGAGATTGGTATTTATTTTCTGTTTTCCTCTGGGTGGTTGCTTCGTAATTCGCTTCTTTTGTTCCGGCGTAGAAAAGTGTGGTATTCAGGAAATATCCCGCTCCTCTCAGTTTGTATCCCGCTTCTATCTGGTTGACCTTATTTATTTTTACAGCATCCAGGGCAGGATCGTCATTATTGGTATAATTATATCCTGAAAACAGGATTCTGTCTGCAGAAGCGCTTCCACCCTGGCTTACTCTTGCAAATACAGCATTTTTACTGTTGAGTGCATAATTGGCGCCTACCGAATATCCGAAAATGCCATATCTGTAGTTGACCGGAACATTAATGTTATCATTGGATCCCACCATTTGTTCAGGAATATCAATGACGCCGTTTCCATTCATATCAAGGCTTGTATAGGTAACGGTGGCGCCTGAAAAAGTTCCCGTTACTTTTCCGATATCGTATCTTGCTCCGGCATCTATCGTCAGCTGATCTGTTGCATTGATTTCAATCTGGGCATGGGGTGCGGTGATATCATATTTGGTATTGTAATCCCTCTTCAGGTTTCCCCAGTCTTTCATTCCGTAATTCAGTAAACCATGGTCTGTGATCAATGCTCCGGACGTATCTTTTACATCAACCAACCGGGCATTGCTGTCATTGACTTCCTGAATGTAATTGTTCCACATCCAGGACATATTGATGTTTTGTGTCGATTTATATAAGCCTGCATTCAATTTTAATTTGTTCCATTTCTTGTTGATATTCAAGTCATTCACGAAGTTATTGAAGTTGTTCAGCTTTACATTAAAAAGGGCCAGCTTCATATAATTGGCATTCATATCTACCGGAGTATTCGTCCCTGCATACACAGCACTTCCGAAATTGGTGAAATTAGCAGCAGTAAAGAAATCACTGCCTTTGCTTACACTGGCAGGAAAAGGGGCAATAAACTGTCCGCTGTTGGCCGCATAACGAATTTTTTCTTCCAGCTTCCAGCCTTCTCCAAGGTCATAATTAAACTCTGCCCCGATCACCTTTGAAAGGGAATGCATTCCATCCGAAACATCACTGTTAAAAATATTTCCGTCATTTCCTAAGGTTCTGTCGTGTTGCAGATTAATGGTTTGTAAAGCACCTGTGAGAATATTGTAATTCGGCAGAGAAGACCATTTAGGATCTCCGTCGGTTCCTGTAACGCCTACCGGCATCGGCATATAAGCGGCTGTTCTGTCGTCCAGGAGCTTTGCATATATTCTGAAGCTTCCTTTATCAAACTTTTTCAGTAAAGAAAGTCTGAACTGTCCGCCGTTATTGGAATTAAATCCGGTTTTTCTCGGTCCGTCCGATATCCTGTAAAACCCTCCTACTGCGATATAGGTATTTTCCGCTATGGATGTTCCGTAATCGAAATCTGTTCTGTAGTTTTTATAATTAAGACCAATCTGCTGCGTAATGCTTCCACCTTCTTTTTCTCCTGTTTTTGTAATAAAATTGATGATCCCTGCCGGAGAATTGCTGGCAAAAATAGAGGCAGATCCACCTCGTAAGGCCTCTACTCTGGAAACAAAAGAATCAAATCGGGTAAACTGGTCCTGCGTTCCGAAAGCAATGTCTCCAAACTGCATCACCGGTAAACCGTCTTCCTGGATCAGAAGGTATCTTGAACCTCCTGCCGAAACCGGAACTCCTCTTACCGTAATATTGGAATTTCCTTCTCCACCTGATGATTCCGAACGGATCCCAGGAATAGTACGGAAAATTTCCGCAGTTGTTCTTGGGGCAGCATTTTCTATATCTTTCATTTTTAATGTGGATATAGAAGTACTGGTTTTAATGGAAGCTTTAGGATTGGAATTTCCTGTGATCACCACTTCATCAATGGCCTTACTTTTTACAATCGTATCATTTTCTGTACTTTGGGAAAACATGAATGCAGCTGTATTCATCGTACCCAAAATAAGCAGTCTGGTAAAAATTTTTGATTCCATATCGTTTCGGAGTTTTTTTGTTATGATCCAAAAGTATTTTTTTTTACCCTATGTAAAATGAGCTTTATCCCGTATGTTAAATGATAATTAAATTCAAACGTTTGCGCAATCGTTTGCGGTGGATAACTTATTTGAATTTTAACTTTTTAATAACATTTTTATGGTTAAAATTAACGTTTTTTTAACTTAGATTTGCTCCGAAAACAGTCCTGAATTAACCCAAAAATGGCCTCAATTAACTTATAATGAAAAGAGTCACAATAAAAGACATTGCCGAAATGCTGAACATTAGTGTATCTACAGTATCCCGGGCACTGAAGGATCATCCTGATATCAGCAATGCCGTAAAGCTTAAAGTAAAAGAGGCCGCAGAGACTTTTAATTATGTCCCTAATGATTTTGCCATCAACTTCCGGAAGAAATCATCGAAAGTGATCGGGCTTATCATTCCTGAAATGTCAATGTTCTTTATTCCTTCTATTATTAAAGGAATATCTTCTGTGCTGCACAGAGAGGGGTATCACTTTTTTTTTGCTCTCCTCGGAAGAGTCTTTGATGAGGGAAAAGGAAAATATTATAACCTGCATCAACTCCCGGGTAGACGGAATCCTGATTTCTCTTACACGATATACGAAAGATCTTTCCCACCTGCAAAAAGCCAGAGACATTGAGCTTCCCGTTGTTATTTTTGATAAAACGATCTCGCAAAATCATTTCGATGAAATTATTTTCGATAATGGACTGAATGCCGGAATGGCTGCCGAAAAGCTGATAGAAAGTCATTGTAAAAGCATACTGGCTGTTTTTGGGGATGAAAACCTGGAAATAACCCAAACCAGAAGAGATTTCTTTCTTGAAAAACTCAAAAACCATTCAGGTATTAAGTGCAAAGTAATCTACTGTAAATCTGCCGATGAGGTAAAAGACAAGCTCAGTACCATTCTGGAGTATGAACATTTTGATGGTTATTTTGCCATGAGTGACGAAACGCTTGCAGGATTGCACAGTTCATTAGTTAAAAATAAATTACAGGCCTCTGCAGTAAAAGTAATTGCTATTACGGAAGGTATTCTTCCCAAGTACCTTGATGATTCTTATGAATGCATTATTAATGATGGGTACAGCATGGGGACTATGGCGGCAACGAAAATTCTGGAGATAATAAAGGGGGTGAATTGAAATTGTAAGTGTTTCTAAGTAATTATAATTGTAATTCATTGCCTTTAAAGTTACTACGAAGTCTGGAGACTTCGCAGAGCGAATAATTTAAAGAGTATGCATGTTTATCTCCATCAATATATATAATGAATACTAAAAATTATCAATATTTATAGTATTTTCTTCACCAAACCAAGCTATTGCAGTGTTTATAACAGATGGTTTAGGATTATGAAAAAAAACAGCTAATTTTTCTTTAGAACGAGTACAGCATACATAAAATATTTTTTCCGTTCTTTCTTTAATTTTAGGATAATTTGACAATTTTGATTTTGCTTTCCCATCAACCAAAGATTTATAAATTGTTCCATCATCAAAAACATATTCAAAATTATAATTATTCCAACCACCCTTATCTAATATTACAAGAACTTTTTCAAATTCTCTTCCTTTTGTTTTATGTTGGGTTGAAAACGGGGTAAAACCTTCTAAATAATTATATAGATTAATGAATTCAGAATATTTAACTTTAGAAATTCTGTTATAGACATATTGCTTATTTTGTATAAACTCGTATAGTTTATCGTCAGCATAAACCAATTTATATTCATCTGCTTTTTCAATTACGTCACCAATCGTTTTTCCATCAGTTTTTGAAAGAGCTTCTATATGATCTTGTAGTATTTTTTTGTCTTCAATTGAATTAATCTTATAATCTGTAATTTTCAAAAATTCATTATATCTCTTTTCATTGTAAAGTCTTATACAATTTTGAATCTTAAATAAATGTTTTAATAAATTATCTCTTTTTGTTCCTTTCTTAATTAAGTCTTTTTCATTCTGTTTTTTATCGTCCGTAAGAATATCACTATTTAGGTAAATTTTTCTAAACAAATTAAATTTATATGATTTAGCTTCGTTAAAGAGATCAATATTTGAATTAATAAAGTCAGACATTTTGCCTCCATTAGGAACTTGTCCGGATTTTTCTATTGCATCTCCAAAGGTGTCATTTTCATCTATTTGAATTTGTGGATTATTTTTTAAGAAGACATCAACAATATATTTATATTCTAATATTTGGTCATTGTTATAAATGTCCATTAAGGATCCAAATTGAGATTCTTTTGCGATGAGATTATGAGTTAGATTTAACTCTTTACACTTTAAATTCCCGTCTTTATCTTTCTCATTAAAATCCCATTCTAAATATTTTCTAACTTTATCCAAATTATTTTCCGCAGAATATAAAAATCTAATTTCCCCTACCTTAATTGTACCATCTTCATTCATATTTGGGGGAATAGGGTTTGTTTTTTCCAATTGCGGTAATTGCTCTAAACCATCATTTCTTACTTTATTAGCTAAATTAATTACATTCAGTGGACTTCTTCTGTTTTCTAGCTTCTTAACTTCTTGAACCAAACCACCCGCATTTTCTTTATACTTATTTAAATCTCCGATACCATCTTCATAAATAGATTGCATTGCATCTCCGAAAAAACCTATTATATTCTTTTTTGAACCCTTTCTGAAATGATCTAGAAAAATCCTTATCACTAATTCGCTAGTATCTTGATATTCATCAATCAATATAAAATTAAATTTGTCTTTGATTATATCACATAATTTTTCATATTTTTCAAATAAATATTCAGCAATTACTAATAATTCATTATGTGAAATTATTCCTTTAGATAAATTTAGATTTTCCATATATCTAATACCTTCGGAAAACATTTCTACATTAGGGCTCTCTATATTTATTTTTTTCTGCAAGGGATTATTAGCTAGGGTAACTATTGCATGTTTTAATTCGTTTTGAAAATTTTTTATACAATCCCATAAAAAATCATGAATGGTTAAAACCTGTAAATTTTTATGATTTATACGCTCTTCAATTTCTTTAACAGCAGAATTTGTATATGTAATACAGGCAATCTTATGATTTGGAAACTTATCAATTATTCCAATTATACACTGTACTAATGTATATGTTTTTCCACTTCCAGCTCCACCACTTAATAAAAAATTATCCCCTTTTTCTATATGATCAAAAATCTGATCTATTTCACTTTTTAATTCTCTTTCAACCATAACAAACCTTCTTTTATATATTCAGGAATTTCCCAATTAGAATAATCATCATTACTATGATATAAGATGTCTAAGGCAAAATGGGGTTTCTTATTAATACATTCATTTGCTAAATCATAAGAATCTTTATTTTCATTATCAAAATGTCTAGGATTTTTAATTCCTTTAAAGCTATCTATTTTACTAATAACTAAATTCTTATTTTGTGGTATAGCTAAAAAAGAATCTTCAAAGCTTCTTGCGGTATATCCATCATAATCAGTTTGATAAGTAATACATACAGTTCCATTTTCATTTGGAACCCATTTATCATCTGTTTTAATCAAACATTTATCTTTTAATGTGAGAGATTTTAATTCTTCAAGAGTTTTGTTATTTAAGAAAAATTTAAGTGCTGGATTTGCATAATTATCTCCAATTGCGACACGACAGGCTTCACCATTTGTGATTTCTTTATCATTTTTATTTAGTTTTTTAACTTTACGAGTACTATCTAAGTCAGTAACAATAAGTGTTTTAATGCCTATAAAATCTATAAAAAGTTCAAATATTTCAGAATAAGCTCCAACCTCGATAATTGAAATATTTTGAGATAGTAATGGGATTTTTTTCTCTTCTTTATCAGAGTGAGATAACTGAATATCTATTTTCTTCATTATTGTTGGTAGAAGTATACGCTCCGTATCTCCCTCTATTAAAATAGCCTTGTCAGCAAAAAAAAATTTCTGCCCTACTTATAGTAAGATATTGTTTAAGAAATTGATATTGCTTTCCCGTTTCATCATATAGATTTTTTAAATCCTTTAAATTTTTAGAAGTTATAGTATCTGTCTTTTTTAAATATTTAATTTCATCAAAATCACTATCTGCAACAATATGAGAAGAATGTGTAGAAATTATTGTCTGTAAACTACGGCAAATCTCAAATTCTGTATTATCGACATTTTTAATTGTTTTTGATATTTTATATCCCACGATTGTTCTAATATTTTTTATAAAAACATATTGCATTTGTGGGTGAGTATGTGCTTCTGGTTCTTCTATAAACAATAAATTAATATCTGCGGGAGCTTCTAATAAAGACCTTTGAAACTCATATTTTTTTATTTCAATTTCAAAGATCATGCTTATAAGATTTAGGTATCCCAAACCATTATAGTGCTCTGGTAAATCCGACAGTTCATGTTTATAGTAAACAGTTGTATTACCTTTTAAAAGTTCTCTAGACTGTAATGTGGAAAGTACGCTTAATACTGATTCATTTTCACGTATTCCACCTAGACTTTTTATTTTTTCAATTATGTCTTCAAAAAAAAACTTTGTAAATTTTTGATAATTCTTCATCAGTATTAATTATAGTATCATAAAAATCATCTATTTTCTTAGCTTCATTTTCATCATTTTCTTTTCTTTCGTATATCTTTGAAGTTTGTAATGATAATGTCTTATCTGTTTCTTTGTTAGTAACATCTCTTCTAGCTGAAATGTATTTAAAACTAATGAAATCAGATATTTTCAAGTCTTCAATTAATATATAGTTATCCTCAATTATTTTTTGTGAAGTCTTGTCATAGAAAATTGATTTTTTCCTAGTTTCAAAATATTTTTGATAATGTAATTTGAAAAATTCCGAAAATCCTTTTACATTATATTTTTTAGGTGGCTCACAGGCTTCTGCCTCAACTTTTTTAACATTTTCACGATGTCTATATTGTGCTAAATCTTTCCTGATTCCTAAATAATTTTTATAACTTAAATAATAATCAAATCCTAATACAATATGGTTATTTTCGGGATCAAGATCTAACATTAATTTTTGAATATTGATGAAACTATCAGTATTATTATACAATACCAATATTCTTAATGAAATACCATTGTAGCATTTCAGATACTCTTCTTCAGAAAGCTCTGTAGGATCTTCAATAAGAATTTGTAATTGTTTTTTAAAAGACAAATTAAAGTCTTCAATTGAAAAGCTATTTTTATCACTCTGATTTAAAAACTTATCAAGAACTGTAAGAATAGAAGTTTTCCCTGAGTTGTTTTTTCCTATAACCAACGAAATTTCATCTTCTAAGTCAATTTGAAAATCAGAAAGTATTCTAAAGTTTTTAATAAAAAGTTTTTTTATGTTCATGGTATATATTATATCTGATCTCTTCTTTACTTCCAATGGATTGTAATTTGATAGAGAGGTATAGGAGCTTGTTGCTTTGTAAGTTTTCTTTTATATTAAATTATTATATAAATATACTTAGCCCTTTCGTTACTTTCTTACGGTTTTCCATAAATATCAAAAATAAAAATCTCCTTAAAATTTTCTATCAGTATTTTCACGTAATTTCTTAAAGATTTCGAAAATTTAATCAAAAAAATCCCAACTTTCGTCAGGATTCATTCATTTATAAGTTTAAAGAAATCAGATAAACTAAGCTTTCTTGCTTCACATATCCTGAAGAGAGTTTCAACAGGCACTCTGTAGGCTTCTTTACTTTTTATTTTTCTAATGGTACTTTCTTCTACACCATGATTTTTGGCAAAAGAAGTTTGTGACTTGCCTTCTTGGAGCCAAGGTATTAACCAGTTTTTTGTAATGTATGAGCAAATTTTTTTCGTTTATATCTGTCATAGAAACAAATGAAATAATTTAATAATAAAAAATCACGGTCGATCGAACGTAATTGAATTTCTTTCATTACATTTATAAAAAAATACAAACAATGAAAAAGATAAAAACACATTTCGATCCCCGGTTTCGGACAGATAAGAATCCCTCCGGCTTACAGCTAATGGAAACCTTCTTTCAGTTCAATGAGCTGGATGTTTCTAAAGAAAGGCTCAGCAACTTGATGAATTATGCGGTAAAGAGGAATAGCTGGATCCATGAAGATCCGGCGGTGATCTTTGAGTTTTACCATTCGATGAGGTCACTGATCCGGGCTGGCTATCTCATCATGCTGAAGGAAAGGAAATGGACGGTTGATACCCGGCCGGAAAAGATTTCCCCGTGGGTTCTTGGCCTGCTTTCGGAGAAGGAATACCGGAATCCGCTGCTGGTTTTCAAAACAGCATTCAGGGAATATAGCCCCAAAGAATTTGATTATTTTATGTCCGGGATCGTCTATTTCTCAATGGGCGTCTATGACAATCTACCGGAAAGGAATATCGTGATGCCCTACATTCATACGGTTAAAATGCTGGATGCCGCACACCTTATCCTTGAAAGAAGGAGAGAAAAGAAAATGGTGGGTACAAATTAGGACCAAGAAGGCTATGTTAAGCTTCTGAAAATATCATTTTGAGTATTTTCTTGATTATTTACATTTCAAAATTTAATGCGTCAATTTCTGTCGTTATACTGCAATACCTTTGTAATATAGTAATCGTAACATTTTGTAAATGAATAATCAAACATGATGTAATTCATATTAAATCTTTTTAAAGTGAAATTAGCAAGTCATAAAAAATGTTAAATTTGCACGGTTTTAAATCAGACATAATTAAACTTAAAAATATATAACATAAGGGATGAAAAAACTCTACTTCAATGTACTTTCTATGTGCATTATTTCCGGGCTATCGGCCCAGGAAGTGGTTTGGCAAAAAGATATCAAATCTTCCACCCAGGATTTCCTAAGCCAGGTAACCACAACAATTGACCAGCAGTATTTAATTACGGGAAGTGCCATACAGGCGGGAAGTCAAAAGAAAGATGCTACCCAGCAAAACAATGGCTACGACTTTCATTTGGTGAAACTCAACCAACAGGGAGACCAGGTTTGGGAAAAATATTTCTCAGGAAACAATCATGATTATTTGTCATCTACCGTAGCTACCCAGGAAGGAGGCTTTCTAATTTCAGGAACCTCATATTCCGGAAAGGGATCAGATAAAAAAGATGACTCCAAAGGAGGATCAGATATCTGGCTCATTAGAATTAATGAATTTGGAGATGAATTGTGGCAGAAGACTTTAGGAACAAGTGCTGATGAAGAAGCCAGATCGGTTATCCAGACTACAGATTTAGGATTTGTAGTGGCAGGAAATGTTCAGAATGCATCCAAAGGCTATGGTTCAAAAGATATCCTGGTGATCAGACTCGATAAAAACGGAAAAGAACTTTCACAACTTATTTTAGGAGGAAGAGGATTAGACGAAGTGGAGAAGATGATTCCCACAAGAGACGGAGGGGCACTTCTGGGAATCTATTCAAGGAGTTCCGAGTTTCGTGTTTCCGATTCCGGAAATCAAAACTCAGCCACAGGAACCTCAGGTTCCGTATCCCGCTATGCAAAAACCACTGAAAACTTTGGTGAAGGAGATTACTGGATCGTAAAGCTAAATAAAGAGGGAAAGGTAGAATGGGAGAAGAACTTAGGAGGAAAAGGAGATGATCATCTAAGAACACTGGCTTTAACCTCAAACGGTTATATCATCGGAGGAGAATCCAGAAGTGAAAGATCCGGAAACAAAACAGTAGGAATAGAAGAAGGAACAGATTTATGGTTGGTTTCTTTAAATGAAAGAGGAGATGAACAGTGGCAAAAATCCTACAATTTCAAAAACAGGGATGTTTTGATGGGAATGAGTGTGATACAGAGCCAGGAATCAAGAGCCAGGAATCAAGAGGTTACCAAAGGAATATTGTTGGGAGGATATACTCAGGCAGAAGGAAGAATAGAAACAGATGATGAAACATTCTGGATGCTGTATCTGGATCCTAATGGAAATGAACAGTGGAGAAAGCATGTAAAGGGAGAATCCAGAAAGAGAGAGGAGAGATTATCAGATATTAAGCTGAACAGGGATGGTTCCATCATTTTAGCAGGAACCAGTGCAGAGGAATTAGGGAAGGAGAACTGGAAGATTGTGAAGCTGGGAGACAAGCAACTGGATCAGTTAATTGAAAAACAGGACATCAAGATCTATCCGAACCCGGTGTCTGATTATGCTTATGTAGAAATAGGATTTGATTTCAGGGAAGCGGATATTACTTTGTATGATATGGGCGGAAGACAGCTTCAAAGTTTGAAAACCAAGAATAAGGTGACTAAGATTAATACACAGCCATTGATACAGGGAGCTTATTTGGTGGTAATTAAAACAGACATGAATAAAACGGCTAATGCTAAATTGATTAAGAAATAAATAATGGAGAGATTAAAAATACACTTAAAAGATCCTGTTATAACAACATCTTATATAAACATTAATAATATAGATTTGAAAAAGATATTACTATTACACATATTTTTCATAATTTTTAGCGTTCAAGGTCAAACGTCAGAATATCGAGCTAAACCTGTTGATATTAAATCTCCGCAGAGCTATGAAATGGAAAGATTTGGAAATATCCCAGTAAATCTCTATTCCGGAGGTATTGATGTAAGCGTCCCGGTTTACTCTACTGAAGTGCCAGGAACCGGAGAAAATTTCAATATTAGTTTAGCCTACAATTCCTCAGGATTTATACCTGCTAAACAATCCAATTATGTGGGACAGGATTGGTTTCTAAGTTATGGAGGTGCTATTACCCGTACTATAAAAAATCTACCAGATGATGTAAAGCATTATGAAAATACAAATGGTCTTTTTGATGGAGGAGGTTATCTGGTAGGTGCAAGAGCTGCTGCAGGATTGGGGTTGACAAACCAGAAGATTTTCGATGTACAATATCCTCGTGCTAAATTAAGTAATGGTTCATTGCAAGATTATTTCCCCTATTTGAGTCCCACACAACAGATAGGTTATTTTTATGAATTAGAACCCGATAAATTTAATTTTAATTTTATGGGAATCTCCGGTTACTTCTATATAGGTATTGACCTCAAACCTGTAGCAGTATCTAATGATCCTAACTTAAAAATAGATATTACAGGAATTTCTACTCAAAATGACCCCAATGCAGGATGTAAGCCAGCTTCTTCTGAGATTATCATTACAGACGGAAAAGGAAACAAGTATTATTTTGGAGGTGATTCCGATAATCTGGAAATATCATATGATCTTGGAATTTTAGGGGAAACGCCTCTCCAAACGCCTGCTTACAATATGAAAATAATGTCTTGGTACCTAACCAAGATTGAATATATGAATGGACGGAATGTTATTATTGAAAACAAAAAGTACGGTCCCGAATGGACCAATTTTTGTCATGGTAATTATTTTCCTCCCCAAGACTATAACAGTACTTCTTCTACAGGATTAAAGCAGAGTTTTTTTGACTTAAATTTTTATACATCTGGCAAACGTGAAATAAGGCCAGATTTAAGTCCTTCTAATTATTACAATGGTCCACAAAACAATTTTAATGGAGCAATGAGTATGAATTTGGTTAAAAAGGTATTTCCTCAAAAAATAACTGTTGATAATGTTGCAACCATAATCTTTAACTATACAGAGTTTCCTGCTTATACTTCCTATGTTGATAATCATGGTACCCCGTATGCATACGGATACAAATCTTTGAGATTAAGTAGCGTATCTGTAAATAACAACCAAAATAAAGAAATAAAAAGCATAAGCCTTAGCTATAACAGAGTAAAGGATTATTTCTTTCTATCCTCTGTAGTGGACAGCGATAAAAAATATTCGTTTGATTATTATAAAACTTCTAACCTTCCGGAGCATAACACTTTTGGTATTGATTTTTGGGGCTATTGGAATGGCAAACCGGAAAACAACCAACTTATTCCTAATTATGTATATAATAATTCACTAGGGACATCTGATATTGTTGGAGATCAAAGAAATCCGAATTCTGAATTATGTGATGTCGGACTATTAAAGAAAATTGAATATCCTACTGGGGGATATTCTTCATTCTATTATGAACCCCATATCTATTCAAAAACCATTTGGAGGGACATAAATTCTAATTTCTTACAATACCTTAGAAACCAAACGGGAAATGCAGGAGGTGCAAGGATAAAAAAAAATACTTGATTTCGATGGAGAAAATCAAAATACCCGTGATTTTACCTATGACAAAGATTCTGATAATGGTTCCATTTCTCCGAAAAGTAGTGGAATAAATAATTCTTTTTTTTCCTATGTTTACTTGGATTACCCCCAACTTTATCTTTTTCTTAATCCCGATTATCATCGCGTAACACCTACTGAATCAATCACTAGTATTAATCCTAATACTTATACTAATAATCCGGTGAATTATTCGCAGGTGAATGAATGGGTTAATAATAAACTTTATAAGAAGTACTATTTCTCAAACTTAGAAAGCATTCCCGATAGCATACCCGACAAACAGCTTAAAAGAGAATTTATTGATCCTCAGAGAGTTGCTGATAGTTATAAAAATTTAACACTACTATATCAGGACTATGGTTACTATAGAGGAAAACTACTTAAAACCAGTTATATGGGAGAACAAGGAACTCCTATAAAAACGGTTGAGAATCAATATAGTTTGCTAAAGTTCCAAAATAAAGATCAATTTGTAACATGGGGTTCTTTTGAACATTTAGTGTATGATCGTTATTATAAAATCAACCTTAATCAACAACGTCTTACCTCTACGACAACAACAGATTATCTTAATGGAAATACAATAAGTACAAAAACCGATTATTTCTATGATACGAATTTGACAAATAATCTTACATCGGAAGAAACGACTTCTACAGACCAAACGAAATTGAAAACTATTTATAAATATGCTAATGATATTTCAGGTTCTACTGATCTCATTCAGAATAATTTATTAAGTATTCCTTTGGAAACGACGAGGTATAAAAATAACATTGCCATATCCAAAACAAAATTAAGCTATTCCAATAATTGGAATGGGTATACCAAACTTTTGCCAAAACAGATTCAATCTGTTTTGCTTAATACCATTGATAGCACTTCTGAAACGACAGATAATGAAATTATCTATGACCAATATGACACTAAAGGTAACTTATTGCAATATCATACGAAATCTGGAGTTAATGTGAGTATTATATGGGGATATGGGCAAACTTTGCCTCTCGCTAAAATAGAAGGTATAGACTATAATTCATTATTAGGTTTGTCTGGTATGTCCACTATAATTACTGATTTGCAAAATAAATCTATGGCAGATGTAGATGATTCTACAGAGCAAACATTGATTGGTGCTCTGGATATTTTTAGAAAAAATCAGTATCTGGCAAACTATCAGATCACCACATATACCTATAATCCATTAATAGGTGTTAGTAGTATCACTCCTTCCAATGGAATACGTGAAATATATAAATATAACACAAGTACTAATCAACTCGAAAAAATTGTTTCAAAAGATAATGAATTGTTAAAAGAGTATAAATACAAATTTAAACAACCGGTCAGTGGACTTTTTTATAATGATGAAATATCCAACTATTATATGAAAAAAAAATTGTCCGGCAGGCCTAGTTGGAGAGCGATATTTATACATTGTTCCCGAGAAAAAATATAGTTCTACCATAAGTAAGAATGATGCTAATCTGAAAGCAATAGCTGATTTAAATAACAATGGTCAATTGCAAGCCAATCTAAATGGAAATTGTGTGCCTGCTACTTGTATTTTTAATTCTGCAGATGCTATTCCGAATTTATCCATAGGCGTTTCTAAAATTAATCCAGCAACAGTACAGTTAACTTTTGATTTTATATTTATAGCTGATGATCTGATCATGAAGAATCTTCTATCCCAAGGGATAACTGTTGGGAAAATTACAGGAGGTTGTGTACCCTCTTTAGAACGATCTATTCAGATTATTAGTAGAAATAGAATTTGGCTAGTCTCTATTAAATCTAACGGAGATATCATCTTAAAGTATCTCAGTGAAACTATTGCAGATACACCTTCTTCAGTAGTCAATTTCTTAGTTACATATGACTTATATTATTACAATACTGAACAAAAACAAGGCTTTACAAGAAATAATTGTACAATAGGAACCTCAGCTGATATCTATACCTACGTAGTTCCCGCTAATACTTATATGTCTGAAATTTCGGTCTGGGATGCCAATCAAAAAGCATTAAATGATATTAGTACTAACGGACAGAATACAGCCAATGCCAATGCTATTTGTCTATTTTTTAATATAGAAAAAAGTCAAACTTTTACTAAAAATTGTCCTCCGGGAGGGACAGCAAGCTATACATATGTAGTACCCGCTAAAAAATACTCTTCTGACATTAGTCAGGCAGATGCTGATCAAAAAGCACAAAATGACATCAATGCCAATGGACAAAATCAGGCTAATGCCATACCATGTTTTTACAATGCTGAAAAAAGCAAAGTATTTACTAAAAATTGTTCTCCTGATGCTGTATCAAATACTTACACCTACATTGTACCCGCTAAAAAATATTCTTCTGACATTAGTCAGGCAGATGCTGATCAAAAAGCACAGAACGATATTAATACCAATGGGCAAAATGAGGCTAATAACAGTCCTTGTGTATATAATGGTTGCGATATAACTTCATTAAACGGAATTACATTAGGAGTTGGCTCCTTTGTTACCCAACCTAGCTCTGGACACTACAATGTAAATTTAACTATGATGGCACCAAATAACAATTTCTGGTATGTGAGCAACAATATAGCAAACATTCCATCTTCCTGTCGACCAACATCAAATAAATTAATAGAAAATGTTATTGAGTTTGCTACTAAAACAAATTGGAAAATTTCAATAAACTCCAACGGAAATATTGTCCTTACACCAGGCATTACCAACGGTGGGCCTGGCGATGGTGGAATGGCTGTTGCTGGTAAAGCAATTTCTTTCAGTTTTGAATATGATAAAAACTAAAATACGATGAAAAAGATAAAGCAAATAATATCTGTAAGTGCTGTACTTGCAGTTAGTTTAGCACATGCCCAGCTTTCTCCAACGGAAAACTATGTATATTCAAAGACCATTCTTGATTATGATACCAATAATCAACAAACCAAAACCTCAGAAACGGTTCAGTATTTTGATGGACTGGGAAGACCTAAGCAGGTTATAAATATAAAAGCATCTCCAACAGGAAAAGATGTAGTCATCCCTATTGAATATGATGGCTTCGGAAGACAGGTAAAAGATTATTTACCTATTCCCCAAGGTCAGACCTTAAACGGAGGTATTGTTTCAAATCCTTTAGCCAATGTAATAAATACTCCTTACGGACAAGAGAAGATCTATGCTGAAAAGACATTGGAAAACTCTCCTTTGGATAGACTTCTTGAACAAAAACAAGTAGGAACAGCGTGGAGTGATAAGCCTGTAAGGTTTGAATATGGAACCAATGTAGCCTCGGAAGTTAAAAAGTATGTAACTGTAACTAATTGGGTAAATGGAACTACATCCTCTACAATGACTTCCTCCACGGCTACTTATGCTGCAAATCAACTTTATAAAAATACTGTAACTGATGAAGATGGCAATAAGACCATAGAGTTTAAGAATGGAAAAGGTCAGACTATTCTGGTAAGAAAAGTCATTAATGCTACGGACAATGCAGATACTTATTATGTTTACAACGAATTTGATCAGTTAGCTTTTGTCATTCCTCCTAAAGCCTCTGTCGTTGCTAATGTAAATACTACGGTGAGTGACCTATGTTATATTTACCGGTATGATGGAAGAAACAGACTTGCTTTAAAAAAGCTTCCTGGTAAAGCATGGGAATATATGGTGTATGATAAGCAGGATCGACTGATCATGACCCAGGATGCTGTAATGGGAGCTAATAAACAGTGGCTTTTTACCAAGTATGACCAGTTTGGAAGAGTTGCTTACACAGGAATATATACATCAGCTCAAGTTTATGGACCTCCGGGTAGAGAAACTGAGCAAGCAAAGGCTGATGCTGTGGGAAGTAACAATGTAGCGAGAACTGCTTCCGTAGGATTTATTGTGGGAGGTCGGGGAGCTTATTACAGTAATAATGCTTCAAGTTATCCTAATACCATTACCACCCTTTTAAGCATCAATTATTACGATACCTATCCTGTATACAGTTTCAATCCAACATTTCCAACCAGTATTTTTGGAGTTCCTGTTATAACAGATAGCTCCACATCAAATGCAGTGAGTACCAAAAGTCTTCCTGTGATGAGGCTGGTTAAAAATATAGAAGATGACAACTGGACCAGTAATTATACCTATTATGACAGCAAAGGAAGAGTGGTAGGAACTTATACCGTTAATCATCTGGGAGGATATACCAAAACGGAAACTTTACTAGACTTTGCAGGTACTCCACAGAAAGCGATCACAACTCATATGAGAAAACCGGGTGAAGCAAGTGTTAGCATCAATGAGCGTTTTGTTTATGATAATGGAAACAGGCTAAAACAACATTATCATCAGGTAGATAGCAACCCCGAAGAATTATTAACGGACAATACCTATAATGAACTTTCACAGTTAAGCAATAAAAAAGTAGGAAACAATCTCCAAAGTATTGATTACAATTACAATATCAGGGGTTGGCTGACAGATATCAATAAAAACCAGATGTCTGTGGCTGATTTAGGCGGGAAGCTTTTTGCTTATAGAATCAAATACAATCAGAAAGAAGGAATTACAAATCCGGACCCAATCTTATTCTCCGGAAAAAATGTTGAGGCAAAATACAATGGGAATATTGCAGAAGTAGATTGGAGGGCAGTGGAAACAATCGGAGCCAATCCTTCTCTTACTCCTAAGAGGTACGGATATGTTTATGATAAGCTAAACAGGCTAACAGCAGGATATTATCAAAACCCAAATAACCCCAACAGCAAAGAAAATATAGAATCTTTATCGTATGATTTGAATGGAAATATCACCAATCTTTATAGAACCTCAGTTTTGCAAGGGACAATTGCCACAAAAATTGATGATTTAGAATATACTTATGCAGGAAACCGGGCCACTACTATAAAAGATAACAGTGGTAACAAGACTGGTTATGAAGGAACATCAGGACTTCCTATAGGATATGATGTTAATGGTAATATGATCAATATGGCAGATAAACAAATCAATGGAATAGTGTATAATTATTTAAATCTGCCCAATGCAATATCTGTTGGTTCAAGTCAGGCATATACTGATATTACGACCAAGTACGGATCAGATGGGACAAAGCTAAGAAAACAAGTCGTAAAAACACTTGTTGGAATAACAAGCACTACTTCTTCTACGGAAACTACTGATTATCTTGATGGATTTCAATATATAAATGTAACGGGATCCGGAAATAATGGAGGAAGCACGGAAATGTTTGCTGCTAATCTGGAAACGAGTAGGGCTTTGGAAATGGAGGCATATTCTGCTGAGACTTTAAATGTTGTTCCCGGTTTAGGAGCAAAGAATCCTGAGCTTCAGTTTTTCCCAACCACAGAAGGATTTTATGATTATGGAAAAGATCAGTATATTTACCAGTACAAAGATCATTTAGGAAATGTAAGGATAAGTTTCACAAGAAACAGCACAGGCGCTCTTGAGATTACAGATGCCAATGATTATTATCCATTTGGGATGAATCATTTAAAAACGGGATTCTCCTTTTTTAGTCCAAGTGCTTATAAGAATTACAAGTACAATTGTAAGGAACTGCAAGAGACGGGTATGTATGACTATGGAGCGAGGATGTATATGCCGGATATCGGAAGATGGGGTGTTGTGGATCCGCTAGCAGAAACTTCCAGACGTTGGTCTACATATGCCTACGCATATAACAACTCTATAATGTTTGTTGACCCTGATGGAAGGCAAAATACAGATTGGTATCAAAAGCAGAAAGATGGAACTTATAAAAATATCAAAAAATCTACAGATTTAGTAATACTTGATGAGAAAGGTAAAAAAGTTCCTACATTTACTTCTGCAGGTCCACTTGGGGGATATAATGAAGATTATGCGGAAGGTGTAAATGAGGCGAGAAATCAAGGGGTAATTTCTGAAAGTGATGCTAAAGAAGCAAGTAATATTGCTACAATATACGGGATAGAGAAAGGAGGAGAAGGCACTGCAGGGGCAATTGCAGGAGCAGAGGGACTCTATAGTTTACTTAAAAACCCTAAAGGAGCTTGGGAAGCTCTCAAGTCCCTTAAATCATTGTTTTCCTCAGGAGGAAAAGCTTCATCACTTGCTTTAGAAATTTCAGCATCTGCAGAAGCTAATGGAATCAAAAGCGCTCAAAAATCAATTAATCCAAGTATTGTGGCTAATTATTATGAGCAAATGGTAGGTGGAACTTATAAATCGACAGGTGGAGCAGGTTACATTTATGAAGGAAAATATATCTTGACAGATGGTAATCATAGAATGAATGCAGCTCTACAATATGGACTGAAAACGGGTAATTTTAAATATGTAGAAGAAATTATTACGAAAGGTAATTTTCATCGTGCAAACCCGAGTAACTATGGAATTAAAATCTATAAATTACCCACAAAATAATGAACAGTAAACTATCAAAAATAAACTTTCAAGAATTACAGAATTTAAAAAATAAAGAAGAATACATTTTTATAAACTTTGATTATTTATATTCTATTAAAATAATACCTTTCTTTGAAAAAATAGAAATCAATGAAAGAAATTCTCTGATTGATTATTTCTTTCATTTAACAAATACAAACATTAGAATTGATGATCTTTTAGGGAAATTACATGTTATTCTACTTAAAATCTTAGTTGATGGAGAGAAAAACCTTATAATTAATAGTATTGGTTTGTCTGAAAATTCAATAGAATTTTTAATAGATAACATGAAGAAAATATTAGATAATTTTGAAAATAAAAATCTAATTGTTATAGAGAACAATTCCCATGAACCTTTTAAATTCAATTATTCTAATTAAATTCTGAAAAATGATAAAGCCACCTAATTTGGTGGCTTTTATATTACATAACTGATTCCCCCCCTTGCTGGTGCGAGCGTCACGCTCGTGCCCGAATAAAGATTAACAATCTATATATAAATCCGAGAAGGTACATTTTCTCGGATTTTTATTTTTAGTATTTAAGATTAATGGACCTGAAAGTAGCTTTGTACCAGAAATATACAAATGGAAATAAGGTAGTGTAAGAAACTACTGTAATGATGACCAGAAAATTCTGGAAATAGATTTAAATTTGCAATTTATGAATGGGTAACGAGCGTGACGCTCGCGCCAGCGGAGGAATATATTCAAGTAACTCATTTTAATAATAATGATTAACATGCCAAAAACAATAATTGTTCCAAAGAATAAAGAAGCAGAAAATGCATTAGATTACGATACAGCTACTAAAGAACAGATAGTAGAATTAAATTTATCCGAGCAGGAATTTGAAAAATTATGGAATGAAGGTGTGTTCTCCTTAATTAATAAAGTTTCAGAATGTAATATAGATGATTATGAAGACGAACATGTCACAGATTTAGGTCTTATATCTAACACATTAATTGAGTTAAATAAAATTTTAAGTGGTTCAGAGAATATTATTAAAATGTTTGAATTTGCTCTAACATATAAGACTAGTATACATTTTTATTTTTAGGATATTAGTTAAAACCTTGGTTACCATATGAATACTTTCGTATGGTCAAGTAACATAACCATTGCTATTTTTGCAGTGGTTTTTGTGTTAATGACAATCCTTTATTGCGATGAGGGTTTTGAGACATCTTTAACCTACATTGGTTTGCTTTCATTTACCATAACAAGTGTTTTATTAATTGAGATCACATTCTTACAAAAGAATAATAAAAAAAGGATTTTGGAGGTAGTTTTTCACAAGGTTTTGTATTTTTTTCTTGGTTTTACTATGTTCTGTATTTTCTTTTTTGGAATAACAGATGTTTTTACAAACTAGGAATTTTATAGTTTTCTGATATTAAATAAATCGTAATTAACCAATATTAAAAATTAAAATAAAAAGCCTTTATCAATTCGATAATGAAGTTGTTTATTATATTGTTGATATGAAAATCAATTTAGAAGAACTCAAACAAATTATTCCCAATATTAAACTTGAAGAAGATAATAGTTACTTAATATCTTACCCATATTTTATTAATTACTTTAAATTGAAAGATAGGCTGAGTAAGCAAGATTTGATTTGTGGTGTGTTTATGATCTATGGTTGGATGCCAACGATCTTAAAAAACATAGATTGTACTGATATAGATAAGATTGTTGACTTGTTTAATAAAGCAAAGTCAAGTGATAATATTCTAACCGAAATTGAGATTGAAAACTTGAAACCTTTTACAAATAAGTCGTTGGTTGGATTATCTAAACTTCTTCATTTTATCAATCCTAATGTTTATCCTATTTGGGATAGTAAGATTTGTAAATACTTTTTTTCGAACGGTTTCTATTCTAAAATAGGTAATGTCTCAATTTATTTAGAATATGTAGATGCAATAAAAGAAACTATAAAATTTGGCTTACCAAATGATTTTGATAATTTAAGAGAACAACTGGGATATAAAATTACTGATGTAAGGCTGATTGAATTGGTTATCTTTTTAAAACCAGTTTGACAGTTGGTTTTTTATGATGGTGAGTGGTTTGTTTTAAGTTTTTTTTTTTAAAGATAGAATGAGAAGATTGTAATGAGAGTTTTGAGGCATCTATATCCCCACCGCTGGCACGAGCGTCTCGCTCGTATTGGTAGACAAAAACAAACCCTTCCAATTAGCGAGGGTTTGTTGTTATAATGCAGCAATATTTTTAATTTTTCGTGCTTGAATAAGCCATCTACAATAGAATGCAGATGTTTTTTTGGGAATCAAGCTTTTTGATGTCGCTAAAACGGTTGAGCATTGCCGGATCTTTAAAGATGTTTATTTCCTCAGTTTCTCCTAGAAGATAACTGATAGTAGTTCCTAAAATCTTCGCAATATTTTTGGCTACTTCCATAGAAGAATAGGAAGCTTTTTGCGATTTAATTTACTAATGCCATATTTTTTCTATATTTAGAAGAAGTATATAGTAAGACAATGCTGATAAACCTGATACCTCCGGACGGGGGCATGTTGTATAAAGAAACGGATATGGCTCAGTTTTTTCCTGAGCCTTTTAATGCAATAACTGCTGCATTTTTTTTTAGCCATAGCCATTTTCTGGACCATTAAATTGAAGGGTCGTTTTAAAGAATATCCTTTTTTAACCTACTGTTTAGTTTTATTGTATATTGGTGCCATAGGCGGAACTGTTTACCATTCATTCAGGCAATGGCCGGTATTTATCATGATGGATTGGATGCCCATTATGCTACTCTGTTTGTCGGCCGGATTTTATTTTATAGCAAAGAGCACCAGATGGTACTATGCTGTTGTAATGGTTCTTGTCTATGTGATCCTTATGTTGGGTTTGAGAAATTGGATTTTGGTAGATAACATTGCGCTATTTATCAACATCAATTATGCAATCATGGCTTCATTTGTGCTTTTTTCGGTACTAAGGTATTTGCTATATACAAAGTGGAAAGCCGGAAAATGGGTAGGCTTTGCTTTATTGTCGTTTGTTTTCGCACTCATTTTCCGCATTGCTGATCAATGGGGATGGTTGAGTTTCGGAACCCACTTTTTATGGCATACTTTCGGGGCGATAGCCACATTTTGCATGTTTAATTACATCTATCTTACGCAGAATACAATGAGAAAAACATAAGGAGTGTTCATTTTCTTTGAATTCTAATTTATCCATAAGTCTGTTGAAACTTAACCAAAAACCGGGGGTTCGACGTAATTAAAAGTCACAAAAGTTTATATTTTTTAAACACGCTAGTACATTTTGGAATGTGTAAAGAAGTACGGCAGAATTAAGTTCTCATAAGGTGGACATCTGTGATTTTCGATAAAATTTTAGTGTACTTTTATACATAAAGCATATAAGTTATTAATGGTTTAAAAATCTTTTGTGACTTTTAATTACGTCGAACCTTCGGTTTGTGGTTTAATAAAAATTTAAACAGTTTTTTGTGAAATTCACAGTGTGATTCTTTTAACTTTGAAAAAAGTATGATTTACTTATATTTGTCGCAAAGCAAATTTAAATGTTCAAAAAAGTAAGTACTGTATTTATTCTTGGCTTTTATACGGTTTTTTGTTCGGCCCAACAGGTTCGACCTTCCCAGTCTTCTGAAATTTACCGTGAACTCAAAACACTTAAACATCTTCCTAAAGTTTTATACCTTGCGGCTCATCCCGATGATGAAAATACGGGATTGCTCTCCTGGTTAATCAACGACCAAAATGTAGAAACTGGTTATTTGTCTTTGACAAGAGGTGATGGGGGTCAGAATTTATTAGGCACGGAGCAGGGGGCTGCATTGGGTTTAATCAGAACGCATGAGCTTTTAGAGGCAAGAAAGTTAGATGGTGCCCAACAGTTTTTTACCCGTGCGATTGATTTCGGGTTCTCTAAAAATACGACCGATACTTTCAAACAATGGGATGAAAAGACCATTATAGCGGATGTTGTTTGGGTGATCCGTCAATTCCGTCCGGATGTTATTATTTGTCGATTTCCTCCAACTGCAGCGGCAGGCCACGGACAACATGCGGCTTCGGCCGTAGTTGCAGAAAAAGCCTTCAGGCTGGCAGGTGATAAAACTGCTTTTCCGGATCAATTAAAATATGTGAATGTATGGCAACCCAAACGCGTATTGTGGAATACTTTCCGGTTTGGTGGGGTTAATACAACTTCTGAAAATCAACTGAAAGTTACTGTTGGGCAATATGATCCGCAGCTGGGAATGGGCTATGGTGAACTGGCAGGATTAAGCAGAAGCCTACATAAGAGCCAGGGAGCAGGAACACAGTCTGTAGCCGGAATCAAAACTGAATATTTTTCTCATGTTATCGGAGAGCCTGCAAAAGCAACACTTTTTGACGGAGTCGTTAAAACCTGGACCTCAAAAGGAAACGCTGACATTGACCTGGCACTAGATCAAATTATTGCCACCTTCAATTTCAATAATCCTGACCTGAGTTTACCCGCTTTGCTTGCCTTACGAAAAAAGGTTATGGCACTTCAGGATGCAGATCTGAAAAAGGATAAAATTAAATCTCTCGACCATATCATTCTGAGCTGTGCCGGATTTATGGGCGAGGTGGTGACGAATCAGGCCGAGGCCGTAGCCGGGGATCATTATAATTTCAGGTTAAATCTGATTTCAAGAGCTGCTGATCCTGTTGTTTTAGAAAATGTACAATGGTTACATCAATCAGAAAGCTTCAATAGAAAACTGTCAAAAGATTCTTTAATTACCATTCAGCATGACATTCAGATTCCTGCAGATGCAGCACTTACAGAACCATACTGGTTGGCAAAACCTCCCGCCAACGCAGCAACTTTCTCTGTTCCGAATGATACTTTAATTGGTTTGCCTGAGGCAGAGTCATCCCTGAATGTGTCGCTTGGTTTAAGAATAGGCTCGGAAAAATTTCAGGTTAAACTTCCTTTATCTTTTAAGAAATTAGATCCGGTGCGTGGCGATGTGGTCGAAGGCCTGCGTATTGTTCCAGCATTGGAACTGAAATTTATACAACCGCTGTATGTGGTTAAAGAAAATGAAGATTTGCATTTGAGTTTAAATGTTAAGGTGAATTCCAACAAAAACTTCAATAAAGGTATCCTCAATCTCATGTATAACGGAGAGCGAGTAGGTAGCGTGGATATTAGTTCGCTCAATGGAAAAGATACTACCATCGATTATGTTATTCCAAAAACGAAACTGGCTTCAATTAATTCATCCCGCTTGCAACTGGAAGCCAATTTTGTTACAGATGGAGTTACCTATAATAAAAAGCAGATATTAATTCAGTATCCGCATTTACCTTCCTTACAATATTTTGCACCTGCCACTGTAACCGTTATGAAAGGTGACATTCAGGCGAAGGTTAAAAAAAGTGGGGTATATAGAAGGTGCGGGTGATTTCATTCCTGACTTTCTACGCATTGCAGGTATCCAGGTAGACGTCCTGAAAGATGAAGATTTTTATGGCAATATAGATGAGTCTGCCGGAAACGGGAGTCAGAGCAAGCTGTCGCAATATGATGCCATCGTACTTGGGGTTCGCGCTAATAACACAGAGAAAAAGCTGGGTCGCTGGATGCCTTTTCTATGGTCTTACGTAAAAAAGGGTGGTAATCTGGTGATGCAGTATAACACCAACCAGGATACAACCGTTGATAAATTGGGGATATACAATTTCAGTATTGCCAATAAACGGGTTACCGAAGAAAATGCTGCGGTTACGTTTTTAAACCCTGATCATAAATTACTGAACTTTCCAAACAAAATTACTCCTGATGATTTTAAAGGCTGGGTGCAGGAACGTGGTGCCTATTTCCCTGCACAATGGGATGCAGCGTATGAACCACTTTTTGAAATGCACGATACCGATGAAGAGCCTCTTCAGGGATCTACTTTATATGCCAAATACGGTAAGGGTAATTTTATCTATACGCCGTTGGCATTTTTCAGACAGCTGCCTGCGGGAAATGTGGGGGCGGCACGTTTATTTTTTAATTTTTTAAGTGCACAGAAAAACTGATGAACAAACAACTTAAAAACTGGAATATCTGGTATATACTATTAGCAGTAGCATTAGTATTCCAGATCGCATTTTATTATTGGTTTACTAAATTCTGGGCATGAGTAATATAGATTGGACAGTTCTCATTTTTACACTGGTTGCAGTGGTGGTTTACGGCGTATTCATCGGCCGGGGCCAAAAAAACAACGAATCCTACCTGAAGGCAGATAATAAAATGCCGTGGTACATTGTGCTGATAGGTATTATGGCTACACAGGCTAGTGCAATTACATTTCTTTCAGCACCGGGCCAGGCCTATACGGACGGTATGCGTTTCGTTCAGTATTACTTTGGTTTGCCTTTGGCGATGATCGTTATCTGTATTACCTTCATCCCTATTTTTCAGCGCCTGAATGTGTATACGGCCTATGAATACTTAGAAAACCGTTTCGATAAGAAAACAAGGGTACTCACTTCATTGCTTTTTCTTTTTTCCAGGGGTTTGTCAACAGGAATCAGCATTTACGCGCCGAGTATCATCTTATCAAGCGTTTTAAACTGGAATATCTATTTGACCAATGTTTTAACGGGCGGCATTCTGTTGATTTATACCTATGTTGGCGGTGCAAAAGCGATCGCTCACACCCAAAAATTGCAGTTTCTCATTATTTTGGGAACAATGGCTTTTGCAGGGTACCTGCTTATCGAGAATATGCCGAACGGAATTGGTTTTAAAGATGCGCTGTATCTGGCTGGGAAATCAGGCAAGCTCAATGTCATTACCACAGAATTCGACTGGAAAGACAAATACAATATTTGGAGTGGATTGATTGGCGGTTTTTTCTTGGCTCTTTCTTACTTCGGAACGGACCAGAGTCAGGTCGGGAGGTATATTACGGCCAAAGACAATACCAATGCAAAAATGGGTTTGCTGTTGAACGGATTGGTTAAAATTCCAATGCAGTTTGCCATTCTCCTGATCGGTGCCCTGCTTTTCGCATTCTTTTCTCTGAAACCGGCTCCGATTTATTTTAATGAACGTTCTTATCAATATTTAAAGGAAACAAAACCTGAACAGACTGCGGTTTTTGAAAAAGAACATCAGGATTTGCAAATAAAATTTAACGCAGAATCAAAAGAAATTTTAAAGCTAAAAGAAACTCATTCTCCCCGGCTCAACAAAACAATTCAGGATTTTAAAAATACGCAAACTGAGGTGAAAGCATTGCACGGAAGGGTAGAGGAAGCAATTAATAAATCAAATTATAATGCAGAGAAAACGGATACGAATTACATTTTCCTGTATTTCGTAAAAAATAACCTGCCTGTAGGAATGATCGGTTTACTGTTTGCCGTCATTTTTCTGGCAAGCTGGGGTTCCATTTCTGCAGCACTGAACTCCCTTGCCGCCTGCTCATTAAAGGATGTTCATCTGATATTCAGAAAAGATATTCCTGATGAGAAAACCGAATTGAAATACAGTCGCCTGCACACTTTGGCCTGGGGCATTTTCTCCATCGGGGTAGCCATGTTTGCCACGCAAATGGGTTCGCTTATCGAAGCGGTGAATGTATTGGGTTCACTTTTCTACGGCCCGATCTTAGGGATTTTTCTGGTTGCATTTTATTATAAGAAAATCAACGGTGCGAATGTATTTATTTCTGCCATTGTATCAGAAATTACCGTAATTGCCGTTTACCAGTTGGATATCATTTCTTTCCTCTGGCTTAATGTAATCGGCGCAGCGGCAGTCGTTATATTTTCTGCAATTGGTTTAGTATTTTATAAGCCGAAAGATGTAAATTCGTAAACAACAAATAAACAAACAAATTATTATGAAAACAATGATTAAATCTGTTACTGTAGTTTTTGCTGCAATGACGCTTTCAGTAAATGCTTTTGCACAGGACACTAAAAAGCCTGCCAGCCCTCCGGCTACTGCTACAGGAAAAATTAAAGATGCCACCATTACCATAAACTATAGCAGTCCTTCTGTTAAAGGGCGTACCATCTGGGGTGGTTTAGAAGCTTACGATAAAGTTTGGCGTGCGGGAGCTAATGAAGCAACTACTTTTGAAACGGATAAAAATATTACCGTTCAGGGTAAACCGCTGCCTGCAGGGAAATACAGCTTCTTCCTGATTCCTAAAGAAAGTGGAACATGGACTGCGATTTTCAATAAAGAGCCGAAACAATGGGGTGCTTACAAATACGAACAGGCAAAAGATGCTTTACGTGTTGATGTAAAAACAAAAGCTTTACCGGCAACACAGGAAAATTTAGTGTATAAAATCAACAGTAATGGATTCACAATGGATTGGGATAAAATCTCAGTTCCTGTGGAGATCAAATAAATTGAGATACAAGAACAAAAAATCCCGGATCATCCGGGATTTTTTTTGTTTAAATTGATCGTATAACAAACATCACTATTATAAATTTCAGTGATATAGTCCTTCTTGTTTTGCAATAACTTTATAATGTGATCAATTACTTTAATTATTTTTTGGGATTACTTCAAGACCGTTTATTTTTCCAACAGGGGCAATCTTAATATGTTTATCTCCTTTGGTCACATAAAAATAATAGGTACTGTTAATATCGATCATATAGATTTCAGTTGGTCCTTCAGATTCTGAAGTGATGGTATAATTGTATTTCAGGTTTTGAGTGTCAATTCTTTTTTTTTATCATACGTCCCTGGCCTATTCCAAGACCGACAAACAATGCGAGGAGTTCAATGGATACAAGTATTGAAAAAATCGGGATCATGATTTTTTTCAGCTCATTCTTATCTGTTTCAGGGTTTATTTTATAATTTCCTAACAGCTTTTTGCTCCAGCTTTTCTCTCTATTCTTTACAAGGATTACCTGCAATAAAAAGAAAATGAGCACAACAGAAAAAATAACGATTATCAAAATCGGACTGGAGGCCATGTCAGCAATCGGACTTATAAGAATATCTGTTATGGACGAGTATTTCAAAATATTAATATCTAATTGATAAAAAAGGATACTTTCCTTTAAAAGTCCAAGAATAATAAGATATAAATATCCCAATGGCAATAATCCCTGAATTTTTTCTAAATATTTCATGCAACTAAGATATTATTTTTATGACTACAGAATGTGTAATACTTATTAATTTTTATGTTGATGATTAAGCCTCACGGAAATATTATTGATTATGTTTCTACTTATGGGATGATCAAAATACAATTCAAACGAATGATATAATCTTGCTTTCTGATGCTTATTTTTTGAGTTATACTGAAATACGAAATCGGCGAGTTTGAGGTTGGGTTTGTAAAAAATCTATCAAAGTTTAATTTGATAGATTTTATCCTTAATTTTTTTACATTTAATAAGCTACCCCCAATATCCACCGAACCCCAAAAAGATCTGTTATTTCGATGAACCGTTGTTTTTCCATCTCCGGAGAAGAACTTTCTTTATCTTTAGCAAGCCGCATTATAAGCCTAGACCGTTCGGATGCATCCTGACAGGGAAAATAAATTGCAAGTTGGTTGCCCGTTTGGTAACCTTCATCATGAACAAGGTCGGAACCATGAAGAACGATGCGTTCAGAAATTAGAGAACTACTAATCACCGGTTTATTGTAATATTGATTCAGAGGTATTTCCAATAGTTCAAAAAAAAAGTTCTCCTCCAAAACAGGATTGATAAAAGGTAAATGCTTCTTTACAGTTTCCCGTTAACGTTATGAATACTCCAAATCTTGCAGATTCATTTTGATGGTTAAGCATATAGTTACGTTAAGCATCCGGAATTTCAGGTTCCACAAGCCTTTTTAATTTTTCAAGAGACTCCTGCCAGCCCAGATAGCACATTTCTGCTGGTATTTGTTCAGGAATACCGGTTTGTTCAATTCTGATTTCTGTTCCGCACGATACTTTGCCGAATGAGACTGTAGTAGTCATTTCTCCCTGCAAAGCCGGATTATCAAAGTGCTCAATATATTTAAGAAACTGCCCTTCTCTGATCTCAGTATAGGTACCACCGAAAGAATGTCCGTTACCAGTGCTGAAATTAATAAAAGTCATTTTAAACTGTCCGCCTTCTTTAAAATCTGCCTGCTGCACAGTGCATATAAATCCATAGGGTGGAATCCAGGAAGCATAAGCTGTTACATCGGCAAATGCGCGGAAAACTTTTTCCGGAGCTGCCTGGATTATTCTGTGTAATGAAACGCTGTTGTTTGTCATTTTTTCTGATTTTAGAGGTTTGAATATATTTTAGTTTTTTTTTAATTGTCCAAAGACTTATTGTACTGAAGGGATTTTATCATAGGAAGTGGCTAATTCTTCTTTTCGGACATTCCATTTCCGCAAACGATAAGAGATCATCAGTACTGCCAAAAATACAAGTGGCATCAACATATATCCCGGATTACCGTCAACACATGCATGGCTTATAAAAGCAAATATCAGGTTAAAAGCCAGACCGGCATAGGCCCATTCTTTTATTTTATCAGGTACCTTATTAAATGATATGGCCACAATTCCTAATATCTTACAGATAATTAATGCGTAGGCAAAATAGTCCGGATACCCCAGGGCTTTTGTTCCTGCATTTACATATTCGGGTGCAAACAATAAAGTTGCAGCAGGCATAACGCCTTCCCAAAGGATCAGTACAATGGTAGCTGTCCAGAAAATTATTTTATTCTTTTTCATATTTAAGGATTTAGTAATTATTAATTATTTGATGATTCTGCATATTTTACAAAATTGTCCATAATAGCCTGCCAGCCCTGTTTCTGAAATTCGGGATCATTCTCGGTTTCAGGATCAAAGCTTGTTGTTATCAATGTTTTTCCGTTTTGTATATCGAAGATGGTAGAGGCTGTTCTTCCATCAGCCATGGTATAACTTATTTCCCTGTTTGGGTCAACCTTATCGTAAGTACCGGAGAAATCGAAACCGAAACTCCCATCCCTGGCTTCCATTCTGTTTGTAAATGTACCTCCGACTCTGAGATCATTATTACTACTGGGACAATGCCAGCTTGGGTGTGCCGAATTCCAGTTCATAATATCTTCCGGTGAATTCCACATTTTCCATACTTTTTCCACAGGAGCATTAACTTCGGCCTGTACCTGAATTTTTTGTTCGTTTTTCATTGTTTTAATTTTTTGTTGTTATTGTTATGACAAAGATCGAACAGATAATAAAAAAACGGGTGTTGTAAAAACGACAACCTAAGGGGTGGATTACGACAAAAATTATAAGTATCTTTATCACAAAATAAAAGGTATGCAGATATCAGTTTTTGTTCCTCAATATGGTACCATAGAAGCCATAACCCCGGCATTCAGGACTTTTCATACTGCGAATGAGTTTCTTTCCGTATTTGGGAAAAAGCCAATCTTTAAAGTAGAATATGTAGGATTAAATGAGTATGTTCCTGCTAATAGCGGAGAGTATACGATAAAGACAAACAGGCTCCTTCAGAACGTTACCCATACGGATCTGCTTATCATTCCTCCTACCTTTGGGGATATGGAGGAAGGCATAGCGGCAAATGCAGATGCAATTCCCTATTTCAGGAAACTTTATTTCGAAGGAACAAGCCTTGCCAGTTTATGTGTCGGAGCCTTCCTTCTTGCAGAAACAGGTCTTCTGGACGGCAGTAAATGCTCTACCCATTGGGCTTATATTAACGAGTTTAAAAATAGGTATCCGGAGATAGAAGTAGAAGACGGTGCCATTATAACAGAACATGATAATATTTACAGCAGTGGTGGAGCGAGCAGCTTATGGAACCTGATACTTTACCTAGTAGAAAAATATTCCGACAGGGAAACTGCCATTATGATCTCAAAATATTTTGCTCTGGATATAAGCAGGGATAACCAGTCGCAATTTGCCATTTTCCGTGGTCAAAGAAGCCATACGGATGAACAGATTAAAAGTGTCCAGGATTTTATAGAAGATCATTATGAAGAGAAAATGACGGTTGAAGATCTTGCTGCCTATGCCGGTATAGGACGCCGTACCTTTGAAAGAAGGTTTAAGGATGCCACAAACAATACTCCTGTAGAATACATACAGCGGGTACGCATAGAGGCTGCTAAAAAGTTTTTTGAAGCATCCCGGAAAAATGTTTCGGAAGTAATGTACGATGTAGGCTATACGGATACGAAGGCATTTCGTGATATTTTCAGAAAAATCACCGGACTTACCCCCATTGAATACCGGAATAAGTTTGCCAAAGTTTATTAAGCCATAGCATCAGGTTTTTTTACAATAAGCCTGCAAAAGGTATTGATTATAGATACAATTTCAAAAGAGATTAATTTGCTCAACGAGAAAGTTACTAGTAAGGAGTTTAAGATTATAATATGAAATAACTCTATCAGATTGAATATCTTTATGATAATACACTTAATAATGAAAAAGTCTTGGTAATGTCATATAATGTTATTAGCTTTATAATGAATTCTGAATTCTGAATGACAATATTATTACACCTCACTAAATTTATTTAATCATGAAAAAGCAAATCTTTATCGTTGCGTTGTCTCTGGGAGCAACTGCCTTAGGAACCCACCGGGCTATGGCACAAAATTCAGAGCAGGTGAGTACATCAGTCAATATTATTTTATCAGACGTTATTGCAATGGATATTGGCTCTGCTGCTTCAGAAGGTGCCGTAGATTTTAATTATGGGAGCACAAAAGATTATAATTCATCAAAAAATGTGACCGTTCCCAATAGTTTAGTCATTATTTCCTCTAAAAATTTTGATGTAAAAGTAAAATCTGAAGGGGCACACTTTGTAAATGGCGCAAACGTTATTCCTGTAGATATATTACAAGTAAAAGCGATACCAGGCGGAAGTTTGGTGGGAACTCTGAATGAAGTCACTTTATCTCCAAATGATCAGGTATTGGTGAGTAATGCAAGTTTGGGTACCAAACAGTCTTTAAATATTGCTTACTCTATTTCTGCGGAAAATGCATCCAAGGTACTTTTAGGAAAACCACAAGGAACTTATACACAAAAAATAACTTATACTGCCACTGCATTGTAATTCAATATCAATTTTAAATAGAAAAGCCCTCGATACTTTTGTAGTATCGAGGGCTTTTCATTTATCATATGAGTAAATCTTGTAGTTATTTTACTACATGAACTTCCGTTTTCCACTACAAAGAAACTTTTAGCACCACTATAAATTTGCAGTATACAAAAGATAACAATTAAGTAAAAAATAACAATAAAATATTACCACCATGAAAAAACAAATCGTAATCACAGCCTTAACTTTTGGAGCAATCATATTTGGAACTAACAATGTTCAAGCTCAAAATACAACTGCAACTACAACCGTAAACATTACCCTGAACGACGTAATATCTATTGACGCAGGAAGTACAGCCATTGGTAATACGGTTGATTTTAACTATGTTACTGCAGCAGACTATAATTCTGATCAGACGATTACTAAAGCCAACTCTTTAAAAGTAACTTCAACGAAGAACTTTAATGTTAAAGTAAAAGCAGGAGGTGCTAATTTCATGAATGGAACGAACTTAATCCCTGTCAATGTTTTGACCATCAAAGCAGCTACAGCTGCCGGAACCATGGGGGGAACAAAAAATGCTGTAGTTTTATCTGCAACGGATCAGAATTTAGTTACAAATGCCCCACTGGGAAGCGCATTAACACTGAATTTGGACTACACTATTCCAGCTGCAAAATCATCATCTTCTGATATTTTAGGTAAACCGGCCGGAACTTATACTCAAACAGTAACTTATACTGCAACAGCTTTATAAATTAATTTTTCATATTAATATTTTGTGATTTGGTGTTTCGAAGGCTTCCTCAGGAGGCCTTTGATTTTATATATATTGTACCGGTATAAATACAATTCAAAATCCGGGAATAAGTATCTGTCAGATGTAAGGTAGAATCTTTGTTTTAAATAACAATGATAACACATTTACCAACCTGTAAATATTTTTTGTGAAAACCTAAATAAAATTATACGCAAACGGTAGTTTATATTGCGACAGCCTTATAATAGAAATTACAGGAATTTATATACGCCCTCAACAATTAGAAAGTGTTGAGGGCTTTACTATTTAAGTTAAATGAATAAACCTTGTAGTTATTTTACTACATGAACTTCCGTTTTCCACTACAAGGAAACTTTTAGCACCACTATAAATTTGCAGTATACAAAAGATAACAATTAAGTAAAAAATAACAATAAAATATTACTATCATGACAAGACAAATCGTAATCACAGCCTTAACTTTTGGAGCTATCATATTTGGAACTAACAATGTTCAAGCTCAAAATACAACTGCAACTACAACCGTAAACATTACCCTGAACGACGTAATATCTATCGACGCAGGAAGTACAGCCATTGGTAACACGGTTGATTTTAACTATGTTACTGCAGCAGACTATAATTCTGATCAGACGATTACTAAAGCCAACTCTTTAAAAGTAACTTCAACGAAGAACTTTAATGTTAAAGTAAAAGCAGGGGGTGCTAATTTCATGAATGGAACGAACTTAATCCCTGTCAATGTTTTAACCATCAAAGCAGCTACAGCTGCCGGAACCATGGGGGGAACAAAAAATGCTGTAGTTTTATCTGCAACGGATCAGAATTTAGTTACAAATGCCCCACTAGGAAGCGCATTAACACTGAATCTGGACTACACCATTCCAGCTGCAAAATCATCATCTTCTGATATTTTAGGTAAACCGGCCTGAACTTATACTCAAACAGTAACTTATACTGCGACTGCTTTATAATAAAACACAATTATATATAAATATGCCCTCAATACCGGTAAAGTGTTGAGGGTTTTTTATTCAAACCAGATGAATAATACTGTAGTTATTTTACTACATCAACTTCCTCTTTCCACTACAAAGAAACTTTTATCGCCACTGTAGATTTGTAGTGTTCAAAAGAGAGCAAATAAACAAGAATAAAAATTAATAATACTACCATGACAAAACAAATCGCAATCGCAGCCTTAACTATTGGAGCAATCATGTTAGGATCTAACAATGTTCAAGCTCAAAATACAACCGCAACCACAACCGTAAACATTACCCTGAACGATGTAATCTCCATTGATGCAGGAAGTACTGCAATGGGAGGGACAGTTGCCTTTAACTATGTTA
Source organism: Chryseobacterium proteolyticum (assembly GCF_046591535.1). NCBI lineage: Bacteria > Pseudomonadati > Bacteroidota > Flavobacteriia > Flavobacteriales > Weeksellaceae > Chryseobacterium > Chryseobacterium proteolyticum. Next base: position 20,408 of record NZ_JBJLWK010000002.1, on the reverse strand, counting down.
CTGCAATGGACTATAATTCGGAAAAAACAGTGGCTCAGGCCTCGGCTTTGAAAATCACCTCAACGAAGAACTTTAATATAAAGGTAAAAGCAGGTGGCCCGACTTTCGTCAATGGTTTAAACTCCATCCCTGTAGATGTTTTGACAATCAAAGCCGCAGCAGCTCCTGGAAATATGGGCGGAACAAAAACTGATGTGATTTTATCAGCAGGAGAAAAAACTTTAGTAGCAAACGCTCCTCTCGGAAGCGCATTAACACTGAATCTGGACTACACCATTCCAGCTGCAAAATCATCATCTTCTGATATTTTAGGTAAACCGGCCGGAACTTATACGCAAACAGTAACTTATACAGCGACTGCTTTATAATAAAATTTTTAGTTTGTAAAGGTCCATTTTGATGCGTTTTCAGTAGTTTTGGGAATCTTTATTATTAAACTATTTACACCATGCACAAGTTCATTTATCTTTTCATTTTCTTTATCCTCGCGGGATATTCCTCACTTCTGGCACAAAGTATTTCTATGTCGCCTACACGGTTGTTTTTTACAGGTAATCCAGGTGAAAAAGTAACAAAGACAGTCACGCTTCAAAACAGCTCCGATAAGGATTATGTTTTTAATCTCAACTATAAAGATTGGGTTAGAGAAGAAGACGGAAATAAGGTTTATCTTGAAGCAGGCAGTTCAAAAGCTTCCAATGCGTCCTGGATATCTACTTTAGAAAATACTGTAACAGTTCCTGCAAAAAGTACAAAGGAAATTGTAGTAACCATGCAGATTCCTACAAATGCATCAAAGTCTGCCGTCACAAACAGCATGTTGTTTTTCACCCAACTTCCTCAGCAGGCTGATAAGGCACGTATTCAGAATGGTATTGGTATTATCACCTTATTTGAGGTGGGACTCCACATCTTTTATACTCCACCGGGTAACCACGTAAAAAGTTTGGATATTACCAATATTTCAGAAGCTAGTAATGAGAATGCAGCGAACAGAAAAGTCGCAGTAAGTATCCATAATGATGGAAACACCATCAATGATGCCACCGTTGAGTTTGAACTCACTAATACAGACAGTGGTAAGGAAATAAAATTACCCGCAATTTCCATCTCTATGCTTCCCGATACCAATCAGGTCGTTCAATTTTCCTTGCCAGAGAACATTTCAGGGAACTTCCTTGGCGTGGTTATTATCAAAATGGCAGAATCAAATGATTTACGCGTAGGAGAAAAAAACTTTAAATTTTAAAATTAAGTCTTGAAACCACAGAATGGAATACCGATATCATTGCTAAGAAGAACAATCTTATTTTTTGTAATTGTTTTTCTGCACTTTTCGTTGGCCTTTGCGCAGGAAAAGAAGGATATTCAAATCCATTTTGAAAATGACAGCGTAGCTGTTGAGAAAGGTTCTACTTTTAGCAATTTCCTGGTTATTGAGAATAAAAGTTCTGAAGAGATTACCATTCAGAATATTATACCCAAGGAAAAATATCCGGGATTGCTTTTCTATCCTAAAAATGATTTTATCTTAGGTGCGGGCCAGTCTAAAAATCTTCCTGTGAAACTGATCGCCAACGTGGATTTTATGAAACTTCGGTCCAATGAGATCCAATTCCAGATTTCGTACGTTACCCCGACGATTACCAGAACTGAAAATGCCTCTTTCTTCGTTACCAAAGGCGAGAACAAAAATATCGCAATTTATACAGCTACATATGAAAATTTCATTAACCCTGCTGTGCCCGAATCCTCAATCCTGCTGACTGTAGAAAACCAAGGGTACAGTAAACGAACCGTTAAGATTGATTTGCAATCCATTCCCGATGGTTTGGAAATGATGCCAAAGCAACAAACCGTATCTCTGGAGGGCTTAGAAAAACAAACGATTGAGATCAAAATTGCGGTCAGAAAACAGAATACAATTTATCCCGAATTTAATATTAATGCAATAGTCACAGATCTGCTTGATAATAAAATAGTAGGAAGCAACACGCTCTATCTGGTCGTTTTATCGCACAACAGACAAATTGCCCGGGGAAACGAAGCGATGGGCGGAAGTAATTTTGCGGAAATTAGTTATAATGAAAACAGTTCAGGTTTCAATTATTTTCAATTGAGAGGGAATACAGCGTTTCGGGTGACAGATAATTTGAGATCGCGTTTCAATATTAGTGCAGATTACTATCATGAAGACGGCCGTTATAACTTCTATGATACCTGGCTGGAATTGGAGAGAAAAAATACGGTATTACGGGTGGGAAATGTTAATAGCAATGATTACGATTACCCGATTTTCGGTAGAGGAGGGAAAGTTTCTACGAAATTTGGTAAAAACAATCAGATTGAAATTCTTGCGCTTGAAAATAATTATAACTTGTATGGTACTTATTTCCAACAAACAAAAGGATCTACCATGGTGGGTGCAAAATATGGTTTTGGGAATGCTAAATCTTTCAACGGGAAAGTATCCTATATTTTCGACCATGATCCGCGCTTTAACATAGATACACAGGTAGCGAATGCAGTAACTTCATTGCTAATTAATGACAAACACACCATCCGCATGGAGATGGGCCTGAGCCACGAAGAAGGTCTTTCGAATAAAGATGAAAATGCTGGAGCTTTAATGGGAGCCAATTATGAGGGGAAAATAGGGAGATGGGATATACAATCTTTCAATTCCTTTGCCACTAAAAGCTATGCAGGGATCAAGCGGGGATCTTTTTTCTCAAATCAGCGAATCGGTCACCAATTTTCCGCTTCTCAACGCGCTTTTATACAATATCAGAATTCGCAGGTAGAACCTGAGTTCCTAAGTTTCCAAAGTGAGCCAATCCAACCGGGGAATACCGCTAATTTGCGCTATTATTTCAACAGTACAGAAGCTTTGGGGTTAGGCTATCAGTTTTCTTTAAAGAAGTGGAATTTTCTACTTTCTCCAAAGGTTGAAAACCAGAAAACAGCTAATTTTTATACATCACAGGAGCTTTTTTCATACAAGTTGGAAGCCAATATAAGCACGACATTAGGTGCTCATGGATTCAACCTAACGGCGGAATATTCTTATTCAAAAGAGAACAATAAACAGGACTGGTTCAATAGTCTGAAAACAACTTTATCTTACAGATATAAATCATTTTCCCTTAACGGAACTGCCCAATGGAATGCTACCAGTGTCTTTGATTTAACTTCTTATTACAATGCAGACCGTAATTTTGCCAACTACAATGTATACGCCTCGTATAATTTCCAGATGCTCAATCATAATCTGACCGGATCTTTTTCTGCCGGAGCCTTCTATTCGGAACTTTATAAAAATTTAAACAGCAATATTACCGGTAATCTGGAATATAAGATTTCGCCTTCCTGGTCCACCACAGGTTATTTTAATCTTTCCGGTTATAAATCTACGGCTGAATATGCAAGCAGCGGCAGTTATTACCAGTTCAGGGTGGGAATTAAAAAATATTTTACCACCGCTACGGCTCTAGGAAATCATAAAGTGGCATTCCAGTTCTTTGAAGATAAAAACTATAATGGACTTCTGGAGTCCGGTGAATCGGTACTTGCTAATGAAATTGTAAAACTGGACAATTATGTAGCGATGACGGATAAGAATGGAAAAGTAGTTTTTCAGAATGTTCCTGAAGGTACTTATACCCTGAAGGTGAACGAAAGTGCGGGCTCCCGGTTGATGACGGATCCTGTCATTATGGTGCACAATAATATCAACCGCAAAGTGGGCTTGGTAAAAAACATCAGAGTAACTGGGAAATTAACGGAGATTAAACAAGCTTACGATACTGTAGAAACAGATGTAACAGGAATTGTAGTATATGCAAAAGGGGAAGATGGTAAAATTTATACCGCAGTGGTTAACCCAAAGAATGAGTTTGAGTTTTTCCTCAAAGACGGCAAGTATGATCTCTATATTGAAAATGACAAATACAGCTATACACAACCCACCCAAACCATTTTGGTGACAAAAGAAGGTTACTCAAAAACCGTGATTTTTGAATACAAGAAGAAAGACACCATCATTAAGGTGAAAAAGTTTTAAATTTAAAAGTATGAAAAAGAAGAGGGCTTTTTTAATAGGAATTTTTACTGTACTTTGCGGATCTACAGCTACGAAAGCTCAGGATGTGTACCTTTCGGTTCCTGAAAATAATATTTTTAACAGGAGCGAATTTACCTCAGTACCTACAAGAGTAATGACGAACGCCAACAGAACAAACTGGGATTATGCCTTTTTAGGGATACTCCCGACAGCTCCTACATTTACCTCTGTTTCGGGACCAACTTTTACCCACTCTTCTTCCTCGCTTACTTTACCCGCTTCCATTCTACTGTGGCAGTTGGAAAGTATGGGTGGGCAGCTGCCATATACCGGATTAACAGGTTATTTACCAGGTTTTCAGTCGTTCAGTACAAGCGCCATAAAATGGTTTGAACCACCATCGACCAGTCTTGGGGGAGGGTTCAATCGGGGAAATATCAATTTTACATTTAAAATTCCCGCTTCACAATTTACTGCCAATACCTTTCGGGCTGGGAATTACTCCATGGAAATTACTCAAAATTATAATGACTTTACACCACGTAATTTTAAAACTATTTTAGTGATTCCTTCATCTATACGATGGATTACAAACTCTTTAACAAAATACATAGAAATATCTTCTTTGAATGACTATCGCAATACGGGCACGCGGGTATGGGATTTGGGGAATACGGAAATCGCGCATACGGTCGATTTTAATTTTTGGGCAAAAGCTGCTTCCACTAACGTTCAGTTCACTTCCTCTAAAGGTGTTTCAGGAGCCAGAAATATAGCAAGCATTAAATTGGCTAGCAATGGCTCAGCTCTCACGACCAAAGCCTTATCTGCCGATTTTCAGAATTTTTCCACGGCTAATTTCAGTGTTGTAGCGGGAAACAGAAATAGCTTTATTCCAGAGCTTCATGTGTCTGCGGAAGATTTTAAAAACTATTTTTTTGAAGCTGGAACTTATACGTTTGAATTGAATTTCAATGCCAGAAGCATAGATAGCTCAATCAATAGTTTACAAAATACGGCTGTTCAGATAAAGGTGCTCCCTCTGTCGGAAATTACCATTCCCAGTTCCGGCCGAAATGTAAATTTCAATTTTAATACCGCTGCCCATTACACCAATGGTCAGTCACAAATGGTTCCAAACCAAATTATGCTTTCCAACAATGAAAATTTCGAGCTCTATGTTAAATCGGACGAAAATTATTTCAAGAAAGGTGGCCTCCAGACCGATATCAATTCCAACATATTACAAATAGGCGTAGATGGAAGTTCTGTAAATGTTCCCTTATCCAAAACTCCTCAAAAAATACTTTTTAACGGAGCACCGGTTTTGGACCGGGGATTGAACATAAGATACACCATACCACCTGCGGGCGCTCAAAGTTTAGTAGGAAAGGAAAATACCACTTACTCTATCAATGTTTATTATAGCTTTACGGCAATTTAACAATACTTTAGAGTAGTCAATATTTTAGAATTTCAACTTCAATTTCATCTCTTGTTTTCAATGCCGGCGGAATTCCTTAAAAAGCTCCATAGACATAAATAAGCTTTATACCTTCAAATAATTCTTTTTGTAAGTATTTCATTCCAATATTTCATGGCTGAGGGTCAATTATAGCGGTTGGTCCAAACACAAAACTGTCCAGGATTCCCAATATATTTTGGTGTCTGGCTATCAATTATTGCCGCTTCGGGCACCTATTTTTAATTTGCATCATTTGGCTAGATTCGATCAGTAATCTGATGATATTGTCGCATGCTCCATCTTTTACCTTTTCCGGTAGTGCCGGTAAACGGTTTTACAGAATAGAAACTCTGCCGAAATTTCACGTCATGCAAAGCAAGTTTTAGTTAATAAAATAATGCATTTATTGTTTTCAAATAGATACTATTTCATTTTTCTTTTTACTAATATGATATTTTTTATAACTTGCTAACTCCTGGAAGAAAGGGCTGAACTGTATTTTTTAATCATATTGAAACAATATACCTTTCTGCCTTCTTCAAAAAAGTAATTCAAAAGCTTCTAAAACTGTGATACTTAATTTATGAATGATTTTATCAACGAACTACAATTGAAAATTGAAAGACTCGAAAACGAAATCAATTTTAAGAACGGACTGATCTCGATATTGTCTCATGACTCAAAAGAACTTTTTGGAACCTTTCTGTGGCTGATAGAGGAGCTAGAGCAGAAGACCATAAGTGAGGAAGATTTTTTTAAGTTGTTGCCGCAGGTAAAAAAAGATGCCCAGAAGAATCTGCAAACTATCCAGGACAGCGTTGCCTGGCTAAAAACGCAATACGGGGAATTTAAGATTAGACCCGTTAAAATTATGGTGATAGATCTTTTTCACTATTTAAAAGAAAAATACGCTGCTAAATTAAAAGAAAAAAATATTCAATTTTATTTTAAGGGAGATCATAACGCGTTTCTTACAAGCGACCGCCTGTTGATCGAATACGTTTTAGATAAAATTTTTAACAATGCGGTAAAATATTCCTTTCCGGGACAGGATGTTTATTTACAGGTAATTACAGAGAGTGATCAGGTTGTGCTTTCTGTAATTGATTCCGGAATGGGAATCAATGAAAAGTATTTACCTGCGATCTATACGTATGGTAATCCTATATTCCTGGGGACTGCTGGCGAGAAAGGAGCTGGGTTAAGTTTGAAAATTGTAAAAAATTTTATATCCTTGCTGCATGGAAACATCCAAATCATTTCCACTGAAGATAATGGCACTACGGTTTCCCTTTTTTTACATAAATTTATAGAATAATGGGTTTAAAAGTAAACATTCGTATTGTAGTAGCAGATGATCATGGTATTGTTCGGATGGGCTTGATACAAACGATCAAACGATTGATTCCCGATGCCATCATTTCAGAAGTAGAGGATTATAAATCGCTGTACAAATTAATTCTGAATGAAAAGCTGGATCTGGCCATTATGGATGTTAATATGCCTAATGGTACTGTTCAGGAAGCAATAGATTACATAAAGATTCACCAGCCTGAATTAAAAACTCTAATATTTTCTTCACAGGATGAAGAGCTGTATGGGATGCGCTATCTAAAAATGGGGGCAGGAGGCTATCTAAGCAAGCTGAGTTCCGCTGAAGTAATTGAGACCGCTTTAACGGCGATGGTCAGTAAAGGCCGATATATCAGTGATAATATAAAAGAAGCGATTTTTTTTGAATCATTAACCGGCTCAGGAAAAAATTCTCCCCTTGAAGCACTATCAGACCGGGAATTGCAAATTGCCAATAAACTTGCAGAAGGCCTTCCCCTTAAAGAAATTTCTAATCAGTTGAATCTCCATTCATCAACGATCAGTACGTATAAAAACAGGTTGTTTGAGAAGCTGAAGATACGATCTATACCTGAATTGGTGGAAATTCTCAGGCTATATAATCAGTAAATATTCTATCATAAATTGATTGTGATTCAATGAAATGATGCAATATGCTGCTTTTCTTTCTCCTTATCTGCTTCTTCGTGCAAAGCAGCAGTCAGATCGAGAGAATGACGCATCAATTCTCATACAGAACTGAAATTTTTCGGAATTGATAATAAGCATTTTAATATAGAGTTTCTCTCCGGAATATAGACTCATTATGATCTGTACTCATTTCCAATATTTTCCGACAAATTTCTAAATTAATTTGCTACTAATATAAAATGACCTATTTTTATTACAAAATACTATTCCATGCCGAAAAAAATTATAAGAAATCTTAAAATTGGTGTAGTGATTTCTTTGGTACTTCTGATTGCTAGTTCTATAGCATCTTATGTCAGCATACATAAGCAGATGGAGAATAGGGAAAACCTCATAAAAAGTAAAGAATCTATAAGCTTAGCAAAAGATTTATTAAATACTCTTTTAAATGCTGAAACGGGAAATAGAGGATATCAGCTTACCGGCCGGGAAAATTTTCTTGAACCTTTCAATAAAAGCAAAGATGAATATCCGTTGCTCGTTTCGAATAAAGATAGGCTTAATCTTAAAAATAAAGATCAGATTAAGGTCTTAAATGAACTGCTAGATGCTTCACAAATGATGATGAAGGAATATGCCTTACTTATTAAGAATCGTCAACAAGGAATATTAATGAGTCCGGAGGAACTTGTACAAAACAAGGAGGCTATGGACAGATGTCGCAGACTCGTTCAGAAATTTGTAAAACACGAGGAGGTTCAACTTGCTATAAAAAATGAAGATCTGAAAAAATCTTCCCAGTGGACGGTTTTGTTCATTATCTTTTCTGCCATTGCAGCCATTGGTGTAACCATTTTTGTTTATATACAACTAAAATCTGACCTTATTCGTCGTGGTAAGTTAGAAAAAGATCTGTTTGATACTAAGGAAATGCTTGAGGAAACAAGTTCAGTAGCCCAAGTTGGAGGTTGGGAGGTCAATATGAAGACCGGAAAGATCTTTTGGTCTCAAAGTACAAGAGAAATTCACAAACTGAAAGATGATCTCCAGCCTACTTTTGAAAATGCCTTGGGATTTTACAAAGGAGAAAGTGGAGAAAGAATAAAATATTTGTTTAACAGGGCAATACAACAAGGAATTCCTTTTGATGAGGAGCTTCAGCTTTCACGTAATGATGGAGTTACGACCTGGGTAAGAGTAAAAGGTATTCCTGAATTTGAAGATGATATTTGCAAAAGGGTTTTCGGAATCATTCAGGACATTGATGCATTCAAAAAAATGTTTCTCGAGGTTTCCCGGAAAGAGGCAATAATGCAATCTTTTGTCACTGATGTTCCTGTTCCTTTGGCCATGTTTGATAAAGACCTCAACTATATTGCTGTAAGCAGCAGATGGAGAGAGGAATTCCGTATGAATAATGTAGATCTTATCGGCAATAATCTATTCACGATATCACCTAATATTCCCGAAAAAGGAAAAGAGATCTATGAGAATGCACTATTGGGGAAAACGTATATTAACGGTGATTTTACGCTAAAAGTAGAAGGAAAAGAAGAAACCCAGCATTACGACCTTAAAGTTGGACCCTGGTATCTTACAAAAGATGAAATAGGTGGTGTAATTATTTCTATACAGAATATTACAAATGCTGTAAAGATAAATGAAGAATTGAAAAATGCCAAAGAAACAGCAGATATAGCCAGCAAGGCAAAATCCGAATTTCTGGCCAATATGAGTCACGAGATTAGGACTCCTTTAAACGGAGTTATTGGTTTTTCAGACCTTCTCCTTACGACACCGCTGAATGAAACACAGATGCAATATCTTAATTATATCAATGAGTCAGGAGAAAACCTGCTTAGCATCATCAATGATATATTGGATTTTTCTAAGATAGAATCCGGAAAAATGGAGCTTTTGATTGAAAAATGTGATGTTTATGATATGTTAAGCCAGGTAATAAATGTGATCATTTATCAATCCCAGAAAAAAGATATCGAACTACTTCTCAATATTGAGCCGGGCCTTCCAAAAATACTTTATATGGATGAAGCAAGGTTAAAACAGATCTTGATCAATCTTCTGGGGAATGCTGTGAAGTTTACAGAAAAGGGAGAGATTGAGCTAAAAGTAGAGAAGTTGCACATGAATGATCGTACAATCGCTTTGCGCTTCTCGGTACGAGATACAGGAATTGGCATCCCTGTTGAGAAACAGAAATACATTTTTAATGCCTTTACTCAGGAAAACAGTTCCATCAGTAAACGATATGGTGGCACGGGTTTGGGGCTTACCATTTCTAACACTATCCTGGAATATATGGGAAGTCATTTGTCGCTGAACAGCGTAAGGGAAAAAGGGTCTGTATTTTTCTTTGACATTGAGATTCCTTACGAGATTCCTCAAGTGAGAGAGGAGGAGGAAATAACTATTAAAACGGCCTTAGTGGTTGATGATAATGAAACCAACAGGATTATTCTTGAGCACATGCTTACCTATAAAAATATCAAGTCTACCTTGGCTTCTAATGGGATGAAAGCCTTAGAGATCTTGTTGAAAGGTGAGAGATTTGATGTTATCCTGATGGATTATCATATGCCTATTATGTCCGGATTGGAAACAATAAATAAAATAACAGAGCTGTTCAATCAGCGAAAAGAGACTTCACCATTTATAGTACTTTCTTCTTCTTCTGAAGAACTGAGCATACTTAATTCAGTTAGAAAAATTGATAATGCTCATTTACTTTTGAAACCCATCAAATCACATGATTTATACAAAACTTTAAAAAAAAGTAGACCAAAGTTATTCAGTAGAAATTACTAAGGATTATTCTGAGAAAGTTACGCATGTATTTACCTCGGAATTAGAAGTGCTTTTGGTTGATGATAATGTAGTAAATATGGTCCTGAATAATAGGATAATGAAATCTTTTGCTCCCAATATACATCTGACGGAAGCAGTCAATGGACTGCAGGCTTTGGAAGAATGCAGGAAAAAACACTTTTCCATTATTATGATGGATGTACAGATGCCAATAATGGACGGTATTGAGGCAACACGCAATATCAGAATGCTGCCGGGATATGAACATATACCTATCATAGGCATTACGGCAGGAAATGTGTTGGGTGAAAAAGAAAAGTGCCTTGAGGCCGGAATGAATGATTTTCTTCCCAAACCTGTAAAGCAGGCAGATCTTCTTGAAGTACTCAAAAAGTATATTAGTGTTTAGAATCTATGAAAAAAGGAATCAATTTTTTGTTAATATTAGGGGACAATATATTTAATATACGAAATATATAACGGATTAGGACATAAAAAAACCGACATCGAAGAGTGAAATCTTCAAATGTTGGTCTTGTGATTAAGACAAGCGTATCTTCGAACACTTTTATAGACGATTTGGTTCGTTTGAGTCAAATTAACCAAGAGTTGCAAAATTCATTTTTACAAATAATTTCTATTCATTTTTTGTCTATGGCTTTTAATTCTACAAATCAAAAAAATTAGTAGAATAGTAGGCCTTACGTTGGATTCAACGGTTTTTTAATTATAAATGAAGATTTAATTAAGAAATAGGAAATAGTATGATATTACTAGATAGTTAGATTGGAAAATATAGTTTGGTACATTAAAATATCAAATAGTATCATACTCATATAAAAGCCGGCTCTGAAGAGTTTTAAACTACCCAGAGCCGCTTCATATGTATTAATTATCATTTTTTACAAAACTAATGTAGGTGCTTTTCCAAATTTCTTTTTAAAAGCATAGGAAAAATGAGAAAGGCTTTCAAATCCCAGGTCAAGATAAATGGAAGATGGACGTTGGTTTTTACTTTCGATGAGATGTCTTGCCTCATTCAATCTTTTATCCTGCAGCCATTTTCGCGGGGGCATTCCAAATGTTTTCTGGAAGTCTCTCTTAAATCCTGAAAGGCTTCTTCCTGTCAATTGGGAAAATTTTTCAACCGAAATATTAAAATGATAATTGCTGAGCATAAATTTTTCAAGATCTATTTTGTAAGGCTCAGAAAAATCGAATAGAAAGTTTTGTAGTTTAGGCATGGCAAGAATCATAAGTTTAATGCCTTCCTTCACTTTTAAAAGTCCCATTTCGTCGGTCATTTGAGCACCTGAGTTTCTGGCATAGGGAACAATAGACTGGAAATATCCTTTTAGAAATTCATTATGAGGGATTATCAAATTAGGAAGTCCAATGTATTTACCAGCCGCTTCCATTCTCTCCTCCAAAATAATCTTACGCATTAGATCTTCCTGCAGAGATATAACGATAGTTTCATAATGTCCGCCGGGAAGAGGTGTTTTGGTAAGGGTTCCCAATTGATTTTTTCGTATTAATAAAACCTCTCCCGCAGAGATGGAAATATTCTGCTCTGAGGTCTCCAAGACAAGTTGACCTGAAACCTGTAAAACTAAGGTATGATGATTCCAAAAGCAGACCTTTTGTTTCTGCTCCGAAGAAAGATAGGAATAAAATATAACGCCGGGTAAAATCTCTGCTGGACTTTCCATTATCTTTGAAGATAGGTGCCGCCTTTTATGGCGCCTATTGCAAATGTAGTGTTTAAAATGTTCATTTCCTCAGGAGTGAATATAATTTCCATTGCAGAAATATTCTCAGGTAGTCTCGATCTGCGGCTCATACTTACGAGAGGCATTATATTCTTACCTTGTTCCTTTACCCAGGCAATAGCAAGCTGTGTCGGTGTGAAACCTTTGCGTAGAGCCATCTGTTTGAGCACTTCTACTTTTTCAAGATTATGAATCAGGTTTTCACTCTTAAAACGGGAGAAATGATTTCGGTAATCATTCTCTGATAATGGTGACTGAAGATCCCCGCTCAAAAGCCCTTCCGCAGTATTTGCGAAAGCGATGACACCGATTCCTAATTCTCGGGCGGCAGGTAATAAATCTTCTTCTATCTGGCGGTCTGCCAAAGAGTATCCGATTTCCAAAGCACTGATTGGATATATATTATTAGCTTTACGAAGCTGATCCGTTGTGATCTCCGATACTCCGATATGACGTACCTTCCCTTCCTTAACAAGACCGGCGATTGTTCCAATAATATCTTCTATAGGAACACTGCCATCCATCCTGCTTGGCTGATAAAGATCAATGGTCTCAATTCCCAGACGGGTAAGAGAGTAATTGACAAAATTTTTGATTGCTACAGGACGAAGATCCATTCCAATCCACTGACCATTGTGGAAAATAGCGCCAAACTTGACACTGATGAATGCATCTTCACGTCTTCCCTTAATTGCTTTTCCAATGAGCATCTCGTTATGACCTGCACCATAAAAATCTCCGGTATTGAGAAAATTTATTCCATTATCCAATGCCTGACGAATAGTAGCAATACTTTCTGCTTCATCAGGTGTCGAACCGCCCCAAACTGATGACATTCTCATGCATCCCAAACCAAGTTTTGAAACCATAGGTCCATTTTGACCTAACTGTATTTTTTTTAATTTCTGACATTTTGATTTATTTAATTTAATAGGACAAAGTTCAGGTATTATTGCATATTCTACTTTTGTGTACGGTTCAATTTACTTGCTTGTGTGGTTCAAGAAAAGTATTGATCGTTTATACTTAAATCTTTGAGCAGAAAAAATAACATAACCTGGCTTAATTTTTTCGTCCGCTTTTTTTTATTTGAATGAAGAAATATCGAAACATTTGCTAAAAGTTTTTTGAAAGAATTTTGCAATTTTGAAGCTATGAAAACCTTTAATGATTTAATATCATACAACAAATATCTGAATCTTTCACTTCCTCATCATCCATTAATGGACAGCAGAGTGTGCAAACAGGCTATTCCAAATTTTCCGCAGGTGAGTGATGAAATTCAGGTTAACCTTTTTAAGATTTCGCTGAAGAAAAACTTTAACGGAGACATTAATTACGGAAATAATAAATATTATACCGAGAACGGATTGATGCTTTTCAGCAAGCCGTGACAGGTCGTTTCTTGGGACAGCCTTGACTTTCTGTGACGGGTATGCATTTGTTTTCTATCCTGATCTCCTCAAACAAAATCCGATTGCTGCTAAAATCCATCAGTATAAATGTTTCAGTTATGAGATCAATGATGCGTTGTTTGTGACCATGGAGGAAGAAGAGACTATTACCTGGCTTTTTACAAAAATTCATATGGAGTTGCTGGAAAATAAAGCCAATGCTAATATTAATATTATTCTTTCACTGTTAAATGTTGTTCTTTCATATGCAGATGCTTTTTATGAAAGACAATTTAAAAACAAAGCAACAAAGACTGTTTCGATTTCTTCAAAGTTAAAAAGCTTACTGCAAAACCGTTATAAAGATTTATCAAAACCTGTTTATAAACTAGTGGAACAAAAAGGTTTACCATATTAGCTGTCCTTAATCAAGAAAAAAGACTACAAGCACAGGAAAAGAAAAACAAGATAGTAGAACTGGTTTTTAATTAGCATTGTCACGAAAATGGTAAAGTAAAAACCTAAAAAGGTAATGGATCTCACAGGTTAGAAAACAATGGTCTATAACTATTTCAGAGATAATAAAGGTGATATTCCAGACTGTAATTAACCCGTAGGCTTGAATTTTATACTATAATTAGCTTTTATTAAGTTGAAAGTTTTTTGAGTTTGTAAATTAGATTAATAATAAGTTTTGTTCTTCTTATATTTTAGTACTTTCCAAAATATGACTAAAAAGATATTGGGATAACAATTTTTTTTTCATTTAAAGTGAAATTGACTAAACACAAAACTCTGCAGCAAATATTTATTGGAGTACCTATGTATTTGTATAAATGAGTGAGATTTATAATTTCTCTTGTAATAAATTCAAATTTAATTAAACGCTACACAAATTTACAACAATAAAAATTAACCGTTAAACTGATTTTAAAAAGATAACTAATTCAATCAATCTCACATCAGTAACTTCATAACCAAATTGTTCTCTTAAATTATCAAAATCATTTGGTAAGCCAAATTTTATAGTTTCTTTTATTGCATCTACATATTCTAAATAAATTGAGACGTTGCCTATTTTAGAATAAAAACCGTTAGAAAAAAAAATATTTGCAGATCTTACTGTCCCAGATAGGATAAACATTTGGGTTAATAAAGTGAAGAAGTTTTGATAATCCAACCAAAGAATTATTTGTAAAAGGTTTCAAGCTTTTAATCTCAATTTCGGTCAGAATATTATCACTTGATTTTGCTTTATTAAACAGATCGACAATCTTATCTATATTAGTATAATCAATCTTTTTTAAGATCGTTGGCATCCAACCATAGATCATAAACGCACTACAAATCAAATCTTGCTTACTCAACCTATCTTTTAATTTAAAGTAATTGATAAAACAAGGATAAGATATCAAGTAACTATTATCTTCTTTTAATTTGACATAAGGAATAATTTGTTTAAGTTCTTCTAAATCGATTTGCATATCTACAATATAATAAAAAGCAACTATATAGAAAAAGCCGGCTTAATTTTAAGAAAAGATACTTTGATTTTTGAAATATATTATAAAAATAAACCCACTCAATGAATAGATTTATCTTATTATTAATAAATTCTGTGACTTTTAGGGGATACTTATTTTTCAATATTTGTTGTATTTTGTAACTTTTATTTGAGAATTATAGTTCATGAGTGTGAAAATAGAGTCATTAGTTATTCCCCATTCCATTCTATCCATGAGTTCTGAATCCGAAAATATCCATCTCTTATTCTTTACTTTCGAATACGAATATTTGGTTACCCTACCATTTTTGTCCAACTTAAAGGTAAATCCATAATATTCGGCTCTTCTCTAGGCCATTCTAAATTCCAATAGCCTGTATTGCCATTATCATATAAGATGACATTTCTTATTTTATCACTAGGTTAAGAACAACCTATTAATATTAAAGCGAAAATTGTATATTTTAAAAATTTAATCATTAAGATTATTCATTTTTTTTATTGGTTGAAGTTCATATTGTTGACCATCATTTTTTACTGATACTTGCATTGGATCTCCATTGTAACCTCAAATAGGGGTGATTTGAACTCCGCCAGTATTGTTCTGAATTATTCCAATCTATTTCAGCAATATTCCCATTAAATCTACCAGGTGCAATATGAGCAAAAGTCTGGTTCCATGAAATAGTTGTACTACTAATTTTAGAATGAAACCAAGTTTATTTTAACTCTTTTTTTAGTGACTTATTTATTTTAAATCTTTCATTAATGATTTATATTAATAGTTAATCAGTTAAAACACTGGAAGGAGAATTTTTTTGTATTGATTGGATAAAGTTTTATACTTTTTTTTATGCTGTTATACAGGATGTTATATTAATTAACACACGGTTTATAATAAAATGATCAATAAATTAAATTTTTTTATTATTTTCGCTACATCACTAAATTATGAAAAAAATATATAAAAAAGCATTTTAAAACTCATGCTTAAGTCTCAATATTGGGATTTTAATCTATTTGTCTTTTTAAGTTTTGCAAAATTAGTTGTGATGCATAGGACAGAGTTTTGAAGAATAACTAATCATGTGAAACAAAAGAAATATGAATGTAAGATTACATTGGTATGCTATGCATATTAAATTCCAAGGTGAAAAAAAAAACTGCGCTACAACTCAGTCAAGAGAATCTAAAAGTTTTCCTACTTATCAACGACGCTACATCTTTTATAAGATTTAAATTTAAAAGATTTCTGTAAAAGCCAATGATATTTTCCGGACATACAAAGTAAAACGATGTTCATCTATGGACAATGTTTATCAAAAAGTTAATATATATAATCAACTGATAATTTTATTTGTACAGCCAATAGTACCGACCTAACAGGAAAAATAGAATGGCATATAAACAGTTCATCTATTTTATTATGTAAAGAAATCAGTATCATACGCGCTTAAGACTATCAGTGACTTTAAACAAAAAATATATTTATGAATGCAAACGAAGAATTAAATAGTTTTCATTTGGCTTCAAAGTATTGGAAAAAAAAGGTATTAAATAGAGATAAAAATATCAAACTTCTAAAGGAAAAAAAAAAGTATTTCAAATATTAGAATTGATAGAGAGGATCTTTCTTATTTTAATCAAATTACAGGTGATAATCTAATAGCACAATATACGGTGATAACCGCTATTTATTCTTTTCTACTAAAGAGGTTAATACGTGAGTTTGATGGTTATCTTGCTTCAAATTGTCTCGATCCATACAATTCATTACTTCTTTCGCTTCCTGTAAACTTAAATATGCCTTTTAAGGATTATCTTCAAGAAGTTAAAGAGGAAATTTTAGTGAGTTTAACTCATCTTAATAAATATAAGGTAAATGAGACTGATGATATACTTGATTTAAGCAGCTTTTCAAATTTTAGCATTACTGTAAATTCTAAAAATAATACCTATTGTAGCGGAATTTTATTTGATCTTAAAATCAATGAAAATATGGATATGGATATTCATATTATTTATGATGAAGTTTTTATAAAAAAAGAAATTGTAGATTATCTGGCTCAACATTTTACTTATTTTATAATCAATTTAAAAAAATATATAACCTCTAATTTATCCTCATACTCTTTATTAACAGAAGAGGCAGAAGATAAACTCATTGTAGATTTTAATGCTACTAAAGGTGTTTATCCCAAAGACAAAACGATTGCTGCATTATTTGAAGAACAGGTAGAGAAAACTCCTCATAATATTTCAGTTATGTTTGGAGAAACAGAATTAACTTATTCAGAACTAAATCAAAAGGCTAATCAATTTGCAAATTATATTTCTTCTAAATATAAAATAAATACTGGGGATATTGTTGGTATTTATTTGCCTAAATCTGATCTCGGAATAATTTCTTTTCTGGCAATTTTAAAATTAGGTGGGGTATATCTACCAATTGATACTAACTATCCTCTTGAAAGAATTCAGTACTTAATCAAAGATAGCGGCCTAAAATTGCTGATTAATGATGGAACAAATACACTAAACATTGATAACTGTGATTTAATATCTGCAAATTCGATAGTGTGGGACAAGTATGACGCAGCTAATATTAATACGGTTATTTCGTCTAAAGATTTGGCTTATATAATTTATACATCCGGTTCTACAGGAAAGCCAAAAGGAGTTATGATTGAGCATCACAGTGCAGTAAATATGTTTGTGGATCAGATTAGAGCTTTTGAAATAACAGATAAAGATAAGGTAGTATTGTTTGCTTCAGTGTCTTTTGATGCCTCAATATCAGAGATTTTAATGGCTTTAAATAGTGGGGCTGCATTAGGGATTCCTGCAGAAGATGAGATTAAAGATAAAGAGCGGTTTGTAACTTTTTTAAAAACATTCCAGGCAACAGTTGTTACTTTTCCTCCAAGCTATTTAGGGCTATTGTCAAATGATGATATTTCAGGATTGAGATGTGTGATAACAGCCGGAGAATCTGCGAACCCTTCGGTGGCTTTAAGTATTACTGAACTTGGAATAGATTATTATAATGCTTATGGTCCTACGGAATGTACGGTTTGCGTTTCCATATATAAAGTAACGAAGGATGATTCTAATAAATCAATCATTCCTATCGGGAAGCCGATTGCTAATACTCAGGTTTATATTTTAGATGAAGAACTACAGCCCGTACCAATTGGAGTGTCCGGAAAAATATATGTTTCTGGGGCTGGTTTAGCAAGAGGATATTTGAATAAACCGGAACTTACCAAGGAAAAGTTTATTGCAAATCCATTTCTAGACAAGGAGCAGATGTATGATACTGGAGATCTTGGCTGCTGGTTGTCGGACAGAACTATTGAGTTTCATGGGAGAGTAGATCAACAGGTAAAATTGCGTGGCTTTAGAATCGAACTTGGAGAAATTGAAAACACAATTCTACAATATTCTAAAGATTTAAAACAGACTGTAGTAGAAGTAAAAGAACATAATCAGGAAAAAGTACTGGTAGCCTACTTAGTGGCTGGCACTATTGTAGACAAATCAGGTTTACGCAGTTTTTTACAAAGCAAATTACCAGATCATATGATTCCTGGGTTTTATGTTTCACTGGAAAGATTACCGCTGACACCAAATGGAAAAATTGATAAAAAATCTTTACCAGAGTTATCTGGCGTTGATCTGATAAGAAAAACCTATGTTGGCCCACGAAATAAAACAGAGGAGACTCTGGCGAAAATCTGGGAGGAAGTTTTAAATATTGAAAAAATTGGCATTCATGATGATTTTTTTGAATTGGGAGGGCACAGTTTAATCGTAGGGCAGATCATAAATAGAATAAATCAAAAGCTAGGAAAGACAATATCTTTTAAGACATTTTTTTCAAATGCTACTATCAAAAAGATTACAACACAATTACAGGATGATAATTATTTACCAATTTTAAAAGCTCCGTATGCAGATTCTTATCCTTTAACGGCATCTCAAAATAGATTATGGATATTGAGCCAGTTAGAAGGGGGTTCATTAGCTTATAATATGCCTGCTGCAGTGAAATTGAATGGAGTTCTTGATATTGATAAATTTGAAGAAGCGTTTAAAAGACTAATTAACCACCATGAAATTTTAAGAACGTATTTTAAAACAAATAATGAAGGAGAAGTTCAGCAATTTATATTGCCGGAAAATCAGTTAAACTTTAAAATTGTACAGGAAGATTATAGCTCCACAGAAAATCAGGAAGAAAAAGTTAGAAATTATTTATCTGAAAGAAATAAAGAAATTTTTGATTTAGAAAATGCCCCGCTTATACGTGCTTCTTTAATTAAGCTAAGAAAAGATGAGCATGTATTTTTCTTGTCAATGCATCATATTATTGGAGATGGCTGGACAATTGAGTTAATTATAGACGAAATTGCAAAAACATATAATGCCTTAAGAAAAGGTAAGACCATTGATCAGCCGGAATTAAAAATTCAATATAAAGATTATACTTTATGGATTAATAATGAGTTGCAGCACGAAAAATATAGAGCAGCTGAAACCTATTGGCTGAATCAATTCTCAGGGCAGATCCCTGTTTTAGATTTGCCAATTTGTAAAACCCGTCCATTAGTTCAAACATACAATGGAGATGTGGTAAAACATACTTTTAGTAGAGAATTTTCAGAAAAATTAAACCGCTTTTCCAAGGAAAATGACCTGACATTGTTTATGACTTTAATGTCTGGAATTAATACTTTATTGTATAGATATACTGGTCAGGATGACATTATTGTTGGTACCCCTATAGCAGGAAGAGAACATCCGGATTTAGAGAATCAATTAGGACTGTTTTTAAATACCCTTGCAATACGTACTCGAATAAAAGAGAAAGTTAGTTTTTTAGATTTGATTGTTGATCAAAAGGAAACTTTATTAGAAGCATACGATCATCAAAATTATCCTTTTGATTTGTTAATAAGCAAATTAAATTTAAAGCGAGACACTAGTCGCTCTACCTTATTTGATGTTTTGGTAGTATTACAGAATCAATCTCAATTAAATAATATAAATACCGAAGAATTATCGGATATAGAAATAAGCTATTTCGACTTCAATAACAAAACAACACAGGTTGATATTAGTTTTAGATTTGTTGAAACGGATTCATTACATCTTATAATAGAGTATAATACAGATATTTATGAAGGATGTTTAATAGAAAAAATGTTTTCTCATTTTGAGAATCTTCTTACTCAATTACTAGAAAATCCTCTGGCTGCTATTGAACAGATCAATTATTTATCCGAAGAAGAATTAAAACAAATACTCATAGATTTTAATAATACAGACGTAATTTATCCTAAAGAAGAAACAGTAGTTAGTCTATTTCAGGCCCAGGTGTTAAAAACCCCTGATAAAG
>NZ_JBJLWK010000028.1:0-762 GCF_046591535.1 Chryseobacterium proteolyticum | reverse complement strand
TTAAGAAATTGGTTTTAAAACATTATTCCACACAATTGAAATTCCACTAAATGCATCTGATACCACACTGCCTATAGCAGAAAAAAACAAATTTAAATGCTGGTAAAAGGATATTTTTAATTACCGATACAATAAATGAAAACACAGGTGATAGTATTTCATTCCAAACACGTTGGATAATTACAAAAGCATCTTGAACAATCTCTTTTATGACTGTAAATCCTTTATCAAATGCTGGTTGTAAAGTTCGACGATTGTGGATACTATTGATCTATTGTAGGCTTGAAATACTCATTGTATATGGCCATGATTTTATCACCGAATAATACCCATATAGCAATCAAACCTGCGACGGCGGCAACTACCAAAGCTATTCGGACTTGTTAAAGCAGCCATTACCCCAGCCCAGGTTATTGCACCAGAAGTAATTACTAACATCAGAGGTGCTAGCGCAGCGCACAGACCTAAAAGAATACCTAGTACAGTCACTATCGCTATAATTGCAGCTGCTAACACTGGATGAGCAGAAATAAATTCTGCTATTTTAGAAACCATTTCTGCTACTATAAGTAGTACTGGTTCAAGAGCTTCTTTTAACTCTTTCATCGCATCTTTCCATTTGACCATTGGCGATGCATCCATTTTATTTGCTGATTGCTGTAAATCATCTATTCCTTTTTTTTAAGTCAGCTTGCTTTTTCTTCAGTTTGTAAAATTGTATTAATAATGTTTTGCCCTTGGTCTTCGAACATTGTGCCGAAA
>NZ_JBJLWK010000027.1:0-803 GCF_046591535.1 Chryseobacterium proteolyticum | reverse complement strand
ACTATGACATTCGTTTTCGTAATGAACCTGGTACTTATCCATCCGTTACACCTCAATCAAGTAAATTATCAATATCAAAGTTAGCTGTTGGTTGCTGCTTATTAGGTACTGATGTTTTAGGTTTCTCTACATATTCGAGATAGCATTCGTTATTAAAGAAGGTGGAAGCGTGTTTAACAAACTTTGTTTCTGTTCCATTTCTTTTGATGTGATCTGCATAACCTTTCACACCAGACATAATGACTTCAAAGGAGTGTTTCTTGATAGCTGCATTAAATGATTTATATCCTTGTTTCTTATCAATCTTTTTGGGATATGTTTTCCAAAGGTTTTCAAAGTCTTCAGAATAACCATCGCTCACGTTTTTTACGTGGGCTTTTCTTTTCTGGAGAATTAGTATTATTAGTACTTGGTATATTAGTACTTAGTAGCGGTCGATTTTCTACTGGTAGATTTTCCACCGGTAGACTTTCCACTGGTAGAATTTCTACTAGTGGTTTTTCGACTTGTGGTACTTCGTAAATAATCGTTTCCCATCTATGAATCTTTCCGTCTTCACCTTTTATAGGGAATCTTTTTACATAACCGCATTCCTTTAACTCCTTCATTCCTGCTTTTAAGCTTGCTATACCATCCTTTGAATGCTTTGCAACTTCCTCCATACAGAAGACCCAATCGTCAGGAAGAGAAAGGATATACGCTAGAATTCCTTTGGCTTTCCAAGTTAATCGTTCATCCCGAAGTCCTGTATTATTAATTGTTGTGTAGTTTTTATCCTTACTTACTCTAAAAGTTGCCATTAA
>NZ_JBJLWK010000026.1:0-831 GCF_046591535.1 Chryseobacterium proteolyticum | reverse complement strand
AAAACTAACTTATTCCTAGAAAAAGGAGTGTAACGCTATGACGGTATGGATATGTACACAGAAGCAAAGAAAGACGGAATCATTAGTACTTGGCTGTTAATTGAGTATCTTGTATTCGAAAGAAAAGCGATTACCTTTCTGATGGAATGGACAAGCTTAGTTACTTCTTTGAAGAAAGGTTCAGAAACAAAATGAACGAGTACTTAATCGATTACATGATACAACGCGGAATTAATGCGGCAGCGTAAGGGTGATGAGAAATGGATAAAGATGCAGAGAAATTGAAGGATTTGTACGCAAGAGCAGCAGGACTGGATGAAAGTCTACCTGGTGACTTGCTACAAAAGTTAAAAATATACGGTGACATCCTTTCACTGACAGGAAAATTACACGCAGCGGCGCTAAGTGATTGGAAAATGGCCGAAGCGATTCGGAAAGAAACAATATCGAAATGTTTCACTTACAATCCGAACGGAACGGCAAAGGAACGTGAAATGCAAGCGGAATTCGCAGCGAGCGAACATAGAAAAGCAGAAGCGCAAGCGGAAGCATCGTGTATGAGATGGAGAAATGCTTATAACTCAACAACAGAAATTATAAACATTTTGAAGATACAACTAAGGGATATGAAAGATTTAGATAGAGGCGGAATTTAAGGGAGTGGTAATGATGCCGAAACTTGAAACGGAAGTAGATAAAGAAAATTACACAATGGTTTTGCAAGAGAAAAAATATATGAAGAAATCGCGTCGTAACTTATATATCGCTTTAGAAGACTTGGATTTGTTGTTTGATGAGAGCGAAGTTACCCGATTACAAGAAATGTGGAAG
>NZ_JBJLWK010000025.1:0-856 GCF_046591535.1 Chryseobacterium proteolyticum | reverse complement strand
TTAGTTGAGGGTTGAGAGTTGTCAGTTGATAGCTGATTTAGGGCAGTCATACCCATCAAAACATCCCTGTTTTTGAAGTTGTAGGATTTCTGCCACTGTTCATCTCCTCTTTCATTTAAAGAAACCAGCCACAAATCTGTTCCTTCTTCTATTCCTACTGTTTTATTTCCGGATCTCTCACTTCTGGATTCTCCTCCGATGAGATAACCGTTTGAGGTTAAAGCCAGTGTTCTTAGATGATCATCTCCTTTTCCTCCCAGGTTCTTTTCCCACTCTACTTTTCCTTCTTTGTTTAATTTTACGATCCAGTAATCTCCTTCACCAAAGTTTTCAGTTGTTTTTGCGTAACGGGACATGGAATTTGAGGTTCCTGTAGCTGAGTTTTGATTTCCGGAATCGGAAACACGAAACTCGGAGCTTCTTGAATAGATTCCCAGAAGTGCTCCTCCGTCTCTTGTTGGGATCATCTTTTCCACTTCGTCTAATCCCCTTCCTCCTAAAATAAGTTGTGAAAGTTCTTTTCCGTTTTTATCGAGTCTGATAATCAGGATATCTTTTGAACCGTAACCTTTGGATGCATTCTGAACATTTGCGGCTACAACAAATCCTAAATCTGTGGTTTGAATAACTGATCTGGCTTCTTCATCAGCACTTGTTCCTAAAGTTTTCTGCCACAATTCATCTCCAAATTCATTAATTCTAATGAGCCAGATATCAGATCCTCCTTTGGAGTCATCTTTTTTATCTATTCCCTTTCCGGAATATGAGGTTCCTGAAACTAGAAAGCCTCCTTCCTGGGTAGCTACGGTAGAAGACAAATAATCATGATTGTTTCCTGAGAAATATTTTTCCCAAA
>NZ_JBJLWK010000024.1:0-865 GCF_046591535.1 Chryseobacterium proteolyticum | reverse complement strand
CAAAGAACAAAAAAAGCCATCACCGAAGTGACAAGCTCTTTACAAATTATAAAAATATTAAAGGGGATGGGAGAAAAAAGAGAAAACAAATGGCAAAAGTTCCTCTTACAAGGTCAAGATTACTCTCAACCTTCTCCAAGCCACCGCATCAACTAGTATGGCTACACGCCCTGTGTTCGGTGACTGGGAGAAGACTAAGAATGTATTTTCAACTATTTCTCACGGGGCTAGCCTTATAGATGTTTCACCATGGTTTGTATTAAATCTATAAGCACGTGTGCTAATCCCGTGAGAAACAGTCGAAACCATTTCTCGTTTATACTCCGTAGAGCTGGCTCAATACCTCAGCTACTTAATGTCATTTTCACCTTTGCTGGCCAATTTCGCTTAATAATGTGATTATATCCAGAGGGAATATGTTTATTCCGTCCCCCTGTTTGAACCAACACATAGAACTAAGGGGGGAAGTTCAGTTGTATTAGCTCAAACAAAGAGCGGAAGCTCTCTGCCCTCGTTTTGGTCATTAATAAGAATCGTGAGTAATTACTAATGTACGAGATCACGTATGTTTTAGATTTTTAGAATGCAAGCGTTTCGTTACTCATTTAAGAGCAACCACCCCCCATTCCATTTTCAAGAAACAACTTTAACAAAGAATACAGAGTATTATATTCACTATCAACCCAGAGGACATGGCGGTCTCTGAGCTGAATGGTAAATATAATAGAAACAGCATGACGAATGCGAGTTATCTCACACCCGCCACACTGGAATATGTCATTGTTATACATTCATTGGTCTTTTCGTCTTAACGCGGGTTCGTACCGCCTTGCCCGCCCTATATGCCGGTATACGTTACCGTGAC
>NZ_JBJLWK010000023.1:0-874 GCF_046591535.1 Chryseobacterium proteolyticum | reverse complement strand
AGCGGAAGCTTTTCAAGATTGGTTAGCAATTGAGGTGCTTCCTTCTATTAGAAAACACGGAGCATACATGACAGATCAAGCGCTCGAAAAAGCGGTAACTGATCCAGACTTCATGATTGGTCTTCTTAACAACTTAAAAGTAGAAAAAGCAAAGCGAGTTGAAGCTGAACGAACAATCTTACAGCAACAACCACTGGTAACATTCGCCGAAGCTTGTATGCAATCAGATAAAGCGCTAAAAAGTAAGTGAAAGTTGCAAAAGTTAGCAGCAAAACAATGGTATCAAAACAGGCCAAAAGAGATTATTCGCAACACTTCGAGAGTGGGGATTAATCTTCAAAATAAAAATGAACCAACTCAGAAAGCAATCGATAGTGGTTACTTCGAAGTTGTGCAAGGCGTAAAAGAAAAGCCTAATGGTGAAAATTTCACATGGCTAACACCATACGTAACACCAAAAGGACAAGCTTACATCATAGACCGACTGAAGAAAGAACAAGAACAGGAGGCGGTTTAATGATGGAAGAAAGCACATTATCACTAGCAATCGTAGCAGCGGTAAATTTGTTTAGGGGCATACCTATGTACACCGAATAGATGTATGGGGACAAAAAAGACATGGATGGTCACGGGATGACAAATAAAGAAACAGCGTGATGAATACGAACAAAAGAAACTCGCATGGATTCATAAAGGATTTACGAGCTAGAGGGATACATAACAGCGCAGTATAAGGTAGAGGAAATGCATAAGGAGTTTATCACTCTAGCTAAATAAGAAAAGAGACCAAAGAGTTTGTGAAGGCTCGTGGCTCATTGTATAAGGGTATAAGGTCGAGTCATCAACCTTATGGGATAATTATACAACTATTTTA
>NZ_JBJLWK010000022.1:0-903 GCF_046591535.1 Chryseobacterium proteolyticum | reverse complement strand
ATACGAATAGGCGGTTCAAACCTAAATATAAACATTGCATTCAAATACCGCGCTAAATATATATAAGGTGGTGAAAGAAATGGCTGATGCGCCTAAGTTATTACCACGGATTCCCTTAAGGTAGGTTATCCGAAAATAAACCTAGCAATTGATAATGCCAATGAAGCTTTAAAACCAGCAGGAAGCGACAGAATTGCCGCTGGTGCAATCACGAATTCCAAGATAGCAGATGGGTCTGTAAACGGTCCAAAACTAACGAAGTACGCAGTTGGTACAGACAATATCGCCACTGAATCTGTAACAAATTCTAAAATAGCACCGGAGTCAGTAAGTGGAGCGAAGTTAACAAAATATGCAGTAGGTACTGATAATGTTGCTACAGAAGCCATTACTAACCCTAAAATTGCTCCAGAATCAGTACTCTGGCTCAAAAATAGCCCAAAAGGCAGTTAATTATACAAGATTATCGGATGATACTCGTGGTATAGGAATAAACACAGGCACTTTGTATCCATTACGAGCGACAGAAAT
This sequence comes from Chryseobacterium proteolyticum, assembly GCF_046591535.1. Taxonomy (NCBI): domain Bacteria; kingdom Pseudomonadati; phylum Bacteroidota; class Flavobacteriia; order Flavobacteriales; family Weeksellaceae; genus Chryseobacterium; species Chryseobacterium proteolyticum. The sequence continues at coordinate 372 of NZ_JBJLWK010000022.1, read as the reverse complement.
CTTAAATAATACCTTACCAAATCCAACGCCGACAGATGCACACCAAAACGTAATTTTATCTGTAAAGATTACAGGAGCGAAACCTAATAAGATTTACGCTGTAGAAACGGTATATGATGGTTTTGTAGTTGGTGGGACAGCAAGATATGGTGTTTCCTTTGGTCAATTCGATAAACAAGATGACGGAAAAAGTTGATGCAACTACGTACAAACAGGTTTTTAAGTATTGTGGATGCAGCTGATAACACAGTACCTATAACGGATTCAGTCGTTACTAAAGTATACGATGTGCCAAATTATAAAATAAAAAATCGTTGTAACTTATAGCAGGGGACAACATGGGTAGTTATAAAGGTAGTAGGTTAAGTTATA
>NZ_JBJLWK010000021.1:0-986 GCF_046591535.1 Chryseobacterium proteolyticum | reverse complement strand
ACAACAGGATTTTTTAAAATCTGGGCAACTTTTAAAGTATAGCCCTTCTGCTTTATCCTTGAAACTACCTGGATAGATTTGATAGAGTCTCCTCCTAAATTATAAAAATTGTCTTTTACACTGATCTTATCCCGTTTTAAAACATCAGACCAGACAGATACCAAAAGTTCTTCTTCCGGGGTTCTTGGGGCAATATAATTTTCCTTGATTAAATCATCCTCTTCAACTTCCGGTAAAGCTTTACGGTCTATTTTTCCTATTGATGTCAAAGGAATAGCATCCAGCTGGACATAATAAGCAGGCAGCATATAATCCGGCAATAATTTGCTCAAATTACTCTGCAGTTCTTTTTTATCTATATTATCATCAGATACATAGTAAGCAACCAGAACCTTGTCTTCCTCGGTTCCTTTTGTTACGACAACGGCCTGTTTCAATGCTTTGGAACTCTGAAGTAAAATGGTTTCTATCTCTCCAAGCTCTATACGGAAACCACGGATTTTTACCTGATGATCTTTTCTTCCTAAAAATTCTATATTACCATCCGGAAGCCATCTGCCCAAATCGCCGGTGTCATACATTCTAAGCCCCTCTTCAAAAGGATTATCCGTAAACTTCTCAGAGGTAAGATCTTCACGGTTCAGATAACCCCGGGCAACGCCGCCGCCTGATACGTAAATCTTCCCTGCCACTCCTACAGGTAATAATTGTGCACCCTTATCATCAAGAATATATACCTTAGAATTCAGAATTGGTTTACCAATGATACTTTCTTTACTGTTATTATTAACATCAATTATCCAGTTCGTTGAATCGATAGTATTTTCTGTTGGTCCATATGCATTATAAAAACGGGCACTCATTTTGGCCTTCTTTAAATGACGGGTATTTAATACATCACCTCCGGAAACAACATGTTTTAATGATTTTAAATTATAGAATTTTTCACTGTAATCAGGATTAGACAATAGATCATTTAATAGAGA
>NZ_JBJLWK010000020.1:0-1104 GCF_046591535.1 Chryseobacterium proteolyticum | reverse complement strand
ATCTTAGCATATTGTTGTGTAGTTTTAATATTTTTATGCCCCAGCATTTTGCTCACGCTTTCAATCGGTACTCCATTAGACAATGTAACAGTAGTAGCAAAAGTATGTCTTGCTATATGAAATGTCAAATCTTTATTGATTCCACAGACACTAGCAATTTCTTTGAGATAAGAATTCATTTTCTGATTGCTAAGAACTGGGAAAAGGACATCTGAATTCACACATTGCGGATGATTTTTATATTTTAAAACCAGCTCCTGAGCTAAAGTCAATAATGGAATTCTGGTTGAAGTACCGGTCTTTTGACGATGTGTAAAAATCCACTGTTCCCCATCAATACCAATATTGATGTTAGATTTTGATAATTGTTTTACATCTACATAAGCCAGGCCTGTATAGCAACTAAAAAGAAAAATATCTCGTACTTGCTTCAATCGATCGGAAACAAATTCCTTCTCATAGATCATCTGAATTTCTTCTTTAGCAAGGTAAGGACGTTCAACAGCTTTAATCTTTGCTTTATAGCCCAGAAAAGGATCTTTAATGATCCATCCGTGGGCCATACATAATCGGATGATCTTTTTGAAATTCTTCAGGTATTTCACAGCTGTATTGTTTCCACATTTACGTACACTGCGGAGCCAGAAGTCATAATCACTTACAAAACCGTGATCGATTTGCGTGATATCAATATCAGAAACTTTGTATTTCCATTTAATGAATTCCTGTGTATGCTTTAAAGAAGTTTTATAACGCTCCAATGTTCCTGGGGCAAAATCCTTACCAACCAAAGCTTCCACTTTGTCATTATGCTCCTGGAATATCGGAATAAGCATTCTTTGCTCAATATCAGTTCCAAGCAGTTTAGATTTTAAACTCTCTGCTGTTACAAAGTTTTCATCTTTCAGCATCAGGTAGTGGAAATCGTAAACTTTCTGTTCTAAAGTTTTAAGATAGAGATTCAGTGTTTTTGCTTCTTGCGAATTGCTTAGTGCTTTGTGTGCTTTAACATCCCATTTCTTCGGATCGATATACCTTTTAGCAGCAATGTCTGCTGCCTTGCCGTCTATCGTAATTCGTAAGTAGATGGGAGCGGTTCCGTTG